>JAVXNK010000007.1:17484-24327 GCA_036645835.1 Angelakisella sp. | reverse complement strand
GTAGTATGTACCATGACAACAAGGGCTTTTGCAGAAAGTTATCCCACTAGTACATGCACTCCGTCAGACACAACCACCCGTCAGTTACAATCTGGTAATTTTAGCGATTACATAGGATACTTGAATTGTAACGACTTGAATCTTGATGTTATTCGTGATGATCTATATGATTCCGTAAATGGTAACGAATCACTATCAGAAATAGTTAAAATCATAAGCGATAACATATGCAATCAAGAAATCCCTGACTCCGACTGTGATTCGGAAAAACCAGAGACTCCAGACGAGGATGCCCCGGTAGTTGACAAGCCAGTAGTTGACAAGCCAGTAGTTGACAAACCGGTAGTTGACAAACCGGTAGTTGACAAGCCAACTACAGACCTTTCTGATGCTCAGCTTGCAGAAGAAGTGGTTAGATTGGTAAACGCTGAAAGAGCGAAAGCTGGGCTGAATCCATTAGTAGCGGATTCAAACATTGCAGCGGCAGCATATGTTCGTTCTACTGAGCAACCACAAAACTTTTCTCATACCCGTCCCAATGGTACCAGTTGCTTTACTGCCTTGACAGAGCAGGGGGTTTCCTACCGTGGTGCAGGTGAAAACATTGCATTTGGACAGAAGACTCCTGCGGATGTAATGAACTCGTGGATGAATTCTCCCGGACACAAGGCGAATATACTAAATCCCAACTTTACAAAAATTGGAGTAGGCTCCTATAAAGTAAACGGGACTATTTACTGGACTCAACTATTTACCTATTAGGAATCATATTCAATTACCTTACAAATACCTGAAATCAGTAAATTGATTGATTTTAATAAAGACATCTTTTAAAAAACATCCCATATCTAGTCAAAAAAGGCACAGCTGCAGCTGGGCCTTTTTTGTGTATTTGGAAAATAAAACCAGCTTTTAGATGCCTTATATTTATTTTTGGAAGTTTCCATATAACGCTATAATACTTAAAATAAATATAGTATAATCATACCATAGAGACAGGAGGAGCATATTATGAACGGACAGAGCAGAAGCAATATTAAGGTTGGCTGTAGAGTTAAAATTGTACTGAAGGCCGACCAACGCACAGGAAAGTTAACCGAGGGTATTGTGGCAAGAATTCTTACCAACAGCAGCACCCACCCGCATGGTATCAAGGTTATGCTTGCTGATGGGCAGGTGGGTAGGGTACAGGAGGTAATGGAATGATATTCTATTTTTCGGGAACCGGAAATTCAGAATGGGTCGCCAAAGAATTGGGCAAGCAGTTGAACGATGAGGTCATCAGCATTGTGGAAGCGACAAAGAATGGCCCCACAGGGTATTTCTTTGGTGAAAATACAACGTTGGGGCTGGTTTTTCCTGTCTATGCGTGGGCCCCGCCTCAGGTGGTTATGGACTTTATAGGGGATATCAAGTGTAAGGGTGCTTATACATACGCAGTTTGTACCTGTGCAGAGGAAGCCGGCAATGCCCTTAAAATAATGTCTAAACAGTTGCATCTGGATAGTGGGTTTAGCCTTTCTATGCCTAACAACTACATTGTTGGATCCGATGTAGACAGTAGGGAAGTGGAAGAAAGTAAAATTGCTGTCGCAGTAGAAAAGCTTCCTCATATCTGTAAGAAGATACGTGCTCGGGAGCACTGCTTTGATATAACGGTGGGCAGTATGGCTTTTCTAAAATCAACTCTTGTCGCTAAGTGCTTCAATATTTTTGCACGTCAGACAAAACAGTTTTGTGCAAATGAGCGTTGTAACGGCTGCGGATTATGTGAAAAGCAATGTCCCACTCGAACCATTAAGCTAATTGAAAATAAGCCCCAGTGGGGTAACAACTGCTACCAGTGTCTATCCTGCATTAACCGTTGTCCACAAAAAGCTATACAATATGGAAGCTCCACTGAAAAGCGCGGGAGATATTACTTTGGGCGCGAACAGGCTTGATATCTACAGCTATAACATGTAAAGTAAAACCCCTGTACACCAAATTAAGGTAATACAGGGGCTTTTTTTGACGTTTTTAATCTATCTGCTTTACTTGGTGTTAAATGGTAGTCAGCGTGGGCCGAAGGATATTACCAATAAAGTGTTAGCGGCAAGCTCTAGGTTAGGAATCCTGACGGTTCATCCTCCACATTGACACGTAGCATACGGTAGCCAATGCCAACGTGGGTTTGTATTAGCTTTTGACCGAGAGGCGCTTCCACCTTTTTACGCAGGGTAGCCATATATACCCGCAAAGACGGTGTATCGCTGGGGAGGGTGTTTTGCCAGACCTCCTTGAGAAAGCTGTTGTGAGTGAGCACCTTGCCAACATTTCGGGACATAAGGCACAACAGTTTGTATTCGATGGGAGAGAGATGAATTTCTTCGTTGCCAATGAAGGCACAGCCCGCCGCATAATCAATTTTGAGCCTGCCGTTTGAAAAGGTGGTGCTGTCAGACCCAACTGCGTCACGCATAAACTGCAGCCGGCGCAGTGCAACGCGCAGTCTTGCCAGCAGTTCGTCCACGTTGAAGGGCTTAGTCAGATAATCGTCCGCACCCGCGTCCAGCGCAACTATCTTGTCGCTGTCGTCACTGCGAGAGCTGACGATAATAATAGGCATATTGGACCATGAGCGTATTTTGTGGATAACATCAACGCCGTCCATATCCGGCAGCCCCAGGTCAAGAATCATCAAATCCGGCTGAAGCGATACCAATGCCAGAATTGCTGCACTGCCGTTCTCGGCACTTTTGTAGCGGTAGCCCTGGGATTCCAGCGTCAGCAGCATCAGGTTACGGATTGGTGCGTCGTCCTCGACCACCAAAATAAGTGGTTTATTCATGTTCTCCAGCCTCCTCTCCTGAAAGCGTAAAGGTAAATACTGCGCCGTGGGGCACGTTGTCCGATACTTGTAGCGTCCCCCCATGGGCGGAAACAATGGATTTACAGAGCGCAAGTCCAAGTCCGAGCCCACGCCTGCCGTCACTGCGAACGGTATCAATGGTGTAAAACATATCGAACAGGCGGCTCTTTGACTCATCCGGGATACCCTTGCCGTTGTCTGCCACCGAGATTTCCACGCTATCAACGTTTGCTTTGGCCGAAAGAGTGATTTGTGTCCCGGCGGGTGTGTATTTAATGGCGTTGTCAATTAGGTTTACCAGTACCTGTACGATAAGCGGCGTATCCATGCGAGCCATCAGCAGTTCGTCGGTGTCCTTAATCTGGATATCGTGGGCTCCGCCACGGCGTGCGGTATGGGCAACGGCCTCCTCCAGCACATCCGCCACAATTTCCGGCTTGATGTTCAGCTTCAGGGCGTTGCTGTCCATACGGGTGAGCGAGAGCAGGTTTTCCACTAGACTGATGAGCCAAACGGAATCGGTATAGATGGCGGAATAGAGCTGACGTTTGGTATCATCGCTTAAGGTCAGCCGCTGGCTCAGCAACATATCAGCGTTGCCGGAAATGCTGGTGAGCGGCGTGCGCAAGTCGTGGGAGATTGCGCGCAAAAGATTTGCCCGCAACTGCTCCTGTCTGGCTTCCAGGGCCAACGCATTTTTTGTTTCATTTAGCTTGTGGGCTTCTAGCGCAAACCCGCTTTCGCCTAGGAGAGCGAACATCAGGCTTTGGTCAAAGTCTGCCATTGCGTCGCCCTGCTCCATGACAATGCCGACGACGGCGTAAACTCCGCCGCGTCCCCTGACGGCAAGGTAGTGGCACTTTGCCTCTGGGAAGGTCATGGTGCCCGCTCCCGCTCGCTTGTTGTGTTGGAGTGTCCAGGATGCGACTGCACGTTCGCTTTCTTCAGCGCAGGATTCCAGCAAGTTCTTCACCGCACTCCCAACCGGAAACGCCATCGGCGTGTCCAGCTGTCCCTCCCGGACAGGATAGACCAGAACCGACCGAGACAACAGCTTGCCAAGCTGCTTTGCCATTTCTGACAGAATAGCGTCTACGCCGTCGGCCTGCTGCAAATTGCGGCTGGCAGTAAGCAGGATTTCGGTGCGGAACGCTTTCTGTGCGTTTTCCTGTGCCTGACGCTTTACACGTGCGGTCAGCGAATTTGTCAGCGCAGCTGCCAGAAACATAATGAGAAAGGTAAGCGGATAGCCCTTGTCGTAGGCTTGTAGCGTAAAACGCGGTTCTGTAAATAGAAAGTTAAAGACCGAAACAGCCAGTACCGAGGATACCAGTCCGTAAACCTGACCATCCGTTAAAAACGCAGTTAAAAGCACAGAAAAAATGTAAAGGGTAATGATATTTGCATCGGTAAAGCCCAGATGCTTGAGCCCCAACCCTACCAGTGTGGCCAGCGCCAAAAGCCCGAGAGAAATCAGCGCGGATTGGGCAGAAAACTTCTTTTGATTTTTTCGAAGCGCACCGCCGGTATTTGGCTGCAGCAGATCCGGAATAGTATAGACCTCCAGCTCAGGCACCAGACGGGTAAGCCGCTCCTCCAGATTCTGCTGGAAGGGCAGCAGCTTACGCCAGCCGCCGGAACGTCCCACAGCAATCTTGGTTACATGGGCGGCTCTGGCATATGCGGCAACCTGCATGGGGACATCGCCGCCGGAAGCCGTAGCAATATGCGCGCCGCGGCTCTCTGCTTCTTTTATATAGCCGCGTAGTCGGGCGGCACTGTTCGGGTTCAGATGCATCGGGGTTTTAACATACAGTGCGGTCAGCTCTGCGCCAAAGACAGCGGCCATATGCACCGCAGCCTGAAGCACCTTTCCGCTTGCCGGAGACGGTGACAAACAGACGAGAATATGCTCCCTCATGCTACTACTCATCCACACCCCTCCACTTCGTTTTCTCTTATTGTATCACCTATGCTTCCGAATTACGAGAAAAATCAGAGCCAGTGCCAGCAGAAAAAGTGTACCGGCGGCATAAGCAAGCACCGCTGGAATCTCTGTCTTTAGAGGGTGTCCCACCTCTGTTACCTGGAGGGTAAGGCTGTGAATATCCATATCTCCTCCGTGCTCGGCGCAGGCACGGTGAAAAACACCGGTGAGGGAAACAGTGTCGCCCCGAATGCCATATCTGCCGCAAAAACGGATTGCCGCCGTGTCGGCTGCAGGAACATAACAGCCTATGGCGTTTTGTCCGTCAAACAAGGCCACCCATGCAAAGTCACCACGCTGTAGGATATTACCCACCGTTTCACCACTGTATACGACCGTTTGCCCGTCATATTCCTTTGCACGGTCAATCAGCTCCGTACTGGACACGGCTACTTCTGACGCCTGGGCAGGAACGGTCAGAAGCATTATAAGCAGGCACGCAAGCCCTATGATTTTCTGTCGCATAATTGTTTTACCTTTCTGAAGCAGTATGCGCCCAGCGCCAGCACCGACATAAACTCCAGACGAGCCAGCCACATGATTACGATGTAGGTAATTTTCAGAAACGCCGGCATTCCGGGCGAAGTTACGCCGATACTCAGCCCCACGTTGCCGGTTACCGAGGCGGATTCAAACGCCGCCATACCGAACGGAAAGCCTGCCAGCATCCCTGCCAGCGTCCCCAGCGTGAAGGTTATGACATAGGCGAAGACTATGAGAAACGCGCTTCGTACAGTAGTTTCGCTTAGAATTACATCGCGAATATGATGAATCTTTTGCGCGATGACGCGGTTCTCCGGCAGCATCATGCGCTGCACCTCTGTTTTAAAGGTGGAAAAGATAATGCCGGTGCGCAGTCCCTTGAAGCCGCCAGCAGTGGAACATGCGCTGCCGCCAAAAAGCATAGAAATAGTGATGGCAAACAGCGCAATATCTCCCCACTCATAATAGAACTGCTTGGCATATACAGTCATAAAACCGGTAGTGGTGTGACCGGAAATCAGCTGGTAAAAGCCCTTGCGGAACATTGCCATGGCGTCAGGATAGACGCGATTCTGCATCAGCCCTAGCGTGGTAACCAGTGTTAGCAGCGTCAGCGTTACTGCAAAGGTTGTGGTTTCTATGTTGCGCCGCAGCTCCTGCCGGTTGCCCGATAGCACTGCGTGGTGCAATGCAAAGTTGAAGGAGCCGATTACAAAAAACACCACTGTAGCAAGCTCGAAAAACGTGCTGTGGTAGTAAAGAATATTTTGCGACATGGGCGCAAAACCCCCGGTGCTCCACGCAGACATGTAAGTCCACAGACCGTGCAAAAACGCCGGGCCTGCCGGGAGCCCGGCTGCAAGTGCAGCGATGAACATAACGGCTGTGCCAATGGCAAGATAGAGCAGGCTTATGTACCAGATGCGCCGCGCCGTACTGACCGCGTTGGGGAACAGCCGCTCGTCCTTGGCTTCGCCCACATACATCTTGTATGCACCGCTCTGATTTTTAGTCAGGAATGTCAGCGCCAGCACTACCATGCCTTGGCCGCCCACGAAGGTAAGAACGTGTCGCCACATATTGATACCGTTAGAGAGATGATCCATTCCCTGAATTAAAACAACGCCTGTGGTGGTCAATCCGCTCATTACATCAAAGCAGCTGTCCAAATAGGACAGATAGTTGCCCGATAGGTAATAGGGCAATGCGCACAGAAGCATCCCCAGAAACCAGGAGCCTGCCGCCACCACCATGCCCTCACCGAAGCTTAGCCGCGCACTTCGTTCCCGGCATCCAACCAGCGTAAGTACCGCGCCGGTAATCAGCGTAAAGGAACCGCTGGACAGAAAGATTAGAAGGATTTTCCACTCTCGGCAGACCAGAGAGGTGAGTAGGGGAGCAGCCTGCAGAGCGCCCAGAGCGATTGTAACAAGACCGATGTAATAACAGATTGACATGGCTTTATTTACTGGCTTTTCAATCATAAACTCATCCTTACAGCAGCGAAAATACCACAGAAATG
>JAVXNK010000007.1:16052-17384 GCA_036645835.1 Angelakisella sp. | reverse complement strand
ACTGGCTTTTCAATCATAAACTCATCCTTACAGCAGCGAAAATACCACAGAAATGGCAACCCCCACCGCGATAGTTATAAATGTATAGGTAAACTCAAAAAGTATTCCCTTGAGGGTGTTATAAATTTTTTTAAACATGATGCACCTCCGCTAAACGGTAAATTGACAGAGCGTGTCGGAAAGCTCCGGTTCCTCGCCCATCACAATTGCCATGTCACCTGCGTGAAGCTGCGTATCGCCGCCCGGAATGACTGCTGCGCTTCCACGAATGACGGACAGCAGAATTGTACCCTTTGGAAGCCCCAGTTCCATGAGCCGCTTACCGTCGAACTGTGAGCCTTTTTCCACAACTGCTTCCTTAATCCGTGCGCCGCCAACCTTTTCCCACAGCAGACGATTTATATCTGTCCAGTCCAGCTCTTGATTGATGATGCCTGCAATGCGCGCGGAGCTGCTAATAACGGAATCCACGCCCAGCTTTTCAAACACGCGGATATTCTTTGGATTGTTGACACGGGAGATGGTACGCCTGACACCAAAATAGTCCTTTGCCAGCTGACAGGCTACAAAATTGTTCTGATCCTGCCCTGTAACTGCAATCAGCGCCTCCGCACGGTGGATGCCTGCCTCGCGTAAAACCTCCACATCAGTTCCGTCACCATGGGTTACGGTAACGTGCTTGTCAACAAATTCCGCTGCAATACGCTCACATCGGACCAGATTTGTGTCAACTATCATGATTTTATGCTTCTCCGCAACGAGAGACTTTACCAGATAGTAGCCGACGTTTCCGCCGCCAATTATCATAATTCGCATTGTACGCACCGCCCTTTTTCCAACATGGTTTCCAGGCGCTCCACCGCCAGCGTGGTGGCGCATAGTGTGTCCAGTCCCATCTGTTTAAGCACCTCTTCACGCTCCGGGTCCGAGGTTCTGGTAATGACAACGGGTACATGGTACAACTGCCGGGAAATTTGTGCAATCATAATGTTCATGTTGTCATCCGGCGTAACCGCACACACAGCGTCGGCGGTTTCAATAGACGCCAGTTTCAAAACATCTTCGTCAATGGGGATTCCGGTAACCGGCATCCCGTTAAAGCCGTTGCCCAGTTTATCAAAGCTTTTCTGGTCGCTGTCAATAATCGTTACATTGTGCCCGCTTTGGGATAGCCGTCCAGCCAGATACGCGCCGACCCTGCCGCAGCCCGTAATAATTACATTCATCAAATGCACTCCCTTTGCTTCTAGATACACGCATAATACAGCATGCAGCGTAAGTGTGCCGCTAGAGATGTGCCAACGGTGTTAAAGTTTTGTTAACGTGGACTTT
>JAVXNK010000007.1:0-15952 GCA_036645835.1 Angelakisella sp. | reverse complement strand
AAGTGTGCCGCTAGAGATGTGCCAACGGTGTTAAAGTTTTGTTAACGTGGACTTTCACCTTTAAAGTCATGCCAAAGCAGTTGCACTTGGATAGTGGATTTAGTCTTTATCTTGCCTTTATAATGACATGCTTAAATTTCACAGCTTAAATTGTGAAATTATTACAGATATAAAAAAGAAGTATTCTTACAGGACTTGAAAGTCTCGTAAGAATACTTCTTTATGGACTAACAGTGCAAAAAAGATATTCTTGATCCAGGTTAGTTCAGCAATTTTACAATTTATTCAATGCTCGTATAACCGGTTTGTCCGTATCTATAATTTTTAAAAATTGTCCGTTCATGAGTTCTATAAGTTATTTCTCTTAACAAACTCCGGTTGTTAATATCCCAACTAAAGAATTGCTCTGAGGAGGTTTGTAAAAAATCGCAATATATTCCCAAGGTCAAACAGCCAACATCAGTACCAATGGACTTGGTCTTAAGAGTGGTTAGCAGCGCATCAAACCGTTGCTGAATTTCAGATGTCACATATGGACACTTATTAAAAAGAATTAGCCACCAAAACTCTTTGTACAGCAAGAGATTATCTATGTCTCGAATAGCATCTAGTTTTTTGGCGATTTTTGAATTGATTTCTGTTTTAACTTCATTGAAAAAAGCCTCGTTATACTTTGAATATAGAAAAAAAGTTGCAATTGCAATCGGGTTATCATCCCTATATAAGTTTTCTTTGAACCGCATCTCGAATTCAAATGGAACTTCGATCTGACATTGTGCGCAGAATAAAATGAGATTGACAACATCATTTGAGTTTGATTGAGAAAAAATATAAGCATATTTATTGATTATTTTTTGCAACACGACTCTGTGTTTTTCAACAAGGCATATGTCATCGTTAATATAACTGATGATAGATATATATTTTTGTGTATTATCAAATGTAGGGGCATGAGAATAAATAAACGTCACTAAATCGATTAGTTCAAATATCATACCTTCGGAAACGCTTTCGCCAAATATTGGGTGTTGGTTATTTCCCTTAATTGAAGAAACCTTATTGAGAAAGGTTCCCAACCCATATGAAACCAATTTTGTTCTTTCTTGAGGAAACGATGATATCAAATCATTGAAATTTCTTTTTAAAACAGTTTTCATGCTCAAAAAAGTTCTGCCTTTAAAGAAATGCACATCAGAATTGTCATCTTTTCGGCGTAGTTCCTCTTGCGAGTAAAATAGTTCACTGCTCAAATTGGTACAATAGGTGCTAGCTTGATTAAGCCAAGTCGTCAGTATAAATGGCAACTTCTCTTTAATTAATTTGGTGCTATTAAGTTGTAGCAGAAATTTTTGAGAGGCAATATCATACAAGCTAATTATTTTTTCGCGAATTTCCTCAGTATCTGTAAAAATGAACAAGTCATCAACATATCTTCGAATAGCATACTGTTTTCCCAAAGTGATTCCTTCTTTTAGCAATGCTGAATAGACATTCATATCAACTTGCTGGAGAAGCAGCTCTGCAATCAGTCTGGAAAATTCTGGGCCCACAACTAATCCATTTGAAGTTAGCGAGTTAATGTTTTGTAATATTCGATCAATCGTTGTAAAAATATTTGTGTTTTTAAATCCCTTAGAATCATTGACATCTTTACTAATACTCCACTTATAGGTGTGTGTATATATGCTGTCAAAGCAAGACTTGTAGTCCATTCTAGCAAAGTATTTATACTTTAAATTAAAATCATACCACTCATCCGAGTTTGTAAAGCTCACTATTGAAGAGTATGGCTTTAAGTCAAAGTAGCGCCCCGTCTGCTCCAAAACCCTTTTTGACAGATTGGCGGATGTTTCATTGAAATACTGTGTCACATTTTTTCGACGCATTTTATAGTGTAAAGAATTTGCCTTTTGATGATATCTCAAAGAAAAGACGGAATTTGTATCCAAATGCCTAAGCAATTCATCTTGGTATGTGGCTATAAAATAGTATAATTGAACAGCCGCTATGGGTTGCAGCACGTTAAGTTCTCGATTTCCTGATTGGCCCTTGGCAATATTGAATTTAAGGGGAGTAGAGGCCCACAACTTATTATCCTCAAAAAGCTTTGTCTGCTTATCTACTGCATTTTTGATGCCAATTATTTTTTGGGTTTCAGATTTTAACTCTTTCACATGATTCTGTAGAAACTCGTAAAAATATCTCAATGTAAAAAGTTCAGATAACTCAACTGGTAGAATATCTGTAAGAATGTAATCAAGAGAATTTCGCTTAATATTTTTTAATTTCATTGACCAAGCCCTCCTTTTGTAGTAATATAGTAGACATAGTTAGGACGCTAACTCAGTAGTGATGGTAACATTACTACACACGTTATCAGTACAAAGTTACCAGTTTGGCTGAACGTTGTGCGAATGCCTAAAGGATATCAGTGCAAACTGGTATCCTTTAGTGCTTTTAAGCTAAATGTTTAACACGTCAAAATATGCCTTTGCAATCTGCCCATAAGTTTTTTCACCACAATAATAGTGAGGAGATACTTTTCGCACCTCAGCTGCTAAGTCAATTATTTTGATGCCGACCCGCTCGTCAAAAACAAGTGATCTATTTCTTTTTAAATTGGAATAGAGATTATAGATGCTTTCATCATGAATGCGTGGACCTTTTGCCATGAAATACGGGATTGGCACCCCGAGCGATCGCATTTCATTGTAATAAGCATTTTTCAAAAAACTAACTGTCATGGCATCTAAGTTTTTCAAATGAAAGCGTAATTCCCCATAGTTATCTGTTAATCCCTTTGTGATCCAAGTACAATAATCATCATGCAACACAATTGAATATACTACTCGGCAAGAAAAAACTTTCATCCGATGCCTTAATAATTCAAGGTTTCCATCTTTTTTGTATTCAATTAAAGTTTGCCGAATTTTAGAGCGATATTTTTTTATCTTTGATGGGGTAATTCCAAATTCAAATTCAGGCGTATTTCTATTGGATTTATTTATAGTGAAATTATATCCTAAGAAATCAAACATTATAGTTTGAGGAAGCGTTCTGCGTGATATGTAGTTGAATTTTCTGGGATTAATTTTCACTTTACATTTCTTGAAGACAGAGAAAATGCTATCTTCTAATAATTTTAAAAAATCTGCTTCTGAAACATATGAAGTTAAAATAACAAGGACATCATCCACATATCTTTCAAAAAATACAATACCATATTCATTTAGTTTTGCTCTAAACACCTTATCAAAGTTTGAACTAACAATTTCGGTCATGGCATTTGAAGTTTGAAGACCAGCATAGCAATATGAAAACACATTGCAAAACTCTTGAAAGTAGTCCTTGTCGCTACGTTTCATAGCCGACATCTGTATATATTCATCGAAAATAAGATTTGTTGATACACTGTCAAAAAAGCTTTTAAAATCAAACCGCACAATTACAAAATCATTCAAATCTTTTATAACTGGCAATGTATTAAAAAGAATTTTCATGATTTTTTTGCGATCCGCATAACGTATGTCAAAAGCATTATCTAACTTTATTTTGAAATATTCACACAAAATATTTTCCGTTGTGCCCTTATCAAATGAGTATACAGTCCTATATTTTTTCCCTGTTTGACCTCGCTGCGTCAGTACTTTTTTATTGAACTTTGTAAAATCATAGTTTCCACTTTTTATATTTTCATAATGCAAATTTGATAGCCTATTGATATCTTCATCAGATAGGGAATAATTGGAATTGCGCAATATTTTTTTAATTAGATTCTCCACAATTTCCCTCCATGCCTTTTTTGAAAGTTCGAGTAATTAAGTTTCAAAATCTCAACGCTCCCGCTTCACGTGTAAATGCTTCTTCACTAATTCCAACATAACTGTTGGGTATATCCATGCTTGAAACGCTAGCGCAATCTCCGGATGAGCCATGATGCAACCGTTCTTACCTGCCTTTGAAATTATCCCGATAGCCTTCGTTTTGCTGTTCCACATTTTTGGTGTCAGCGTGGTGGGCGTGGTGCGAATCGTTTCCATTAGTCTACAACACTCATTATCAAGGAATTTTGGATTATTGATTTGTTCCCACAATCGCAAAAACTCGACAGTATTGCCACTACGCATCCAACACTGCACAAGATAGCCGGGAGATTTACTATCCTTCTCACGAGCTATATCGGTCAGTGATACAAAAATATTAAAATTCGATTTGTCATCTGCTATTATTTCACGGTTCAATGATTCCACTTTCTAATTCACCCTGTCCGCTTTGCTATAATTCTGCTAATATAAATATTATATCAGCATAATCGACATTTGAACAGACCTAATATTCTATAATTTGCATTGGTTTGCACTTGAATTCAACCTTGAAATCGCTATCACGCTGAACAAGAATACTTTCGATTATAGCCGTGACTTGTTCTTCATTAAAGTTCTCTATATTTAACATCTCACAGATAGTTGCCTTGACGGTGTCATCGCTGACTGTTGGTGCATCTTTGCAGATTTTTTTGCCATGCTCAACTTTGTTGGCACACCGCCAAACGATCTCACCAGATGTCTTGGTAATCCTACGATAATTGGCGCCACATTCTGCGCAAACTAAAAGACCACTCAGTACGTTCTGTGAACAATACCGGGTGGCCGTTCTCTTGTTCCTGTCCTCGTCTATATTGCTACGATTACCTTTTTGAACCTGTACAGCGAAGTAATCTTCAAAATTGATGATATAGCCGATATACTTTGAGTTTGAAAGAAGTTTGCTAATTGTAGGCCGTGTCCATTCTTCTTGACCTGTGGGGGAGACTATATTTTCCTTGAAAAGAAAATCAGCGATGCCTCCGAGACTTTCGCCTTGAAGATATCGCTGATAGATTTGTTTTACTATAGCAGCTTGATGAGGTTCTACATAAATATTGCCGTTAGGGGTTTTTATAAAACCAAAAGGTATATAACTCATTGTTTGGCATCCTTTCTAAAGGTAACTTATGGGAGAAAAGCGCCTATAACAAAGACAAACCTGTCTTTTACTTTCGTAAAAAACAGGTTTGTTTACTTGGTACGCCCGACAGGGTTCGAACCTGCGACCTATAGAGTCGGAGTTCTATGACATGATACCGCAAAGCCTTTATGCATGCGGTTTATTGTTGGTGTTGCACAAATTTTTCAATCAAACAGAAACGGCGCGTACCCTTTTGCCAAGCGGGTTTGCGCCGTTTTTTAGCGTTTTTAAAAGTTGGTAGTCAAATAGTAGTCAGAAATTCATCAACCGTTAAATAAGCCACGCTGGAATATACCAGTTTTGCTTATCAATTGGTGTAATGTCAGAAGCCAGACACACCACGGCGCCGGTACCGATTTCTGTTTTTAGGTGCGCCGCGCCGGAAAAAATGTCTTCCTCACTTGGGGGAGCCTCAATCGGAGCGAGCACCGAAAAGTTTTTGGTTGCATCTTTTGGTGCGGAGCCTTTCTTAATCTCAATCGGGTAAATGGTATTGTTTTGATGGATAATCAAATCAATTTCCTTTTTATTGCTGTCACGGTAGAAAAACAGCGGTGGGCGCTTGCCATTATTGAGGTAGCTTTTGTAGATTTCCGATACAACCCAAGTTTCAAAAAAGCTGCCGTCCATCGCGCCGTTTTCCAGCGCGGCGGCGGAGTTCCAGCGAGTGAGATAGGCACATAGCCCGGTATCAAGAAAATACATACGCGGCGCTTTGATTGCGCGTTTCAGCGCATTGTTAAAATACGGCTCTATCAGCGCAACCAACCCCGATGAAATCATCACCGACAGCCATTGCTTTGCCGTGGGCGCACTGACTCCCGTTTCGCTTGCCAGCGTTTCATAATTGACATTGGTGGCTGTTCTTGCTGCCACAACATTGACAAACTTGAGAAATGTCTGCTCGTCGGCCACTTGAGTCAGGTCTTTAATATCTCTGCTGATATAGGTCTCCAGATAGGATTCGTAATATTCCTCGCGGTTGACATTCGGGTTTTCGTACAGTCGCGGCATCGAGCCGGTGTAGATTCGCTCAAAAATTTCCGGTAAGGTCATTCGTGACGCTGTATCCATCCTCTTAATCAGCACCTGCGGATCGACCTCAAACGCGGGGTAATGCAGACCGTTAATTTCGCTGTTTGATAACCCCAGCATACGGACAACGCCGACTCTACCTGCAAGAGACTCTGTAACGTTTCTCATCACATGAAAGGTTTGCGAGCCAGTCAACCAAAAGTCACCACAGATTTTGTGCTCGTCAACATAAATTTTTATAAAATCAAATAGCTCAGGCGCATACTGTACTTCGTCGATAATAATGGGCGGGGAAAAGCGTTGCAAAAATAGTTCGGGGTCGCTTTTTGCAAAGCTGCGGTTTGTGGGGTTATCCAGCGAAACATATTTCCGATCAGGTTCTGCCATCTTTTTCAGCAGGGTGGTTTTGCCCACTTGCCGTGGCCCGGTGACCAAAAGAACAGGGAAAGTCTCGCTAATCGAACGAATAGTCGGCTCAATCGTGCGTTCATAATACATGGAAATCCCTCCGTCCATAGGATTGGTACAACACCATAATTTATGCAAATCAAAACTATAGTTTTAGATTAACATAAATTTATCTGATTTACAAGTGGAAAATTGAGATAAGAATAAACAAAGCACCTAACGCGGTTTTGCCCAGTCGTTGTTGATATAAAAACAATATAGTGGCTGTTTTGTGTTTCGGCACAGGGAAAAGGTGACTTTATCGCCGGTTTTTATCGCCACCTTTTATCGCCGCTTTTTCAAAGAAACATCGTCATATCGCGCTTTGGTTATAAACTCTATTTGAGTAACCCGAATGACTGTAACCAAAATAAAATATGTGGTATACTCAAATTGCTAACTTCGAGCAGAAAAGAGGTTTCATCATGAACTATCTATTCCTTTGGTATCCCAAGTGCAGCACCTGTCAAAAAGTAAAGCAATGGCTGGACGACCATAACATCGAATACGACCTGCGGGACATCAAGCTGCAAAACCCCACTCTTGCAGAACTGACCGAATGGTATAGGCAAAGCGGCTTGCCGCTCAAGCGGTTCTTTAATACCAGCGGGCTGGTCTACAAAGATTTAGGACTTGCCGCCAAGCTGCCGACGATGGGCGAAGCGGAGCAGCTTGCACTGATTGCCACCGATGGAATGCTGGTGAAGCGTCCGCTACTGATTGGCGGCGGAAAGGTGCTGGTGGGCTTTAAAAAGAACGAATGGAGCGTGCTGTTGTGAACGGACAAAACCGCAGTAATATAAAAATCGGCGCAAGCGTCAAAATAGTGCTGAAAGCTGACCAGCGCACGGGTAAGCTCACCGAGGGCGTAGTGGCAAGAATTCTTACCAACAGCGCCACCCACCCGCACGGCATCAAGGTGATGCTTGCTGATGGGCAGGTTGCCCGGTCGCTTTAGCGACACAAGCTCCGGTGGAGTTTGTGAGGGCACGAAGTGGTTTTAGCCGCGCACGGCTAAAATGAAGGCGAATGCCAACAAGCTTGCGGGTGCAGGAAATATTGTTGTAGACTTCTTAGCGCAAAGATGGTATTGTGTGTTGCTGAAAGGTAGGTGACGCATGATGAAAAATATTTTTGACGAGCTCTACGACCAATACAGCCGTCCAACGGTTCAGTTGGAAACACAGCGGGAAATTGACGAAAGCCACAGGGCGCTGATTGAGCAACTGGCTAAGCCTGAACGCAAACTGGTGCTTCGCATCATCGACAACAAGGACTTGATTGCGGGTGCAAACGCAAGAGAGAGCTTCCAATGCGGTTTCTGGTTAGCGTGGCGGCTTTTCACACAGCTTGGCAGTTACGACAGCGGTCGTTCGCTTGAGGAAATCCTCAATGCGGGCGGCCGCTTTGTTGTGCCACAGGGCAGCGGCGGAGATGCCGCGTACGAAAAAAGCACAGATGACAGTTGCTTTAAGAATTTAGAGTAGCTGTCATTTTTTTGTGCAAGAGCGCAGATCGGCGGCAGCCGGTCTGTACCTCGTGTTGGCGGGCGCATTGCCCTGTGTGAGAATTTTATTCTACGCATCCGATGGTTCTCCTAAGCGATACCGTCAACCGCTCCGGCACGGCAGTGTACCCCTGTCAAAGCGCCTACCTTGACCTTAAAAACGCAACCGCTCAACGGGGAACAGCTTTATCGTGCCAAGGGAAGCCTGATGCACGGCATAATCGCTGAAGCGACGCTTGCTGAACAAATACACATAGCTATCCATGTACGGATGGCAAAGAGCCACCGCCCGTTCGAGCTCGTCAAGCTCCGCCCGCCCGATTGCATGGTTTTCATTCATAAAGATTTTTACAAACACAGCATAGTTCTTGTCTTTGACAAAGCAGTCGAACGTATAGGAGAAATCCTTATCCAAAACGGTGTAAGGTTTGTAATCAACATTCGATTTGATTGCAAACGACAAGAAATGATTCCACCGTCCATGCGCCGCGCGAAAACAGGCGCGGATATATTCCCACGCGAGGTAATCTTTTGTGATGATTGGCAGCGCGTGTTCAATAAAGTAGCCCGTAAAGCTTCCCTGCGCGATAAGATCGCGGTTTGGGTAAACAAATTCGTACCAAATGTGCAAGTACAAATTTTTGATGATATAGCAGGTCTTTTCCGCGCCGTTTTCAAGCTCAAATTTGGCGGCGCTCACAATTCCAGCCGCAATCAGCGCCTTGATATATTTGTCGCATTTGTTATATGCAAAGCCGGTGAAACCTCCAACCTCGCTGACGCGGGTGTGTCCCGTGGCAAGCGCGTGCAGAATCATAGCGTAGCTTTCGGGGCAGCGAAACTGCCGTTCCAACACATCTTCGGCAAAGGTCAGAAAAGGCGACTTTTCACCAAGCATTCGGCGCAGATTATCTTCAATGCTCCCGTTTTCATCAAAGCCGTTGATAATTTCCGGGATGCCTCCACTCAACGTATATATTTGCAAAATTTCCTGTCCCGCCCTGTTTGGATGGGATTTTTTTGTTTCCGCAATCGAGCAGTAGGGCAGGACAATGGTATGTGAAAGTGTTACGAGCGGCGCGAGGCTTACGGAATCGGCATGTATCAACACCAAAAATATGCGGCGGCGTTTTGGATTTTCGATATATGCCTGTAGCGCGGCGGCAAAGGCTTTGTCTGAAATGATTTCGTCCAGATCATCGAAGATGATGATTTTGGTTCGCGCCGCCATTTGGTCGAGACTTGAAAAAACATCCTCCCACGCTTGTGTTGCCGGCGCGTAGCCTTGCCGAGACAAACGAGTTGCCAACAGTCTTCGCGCCATAAGTTCGCCAAGGCCTTTGAATGTAAAATAGAAAAACCGCTTCTCCGCAAAGAAATCCAACGCAAAGGTCGTCTTGCGGCTGCCCTTTGGGCCGGTCAATTCCAACACGCAGCGCTTATCGCTCCACTTATCGCGCAGCGTATTGAAATGGTATAACGCGGAGGACATTTGCCGATAGGTTGTCGTGCGGTACATCTTCATTGGCTTGCTCCAATCATATCTAAATATGATAAATTGCTTGATGAGCCAATTATATTCTAAAGATAGCTTCGTTTCAACCGCCAATTTAATAATGCAAAAATTGAAATCCGCAGAAACACGGTGCTGAATATGAACATTTTGTAAAATATCAAAATACGGTCGTTCAAACCCTCGTAACTTTGCTGAAGTAAGTAGAGGGGTGAATAAGCCTCTCCTCTTTCAAAAACAAGGAGGATAGAAGCCATGACCAAACGCAAAAACTTCTTCATGGTCAGCAACCACATCTTCGACTTTGCGCTCAAGCCGATACCATTCACCGTCTACTGCTGCCTTGCAAAGCACAGGGACGAAAAAAGCGGCAGTTGCTTTCCCTCACGCAAAAAGCTAGCAGAGCTGTGCCGGATTTCCTTGCAATCGGTGGACAACGCGCTGCGAGAGCTGGAGGCGGTGGGCTTGCTGGAAAAGGCAGAGCGCTATCGTTCCAATGGTTCGCGGACAAGCAATTGCTATCATATCCGTGAACCGTGCTTCTCCCATAAAACAGATACGGGATAGCGGTATCAGATGTGTAGCAATAACAAGACCTAAACTAACAAGACCCACTATAAAGAAACAGTATAACTACAGAGAAGAAAAACAGGAGGACATCATTTGAAGCTGACAAAAATCGAACAGGAGAGCATCGTGCTATTCAATGAGGCCGAGAGCACGGCTGAGATTTACACCCACAATGTCAAACTAAAAAATAAGCTGCGGCGTTTCGCAGAAAAGCATCCGGGCATTTTTCTTTCTGACAGTGAAACTGGGGGCGCTATGATTGTGACGATGCCGAAAAGTCTGCTCACCATTGGTATCCGCGCGCCAATCAGTGAGGCAGAACGGCAGGTGCGCAGAAAACGCGCCAAAGAAAACAGCCCACTGTTAAAGTTAGAGAGGAGTGCTGCAATGTGATGGATTTGAATCTACAAATTTTTACCCACGAGGAGTTCAGTGCGGTGCGCACCGTCACTGAAAATGACAAGCCTCTGTTCTGCGGCAGCGATGTCACCAAGGTTTTGGGCTACAGCAATTCCCACGATGCGCTGGCACGGCACTGCAAGGGTGTCGTGAAACGGAACATCGTCACGAATGGCGGCAGACAGGAGCTATCCTTTATTCCAGAGGGCGATTTATTTCGGCTGATTGTTCACAGCAAGCTGCCCGCCGCCCAAAAGTATGAGCGTTGGATCTTTGAGGAGGTCATCCCCACCATTCGTAAGCACGGCGCTTACATGACGGAGGCTGCTGTGGCAGACATTTTGAGTAATCCAGACCGCATTATTGAGCTTGCAACGGCAATGAAGCGAGAACGCGAAAATCCCCTGCAATCTCGCAGTGCTTTTGACATTGCAATGCCCGATGGGGTGTAGATACCACCCAGCCCAGCGGAGATGCTCCGACACGGCAATGTATCGGCATCGGAACGGCTAAACAGCCCCCACATGCGGCACTTTTACCAAGGGTCGCAAAGTCCGACCGTCCAGGCGGAATTCGGCGGCAAAGTTTTGGGTGGAAAGTTAAGCAGGAAAAAGAGAGGGAGTCGTGCGCGACCCCCTCTCGGCTCACACCGTCCCGCAATGCGGGGCGGGGAGCGGCTTTGCGGCAAGTTGAAAGATGGGGTCACAGGTGCACCTAAGCCATAAAATTAGGGCAGTGTGGCGGCACAGACGGCGAAGAACGCACACTGTAAGCGGCTTTGCGCCTACCTCCAAGCTGGAAACGCCAGAAAAATCACAGGGAAAGGATTTTGACAAAATGAGCGAAGAAAAAACAGAAACAAAGGTGCAAATTCGCATTGATGCCGAAAAACTCAAAAAGCTTGACGCAGGCTTTGCGGCGGCGGGTTTTCACAGCCGCAACGAATATATCTGCAAGGCGGTTGACTTTTACACCTCGTTTTTGGAGACAAAGCAAGCGGAGGATTACCTCTCCGAAACGATGATGGCAGCGGTGGATAAGCGGCTGAAAAGCATGGAGGGGCGCATCTGCCGCACAATTTTCAAGCTGGCGGTGGAGCTTGCGATTTCCTCCAATGTGATTGCCCATTACAACGAAGTAGACCCTAAAATTTTTGCCGACCTCCGTAAAGGTTGCATTGGAACCGTAAAAAAATCTCTTGGCAATATTCAGTTTGATAAAATTTATAGCTTTCAGAATCGGCTTGGAAACGTATTTGAGGAGGGAGATTGATGATTAAAAAAGAAAAAGTGACGGTGTCTTTAAGCGCGGAAACGCTGGCTTTGGAGGAACAAAACCGTGCAAATTTGGGCTTTGCTAACCGCTCGGAATTCATTGACGCAGCACTTCGAGAATATATCGGGCGCATGAGCATCAACCATTTTGCCAATGAAATTGCCCAAGTCTATTCAAAGCTGGAGCGGCGTGAGCTGAAAGAGATGGAGGACAGGCTTGCGATGCTGGCTTATAAAATTGCGGTGGAGCTGGGGCAAATCAACCTGATGCTGGTCGAATCCTTTGATTATGATTACCAAGAGGCTTACGAATTTCGTCGCGACGCGGTGGCACAGGTGAACCTTTCCAAGGGTTTTATCACGCTGCCGATGGCTATTAAAAATAAGCAGGGAGAGTGAGGCGCAAAATGGCAACTTTCACGCAGGAGAGCGAACGAAAATTTAAGCTCCTCGCCTTTAACGGTTACAAGCCAAACGGGCAGAAGCGCACTAAAGCAAAGCGCATTACCGTGCCGGAAAGCATCCCCAAGCGAGGTGTATTGCAGTATGTGCAGGCCGCTGCCGATGCTTTTGAAAAAGAATTTAAGCACGGCTACAGTGAGGATGCGAACAGTAAATTTGAGGTGTTCGCGGCAAAGTGGCTGGCGCGTCAACTACGTTACAAACCCTCGACGGTGGCAACCTATCGCGGCGCGCTGAATATCTGCAACGAGTTTATTGGCGGCATCAAGCTCAAGGATTTGCGCCCCATGACCATCGAGTATCTTGCCGAAATGCTTCGCAAACGGGAGTGGCGGGGCAGACCGATCACCGAACGCACGGTGAAAAAATATCTAGAGGCGGTGGGCACGGTACTGGAGGACGCGCGGCGCAACGATATTATTTCCGGCAATCCCGTGCGGCGGGTGAGGCTGCCACATTTTGAAAAGGCAAGGCAGTTTATTCCGTCGACGGCAGAGATGGGACGGCTCATTCGGTGCATTTTGCAAGAACCACCGGTTTATCGCCTGTACTTTCTCCTCGCGATTGCCACCGGTTGCAGGCGAGGCGAGCTCTGTGCATTGCGCTGGGGTGATGTGCAGGGGAATCTGCTGCGTGTATCAAAATCCAGAGCGCGGGTGACCGGGCTTGGGGTGATTGAAACGGACACCAAAAACCACCGCACCCGATATGTCCCGCTGTTCCCCAATATTGAGGATTTGCTGCTTGAATATTTTTATGACTTATGCAGCAATATTTGTGATGGGGACGGCAACCTAATTCGCATGGGCAGCCCGCCGGAGCCGAATGACCACATTTTTGCGTTGGAGGGCAATCCCCCGCAGCCCGATAGCTTTTCCCGCAGGCTTCGCACGATCTATCAGAAAAATGGCTTTGCTGCAGCGTATCATCTGCACACCATGCGGCATTTTTACGCCAGTTATCTTTTGAGCAATGGCATCAGCAACAAGGTGACGGCGGATATTTTGGGGCATGGCGACACGGCGTTCCTTGAGAAAACCTATGGTCACGCCATGCCGGAGTACAACCAAATTGCGGCAAACTGCATCGGCTCGCTGTTTGGTGCCAACCTCACTTTTGTGCCGGATGGGCCGGAATACAATGCGGAATGGGAGGAAGATGAAAGCCTTTTAACGGCAAATGTGGGATAGAAAAAGCTCCCGCCGATAGCTTGGTGGGAGCTTACATCATTTTTGTACGCTGTGTTGCAGGATGTATTCCAGAAGCGCCTCGCAGCCCGCTACAATATCATCGTAGGTTAAGTCGAAATTATCGGAGTACCAAGGGTCAGCAATGTCTCGGGGGCGCTGGGTGAAATCCAGCAGACGGCGCACCTTGCTGTCACGGTCATGCCCGATGATCCGTAGCATATTGGTGATGTTGCGGCTGTCCATTCCGATGAGATAGTCGTAGTGGTCATAGTTTCGGCGGGTGAGTTGCACGGCTGCGCGGCGAGTAAAGGGTACGCCGGCTTGACGTAGCCTTTCTCGTGTGCCGCGGTGGGTATCGTTGCCGATTTCCTCTGTACTGGTGGCAGCGGAGGCGATGGTGAACTCGTCAGCCAATCCGCGCTTTGACACCATGTGCTTCATTACAAATTCAGCCATGGGGCTGCGACAGATATTCCCGTGGCAGACGAACAAAATTCTTATCATTTTAGAAGCTCCAATCGTGGTGGGATGCTTCTATTGTACCAGCAAAATCGCAAAGTCAAAAGCCCTATTTTGGTGCTTTGGTAGAACTTCTATAACCTTGCACAAACCCATAGACTTGGTGCCGTTCTTTCGGTATTGTGTGGTTGCGGCAATATCTCAGCCGAACAAATCACATAAGGAGGCACAACATTATGGCGTCAATTAGAAAAAGAGGGAACAGTTATTTGCTGGTCGTGTCGATGGGTTACGACTACGAGGGCAATCGGATCAAGCCTGTTCAAAAGACCGTAAAACCACCCGAGGGCTATACCCCCAAGCAGGTGGAGAAATGGCTTGATGAACAGGCTTTGCTGTTTGAGATGGAGGCAAAAAACACGCCGCAGGTGGTGGATAAGAGCATGACACTTGCCAAATATGTCGAACACTGGCTTGCGGATATTGCACCTAATAAGCTGTCCAAGTCCACCATTGTGCGTGACAAGCAGGACATCGAACGGATTTTGCCGAGCCTTGGGCATTGCAAGCTGGTAGACCTCAGACCCGATACCGTTAAGAATTTTCATAGTGCCATGCGCAGCGAAACCCATTACAAAACGGGCAAGCCGTTATCCGAGGCTACGCTGGAGGGATTGCAGGGAACGCTGTGCAGCATTCTGTCCGATGCCGTTGACGAGGGGTATCTGCTGCATAATCCGGCGTGGCGCACCTTTAAATACAAGAGCAAGAAAAAGGAAAAGACGATTGCGGACGAGGATATGATCCAAAAACTGATCGCCGCCCTGGAGGAGCAGAGCCTCAAATATGAGCTTTTCTTCAAGCTGATTATCGCTACGGGGATGCGGCGTGGAGAATGCTGTGGGCTTCGCTGGAGCGACATCAACTACAAGGATAAGTCTGTACATATCCGCAGAAACGTGGTAAAGGTGGCGCATGAGCCGATTTTCACAAAGGAACCCAAGACATGCTCGGGCGACCGACTGGTGTATATTTCAAAGGCAATGTGCAGTCTAGTGAAAGAGTTTCGTGCCGAGTGTGAGTATCGGTGTGCGGAATACGAGCATCTGGCAATCACCGAGGATGATTACATCTTCCGACAAACAGGCGGCGACCCGATGACACCGTCTACTTTCACATGGCGCTTTAAGAAAATCCTCAAAGAAAATGGATTGCCGACACAGCTCAATGTGCATAGTTTGCGGCATTCAAATGCGAGCTTACTCATCGCCAACGGCGTGGATGTTACTACCGTGGCGGGACTGCTCGGGCATGCGCAGCCCAGCACCACGCTGGATATTTACAGCCATGCATTTGACAAGAACAAGAAGAAGGCGCATGAGGAGTTGCAGAAAGGGTTGGGGGTGTAATAATCCGAATGAAGACGTTTGATGCTACTGCAATCGACAGTGGCATCAATTTCTTGTGGATTAACGTAAGGATTTGTGTGAAAAGGTCGATTTTTGGATGAGAGTGTGTTATACTTATTTCCTAATATTCATTAATGCTCAAGCAAAGATTGTACGAATTATAAAAACCGCGAGCAGAAAAATGGATTTTATGTGATTTACAATAAGCTGTTGAGTATATGCAAACGAACACGGAGGTAAGTTAATGTCCGAAAATAAACAGACTGAGAATTGGGTATCGATGAAAGACATTACAAAGTATCTTGATGTCAGCCGAGAAACCATATTGCAATGGATTGGCAATCGAAATATGCCAGCGAGTAAAGTGGGGCGTCTATGGAAGTTCAAAAAATCAGAGGTTGATGAGTGGATCCACTCCGGCGGTGCTGCGGACAAAAATGTGTGAGTCTGGATTATAGCACTCAGCAATCAATGTATAATGAGAAATGAAGTAAACTGAGATAGCTGAGGTGATATCATGCGTCAACCAGAATGGACAATATACGAGGCAGTTGTTCTTCTTCATGGCTATCTGGAAGCAACAAAGGGAAATCTTCCTAAGCTGCATATAATTAAGCGAGTTTCAGCGGATTTGCGCCGGATGGCAGCAAATCGCGGCATCGAAATCGACGATATTTATC
>JAVXNK010000006.1:53407-120186 GCA_036645835.1 Angelakisella sp. | reverse complement strand
GCCCACCTGCGTCGTCTGCCTAGCACTGCACACACCCTGAACGCTTTCTTTATGCGCTATGTTTCATAAAACTACTCTAATATGAGCGTTATGTAGCATTCTGTAGTATATAGAGAAAAAACAATATGAAAAATAGACAATAACAAAAAAACATCCAGATTTTTGTTAAAAACTGCTCCGCAAAAAAGTACAATATATCGTCAGAACTAATTGACATCACCCGTTATATAGTGGTATAATCCATAGGCATCATACTATATATTGTGGAGGTAACCGCGAAATGATTAAGAGTATTCTCAAGCGCGACGGGCGATTGGTTCCTTTTGAGCTTGATAAAATTACCGAGGCCATCTATAAGGCCGCAAAGGCACTGGGTGGTTCCGATCGTGTTACAGCGGGCCGGCTTGCCAAAGAGGTGGAGGAATACCTCCTAGAAAAGGGCATTGCTACGCCGACAGTTGAGCAGATTCAGGATGGGGTAGAGCGAGTACTCATAGACAATGGGCATGCGCGTACCGCCAAGGAATATATTCTCTATCGCTCCGGCAGAACAAGGGTGCGAGAGATGAATACACGCCTTATGAAGATATATGAGGACCTCACCTACCACGAGGCCAAGGAAAATGATATAAAACGTGAAAACGCCAACATTGACGGCGATACTGCCATGGGAACCATGCTCAAGTACGGTTCCGAGGGTGCAAAGCAGTTTTATGATATGTTTATCCTAAAGCCTGAGCACTCCAAGGCACATAATGACGGCGACATTCATATCCACGATCTGGACTTTTTTACGCTGACAACCACCTGCTGCCAGATTGACCTGAAAACACTGTTTACCGATGGGTTTTCAACCGGGCATGGTTTTTTGCGTGAGCCAAATTCCATTCAGAGCTATTCGGCTCTGGCCTGCATTGCCATTCAGTCGAACCAAAATGACCAGCACGGCGGGCAGAGCGTCCCCTGCTTCGACTACGATATGGCAATGGGTGTAGCCAAAAGCTACCGCACCCTGTATCGCAACAACAT
The DNA here is from genome assembly GCA_036645835.1 of Angelakisella sp. Classification (GTDB taxonomy): domain Bacteria; phylum Bacillota; class Clostridia; order Oscillospirales; family Ruminococcaceae; genus Angelakisella. The sequence continues at coordinate 119,157 of JAVXNK010000006.1, read as the reverse complement.
GATAAAGGCACTGGAGTTTGAAGAGCTTGAGAATGTTTCCCAGCTTGTTCGCAGCACCATTGCCCAGGTAGAAGAAAAAACCGGGCTTTGGCCGGCACTTGACCATAACAACGGGTACAGAGAGGCAGAACGTGCTCTGCTTGCCCCCGTACTGGGTGAGGAAGCCTACGATAAGGCGGAACGTTTTGCACGCCGGTTTACCGACGAAGAAATTGACCGTCACACCTTCCAGGCCATGGAAGCGTTGGTGCACAACCTGAACACTATGCACTCCCGAGCAGGCGCACAGATTCCCTTTTCGTCACTGAACTACGGTACCGACATCTCCCCCGAGGGACGTATGGTAACCAAAAACCTGCTGCTGGCTACCGAAGCGGGACTGGGCAACGGCGAGACGGCAATCTTCCCCATCCATATCTTTAAGGTGAAGGAAGGGGTAAACTTTAACCCCGGCGACCCCAACTATGACCTTTTCAAGCTTGCTTGCAAGGTATCGGCAGAGCGGCTGTTCCCCAACTTCTCCTTCATCGATGCCCCCTTTAACATCCCCTACTACCGTGAAGGACACCCCGAGACAGAGGTTGCCTATATGGGCTGCCGTACCCGTGTTATTGCAAACGCCTACGACCCAACCCGAGAGGTTGTGACAGGACGCGGAAACCTCAGCTTTACCTCCATAAACCTACCCCGTCTGGCTATTAAGGCAAACCACAATGTTGACTTTTTCTTTGAGCAGCTTGACCGGGAGATGGACATTGTCATCAACCAGCTTATGGAGAGATTTCGCATTCAGGCCGGCAAAAAGGTTAAGAACTATCCGTTCCTTATGGGACAGGGTATCTGGATGGATTCTGACAAGCTGGGCCCCGAGGACAGCGTGGGTGAGGTACTGAAACATGGTACTCTCTCAGCCGGATTTATCGGCCTTGCCGAATGCCTCACCTCTTTGGTGGGTCAGCATCACGGTGAATCCCAGGCTTCACAGAATTTGGGACTTGAAATCATTGGCTGTATCAGAAAGCGAATGGATGAGGAAACAAAGAAGACAGGCCTGAACTTCACCCTCATTGGCACTCCGGCAGAAGGGCTTTCAGGACGGTTTGTACGTCTGGATAAAAAGAAATATGGAGTGATTGAGGGTGTTACCGATAAGGAATACTACACAAACTCCTTCCATATCCCTGTTAAGTTTAACATCTCCGCATATGATAAAATTCGTCTGGAGGCTCCCTATCATGCGCTGACCAATGCAGGACATATTTCTTATGTTGAGCTGGATGGCGACCCTGTGAAAAATCTGGATGCTTTTGAGTCGATTGTACGCTTCATGAAGGAAAGCGGTGTTGGCTACGGCTCCATCAACCACCCCGTGGACCGTGACCCTGTCTGTGGATACACCGGCATTATTGATGAGGTATGCCCACGCTGTGGCAGACGTGAGGGTGAGGGTGTACCCATAGAAAAGCTGAAAAAGCTCGGTGTTTATAAGCATCTCAACGTAGCTACGCTTGGCTGCTGCGGCAACCCCGATGAGGAAGCTGACCGCATGCCAAACGCAGTAGAATAAATAGAAAATAAAGTTTAAGCTTCGGAGGAAAATAATATGAACAATAATACAACTGAACTGGTAGGAACTGATGTTGGGTTTGAGCGGATTCGCCGCATTACAGGCTATTTGGTAGGTACCCTTGACAGATTTAACAATGCCAAGCGCGCCGAGGTAAACGACCGTGTGAAGCATGGCATCTCTACCGAGATGGAACAGCTGTGAGTACCCACGAGGAAATGGCAGAGGCAAGCTCCCCCGAACAGCAGCATAGTACCATTCGGCTTGCCGGCATTGTGCGGGAATCCATTGTCGATGGGCCGGGTATTCGTCTCACCGTTTTTGTGCAGGGGTGCCCCCATCACTGCCCCGGCTGTCACAACCCCGATACACATGACCCTACAGGCGGCTACGACTGCGACAGTGAAAAGATTATCGAAGCACTGCGGCAAAATCCGCTGCTGCGGGGTGTAACGCTGTCGGGTGGTGAACCTATAGAGCAGGCCGAAGCCTTACTGCCGGTGGCAGAAAAGGTAAGGGAGCTGGGAAAGGATGTTGTCATCTACTCCGGCTACACCTTTGAGCAGCTGCAGCAGATAGCAAAGAACCGTCCTGCAGTTGGTAAGCTGCTTTCACTTGCTTGCCTGCTGGTGGACGGCAGATTTATCAGTGACCAGCGCGACTTGACACTGCGCTTTCGCGGAAGCAGCAACCAGCGCTTGTTGGATCCCGTTGCTTCGCTGGAACAGGGATGTGCAGTACTGTCAAACCTATAATGTAAAAAAGAAATCGGCTTAAACGTAACGTTTGAGCCGATTTTTTTAATGAACAGATTTTTAGCTTATCAGCAGGTATCTATAGGAGAATTTACCCACCACCTGCCATCCTTATGTACAGTTAAAACTATCTGCCACAGTTTTCATAAACAAATACAAAACAAATATAAACGCTTCCCCACATGCTATACAGAACAGAGTACAAACAGAATATGCCTAATTTGTACTTTTTTAAACTTGATTTTACCATATTATTTGTGTATTATAGTTACAAGACCAAACTAAAAATAAAACTTATTGCTGTCCATAAAATCAATTTACGAAATTTTGTACTATTAGAAGGGCTGGGTATGTTGATGAAAATTTTGGTGTGCTTTAAGGTTGTTCCGGCCATAGACCTGCTGACACAAGAGGAATGGTATCAGGTGGTGCGGGAGGGTATGGACTTTGGCGTGTGCAAAAAGGAGCTGGGCTGTTTTGATGAAGCCGCATTAGAATTTGGGTTGCGGCTGGGGGATTTACTCAAAATGGATGAAAGGTCAGTAAGCCTTACAGCAGTCACGGTGGGACACCAGGATTCAGATGCGCTCATTCGCAATCTCTTTGCGGTAGGCTACAAACATATTTGCCGGTTGCAGACCGATGCTGACCTTACATATTCTCCGCTGGCAACAGCAACCTTGTTGGCAGACTTTGTACGCCAAAGCGGGGGGTACGATTTGATTCTGCTGGGACAACAGGCTGGGGGTGGCGATAGCGGTCAGGTGCACTGGCTGCTCTCCGAGCTACTGGGAGTACCCTGCCAAACACAGAAGGAATGCGTCGCTCTGCCGAAGTCAATGCCTGTTATCTGGGCAGTAGAAAATGCAGAATGCCCCTATCTGCGCATTGCTACTCTGCGGGAAAAGATGGCTGCCGGCAAGCTGACAGTGGAAACCATAGAGGTTACCCCATCTGTACCCATCTACAAACCAAAGAATATCTGGCGGGATGATAAGCAGAGGCACTGCCGCATGTTAGAAGGAGAGACAACCGCCGAACGGGTGGCTGCCTTGTACACCCAGGTTTTGCAGGAGGTGCTAAAGCAATGAGGGTTGTTATTATCTGTATCATAAGCCGTGGCTGGGAACAGCAACTGCCAATACTGCTGGAAGCTGCAAGCAAGTTAACTGCAGAACCTGAGATTTGGCTAATTGGCTGTAAAGAAGAGCTGTTGTTGCCGCTGCCACCCTCTTGTTACACGGAGGCTTTACCGCAGCCAAGGGTACGGCAGATTTCCTATGACCTTCCCATGCCCACAGCAGAAGACTATCTGGCTATTTTGCAGCCTATGGTGGAAAATACCGCTCCTAGAGCTATTCTTTTGGATGGTAGTATACTAAGCAAGGAATTGGCTACACGGTTGGCTTTCCGTACAGGAGGACGTTCCATTACGGGGGTCAACGAGATTACAAATAGTCCGGACGGGCTGATGGTAACCCGGGGCATTTATAGTTGTAACCTTAATGCGACCTTTGTAGTGGAGGAAAGCCCAGCAGTGCTTGCACTGTCAGCACACCCGCAGCTGGATGCGGATGATAACAATTCACTGGAAACTGCACAGTTGGTGCTGGCTATGGGCCGTGGCGCAGGGGACAAGGCCTCTCGTGACAAGCTGTATGAGCTGGCCCAGCGCATGGGTGCAGCAGTAGGTGGTACACGCCCCGCAGCCCTGGATGGCTACTTTCCTATAGAACGGATGCTGGGTATCTCGGGCACTTCTGTTAAGCCTGAGCTTTGCATTACCTTCGGAGCCTCGGGTGCTACTCCTTTTATGATGGGGATAAATGACAGTAAACTGCTGGTGGCTATCAACAGTGATCCCCGTGCCCTTATCTTCCGCTACTGTGACATTGGTTTGTGCGATAGCTGTGACGCTGTAGCAGAGGAATTGCTGAAAATAGTTCCAAATGAAACCGGAAAACAGATTGCTGATTAAGTGAGAAAGGACAGGTGTGTTATGGCGACACTAACCAGCCACAGGCTGCTTCCTATGTGCGACCTTTATGAGGAATATCTTAGGGATGAATCTCGACTGTTTGGCTCTGCCGAATATATCGCCTTCCCTGAGAATGAAGGTGAGGTGGCGGAGATTATGCAGTATGCCGCCGCAGAAAAGCTTCCCGTTACGGTTCAGGGAAGCCGCACCGGCATTACCGGGGCAGCTGTACCGTCGCGGGGGCTTGTGCTAAACCTTAGTCGTATGAACCGTATGCTATCCATTGGGGATACCAATGCAGAGGGCTGTATTGCCACAGTGGAAAGCGGGATGCTCTGCGCTCAGCTTAGTGACGAACTTGCTCGCAGGCGCCTGCTATATTTCTTCGCACCCGACCCTACCGAAACCTCAGCATCATTGGGTGGAATATTTGCATGCAATGCACAGGGGATTGCAGCTATGCGATACGGCAAGGCTGGTGGTCATGTGCTTGGCTTGCGGATGGTACAGTGGGACGGTAGTATACTGGAGCTACACAGAGGAGAATGTGTATTTGATAAAAATGGCTGCACGCTGCCGGACGGCAGGCAGATGGTGCTGCCTTACATGGATTATGCCCGAAGTGTGGAATCCCTTTCACCTGCGGTTGGTAGCGATATGATCGACCTGCTGGCAGGCAGCGAGGGCATGTTGGGTATTGTTACGCAACTGACGCTGCAACTGCTGCCAATACCTAACCAGCAGTGGGGGGTACTGTTTTTCTTCCATACCTTATCAGGTAGCTATGAGTTTATGAACCAGACCGAAACATTGGAAGAACTGACAGCACGGATAGTCTGTATGGAGTTTTTCGATGAGCCCTCGCTGGAACTGGCTGCGCACCAAAAGACAGTTATGAGTAAGCTGAAGGCTATCCCTGATATGCCCGAGGATTGCTGCTGTGCTGTATATATTGAGCTGGAGGCTGGCAGTGAAGAAGCAGCTGAGGAACTGCTCATGTCGCTCTTAGGCTTTTTTGAGGAAGCGGGTGGCAAAGAGACGGATAGTTGGGCTGCTTGTGGATTGCAGGAAATGGAGAAATTTCGCCTGCTACGTCATGCAGTGCCGGAGGGAGTTAATAACAAGGTAGATACCATCAGGCAAACCCGTCCCGCTATGCATAAAATAGCGTTGGACTTTTCCTGCACTGCTCTTAGCCCGGGAGAACTTATTGAAAAATACCGACTGGCTCTGGCAGAGTCCGGTGTGGATGGCGTCATATTTGGACATGCCGCCACCCGCCACCTACATGTAAATTTATTGCCTCTGTCCCATGAAGAAGAGACTGCTGCAAAGCAGCTTGTGGTACAGCTTGCTGGAGAGATTGCCGCATTGGGTGGATGCCTTGCAGAAGAAAATGGAATAGGCAAGCTTAAAAACACGCTTCTTTCTCCATATATTTCAGCGGAGCAGCGACAGGTTATGGTGGCTGTACGCAACTTTTTTGACCCGGAAAAGCTGCTTAATCCACATAACATGTTGCCTTAGTGCGCAGAAGGGAGGTTTCCATGCGTATTGCAGTCTGTATCAAACAGGTGCCTGCCAGCCAAGAGGGAAGGATGGACGCCCAGACGGGGGTGCTTATTCGTGATGGGGGTACCTGTATCAACCCCTATGATCTCTATGCTTTGGAGAATGCCCTGCGGTTGCGAGAGCAGCTGGGGGGAAGTATTGTCGTCTTTACCATGGGGCCAGCCTCTGCGGTTGCGGTACTACGGGAAGCCTATGCGCTTGGTGTAGATGACGGAGTTTTAATCTGTGATCCTGCCTTCCGTGGCGCGGATGTACTGGCGACCTCTTACACATTGGCGCAGGCCATAAAAACGGAGCAACCGTTTGACCTTATTATCTGCGGCAGGCAAACTACCGATGGTGATACCGCACAGGTAGGCCCTGCTCTTGCAGCGCAGCTTGACATTCCGTGTGCGAGCTGGGTAGAAGCGGTGCTTTCTGCGGATGAGGTAGGGGTCACCGTTTGTCAGTCTCAGTCCTACTGCCACTGTAATATACATGTAGATTACCCCTGTGTGCTCTGTGTAGAACAGGAATCGGTACAGCCTCGCTTGCCTAGCCTGAAGCTGAAACTAGGTTCTGCAAAAAAGTCTGTTCGTACCGTGGTGCTTTCAGACTTTGACAATACTGACCCGGAGCGTTTTGGCCTCAAGGGTAGCCCCACCCGCGTTAAAAAAATATTTACCCCACAAGCCACACAGAAAAGCCCTATACTTACGGGAGAACCGGAGGAACTGGCGGTAAGGCTTGTCTGCCAGCTATCTGGCTGGACAGGGAATGGGAAGGGTGGTACGGCATGAAAGGAATATTTGTTTGGCTACAGCTGAGACCGAACGGTACCCTGCACTCGGTGTCACTGGAGTTGCTGGGTAAAGCAAGGGAGCTAGCTGCACCGCTGGGCTGGCCAGTATGGGCCGGCGCCGCAGGCAGCTCTCTTGGGGGTGTTGCTCAGCAACTGGCGGGTTGTGGAGTAGCGCGGCTTTATGTTATTGACAGCCCGAAGCTTGCACTTTTTTATAGTGACCTATACATTCACAGTGCTGTGGCGCTTTTAGAAGCATGTTGCCCGGCAGTGGCTTTGTTTGGGGCTACACCGGAAGGCCGCAGCATAGCACCCGCCGTAGCAGTGCACTTTGGTACTGGGCTGACCGCTGACTGTACCCAGCTGGAACTTACCTCAAAGGGCGAATTGGTACAGGTGCGCCCAGCTTTTGGCGGCAATATTATGGCACAGATTATAACTCCCCACACCTATCCCCAGATGGCCACTGTACGCCCCCAGGTTATGAAACCCATTCAGCCTCTGGGGAACGCGGTTCCTCCTATTACCGATCTCACTGAAAAGCTAGTGGATGTACATTCTCGCTTTATCATATTGAAAACCCAGCCCCATACCCGTCCGGAAGGTATTGCCCAGAGCAGGGTATTGGTCGCCATTGGTAAAGGCGTGGCTTCAAAAAGCGATATTCCTATGTTTGCGAAGCTTGCAGAGCTGCTTGGGGGACGGCTTGCCTCCAGCCGTGGTCTGGTGGAAAAAGGTTGGATGCCTCCCGAAAGTCAAATTGGCCTGAGCGGGAGCAGTGTTCGTCCACGGCTGCTTCTTACCTGTGGCATTTCAGGATCAGTGCAGTTTATGGCGGGTGCGTCGGGTGCTCAACATCTTTGTGCCATTAACAGCGATGTCAATGCGCGTATTTTGACTGCCGCCCATACCCCAGTGTTAGGGGATATCTATGAACTGGTGCCCAGAATGATTGCCCAGCTGGAAAAAAGCGCCGGGCAGTGATTACTGTCCGGCGCTCTGTCATTTTGATTTTTAATAATATTGAGCCTGCATCTTTTTATCCAGAACCAGTTGCTGTACTTGGTGAATCTTGTCCTCATCCAACATATACTGTAGCAATTTTTTGATGCCGTAATTGTTTTTGTTAACGAGCAGTACCGGTGTATTCATATCTCGTTGGGTATATTGTTCGTCGGTTAAAGGAATTTTTTTTACCGATGTAAAATTATCCAGCCATTCCTCGTGGCGGTAGACCATGCCATCGACCTCGTAGTTCAGCAACGCAGCCCGACAGGCAGTATAGGGCGTGTTTTTAATAATAATTTTTTTATCCCGAGCAAGTTTTGCAATAAGGGTAACCTGGTCGGCACAGTTGGGATCGCAGGCCAGCACCATGCCATCCTCCAGTCCGGTGGCATCAGGGCGGTTGATGCAAAGCACATACTCGTGGGAATAAAGGCAGTGGCTAAGTGTCATAGCGATTTCTAGCTCGCTGTGCTTCTCCAAAAAGGTTTTGGCAGTCATGGCGGAAACCACCACAAAGTCGTAGTTCATCCGCAGCAAAGCGTTAACCCGTTTGCCTGCACCCTCAATAAATGCAAAGGTAAAAGGCAAGGGGCTATCCAGCATGCAGCGGCAGATGGCGGTAGCTAACCCCCCCAAGGGGCCGTTCAGAGGCACCGGCATGGTGGCAGTCAGTGAATCCAAGTTGGTAAACTTGAATAGCTTACTCTTGTCCAGCATCTCGATAATGGTTCCGCCCTGTCCGTGCTTAATGGTGCGCAGACAGCCTTCTTTCTCCAAGGTGGCAAAGGAATCCTGTACCGTTCCCCGGGATACCTGAAAAGTTTCGGTGCAATAGGCTATTGTAGGACAGCGGTCTCCCTCTTTGCTAGTCATTAGCTCACGAGCCAGCATGGAGGTTACCAGTCCCGATTTTTTATAGAGAGAAAGATTCATAATCGGCTTCCTTTCAGTGGTATCGTCTGTATGTCAGTATAGCATACATTCGTAAGATTGACAAATAGTTTAAAGGGCAAAGTTGTCGTTATTAGCGCTAAACTCATTAAAGTTTTTTATTATTTATAAAAAAAATGTTGACAATTTACAAAAACAGTCGTACAATGACAACAAACATATTTTTTTAATATCAATGTATGATTTTTCGTACATAAAACAAGGGAGGAAGCAATGTGATTGAATTAGTTCAGGCATTACTTGCAGAGCATTACGGCAATCAGGCAGTTGTTGCAACTGCTGATGAGCGGGGTATTGTAACCCTGCGCGGACAGTGTAGCGATTGGCCGACATTGGTGGCACTTGGACAGGCTGTCGCAAAGGTTCCCGGCGTGCGCAATGTGGTTAGTGACATGACCGCAGAGGGAGTAACAATCCCCAAAAAGGATTACACACCCTATCTGAAAAGCGGCAAAGCCAAAGGGGAAATTGCCAATGTGGATGTGGTCATTGTGGGTGCAGGCGTCAGCGGCTGCGGTATTGCCCGAGAGCTATCCAAATATGATCTCAGCATTTTGGTAGTGGAGATGGGTGACGATGTAGCAAACGCTGCCAGCAAAGCTAACAACGGTGATATTCACCCTGGGCACGCTGTAAAACCCGGCACTCTGAAGGCAAAGCTAAATGTAGAGGGCAATGCTATGTACACGAAATGGGCCGAGGAGCTGGGGTTTGAGCTGCAGCGCTGCGGCACCATGAAAGTAATTACCGATATGAAGGATATAGGCGAGCTTGAAAGTGTTTTAAAGGTGGCGCAAGCCAACGGCGTACCGGATGTTCGTATTGTTTATGGGGAAGAGATATATGAGATAGAGCCCAAACTGAAGAGAGAGATGGAGCGGCAGGGAAAACAAGCTGTGGCAGCATTATGGGTTCCTACCATGGGCATTGTTGAGCCCTATCAGGTGGTGGTAGCCTTGGCAGAGAATGCAGCTAAAAATGGTGTGAAGTTCCTCTTTGACTGTACAGTGGGCGGTGTACTCCATGAAAATGGTCATGTTGCAGGTGTTATTACCGAAAAGGGTATCATTAAGGCACCGTATGTAATCAACTGCGCAGGCGTTTATGCAGATGAATTGTCTGAAATGGCGGGAGACCGCTGCTTCACCATTCATCCCCGCAAGGGCACCATTGCCATTCTGGACAAAAATGCCCCTCCCATGTACGATGCAATGGGCGGCATTGTTACCGGACAGCCGGTGCTCAAAAAGAATGCGGAGTCCAAGGGTGGCGGTATGTGCCGTACGCCGGAGCGGAATATTTTACTGGGGCCAAGCGCTACTGAAGTTCCCGACAAAGAGGATGCAACCACTACCCCCCAAGATACGCTATATGCTATGAATCGCAATCAGAATCCTTATGCCGGTTGGGGTGATGTTATCCGCATTTTTGCCGGAGTACGCCCTGCCGACTATAAAGAAGACTTTGTCATTGGCATGTCGGATATCACCCACGGCTTTGTAAATGTGGGCGGTATTCAGTCTCCCGGATTGGCTTCTGCACCGGCTATTGCAAAAATGGCAGTAAAAATAGTGGTAGATGATATGAGTGGTGCAGGCAAGGCGCCCGCAGAGAAGGCTGATTTTGATCCCATACAGCCTCGCCCTGTGGAGTTTCGCCACATGACCATGGAGGAGCGCGATGCCCTAATTGCAAAGGACCCTCGTTATGGACGGATTATCTGCCGATGCGAGCAGATAACCGAAGGGGAGATTTTAGATGCTGTTCATTCACTGGTAGTGCCCACCAGCATAGACGCTATTAAACGCCGTACCCGGGCAGGTATGGGACGCTGCCAAGGCGGCTTCTGCCAGCCTAGAGTATTGGAGCTGCTGGCACGAGAACTGGGTAAGGACTGGGTAGATATCACCCTAAAGGGTTGCGGCAGTTATCTGTTGGTTTCCGATAACCGGGAGGTAAAGATATGAAAAATCTAAAAGTTGATATAGCAGTAATCGGTGGTGGTCCTGCGGGACTGGCTGCAGCGTTGGAAGCTAAAAAAAATGGGGCTGAAAAGGTGCTGATTCTGGAGCGTGACTATGAGCTGGGGGGAATCTTGCAGCAGTGTATTCACGACGGCTTTGGGTTGCATCGTTTTCAAGCGCGGCTTTCGGGCAATCAGTATGCACAGCGGTTCATCGATGAATTGCCCGGTAGTGGCATTGAGGTAAAACTGGAAACCATTGTTCTAGAACTGACAGACGAGCGTGTTATCTATGCCTGTAATCCCACAGACGGTCTAATGAAGATTGAGTGCGGTGCGGTAATTCTAGCCATGGGATGCCGCGAGCGTACCGCTAGTCAGGTGTTCATTTACGGTTCTCGTCCTTCGGGCATTATGACAGCCGGCCAAGCACAGCGGTACATAAATATGGAGGGATATCTACCGGGGAAAACAGCAGTTATTCTGGGTAGTGGAGATATCGGACTGATAATGGCACGCCGTATGACATTAGAGGGTATTCAGGTAAAAGGTGTCTATGAGGTAATGGCAACACCCGGTGGACTTACCCGAAATGTGGTACAGTGCTTGGATGATTACGGTATTCCCCTGCATCTTTCCACCACAGTGGTAGATGTCCGTGGAAAACAGCGGGTAGAGGGTGTAACAGTGGCAAAGGTGGACGAAAAACGTCAACCTATCCCTGGCACAGCCGAGGAAATTGACTGTGATCTGCTGGTATTGGCAGTGGGACTAATTCCTGAAAATGAGCTTTCTAACCAGGCGGGATTGGAGCTGGACCCCAAAACTAAGGCACCAGTTGTAGACAATTATTTTATGACCAGTATTCCCGGAATCTTTGCTGCGGGCAATGTATCGGTGGTCTTCGATTTGGTGGATTATGTATCTCAGTCCGGCGAAATTGCTGCACGCGGTGCGGTACGATATCTGAATGGGCAGCTGCCGAAAAACCCTACCTATCGCAGTGTAGAAATGGGTGAGAATATAAACTTTGTGGTACCGCAACGGCTTTGTAATGAAGATTGTGAAGGCCCGGTGACATTCTTTATGCGGGTAAAGGAGCCAAAGAAAAAAGTAGAGTTGCAGTGTCATGCAGAGTGCAAGCTTGTAAAAAAGGAGCGTCATCCTTTTGTGGCCCCACCTGAGATGCTGGCCTGTACATTGGAGCTGCCTGCGGGCAGTACGCCAAAATTTAGCATAGCGGAGGTGCGATAAGATGACAAAAGCAGAATACACCTGCATTGTTTGCCCAGTTAGCTGCCGTGTTACAGTAACGGAATCTCCTGATGGCCTGCAGGTAACAGGAAATCAGTGCAAACGGGGAGAGAAGCATGCCAAAGCAGAACATACCCAGCCCTTACGTATGCTGACCAGCACCGTTAAGGTTTCAGGAGGACGTCTTCCTCGCCTGCCGGTTATTTCTACCGCCGAAATTCCGAAGGCCAAAATGCAGGCATGCCTTGCACAGCTTTATGCCGTTACGGTTACCGCTCCTGTTAAGTGTGGACAGGTTATCCTAGCCAATGTCGGCTCCACCGGAGTGGACATTGTGGCAGGGCGAACCATGGATGCAGTAGAATAGCCACAGGGACCTGCTGCTGGTTTGTAGTGTTGCACATTTGTGGGTATACCACTGCCCTGCAAACGAAAACTGTAACGACACAGCCGGTGCTGGGGATGTTCCTGTTGCGTTTATCCTCTTGTTGGTTTTGTATAAATATGGATGTAGTTTCTATTTACTTGTACGAAAAAGATAAATTGATTAAAATCAATTTACAAACGAGTAAAAATATGTTAACATTTACAAAAGAAGACATCCAAATGTCGAAAAATTAATTATGCTAGTTTCTAAGTACGATTTTACGTACGTACGATAAAGCGTACCAACGGATGACTACACCGCTCAAATCTATATTTGTTTCTCTATCATTTATATGTTTTTTGGCATTGCGAAGATGAAACCAATTCTACAAGGTGTGTAGAATAGAAATATAGCAACGGGAGGATATCAATGGAAAAGTACATTCTCGTCATTGACGAAGGCACCACAGGAACGCGAGCCATTTTGTTTGACAGGAACTACCAAATTGCCGAACAGCATTATGAGAAGCTGAATGTTGTTTACGGCGAAAAGGGCGTGGTGGAATGCAGTGCGGATGAAATTTACGAGAAATCCGTAATCTGCTGTAAAGAAACCATCAAGAAGCTGGCCATTACCCCCGAGCAGATTCTCTGTGTGGGCATTACCACCCAGCGTGTTACCTGGATGTTCTGGGACAAGGCCACGGGAAAGGCTGTAGGTAATGCAGTGGTTTGGCAGGACAACAGAGCCGGTAAGATGATCGAACCCACGAAGAACGATCCTCGTTTTCGGGAACTTTGCCCATACTTCATTAACCATGTACGTGCCACCAGCCTCTGCATATCACTACCCTACTACCTCAAATGCAATCCGGACATCAAGGCACGGCTGGATAAGGGTGAACTCCTTTTCGGAACCGTGGATACCTGGCTGGTCTGGAAGTTGACTGGCGGCAAGGTATTTGCCACCGACGCCAGCAATGCCAGCACACTGGGCGCACTGATTGAAAGTAAGCTAGACTGGGACTCTGTGATGCTGCATGACTACGCAGGGCTGCCTATGGAAATGTTTGCTAAGGTTTACGGCAGCGCCGACGACTACGGTAGTACCCTTCCTGAACTTTTTGGTGCAGCACTACCCATTACCGGTGTGGTAGCAGATCAGCAGTCGGCACTATTTGCACAGGGCTGTCACGAATACAGTACAGGTAAATGCACCAACGGCACCGGTAGCTTCTTGACGGTCAACATTGGCACCGAGTATCCAAATCCACCGGATGCACATGGTTTTGTTGGATCGATTCCTCGTGTAGCGTGGAAAATCGGCGATGAAATCTATTATATGGTAGAGGCGGTTTGCCCCACTACAGGTGCTGTGTTGGAGTGGATTAAGGGAAATCTGCGGCTGTTGGAAAACATTAAGGATATCGATTCAATTGCCTCCAGTGTATCCGATAACGCGGGAGTTTACTTTGTCCCAGCACTTACCGGTTTTAGCGGTATTCCAAAAATGGATCATACAGCCCGGGCATCTTTCATGGGGCTTTCCGGAGCTGCTACCAGAGAACATCTCATTCGGGCGGCACTGGAGGCTGTGGCCTATGTGGTCTGTGGGGGTTTTGAGAACCTAAAGAATCGCTTTGAACTAAATCTTCAGGAAGTTCAAATTTCCGGCGGCGTCTCCAAAAGTGATATTGTGGCACAGAATATGGCGAATCTTCTAAACATGCGGGTAAACCGCCCGGCTTCTGTAGAGGCTACTGCACTGGGTGCTGCGCAACTGGCTGCCATCCAGATGGGTCTGCTGACCAAGGCGGATGTTAAGGAAATGGTTACCTCCCAAAAGAGCTTTGAACCCAACGAAGAAGCGGACAAGTACCGCGAAAACTATCATATGTGGCTCAAAGCGGTAGATCGCTCCTCTAACTGGCTGGAAAACTAAAACTGTGTAAACCAAAATTGAGAAGGAGGCAAATAAAATGAATGCAACATCCGCAAAGATTGAAGGCAGAGCGTGGACGATGGTCACTGTCGCATGGGTTGCAGTCCTGCTGCTAAACCTAGCAAACTTTTCACTGGGTATGATGCTTCCCGCAATGCGCGAAGAACTAAACTTTGGTGTAGAGGTAGCAGGTTACCTTAGCGCCTCATCCTGGATAGTCAAAGGCATTATCACCATCCCTATTGCACTGATTGTTGCCCGGATCAGCCCCAGGTATGTTTTAACTGCGGTTTACTGTCTGGCAGGCCTGGCACTTCTGTTACAGGGAAATGCCCAGAACCTAATGATGGTATTCATCGGACGTGCGTTGGTTAATGCCGCCGCCGCCGGTATTCTTTCTCCCCTGGTTCCCATCAAAATCAGTTGGATTCCCAAGGATAAGATTGCACAGGTCAACGGTATCGAAAACTTTATTTCCCCGGTGGGGCAGTCTTTGGGTACTGTAGCCGTTACCTATCTGCTGGCCATACTCAGTGGTTGGCGTGGTGTCATTAACACCATGGGTATTATCATGATTGTTGTCGGAGTTGTATTCTTCTTCGTCTACCGTGAAAAGCCCGGAAAAGAATGGGTCAAAAGCGATGTTCCCTTTATTGAGCCCCTTAAGGATGCTCTCCGCTATAAGCCCGTGTGGCTGCTTGCTTTGGGCTGGCCCGGTACAAGCCTTGTCTGGATTGCTACATACACCTTCTGGCCAACCTATGCGGTAGAAAATTTGGGTATTACCATGGCTCAGGCTGGTTTCGTACTTGGTCTTCTGCCTATCTTCTCCGCCATTGCATCGCTGGTTTCTCCAACCATTGCAAAATGGATTGGCTATGACAAGCTAATGATTTGGCCCTGGGGCTTCATCCTTCCTCTTGCCTATTTTGGTATGTTGCAGACCAGTAACATTGCTATCCTTTCCTTCTGTTCTGCGCTGGCAGGCTTCGGCGCATATGCGTTTGTACCTGTAGCCTTTACCACACTCTACCGTATCCCCGGCATTAAGCCCCGTACTGTTACTTTGGGTATCAGCTGCATCCTGACCATGGTGGGTGTCGGCAGTGCTTTGGGCGGCATGCTGGCAGGTGTTATCGGAGAAGCAATGGGCCTCTACAATGGTATGGCCATCTGCTGCCTCTCTCCCTTCCTCTTTGGCATACTGACACTGTTCCTACCTGAAACCGGAAGAAAGTACCAGGAAAAGCTGGCTGCCGAGGCAGCAAAGTCGGAAGTAAAATAATTTTATGAAAATGGTTTTTATTCGCCACGGTACGACCCACCTGAATCAGCAGGGAATCTTCTGTGGGGAATCGGTAGACCCTCCTCTGTCGGTTGACGGCGCCACAGAGCTGCGCAGTTTAGTCTCTGACCACCCCTATCCGGGGGTGGACAGAGTCTTCAGCAGCCCATCTCTGCGGTGCCGCATGACCGCACAAATTATATACCCGCAGCACAGCCTTACCATTATTGATAATCTGCGGGAAATGGCCTTTGGTGAGTATGACGGCAAGCTGTCTACAGATGTACACCAGACGCCCCACTGGCAATTACGGGAGCAGCAAGGTGAGCTGTTTACCATGCCTGGTGGCGAAAGCTACCGGCAAGTATCCCAGAGAATGATTTCTGCTATAGAAGAAATTTTGCAAGAAGCCAATGGCTGTAGTCAAATTGCAGTCGTTACCCATAGCCTGGCAATTATGTGGCTGTTTAAGAGCACACTGACTGTGCCGCTGACCAGAACGGAATCCTTTTGTCCCAACGGTATGGGATATTTGACCGAGCTGAACCCTCATGACTGGACTAACAATCATAAAATTATCTATTTGGGTCCCTTACCTGAGGGTGCAAAGCGGCCTGATATGAGCCAATCTCCCTATATGGGAAAGAAATAAAGATAAATCATGGAGGTAACTCAAGAATGAAAGTAACAAATGAGCAAGCCGTACAAGCCCTGGGAAAGATAGTAGGCGCACAGCGCGTCCTGACTGATGAAAAGTCTCGCAAGGAAGGGGATGCCCTGAACCGAAGCTATGCAAAAGCGTTTAATGTTTACGGAACCCCACTTCCCATCTGCATTGTCAATGCATCTTCTGTAAAGGAGATTTCCGAGGTTGTAAAGTACTGCAACGAAAACGGAATCAGTATAATCCCACGCACGGGCGCTTCCGGCGGGGAAGGCTTGCTCGAGCTGGTTAATGACCACACCATTATACTGGACGCTTCGCTGATGAATAAGATAATTAACTTTGATGAAGCCAACATGATGGTCACCTGCGAGTGTGGTGTTCCGCTGCAGGTTCTTGAGGAACTGGCAAATGAGAAGGGTTTGACCACCGGACATACTCCACAATCTTTACCAATGGCGGACATGGGTGGACTGGTTGCCACACGCAGCATCGGTCAGTTTTCTACCCTGTACGGCGGCATTGAAGATCTGCTTTGCGGGTTGGAGGGTGTTACTGCTGACGGCAAGGTTGTCCGTATTCGTAATGTTCCCAGACGTGCAGCTGGCCCAGATTTGCGTCACCTGTTTATGGGCAGCGAGGGCGCCCTGGGATTTATCACCGAGGTTACTGTAAAGCTGTTCCCCTACCATCCCGAAAGCAGATGGATGGGCGGATATATTATGAAGAATATGCACCAAGGTTTTGCGGCTATTCGTGCTGTTATGGTTGCTGGTTACAAGCCTGCTGTTGTCCGCCTATATGACAAGGCAGATATTGACTTCAACTTTGGCAGTGTACAGCTGAAGGACGAAGAAGCATTTATGTTCTTTGTCACCGAGGGTGCACCCGATATTTCTAAGGTTACCGGCGAAGCCATTAACAGAATTGCATTGGAGCATGGCGGGGAGTATATCGGGACCAAGGCAGTTGAGCATTGGATGATTCATCGCAATGACTTGTGCGACAAGTACAAGGATTCCTCCAGAGCCGAAAAGTTCCGTCAGACCCAGACCGTTTATTCCACTACGGAGATTGCTGCCAGCTGGACTGATATCGTAAAGATTTACGACGATGTTATGAAAAATGTTCCCCCGCAGATTGATAACCTTATTATGTTGGGTGGACATGTATCCCACAGCTACATCAATGGTACCAACATCTATTTTGTATATCAGCTGAAGATGAAGAGCCCTGAAACTTCCAACGACGAGCATACCAAGATGGTACACGCCCTCTGCAACGAGGTTCTCAAGTACGAAACCGGCGGTTGCGTCCACCACCATGGAATGGGCAAAAAGCGTATTGGCCTTGCACATAAGGAGCATGGTACCTCTTACCCATTAATGATTGCTATAAAGAAAATGATGGATCCCAACAACACCTTCAATCCGGGAGCGTTGGTTACTGTGGAGGACTTCGAGTAAGCAACAGAAAGGAGAACCTATGCCGTTTATTTCTATACATACAAATCTGTCTCCGGACAGCAATAAAAAGAATGTTATTAAAGCAGAACTGGGAAGGTTAATCTCCATTATCCCCGGCAAGTCCGAGCCGGTGCTGATGGTAGAGTTTGTGGATGGAAGTACCTTCTTTATGGGCGGTGTTGGTGAAGGGAACTGTGCTATGGTAGATGTACGATGCTATAAAACAGCCCTATTTGAAGCCAACAAAGAATTTACACAGGAAGTCTTTCAGCTGCTGGAACGAGAGCTGAACATTCCTCAAGGCCGTATTTATCTCACCTTAATGGAACTTCCTACATGGGGCACAAAGGGCACGCTTAAGTAGAACCAAAAAAGGTAGCAATAAACAGTTTCTTAGCTCCTCCCTGCTATTAGTAGGGGGGAGCATATACGTATATGAAAAGGTTACAAGATTGGGAGGGCTTATATATGAATACCTTAAGATTGGCCGGCGATAAAATCATTATGGGTGAGGATGCAGTTGGTAGTCTTGCCGAATTACAAGGGGAAAGAGCGTTTATTGTGACTTCGGGAGCATTTGCCAGAGAAAGTGGACAGTTGGCATTGCTTTTGACAGCACTGGATAAAGCCAGTATGGCAGCCGAGGTTTTTGAAGATGTTGAGCCGGATCCGGAATTTTCATCTGTTAAGGCAGGCGCAAAAAGGATGCAAGATTTCCAACCTGACTGGATTATTGCTTTGGGCGGTGGTTCAGCAATGGATGCTGCAAAGGGCATGTGGGTTTTGTATGAGCACCCTGAACTGGACACCCTAGAGAAGCTGGTTGCACCCAATGCATTTACAACTATTCGTAAAAAGGCACAGTTAATTTGTATACCCACCACAAGCGGAACCGGCAGTGAAGTCAGTAAGGGTGCTGTTATTTCAGATAAAGCACGCAACCTCAAGCTTGTTGTCAGAAGCGATATTTTAATCCCAGATATTGCAGTCTTGGACCCCGTTTTTACTGTGGGTATGCCGTTTAGTCTTACAGCACACTCCGGCTTTGATGCGCTTACACATGCGGTAGAAGCATATGTAAGCAAGCGGGCCAACCCAATGTCAGATGTTATTGCGGAATCAGCCATTCTTGGGATATTTGATGTTTTACCTAAAATTTTAAAAGATCCCCAAAATAAAGAGTTACGGCTACGCATGCATGTTTATTCGACATCCGCTGGCGTTGCCTTTACAAACTCGGGCTTGGGTGTAGTACACAGTATTGCCCATGCCTTTGGAGCCATTTATCATATACCACATGGGCTTGCTAATGCAATAGCTCTTCCATATGTACTAAGGGAGCATAATAAATTTGCGCCGGCAGGGGTAAAATTACAACGCCTTGCAAATCTGCTGGGGGAGGATGACCTAATCTCGGCAATTGAAAAAATGGCTGCGGAGTGTCAGATTCCATCTGCCATGATGGATGCTGTAAAAGAGAAGGATACCTTTGACGGTATGTTTTCAAACTTGGTTGAAAAATCGCTGGCAGATGGCTGTAACTTAGGAAACCCCTATGAAGTCGACCGCACCTTGGCAGAGACATTAATAAAGGATGTGTACTTTGGAATGAAAGCATAGTGATTACCACGTAATCATTTAACCCAAATATTTTTTGCCAACAGATGGTTCTTAACAAAAAGCACGACGGGAGACCGTTGTGCTTTTTTGTTTGATTAGGGTAAATAGATGAAACCACGGAAGGGACAGTGTTTGTAGATGCACCAGCTTCAGCCAATGTGTTGTGATATAAACAGGATTAGTTTTCGTGTTTGTTGGAAGAAGTATATATAAATTTTTCATATATACTTATGTAATATATCACTAATTACAATTGACTTATATTTAACAATGTAGTAGTATTATGACAATGCATTTGTAATACATCATATGTATTGTGGAATGTATTACTTAACTTTACAAAGAGAGGAAACCACAATGAAAAATGAGAAGATAGTTTTTATAGGTGGGGGAAACATGGCAGAAGGTATCATACGAGGTGTTGTCAAGGATTCCAGTTTCGACCCAAAGAGCATCTATGTATATGACATTATACCTGAAAGAATGTTGTTTTTACACAATACATATGGTGTTTCAACATGTGACACATTGAAGGATGCAGCACTACTTGCCGATATTCTTGTGTTTGCTGTAAGGCCGCAGGATGCAGAAGCTGTAAGCCTGCAAGTTGCTCCGTTCCTAAAGGACAACAATATTTTTGTGTCTATCTGCGCAGGTGTGTCTATGGACACTTTTGCAGGTTACCTAGGCGATGGTGCAAAAATTGTACGTGTAATGCCAAATACCCTAACCGAGGCACATCATGGCTACAGTGCTGTTTGCCTCAATAAAAACACCAGCAATGAAGAAGTAAAAACCGTAGTCTCCATGTTAGAGGCAATTGGTCAGGTTATGGAAATACAAGAAAGCTACTTCGATACCTTTACGGCTTATAGCTGCGCAGGCCCGGCATACTTGCTTTATATTATGAGTGCCATGGTAGATGCAGGCGTAAGAGCAGGCTTTTCCAGAAAAGATGCAAGAGCCATGACCATAGAAAACATGTTGGGAACGGCGATTAAGCTTGAGCAGACAGGGCTTCATCCAAATGTAATTTTGGATACAATGACTTCACCTGCAGGTGTTGGAATAGAAGGTATTTATGCTCTTAATGAAAAAGGTGTAGCCGGCGCAATTATGCATGGTGTGGAAGAGGCTATCAAGCGTTCTAACAAACTTGGTTAATAACGGTGTAAACGGAAATTTGCAACCGTTATAATAGATGATGGAGGGAAATCTATGGAACAGAAAACTAAAAAACAGCGTGTTGAAAAAAAGGCAGAATTTTTACCGTCCCTACTTGTAATGCTGACAGCAATTCTTGTGTTGGTGCTCAGTATTCTGGTGCTCAAGCTCGATCCCCATATTCCGCTCATTATGTGTACATTTGTGTTGGTATTCTATGGCCTATACCTTGGTATCACATGGAGTGACATGATGAACTCTGCAATCAAATCCATCTCCGAGTGTGTAGAAGCCATTATTTTGATGATGGCAATCGGTATGGTTGTTGGTTCATGGATTTCAGCAGGTACTGTACCTTTTGTAATTTACTGGGGTCTTAAAATCTTCTCCCCACAGTGGTTGTTGCCCTTTACTGTAATACTCTGTGCGCTAATGAGTACCCTCATTGGTAGCTCCTGGACAACTGCCGGTACCATCGGTGTTGCCTTTATGGGTATTGGTATTGGTTTGGGAATTCCCGCACCAATAGTAGCAGGTGCTGTAGTGTGTGGTTCTTTCTTTGGTGATACACAGTCTCCAATGTCCGACGGTTGTAACTTTGCTACGGCAATTTCTGGTGCCGGTCTTTACAACGGTGTCAAGGGCATGATGATTTCAAATATTCCTGCACTGCTAATAGCAATTGTTGCTTATGTATTTATTGGTGCTGGTTATTCCGGTGCAGGTGAAGCAGGTTCTGCAAATATTGCGGAGACACTGAAAGGCCTTGAAATGGGCTTTAACCTTACCCCTGCAGTCCTTCTACCTGCTATTCTTCTCATTATTCTAATCGCTATTAAGTTCCCTGCTGTACCTACCATGATAGCAGCATCATTTACCGGGGTACTATGCACAATTCTTTTCCAGGGAAAACCACTTGGCGATTCACTGAACTACATGATGAAGGGCTATGTAGGCAGCACCGGTATTGCAGATGTTGACAGAATTGTTAGCAGAGGCGGCCTTTCCGGCATGATGGGAACAGTGGCTATTGTTATTCTTTCTATGTGGATGGCTGGTGTTCTGCAAAGAACCGGTATTATGCATGCAATACTAAGCAAAATTTCGGGTCTTATTAAAAAACCCGCAGGTTTGGTGGCTACTACAACCGGTGTAACATTCTTGTTTAGTTACTTTGCCGCCGACCCATATCTTGCTATGATGCTCCCCTCCAAAGCCTTTGGTGAAGCCTATGATGAAATGGGTTACGACAGAAGTGTCCTTTGCCGTTCCGTATCAAGTGCGGTATTCTTTGCACCAATGGTCCCCTGGGGCTCTGGTGGACTATACATAGCAGCAACGCTAGGTGTTGCGGTTCTTGAATATTTACCTTATTATATTGTAGGATATGTCGCACCAATCATTACTATTTTCTGTGCTTTTACCGGCTGGGGTATGTACAAGTCAAAGAAAGCCGAAGCTGCACAAAAAGCTTAATTACGTATTGATCCGTCGGGGCGGGTAATACCTGCCCCGATATTATAACAAACAAGGAAAGGGTGTCTGTCTTGGAAAAATTAAGAAAAATTGTAGCGGTTGACAACATTGGTTTAGAGCCGGAAGCCTATGCCGAACTGTCGAATTACACGCAAGAATTTATTTTACATGAAGATTACCCACAAACTCGCCAAGAAATTATTGATAGGATGCAGGGTGCCGATGGTATGCTGGTATCATGGCATACAGGCATAGATAAAGAAATATTAGACAAATGTGAGCAACTAAAATACGTTGGTATGTGTTGCAGTTTATATGAAGAGAAAAGTGCAAATGTAGACATTGCGGCTGCACGTGAACGAAATATTCGTGTATTAGGTGTGCGTGATTATGGTGATCAGGGAGTAGTGGAGTTCATTATATCTGAGCTGATTCGGCTACTGCATGGTTACGGTGGTAAGCAGTGGAAAGAAACTCCCTTGGAACTAACGGGTATCAAGGTCGGCATTATTGGAATGGGTGTTACAGGAACAATGGTTGCCGATGCGCTGAAGCTGTTTGGTGCAGAAGTTTATTACTACAGCAGAACACGCAAACTCCAACTTGAAAATCAAAAAGGATATATATATGCAGATTTAGATACCTTACTGCAAACAACGCAGATTATTACGACACATCTCCCCAAGCATAATTGCATGTTGGGAAAACGAGAACTAGATCTTTATGGGAACGGTAAAATTATTGTTAATACGTCCATAGGCCCAACGTATGACACAGAAGAAATAAAAAAATGGCTAAGCTGTAAGGAAAACTATCTGATTACAGACTCCTGTGGTATGGGTTCCTTTGCAAGTGAATTTAAGCCTTACGAAAACAGTATCAACTATCCGGGTGTTTGTGCGGCTTCCAAGCAAATGAAGCAAAGATTATCACAAAAGGTTTTAGAGAACATACATACATATCTTCAGGAGCAAGCCTAGCAGATGAGCCTATGGGAGACGATAAAATGGAGCATGCAATCTTAATCGATTTTGGCAGTACGTTTACGAAGGTTGCTGTAACGGATATTGCGGCGAAACGGATTATTTACACTGCCAAGTTTCCGTCTACGGTAAGGACTGATGCAAGGATAGGCCTAAAACAATGTTTTGATGCGGCCACGTTAGCAATCGGTAAGCAGGCATTTGAATCGGCTGTTAAGCTGTCGTCAAGCAGTGCGGCAGGTGGGCTGCGCATGGCTGTAATTGGGCTGACACCCACACTAAGCAACACTGCCGGTAGAAATGCAGCGTTTGGTGCAGGGGCAAAGATATTGCAATCTTTCTCGGGTAAGCTCACCGAAAAGGACATTCAGAGCTTGGAAGAATCAGACCTTGAAATCATTCTCTTTTGCGGCGGATATGAAAATGGGAATAGCAGTACAGTACTATATAATGCAAAGATGTTGTCGCAGAGTAAGGTTACCTGTCCCGTAATATATGCAGGAAATAGTACAGTAGCCACAACAGTTCGAACATTATTAGCCCAATATGCAAAAGAATGTTTTATAGTAAGTAATATTATTCCCAATGTGGGTTTATTAAACACAAAACCGACAGAGAGCATCATTAGAGATGTATTCATGAAGCGTATTGTAAACATGAAAGGTCTTGGTAATATTCAAGACAGCATTGACCAGGTGCTTATGCCAACACCGGCGGCTGTACTGGAAGCAGGAGAATTGTTATCTAGGGGCTGCAAAACACAGGCTGGATTAGGCCCTATGATGATTGTGGATATAGGTGGCGCAACAACCGATATCCATACTTACGTTGAACATACCGCATTTGAAGGTGCGCGTATGCTTGGTGCAGTAGAACCCTACACCAAACGTACTGTTGAGGGTGATATGGGTATGCGAGAATCCTCCATATGCTTGTTAAGAGAAATCGGTTGTGAAGCAATGGCAGAAAAAATTGGGATTTCAGCTAGTGACCTTGAAGATTCCATTAATAAACGCGTACATACTACTAGCTTTTTGGCAGATACAGAAATCGAAAAACGAATAGAAGAAACCATAGCGTCAGGGGCAGCATGGGTTTCTGCAAGACGCCATGGAGGACATATAGAACATGTCCATTCCAGCAACTGTACTGCAATTCAGGTGGGTAAAAACTTAACTGAAATACATACAATCATCGGCACCGGCGGACCTTTAATAAATAGCGAAAACCCGCGTGCTATTCTGGAAAATGTGTTGGCAGATAAGAAAAAAGAACAGGATGTTTTACTGCCCCAAGCAGCAGAATTTTTCTTAGATGCGGACTACATTTTGTATGCCGCAGGTTTGTTAAGGCACATTGATGAGGATTTGGCACTGACTGTAATGAAAAACAGTTTACAGGTAATTTAGGCCGTATAGTAAACAAGCAAAATTTCCCGAAAGGAATGAGCAGAAAAATGTCTATTAATATAAAGCGTAGATTTCAAGAAAAAGAACTGCCTGATATGAAGTCGATAATGGCAGAAGTAGATAAAATTGCAAACGAAGTCACCATAGGTGAAACTCTGTTTATGAAAAAGCATGGAGTAAAATCCGAAGGTGAGTATAAAAAAAGAATGGCAGAACAGGGCCGAGTGATGAAACATTCACACATAGGCTGGAACTCGTGGGAGAGTACGGCAGAGGGTTTCCGACATATCTATCATACGCTGGAAGCCAGTGGCTCCACTGTTGATCGTTTTGGTGTATCCCTTGACTGGATTATGGGTGTTCCAAAAGACCTGCGACACAAAGTTCCTGTAGGAACCGGACTCATTTTTAATACACCCGAGGAATGGAAAGCAGTGGGACAGGTTGTCCCGGTTCAGCCCCATTTTGGCGACCATATGATTGGCTCGTTAAATTCTCTGGAGAACACACAATTGGCACTGGCAGCAGGTGTTACCACCATCGGTAATGTTTCGCAGTACTACACCTTTGAATATCCCGGCATCGACATGGAAAAGCAGCGAACCGAGGATATGGTAAAAGCACTAGCCCTAATGGGAAAATTCCGCAATGTAGGTACCATTGTACACTCCAACCTTGATGACGGGTTTGGTTCACAGTATCACGATCTTGCCAATCTGGTTGGCTGGGCAATGATTGAGCGCTATATTGTTGAAGACTTGCTAGGTGCAGGCCTGGGTCATTGCTTTGGTAACCTTTTCAGTGACCCCATGCTTAGAATTATCTTCAACTGTGCTATGGGTAAAATTAATAAACACCATACCGCCGGCTCCATGATCTATGGTAATACCATAGACTTTGGTGTAGACTTTGCCCGAAATTTTGGTGCCATGGCTTCCTTTAGCATGGCAGATGCAATTGGACAGATGAAGTATGGAAGTGGCCATGCAATTTGCCCCATTCCCGTAACAGAGGCAACTCGTATTCCATCGGCAGATGAAATTATTGAAGCACATCGCCTGGTAGATATTATGATAGAAAAAGCGCCTATGTATGGCAGTTTTATCGACTGGGAAAAGGTGGAGGCAGAAGCCGATATTCTAGTGGTCTGTGGTCGCATATTTAGTGAACGGGTATTGAATAGTTTGGATGATATGAAGGTGGATATCACACATCCCGGTGAACTGTTAAGCGTTCTGAAAGCCATAGGACCTGAGCAGCTGGAGACAGATTTTGGTGTAGGACAGAAGGATAAGTATGCAATGCGTGGCCGCATCCCGGTTCGTCCCACCAGCATTATACAGACGATTAGTGAAAAAGAACAGACCATCATTGAACGTATGGATAGCCTGGAAGAAAAGCCGCTCAAAGGTATTAAGGTGGTTATGGGTACTACCGACGTTCATGAGTTTGGCAAGGAAATATGCAAAAGCATTATTCAAAAAGCAGGTGCCACTGTATTTGACATGGGTGCTACTGTTGCCCCTGCTGAACTGATAGATACAATGATAGAGACCGAGAGCAATATTCTGTTGGTTAGCACCTACAATGGCATTGCGCTTAGCTATGCAAAAGAAGTCCTAGATGGCTTCCAAAAAAATAATATCTCTGCAAAGCTAATTATGGGCGGTCTAATTAATGAAAATATGGATGGCAGCGACCTTCCTGTGGATGTAACGAAAGAAGTACAAGCACTCGGGGTAAACTGCGATAATAAGGCTGAGGAACTAGTCAATATCATTCTGAAGATAGGCAATGAGTTTAAACAGCAGGCGTAGAAAATGAAAGGAGCGCTTTATGGAATCCAGAGGTTTAGTTCACATCTATACCGGTGATGGAAAAGGTAAGACAACGGCAGCCATAGGATTATCGGTTCGAGCAGTGGGTGCAGGTAAAAAGGTCATGTTTGCGCAATTTATGAAGGGCATGGATACCAGCGAGCTTGAGCCTTTGCGTACACTTGGCATAGATGTTGTGCGTATGGGAAGCGTTACAAAGTTTATTCCTTACATGACTGAAGCGGAAAAGAAAGTATGCCATGATGAACAGTATAGCTGCTTTGACCATGTCC
The DNA here is from genome assembly GCA_036645835.1 of Angelakisella sp. Classification (GTDB taxonomy): domain Bacteria; phylum Bacillota; class Clostridia; order Oscillospirales; family Ruminococcaceae; genus Angelakisella. The sequence continues at coordinate 92,843 of JAVXNK010000006.1, read as the reverse complement.
AAAAAAATGCCGATTCCTATGACCTTATAATAATGGATGAAATAATTAGCGCAATAACGACAGAAATGGTACCGCTAGACGAGGTTATCAGCTTTATTTTAGGCAAGCCACAAAAGCTGGAACTTGTTCTGACGGGCCGTCAACCGCCGCAAGACCTGCAAGCATTAGCAGACTACCTGACAGATATGGCCGGTGTACAACATCCCTATAAGCGGGGAATACAGGCAAGAAAAGGGATTGAGTACTAAGCGTTCCTTTGAGATGCCGGATAATTAATGGGGGAAAAAAGATGTCAACAAAAACAGAAAGACAAGGAAGTTTTGCTTCTTCGTTACTGATTATGCTGACTGCTATAGCAGTATTGCTTTTCGGTGTCGTTGGGTTCAAGCTGGAACCACACATTCCACTACTATTTAGCACAGGTATTATTCTTATTTATTCGGTTTATCTGTGCATCCCATGGGTTGAAATGCGTAAAACCATTGTTAAAAGCATTTCCGAGTCCATAGAGGCAATTATTATAATTTGCCTAATTGGTATGACAGTAGGTAGTTGGATTTCCAGCGGAACCGTTCCGATTGTAATTTACTATGGACTAAAGATTTTTTCACCTAAATTTTTTCTCATATCAGTACTGATACTTTGCTCTATTATGTCAATTATGACCGGGTCATCTTGGACAACCATAGGAACCATTGGTGTAGCCTTTATGGGTGTTGGTTACGGTTTGGGTATTCCCATGGGCCTTACAGCGGGTGCTATTATATGCGGTGCTTTTTTTGGAGATAAGCAATCTCCAATGTCCGACAGTACCAACTTTGCAGCTGCGGTAGCAAAAACTGACCTGTATGCTCACGTACGTTCTATGCTTTATACAACAGGCCCTGCCCTGTTAGTAAGTGCTGCATTTTTTCTTATAACAGGATTTTCCTACTCTAATGGTGTGGCGGACGCATCCCAGGTAGAGATTATTACCAATGGGCTTACAGGTGCCTTTAACCTTAATCCTATTCTTTTCTTCCCCCCCGTCCTGCTTGTTGTTTTAATCATTAAGAAGTTTCCAGCAATTCCAACAATGATTATTTCGACCATTACCGGTATGTTATTGACAGTCTTTGTACAAGGGGAGAAACTATCGGCAGCGCTTTCCTATATGCACACAGGTTTTGTAGGCGTTACCGGTATTGCACCGGTGGATAAACTGCTAACTCGTGGTGGACTAAACTCCATGACGGGTACAATCACCCTAATGATTATGTCGTTAATGCTGGCAGGCGCACTTGAAAGAACCGGTGTTATGCATCAGTTAATGAAGAAGGTCGGTGCTGTAACAAATAAAAGATTTGGGCTAATTGCTACTACACTATTATCTGCATTTGGCTTAAGCTACTTTGCTGCAGACCCATATCTTGCTATGCTGTTGCCTGCAAACGCGCTGGGCGAAAAATACGATGAGCAGGGAATTGACCGTAGAGTGCTCTCCAGAACGCTGGAGGACGGTGCAACCGTTGTTTGTCCAATGGTACCATGGGGAACCAGTGGCATTTACTGCGCTGCAACACTGGGCATATCGGTTATGGAATATCTGCCTTATTACATCATGGGCTTTGCAACACCTGTCTTCTCTCTCATATGGGCGGCTACAGGGTTTGGCATATTCTACACCGCAAAGAATAATAAAAAATAAATAAATGTAAAAAGGGAGAAGCAGGAATGAACGATAGCATGATAAAAAAGTTAAACTCCTTGGGTTCGTTGGATTGCAGTTTCCTTGCAGATGCCAGTAAGATTGGTAAAGAGTTAAAAGTAGGCAAAACACAGTTTATTAAAGCAAGCGGAATCAAGAGTGAAAAAAATTATAAGCAGATAATGACCAAAAAAGGTCAACTGATGTATCATTATCACCTTTGCTGTGAGAACAATGAAGTGTTCAAGGAGCAAATGGAAAAGTTTCAGCAGCTCTTGACCGAAAAAGACTTGCATTTGGACCGCTTCGGTGTGAGCATAGACTATTCCATGGCTCTGCCACAGGAAATCCGTGAAGCAAACCGAAAAGGTGGCGCACTATACTTCCAAAACCAACAGGACTGGGATATGCTGGGCATGTCTCCTGTAATGCAACCGCACTTAGGGGATAACATGATAGGAAGTCCCGCTTCATTTTGGACGGTGCAAAATGCACTTAAAGCCGGTGTAACAACCATTGGTAACATGTCGCAGTTCTTCGGCTGGGACTACCCTGAGTATACGGATGTTGTTGCAAGAACCAAAAGCACTGCACAAGCAATTGCTATTATGGCAGAGCATGTAGCGGATGGTGCGTTAATTCATTCCAACCTAGACGATGGATATGGTGATAAAGCTTCTGATATGGGGCTGCTAATCGGTTGTGCTCTTATAGAAAAATACATAGTAGAAACACTGATGGGTGCAAAAATTGCTCATTCTTTTGGTGACATGTTCTATTCTCCAATGAAACGTCTGGTGTTCCTTTCTGCACTTAAGAAAATACATCCCGAACAAATTACCGGCTCCATGATTTTTGCAAATAAGCTGGGAAGAAATCATACGGATATTAAACTTAATGTCGCCCATATGTCAACATATCTGTTATATGATATGGCTGGTCAGCATGTTTACCAAACAGGGCATGCCATCACTACACTGGCAAATCAGGGGTTAACCACGGATACCACTGTAGAAGAGGTTGTGCGGACACTAGAATATGCCCGTGAACTGGAGGGCTACCTCCCCCATGTTGTGGAGACCATAGATTTTGCAAAGATAGATAGAACCGCAGAGCAGGTGGTGCAGCGTGGAAAGCTGTTTTTTGAAGCAACTTTGGAATATCTTTCAAACTTTATTGATATTGCCAACCCGTACGCAATGCTTCTGGCAGTAAAAACAGTTGGTATGGGACAGCTAACAGCCAACTTTGCTCAGAAGGATTGTACCAATCTAATCGTTACTGACTATTGCGTTATGAATGAAACACATTAAATTATTTAAAAAGGTAGGTACTATCATATGGAAAAGATACTGCAAGGCAAGGTAGCATTGGTTACTGGCGGAGCAAGAGGAATTGGCAAGAGTATTGTAACAAAGCTAGCCGAATATGGTGCAGATGTTATTGTAAATGATTTAAAAATTGCTGATGATGCAGATGTTATTAGTGAAGTACAGTCATTTGGTGTGCGTGCTATGGCACTGGAAGGTGACATTACCAACTGCACTGCTGTTGAGGCAATGATAGACAAAGCCATAGAAAAAATGGGAAGAATTGATATACTGGTAAACAATGCTGGTGTATACCCTGCATTGCCGGTTCTGGAAGTGACAGAAAAGCACTTTGATTTTGTTGTTGATGTCAACCTAAAGGGTCTGTTCTTTATGACACAGGCGGTAGTTAAAAAATCCATGCTGCCTAACAACTATGGTAGAATTGTAAATATTAGCTCATGCGACGGTAAAAACCCCGGTCGTGGTGTAGCTATATACTCAGCTGCCAAAGCCGGTGTAATTAGTATCACAAAATCCTTTGCGTTGGAACTGGCGGACTATGACATAAACTCCAATGCGGTTGCAGCAGGCTGGGTAGAGTCTGAGCAGGTACTTGCCAATGACCGATGGAAGGATGCCCTACCGTCTATACCATCCAGAAGGCTTGGAAAACTTTCGGAAATTGCAGAAGCCGTTGTGTTTATGTGCAATGATAAGGTATCTTACATTAACGGTGAAATCTTGGATGTTAATGGCGGAATCATCATGGACTAAGGTACAGATAAATAATAACGCACTGTATGGCAGCATGCAGTGCGTTGCTATATTTTTTGCAGGCAAAAAAGCCAGAGAAAACATTCCCATAACCAATTTTTACTGATATAATATAGGAAGTTATAAAGCAGTACAAACTGATGAGGTGATAAGATGGCCGATATGGCGCAAAAGCTTTCTGAACGAGTTGCCACCGAAATACTGGAGATGATCACCTTGCAAAAAAGATTCCTACCAGGTGATAAGCTTCCAAACGAGAACGATTTATGCTTAGAACTGGGAGTTAGCAGAACTACCGTTCGTGAAGCGATACAGAAACTGACTGCACAAAGTATTCTTGAAGTAAGGCGCGGCAAAGGAACATACGTTATTGATGATTCACAATCGTTTTCTTCCAATATTTTTGCAAACCTATCTTATACAGGAATTCGACTGAAAGATTTATATGAGATAAGATTGATTTTTGAGCCGCAGGCAGCATACTATGCTGCACAGCGCGCAACCGATGAAGAACTGAAACAGATTTTGGAGTATGGAAAGATTTTAGAGGAAAAGCTTCTAAAAGGGGAAGATTGTGTAGAGATAAATCGGTTGTTCCATAATAGTATTGCGTTTTCTACACACAACGAATTTATGGTACGCTTGGTACCAATTATAAATAGTGAGATTGTCAGGATTTTTTCAGAAACGAATATAAAGCAGGTAAGTCATAAGTATACATTTAGCGATCATCAAATGATACTCAACTACATGGAGTCCCGTGAAGCCCAGGGTGCACGAGTGGCAATGGAGCTACACATTCTGCATTCCATGAAAGACTATGATTTTTAGCTGTAATTAATATGCCGTAAAGAATTTGAGCAAAGCCGAATGACAATAGTGGTAGAAATAGAAAAGCAGGCAAGATGGAGAATCACCGTCTTGCCTGCCTGTTTTTTTGTTCCTGGATTAGGGTTTGATAAGATAGTAAGCGCTATAGGAAAATTAGAGCTATATCAACTTTACTGCCATAACAGCTATGCTCCTGAAGCTATGTATGGGCAGAACCAGCTGCAGACATACAAAAAAACCACCCTTTTAGGTGGTTTTTTGTTACCTTACAAAATGTAAGGGTTTGTTGGTGCGGGTAACAGGACTTGAACCTGCACAGCCTTGCGACCATTAGAACCTGAATCTAACGCGTCTGCCAATTCCGCCATACCCGCATGTATATTGCCTTCACACAGAAAGCTTGTTTATTATATCATTCTTAGGGCAAGGTGTCAATACTGTTTTAAAGAGAATTTCTCATTTTTTTAAGATATTTTTGTATTTCTCTCCCTTTTTTTCAATAAATGCAACTACGATTTTTTTGTTGTCTTTGTGGTATGAAATGTGTTTATATACAACTAAAGACAATGCATTATGGCAGAGTGGAATTGTAAAAAAATCTGTTTATTTGGAGAATTATGGTGTATAATATAGGTGTAATTTAAAAAAGAAGGAAGGCTCTACATGAAAAAAGCAATAAAACAGTCAACACTGACCTCCCTACTGAATATTGGTGTAATTGTTGCAATTGTCCTTGCACTTATCTCCTGTGTTGGTGTCCTACTTGTGAATGGTGAGATGCGCACCGCAAGTGATAATCGATTTGACTTGGTCACCAACGCAAACCGATTTTTGGATGCGTCTGCATATCTGACCAATCAGGTGCGTTCCTATGCAGTTACGGGGGACCAACATCATTATGATAACTATTGGGAAGAGGTAAATACCCTGAAAAACCGGGAAATTGGCGTAGCCAATATGAAGGAAATCGGTATTACCGAGTATGAACAGGGTAAGATTGAGGAAATGGCCGCCATCTCAAACAAGCTGTTGCCGGTTGAAAGCTTGACTATGGAATATACAAAAAGCTCAAAAAGAGAGATGGCTATAGCCACAATCTTTAGTGAGGAGTATGACGAGGAGCTTGATAAGATTGGAATCATTGAGGAAGAGTTGATGGACAGTCTGAATACCAGAACGTCTGCCCGCATACTCAGCCTTAAAAATCAAGCCACCATGATGTGGTTTATCTGTGCGGCCATGATGGCCTTGGTCGTCCTTGCCCAGTGTGTTTCTGTCTTTGTTATCAAAAGAAAGATTATACGTCCTATTATTCAGGTAAAGAACGAGATGATGGAGATTTCGAAAGGAAATCTTGCTTCCCATTTTCATATGACCCCTGATACTTCGGAGATTGGTATGCTTGTTTATGCCATAACCGAGACCAAAAAGACGCTGCAAAGCTACATAGGAGATATTTCTCATAAGCTGTCACGTATGGCTGACAATGACATGGCTATAGAGGTAGAGCTGGACTATATTGGTGATTTTGCCCCCATTAAGGAGTCCCTTATTCGCATTGTCAGTGCTCTTAACCAGACCTTGTCCCATATTAACGCTGCAGCGGAGCAGCTGTCCGACAGTGCAGGGCAGGTATCGGATAGCGCACAGTCACTAAGTGAAGGTGCAGCTGAACAGGCCGCATCGGTTGAAGAACTTTCTGCCGCTATCAGTGAGATTTCCCAGCAGGTAAAAGCCAATGCCCAGCATGCGGCGCAGGCCAGCAGCAAAGCAAACCTGACCGGGCAGGAGCTAAGCCGTGGTAATGCTCATATGACCGAGCTTATGAGTGCCATTGAGGATATTAATCAAAAGTCAGGTGAGATTAAGAAGATTATTAAAACCATAGATGATATAGCGTTCCAGACAAACATTTTGGCACTGAATGCTGCTGTGGAAGCAGCCAGAGCGGGAGTGGCCGGCAAGGGCTTTGCCGTGGTAGCCGATGAGGTGCGCAATCTGGCGGGAAAATCCTCCGAAGCCGCAAAAAATACCACCGCCCTTATAGAAGATTCTATAAAAGCGGTGGAAGCGGGTTCAAAGATTGCAGTTGATACGGCAGCAGCCATGTCGGGTGTGGTGGCTATGGCGCAGGATGTGGTGCTCTCCATTGACAGAATATCGGATGCCAGCAGTGAGCAGGCAAACTCTATTACACAGGTAACCATAGGTGTGGAGCAGATATCCAGCGTGGTGCAGACAAATTCTGCCACCTCGGAGGAGAGCGCTGCGGCCAGTGAGGAACTAAGTGGACAGGCACAAACCCTAAAATCTCTGGTTGGAAACTTTCGGCTGAAGGACCATGCCCTTATCCAATAATCGTTTCGCTGACGGTGGGGTGGGGGAAGATGGTGCTTTCCAGCTGTTCTGCGGTAAGTCCGCTGTTTATGGCGGCAGTTAGCCCTCCTATCATCTCGGAGGCGTGGGAACACATAAGCTGTGCACCCAGAAGCTGCCCGCCCTCTGCGGAAAATATCAGCTTGGAAAATCCCCTGTCGGCACCTTCAATGACCGATTTCCCGTTGGCGGAGGTTAGGTTTTTTACGACCGTAACCCCAATGCCTGCCGCCTTTGCCTCGTCCGCAGTAATACCTGCGGAGGCTATCTCCGGTTCGGTAAAGACACAGGATGGCACCACCAACATTACCTTGGCAGAGGGCTTTCCGCAGATGGCATGCACGGCGTTTCGGCCTGTGGCCTCGGCAGCGTGTGCCAGCTGTATGCCGCCCAACACCACATCTCCAATGGCATAGATGCCATCTACGGCAGTTTTTCCGTTTTCATCTACGGGGATATAGCCCCGCTGCATATGCAGTTCTACGCCCTCTGCACAGAGTCCTGCGGTATTTGGTGTGCGTCCGGTACAAACCAGCACACAGTCCGCTACGGCCTGGCAGGGGGTGTCTTTTTCGGTATAATGGCAGATAAGTCCGTCTGGGCTCTCGGCAATTTCAGTTACCATGGCACCGGTGTGTATCTCTATACCGCGCTTTTTGAAAATCATCCCAAGGTTCTGGGCGAACTCTCTGTCCAGAGGGGGCAGAAGCCGTGGCATGGCCTCCAGAATGGTGACGGAAGCACCAAGGTCGTTGTAAACCTGTGCAAACTCCACCCCTACCACACCGCCGCCGATGATGATAAGCCGCTTGCAGTCCACACCGCCGTTTTCCAGCAGCCCGTCGCTGTTTACTACACCGGGCAGCTTACTGCCGGGAATGGGTGGCGCAGCGGGATTACTGCCAGTGGCAATAATAATATTGTCGGTTTGGTAGTCAGTACCGTTTACCTGTACGGTGGTTGGGCTTAAGATGGTAGCCTTGCCACAGAGCAGTGTTACCTTGGCACGCTTTAGCAGTGCCTCAATGCCGCTGCGTAGCTGTCCCGTAACCTCTCCCAGATGGCTGTGCATGGCGGGAAAATCATAGGATACTCCGTCAGTGATAATGCCCAGTTCGGTGCTGTGGCTTGCCTCCCGGTATACACGGGAAGCCCGCAGCAGTGCCTTGGTGGGAATACAACCACGGTTCAGGCAGGTACCGCCCACCTCACGGCTTTCAGCCAGTGCTACGGTCTTGCCCAGCTTTGCGGCCTCCAAAGCGGCCACATAGCCACCGGGCCCGCCGCCAATTACAATCAGGTCAAATCTATCCATTCTGCCATTCCTCCATCACTCTAGCAATGTCGCCCATTATGGCGGTCAGCTCATCGCTCTGTCCCCGAACCGGAGACAGGGCCTTTGCTATACCCGAGGGTGAAAGCTCCGCACCGGTAAGACGCTGGCTCAGCAGAGGAGCCAGTTCGGCATCCATAGCGTCGGTATATACAGTAGCGGTTTGAATCATGCCGCCGGACACCAGCAGCCGCAGCTCCACACCGCCCCAGCCAAACCGATGGCTTACCGCTGTGGTAAAGCTTGGCTCGTTGCCAATACGCCAGCGGTAGGAGGCAAAGTATTCTGCCCGCTCCCGTAGCTTGGCACTATCCAGCCGCTCCTGCTCCATGGGCAGGGGGGTCAGGCCATATACCTGGCCAAAGGCGGTGATAAGTGCTTCCTTGGTACGCTCCACCGTTACAGCGGGGTTTAGCTCACTTAGGTTCACTACCCGTGAACGCACCGATTTCACCCCTTTTGCGGCCAGCTTGTCGGGTGCCACGGTAAGGTAGTGTGAAAGGTTTGTAAGGTCGGCATTTATCATCACCGTGCCATGGTGGTATTTGCGGTTGCCGCTTTGGTAGAATGCGTTGCCGGAAAACTTCCGCCCTTCTGCGGTAATGTCGTTGCGCCCGCTCTTTTCAGCCTCTATGCCCATTGCACGTACTGCCTGCAAAATAACCTCTAGCTGGCGGTTCAGGTCGTAGTTTTCGCTCTGCACCAGAAAGGTGAAGTTCAGGTTGCCAAGGTCGTGGAACACAGCTCCACCACCCGAAAGACGGCGGGCAAGATACCCGCCGTCTTTTTCCAGTTCATTCACCTTACATTCGCTGCGGCAGTTCTGGTTGCGCCCTATTACCACCGTGTGGCGGTTCTGCCACAGGTATAGGATACACTCATCCGGCTCCACCGTGTGCAGCAGCAGTTCTTCCAGTGCCAAATTCTCATAGGGTACTGTGTTTTCAGTTACAATGGTACGAATCTTGCTTATCATGTAAAGTGATACCTCAATATTGGATTTCTGGCTGCTGTGACCTCGTCAGGCCGCCCCACAGGGGTGGTGACGGGGGCGTTGTGCAGTGCCTCGGGGTCGGTATGCGCCTTCTTTAGCAGCTCGATAATAACTCCTGCTGCCCAGTCCAGTGTTTCCTTGGACTCGGTTTCGGTAGGCTCTATCATCAGTGCCTCGTGGACGATGAGCGGGAAGTACATAGTTGGCGGGTGCATCCCGTAGTCCAGCATAGATTTGGCCATATCCATAGCAGAAACGCCTGTTTCCTTCTTAATATCCTCCAGCGACAGTACAAACTCATGCATGCAGATGTTGTCGGAAGCCATCTTGCAGTAGGGGCGGATAAGCTCCTTCATGTAGTTGGCGTTCAGCACTGCCATGCGGGAAGCATCCCGTAGGCCTTCACCGCCCAGTGTCAACATATAAGCCAGTGCCCGCAGGGTAACGGCAAAGTTGCCGTAGAAAGCCTTTACACTGCCAATGGTCTGTGCGGGGTCTTCAAAGGTGTAGCTGTCGCCGGACTTTACAGGGTGACGGTTTGGCATAAAGGGAGCCAGTATGGCCTTTGCACCCACTGCACCGGAGCCGGGGCCGCCGCCGCCATGGGGGGTGGACATGGTTTTATGCAGGTTTAGGTGTACCACATCGAAGCCCATATCGCCGGGGCGTGCCATACCCATAATGGCGTTCAGGTTTGCGCCGTCGTAGTAGTTAAGCCCACCTGCATCGTGAATGATCTTAGTTATTTCCAGAATATTTTTATCGAACAGTCCTAGAGTATTAGGGTTGGTGAGCATAAGACCCGCAGTGTCGGGGCCTACCGCTGCACGCAGTTTTTCTATATCTACACAGCCGTCGGCAGCCGAAGGCACATTCACCACCGTAAATCCAATCATTGCGGCGGTAGCGGGGTTGGTGCCATGGGCGGAGTCGGGTACAATGACCTTGGTACGGGCGGTGTCCCCACGGGACTGGTGGTATGCCTTAATGAGCAGCATGCCGGTAAACTCACCATGTGCGCCCGCCGCAGGCTGGAAGGTAACGGCGTCCATACCTGTTACTTCACAAAGGATTTCTTCGGCCTTTACCATAGCTGCCAAGCAGCCCTGTACGGTGTGCTCGGGCTGTAGGGGGTGAATGGCGGCAAAGCCGGGAAGTGCGGCAACCTCCTCGTTCACAGCGGGGTTGTACTTCATGGTGCAGGAGCCCAGAGGGTAAAAACCGTTGTTAATACCGTGTACTTGCTTGCCCAGCTCGCTGTAGTGACGGGAAATGTCTATCTCCGAAAGCTCCGGAAGCCCCAGTGTACGGGTTCTGGCAAGCTTTTCGGGAACTGCTGTGGTGGGAACATCGCATTTGGGAAGTAGGGTGCAGCCACGTCCGGCTACACTTTTTTCAAATATCAGCTTCATTTTAATAACCACTCCTTCCCGGGGAATTGGGCAGTGTTGCCCATAAGGCAACCTGCATCCCTTGTACTGGGTGCAAAGGCACAAAACCAATCATGAAAAACTTGATTTTTCATGTTGATACCTCCTTTGCAATTGCCACTACGCGGTCTATGTCGGCCTTGGTGTTCTGCTCGGTAGCACACCAGAGAATGCCGCCCTCTACGGGTAGACCTCCCAGTATGCCCTCGGCTTCCAGCCGTGCCAAAAGTGTTTCGGCAGGTACGGGGCAGGCAGAAACGAACTCGTGGAAAAATTCACCCTGATACAGAGGTGTAAAGCCTTTGACCTTTGCAAGCTCCGCAGCCAGATAGTGCGCCTTATCGTAGCACTGCTGTGCCACATTATGCATGCCCGCAGGACCCATTGCCGCCATATAGACAGCGGCGGTCATGGCGCATAGCGCCTGGTTGGAACAGATGTTGGAGGAGGCCTTTTCCCGACGGATATGCTGTTCTCTGGCCTGTAGGGTCAGTACATAGCAGCGGTTGCCACGGTTGTCGGTAGTCTCACCTACAATGCGCCCGGGAAGCTTTCTGGTAAGCTCGGTAGTAGCGGCCATAAAGCCCAGGTAGGGCCCTCCGAAGGAAAGCGGCATACCCAGAGGCTGCCCGTCGCCTACGGCAATATCTGCTCCGCACTCACCGGGGGTTTTCAGCAGGACGGTAGCAATAGGGTTTACACCCATAATCACCTTGGCTCCTGCGCTATGTACCAGCTCTACAATGGCATCGGCATCTTCTATGCCGCCAAAGAAGCTGGGCTGTGCAAAGTAGAAGCAGGCATCGGTGTCACAGAGCATGGAGCGCAGTGCATCCAAATCGGTAATGCCGTCCTTCATGGGCACCAGCTCTACAGGGGCGTTGGCACCGTGGCAGTAGGTGCGTACTGTGCGTATGACATCGGGGTGGGCAGCTGCGGAAATGAGGGTACGGCTGCGCTTGCGATCACGGCAGATGGCGGTGGCTTCGGCAGCGGCAGTAGCACCATCGTAAACCGAGGCATTGGAGGCGGCCATGCCAGTAAGCTCGCAGATCATGGTCTGGTACTCAAGGATGGACTGCAGAATACCTTGGCTGATTTCCGCCTGATAGGGGGTGTAGGCGGTAACAAACTCCTCCTTGGCGGTTACCCGTTTTACAATGGAGGGGATATAGTGGTTGTAGGCACCCGCCCCACGGAAGCAGCTTCCGAAGATACGGTTTTGCCCTGCAAGCTCCCGCATGGTGCGTAGAAGCTGGGCTTCCGACATACCCTCGGGCAGGTTTAAGCGGGAGAGGCGCATGCTGTCGGGAACGTCGGCATAGAGCTCATCCATGCTTTTCATACCCAAGGTGGACAGCATTTCGTCCCGCTGGGTCTGGGTGGATGGAATATAACTTCCCATAGTCTTCCTCTTTTCAAAAAAATTAATGCTTATCCCAGTATATGGTTAACCCTCTGCTTCACAGAATGCACCGTAGGCAGTAGCATCCATCAGCTCGCCAAATTCGGTAATATCAGAAGCCTCTACCAACCATGCATCATAGGGGCTTTTGTTAATCGTCTCGGGGGCATCCATCAGCTCTTCGTTAATGGCGGACACAGTTCCGGTAAGGGGGCTGAAGATATCAGAAACAGCCTTTACGCTCTCCACGTCGGCAAAGCTTTCGCCGCAGTCCAGCTCATCGCCAACCATAGGCAGGTTTACAAATACTAGGTCGCCCAGCTGGTCCTGTGCAAAGTCGGTAAGGCCGATACGTGCAGTGGTTTCGCTGGTTTTTTCTACCCACTCGTGGGACTCGGTGTACAGTAGGCTTGTTGGAACTTTCATAATAAAATCCTCCAATAAATAATTTTAAATTTCATTTGTTTACGGTTTTAAATATATTTCACAAGGACAACTGCCTTGGAAAATCTGCTTTGACGGTTGCACCAAGTGTGGTGCGGTTAGGGGGATGCTCCATGGAAAGAGTTATGTGCGCTTATAGAAGGGAAGTGGCACAATCTCAGCGGTTATGGCTCTGCCACGGACAAGCACCTCTACAGGCGTACCTACGGCAGAATGCTCCTTGTCAATGTATGCCATGGCACAGCCTACACCCAGATAGGGGCAGTGGGTACCGGAGGTGGTAGTGCCTATCTCCTTGCCATCCCGCAGAATGGTTTCATGTTCGCGGATAACGCCACGTCCAGTTACCTTTAGGCCTACCCGAACCTGTTTTGGTTCTCCAGCTGCCAGAAGGGCTGCTTTGCCGATAAAGTCATCCTTTTCCATCTTAATAGCGAAGCCAAGGCCGGCAGCCAACGGGCTTACATCTTCACCCAGCTCGTGCCCGTACAGGGGCATGGCAGCTTCCAGACGTAGGGTATCACGGCAACCAAGGCCAGCGGGCAGTGCGCCTGCACTTAGCAGTGCATCCCACACCTTTTCAGCATCTGCAGGAGCCATGTACAGCTCGTAGCCAAATTCGCCGGTGTAGCCGGTGCGGGAAACCAGACAGTCTACCCCTGCTACCTTCATCTTTTCGGTGAAGCTGTAGTACTTGGTGGGAAGCTCTGCTGCATCACAGAGTTTGGTGATAATCTCCTTGGACAGGGGGCCTTGCAGGGCTATTTGGGCGGTGCAGTCGGAAAGGTCGGTCAGGGTGACCTCTCCAGTCAGGTGCTCCCGCAGCCATGCAATGTCCTTTTCGGTATTGGAGGCATTGAGCACCAGAAAGAACTTGGTTTCTCCCATGCGGTATACAATGAGGTCATCTACCTGTCCGCCGTTTTCGTAGAGCATAAGGGAATAGCGGCAAGCGCCTATTGCCATGCTGTCAAAGCTATTGGTAAGTATATAGTTCAGGTTTTTCAGTGCATCGGGGCCTTCGATGATGGCTTCACCCATATGGGAAACATCAAAGATGCCAGCCTTTTCTCGAACGGCCATATGCTCGGCAATGACTCCTGTGGGGTACTGCACCGGCAGCAGGTAGCCTGCAAAAGGGACGATGCGTCCCTCGCTGTCCAGATGTTTCTGATAAAGCGGTGTCTTTTTCTCCATAATGTCCTCCTAAAAATAATTTTATCGCAGGTTGTCCGTTGTAAAAGCATAGGGGCGTGCAGATATTCTCCGCACGCCCCGTCCTATAACCTGAAAGATTCTTCCGCCTAGGGGCATTCTTAAAAGGCTCAAGCTTTGAAAAATTCTACTAAGAAAGACATCTGCTGCGTTAAAAATACTCGAAATACATCTAGTATTCCTGCGTTTTTTGCCTTGCAGCTGTTCTTCCTCAGCGAATTTCTCGTCGCTTTTGACCCTTAAGAAATGCCCTTCACGAAATTGCTTCTTCGGTGCCGCGCAGACTTTCATCCTGCAGCTTTCCGGAGTTTGTCAGTTGCCGGTCCTTTTGCCTGAGAGTTTTAGCATTTTCCCCTTCGGCGCTGCTGTGCAGTCTCTCCCGGTAACTTCATCCACTTATTATTCAGTTTTATAATTTAGACAGCCACCGATGAAATCCATTCGCCCTACAGTGAGAGTGGTAAGATTTAGCCAGAGGTTACTTAAAGTATAGTGAAAATAAGGAATGAAGTCAACAACATTTTTAACAGAGTAAAAGCCTCTCTTTTTGCCCCAACAGAAAGGTTAAACTGTAAACAAATGGAAAAAGGGGACAGCAAACTGTAGCTTGCTGCCGCCCTTTGTTTTTTAATCAGATAAGTTCTGCCAGCTGCTCGCCCATCTTGACGATATCCAGCCCCTTGGTAAAGTTGAGGCAGGTACCGGAGGGGTAGCGGGTCTTTTCAATCCACCGCTGGGGAATGCCTGCGGCACCGTACTTAGCGCCCAGTATAGCACCCGCCACAGCACCGATGGTATCGGCATCACGAGCAAAGTTTCCGGCTACAATAACACCGCTTTTAAAGTTGCGGCTTTCCAGCTTCAGTGCTGCAAAGGCGGAAGGAATGGCCTCAGCGGTGGTGGCCCAGGTGGAGGCACGCAGTTCATCATGCAGGGGCATCCAGCAATCAAACAGGTTACCGTTTGCCTGCTCCACTATCTCCAGCGCACGGTTCATGTTGTGGTACAGCCAGCTGTCTTTGGGCATGTAGCGCATGGCAGTTTCTATTATTTCATCCATGGTGGCATCTACCATAGCAACTGCAACGGCAGCAGCTACGGCTTGTGCACCCCAAATACCATCACCGTAGTGGCTGATGCATGCATCCAGCTCTGCCATGGCAGCGGCCTTTTCGGGGTCACCTGCACAGATGATACCCACGGGAGGAATTCTCATAGCGGTGCCATCACTCATGTGGAAGGTGCTGAATTTTCCGGTGAGGGGTGGGCGAAGTCCACGCTTCAGGTTTTCGGCAGCAGCCTTTTCGCTGGCGCCTCCACGCTTAAACTCATCCTGTACTGCCACGTCCTCCATCCATGCATCCACGACGATATCCACGGTCAGCTTGCCTTTGCAGTTTATCAGGGTCTTAGCGGTAAGCAGTGCAAACTCGGTGTCGTCGGTGCTCCAGGTAGCGCCGCTGTTAAAGTCGGTGGTAATGCCGTAGTTCTCACGGTTTGCGGGCATACGGGAGGCGTCGCCGAAGCTGTCGCCGATAGCCAGTCCGCACAGGGCACCTACTGCCTTGTCTCGTGCCAGCTCCTTGTTATTTCTCAGGTCGTTGGTTGTAAGCATAGTGTAAATAATCCTTTCAAGTAAATAATTTGAGGTTTTTAGCAGCCAAACAAGAATTACAATTCTGTTATTGTCATATTCCCAAAATCACATCTTCCCAGCGCATACATGGCATAGCCTGCCATACCGTAGGCATGGGTGTCGTCGGTTACGCTCAGCAGCTCCTTGCCGTCTATGGACAGGGTCAGGCGGTTGCCCACCGCAGTAAGGCAGACGCTATAGCTGCGGTCATACTGCCGGTCGAAAGGGCAGGAGGCCAGCACGGTCATGCCGCTGTCGTTTTTGAGTATTGCCGCACCCTCTGCGGTAAAGCCGCCATAGTAGCCACGCAGTGCGCCCTGCACCCTTGCAGAAACAAGGTGGGAGGTTCCTGTGTGTGGGGTCAGCTCGCCTGTTACAGAAAGGTCGGTCATATAGTAGTTGCCTGTCATGGCTTCGGCATGCTCCAAGCACATGCAAGCTATCCGCCCATTCTCAATGTCCCATGAACCATGGTTGTGGGAGAATGGAGTAATGGAGGCCAGCTCTTTCTTCTGCTTTTTAATGTCAATGGTATAGTCTGCCTTGCCGCAAACCGAGAAGCTGTCAATGTAAATGCAGCCCATATCCTTGTTTTTGGCAGGGGAGTTGGCCTCAAACAGCAGACCAATTTCATCCACCATAGCGCCGTCCAGCTGTGGAATAACAAAGGATATTTCCCGCCATTCGCTGTCCTTGATGACCATGCCGGAAAGCAGCATGTCCTGTTTGGTGCTGCTGTTGCGAATGTAGGGGTTTAGGATAATACTCTCACCGCTCATGCGGTCTACCTTTACCATCATGGTTACCTGCTGGCCGGGATAGGCGGTGGGGGAGAATACAGGCATGTACCGCTCGTCGTCAAAGTCGTCACGGCGGTAGAAGGGTTTGTAGAAAATCTTGCAGCGTTGTCCGCGGCTCATGCGGTCAAAGAGAATTTCTGCGCTGCCCCAGCCTGTGTGGAATACACTGTCGCTGTGGCGAAGGGAGCAGCTATTGCTGCCGGAAAGGCGCAGGTTGTGGGTAGAGCCGGGCAGGGAGAAGTCAAAATGCAGCTCCCCGGGTGTTACCATAAGCCCTTCGGGAATAGGCTCCCCAGAAGCCGCATAGCCAATGGAAGCCACTTCACGAGCATAGGTAGGCAGGTCCTGAATATTCAGGTAGCCGGAGATGCCGGAAAGTACAATGCCGTCGTTAATAGGCTTCCGATAATGGTCGGGAATGGAAGCGATACCCCCTGCCACGCCCAGTATGGTGCCCACGTTTCCGGCGTTGCAGTCGGTGTCCCAGCCCGCCATGGTAGCTATCTCCACACCGCGAGCCAGCGTTCTGCCATACAGCAACGACATGACACAAACACCCGCATTGGGAATCATGTGACAGACACCGGTGTATTTATCATAGCCCCAGTTGTTTTGTAGCATTTTCAAGCAGCTCCGCCAGTCGTCGGGGTGGTCACGGTGGTGTTCCCGCACAGCGGTGGTTACCTTGGCATAGGTGCAGTCGGCAGGTATTTCGGCCAGTCCCGCATCTATCAGTGTGTCAATGTCGTCGGTATCAAAGGCCTTAGCGATACAGGCTGCTATGAAGCCTGCGCCGTACATGCCGTTTCCGTCATGAGAAACACTGGCGGCGGTCATAGCATACTGTGCAGCACGGTGTGGGTCTCCGGGAAGGATAAGACCCCATGTATCAATAAAAATCTGTCCGCCGATCTGCTCTGCCATAATGATGCCATTGGTGGCAATAGAGCCGGAACGGGGAGCCTCTATGCCTGCTTTCAGGTTTAGGTAGGCGGTGTGTTCGGTGCTGACGCCGTAGCCGCCCCACCAGAACATACCGATACCCTCACGGGTGTAGTTGAGCCATGCATCAGCCACATCGGCAGGAGTAAGGTCGCCTGTATGCTTGCGGTCGCCCCATGCCCGCAGAAAGAAAACGGGCCCGTTGGCGTCGTCATCTGCCGCAAAGTTTTTAAAGTCCTTTACATAGTCGGTAATGTCGCCATAGAACCGCTTAATGCGGTCATCGGTCCATGCGGTAGGCTCCACAGGAGCGCCCAGCCGTATGCCGATATTCATGCCCAGCAGCCCTGCATAGACACGGTGCAGATAATCCTTTGGTATCATTCACTTAACCTCGCTTTTTTAAAAAACAGGAGCAGACATAGCTGCCTACCCCTGTTTAGTCTTGTTGTTAGCCCAGCTTTTCGGCTAGGTACTTGCTAATTTCCTCGCCGCCTGCCGCATTCCACTTGGCTACAAACTCATCGAAGGCTTCGACGGGCTTAACACCACGGATAATGTCGGTGGAGTACTCGGTGTACAGTTTGTTCATTGCATCCATCAGAGGCAGAAGGTCCTCAGGAAGGATAACATTGACATCGGGTGCAAAGTATTTCTGAGAGGCTTCCAGAGATGCCACTGCGGGTCCGGTAAGAACCTCACCCTTAACCTTGGTGGTGTCTATGCCGCCCATGGTAGGCCAGAACTTTGCCCACCACTCGGGGAACTTGTCGGTAAGGGTGTAGGTGCCGCCTGCTTCGGTGTAGTGAACATCCTTAAGGCCCAGTTTATCAATAATACGGCCTTCGGGGCTTGCCATGAACTCCAGTACTGCCCATGCGGCATCCTTTACCTTCGATTCGGCATTGATAGCGAAGCCACGGGATTCCTTGGAAACGTCTACCGACTGGTATGCCTGAGAAACGCCCTTTGCGGCGGGCAGAACTACCAGCTCGGCTTCCTTGCCGTTGGTCTGTATCATCTTGTTGTTGTAAACATTGACAACATCGCCTGCGGTACCGGCTACAAAGCCTGCAGTACCCTCATAGAAGGCCTGCTCCATGGTATCCCACTGCTTGGTGATGTATTCTTTGTCCAGTAGGCCATCCTTGTACAGCTTGGCATAGAAAGCCAGCTTCTCTTTTTCACCCTTGGAGGCCTTGGAATAAATCCACTTGCCGTCTTCCTTGATGATGGTAGCAGTTACGCCGAAAGCATGGTTAAACACGCTGTCCAGCTTGGCAATGCCACCGTCGGTGGTGATAGGCCACTGGCACAGCTTGCTGTCCTTCATCTCCTTGAACATGGCGTAGTAGTTGTCGGGGGTGGGGTTTTCCAGCAGAGCCTTGGAGGTGGTCAGCTTATCAAACCAGTCCTTACGTATAACAGGAATCTGTACACGGGCGGGTGCCAGCCACAGCAGGTAGGGATAGTTCTTAATAGCTGCGGTGTTGTGCTCCTGCATCAGAGCCTTTACGTTGGTAGATTTCTCAATGTAAGGTGTCAGGTCCTCAAACAGACCTTCCTGGGAGATGGGCAGGTCGCCACCCTGGAAATAAACGAGGTCGGGGGAAATCTGGCCTGTACGGTAGGCTATCGGCACAACATCGGCATACTTACCGGCGGGTGCTTCCAGAACTTCCAGCTTAATGAAGTTACCCTGGGCGGCCATGCCTTCCTCAATGGCTTTTACCATTTCGGGAATGCCGGGCTCTGCCAAAGAAACATCCTTGCAGAGATAGGTAACGGTTACGGGAGCTTCCTTGGTGCCTATGCCCTTGGGAGCTTCGGGTGCTGCGGGGGTAGCAGGTGTAGCAGGTGTGGTGGGGGGAGTGGGCTCAGCGGGTTTTGCACCGCAGCCTGCAAACAGGGACAGGGTTACCAGTAGCGCCAGAGTCAGTGACAGTAGCTTTTTCATTCTGTGAAATCCTCCTTTAAAATATAAGTTTCATTGCAGTTTCTTTATTCTTTTACGCCTCCGCCCATAACGTCCTTGGCATAGTACTTTAGGACAATGGGGTAAAGCAATAAAATTGGAACAATGGCCACTACGATGGTGGCGCACTTGAGTGCTGCGTAATCTACCCGGGCCAGCTCGTTAAAGCTATACAGGTTTTGCTGTCCTATCATGGAGGTGGTGTCACCCAGTACCACAAACTGCCGCAATATTACCTGTAGTACCGTGTCCTTAGCCTTTGTAATGTAGAGGCTGGCCTTAAAGTATTCATTCCAGCGCACCACTGCATAGAACATGGTAATGGTGGCCACACCGGCCTTGGACAGCGGAAGAACAATGTTAAAGAGCATACGCAGATGTCCTGCACCATCGATGGTTGCCGCCTCGTAGATGGAGGAAGGCACCTCCTCGAAGTACCGCATCATAATAATCAGATAGTAAACATTGACCGCCATAACCAGAATGACCGACCAGCGGCTGCCCATAAGGCCGGTTTTTTGCACCACCAGATATTCGGGCACCATGCCGGGGTCAAAGAGCATCATAACAATGAGGAATACCATCAGCGGCTTTTTTAAGGTAAGGCCCGGACGGGTCAGTACATAGGCCGCCATGCAGGTAAGCAGGATATTGAGTAGGGTACCCACCACCGTAACAAAGATGGAGTTCATAATGGCGGGAACCAGCACAGGATGGTTAAAGACAATGCCGTAGTTGATAAGGTCAAAGCCCTGCGGGAATATGGTAAGTCCGCCCATGGAGGGGGACAGGGCAGGGTCGGAAAAGGACTTTGCCAGAATATTGAGCAGCGGGACAATCATGGTAAGGGTAATCAGCGTCAGGATAATCATTAAAACTATCTGGCTTATGGTAAACTTTTTCTGGCGTTTCATATTACCATACCCCCTTGCCGGTAAAATGCTTGGCAGCAAAGTGTGTGCAAAGCACCAGTATGGTGCCTACAACACCCTTGATAAGGCTCACGGCTGTAGCCAGCGAATACTGTCCACCCTCAATACCTATACGGTAGATGTAGGTATCCAGAATATCAATGCTGCTCATAACTGCGTTGTTAGAGAAATTGAGCACCTGGTCGAAGCCGGCATTGAGGAAAAAGCCCAGGTTCAGGATAAACATGGTCACCATGGGTGTTACCAGTGCCGGTAGAATGATGTAACGGATGATGGCCATACGGTTGGCACCGTCTATCTCTGCCGCCTCGTACAGGGATGGGCTGATGTTCAGAATGGCGGTAAAGAAGATGATGCTGTCCCAGCCAAGGCTTCGCCATGCCTCCGAAAGCATAAGTACCCATAATATTTTACTTCGGTCGGTCATAAAGTCGATGGGTTCCATGCCAAACCAGCCGGTTATTTCGTTTACTGCGCCGCCGGATACCGACAGTGCAGATATCCAGATACCTGCGATAACCACCCATGAAAGAAAGTGGGGCAGGTAGGAGATAACCTGTACATACTTGCGGAACCGCCCTATGCGAAGCTCATTGAGCAGGATGGCGAAGAGTACAAAGAAGGGGAAGAGCAGTACATACTTCATGAAGCTGATGGTCAGGGTGTTCATCATGATGTCGCCGAAGTCCGGACTTTTAAAGATAAGCTTAAAGTATTTAAGCCCTGCCCATGTCCAGTCGGTGCGGGCCTTGTAGTTAAAAAAGGCCAAACGCATGTTGATGATAGGCCAGACGCGGAAGACAACAAAGTAAATAAGCGTTGGCAGAAGCATCAGATATAGCAGACGCTCGCTATATAGCTTTTTCCAGATAGATTGTTTTCCCAGCGTGTGTGACTTCAAATAAAGCCCTCCTTTGTAGAGATTTTGGAGGCTTGAAAAAGCGTGTGCAGGTTGCTGCACCATCCTGTTCAAGCAGTATTACGGTATTAATACACCCATCAAAGGGGCGTGCTGTTGGGCTCCATATACATCACGGTCACCAGTGGTTCCCGATGAAACCGAACGGTTATAAGTTACTTTTATTCCCAAACCCTTATCAAAAAATACAAGCTCGGTAATATCTTCGGGCATAAGGTTGTAAAGTTTGCAGATGCTTTCCCGGCTTATGGCTCCGCTTTCTACCACTCTGCGGTAGTTCTGAGCCTTGTCGAACAGGACATCCAGTGTTATTTCAAAGGGGCCGCTGTTCTTACTGCGCAGTACCTTTGCCAGGTCTACCAGCTTATCCATTCTGCGCACCCCCTCTCATGCTGTACTCAATGGGAAAGAGCGCACAGGGGTCGTCTACCGGCATCAGGTGATACAGGGAGAACTCGTACACTGCGCCGAACTCTACATCGCTGGGAGCAAAGGGGAAGGCCAGGTTTCCGGCGGTAGACTTTCTGCCGGGGTAGCCGTAGTGCATAAAGGTGGAGCGCAGGGAACTGCAGATAGCAGAGGCAATCTCCTGTGTTTCCGCCACCACTTCAAAGAGGACACCCAGCTCGTGAGCGGGGGCAGTTTCCGGCTCCAGTGCACCCATAACGCCGTTCTTGCCGTAGTTTACAAAGTTAACCTTGTAGCGGTCCTGTGAAATGTCGCTGTACTGTTCGGCCACGCTTTCCCGTACCAGTTCCTCCACCTGCTCTATCTGTGCGATAAGCAGTGGGTCACGAACACCGGCAATGACAAAAGTGCGGTAGGCACAGCGGCGGGCACCCTCCAGTTTGATATAGTAGCGATCGCTGGCTGCCATCTTGCTGCCGCGTACCGCCACACGTCCGTTTTCACAGTCGGTAAAGGTGCAGTCTGCAAGGTTCATAACAATGCCGGGGCCCAGCAGAATGTAGGGGTGGCTCTTTTCATAGAAGGTATGCGCTGCCACGCTTACATGGTTGCAGTGGCGAATGGGGTTTGTGGGGTATACCTCGAAGTGGTCTTTATAAAGTGCGCCGATGATGCAGTCCTTGGTGGTGCCGGGTTCACAGCAGAGTGCACCGCATTCCAGTACCTTGCCAAGGTGGTAGCATAAAGCGGGGTCGTAGCCTGCATGTACACCTGCTGCCGCAAAGGGTGCGGGGTCGTAGGCTCTTCCGCAGATAATTAGCTGTGCACCGCCCTCAAGGGCTTTCAGCACGGGTTCTATGCCCATCTGAGCCACAACGCCATTGGTTTCATCCAGTGCCTGCTCGGTCAGGGGGGGTACTGCTGCACCCAGCGGGGTTACCTCGCCACGGCGGAGGCGGTAGCGGATCTCATCCTTAGGGATATCTGCCCAAATGACAGCCTGCTTCATAGGCTTCAGGTCATTCTCGGCAAATATTTCATCAATAATGGAAAGGGTCCACTGTACGTGGGATTTGCCGCCGCTGCCACCGGCCGAACCGATGATAACGGGAATTCCCAGGCGGTTGCCGCCTTCGATAAGGCGAAGTAGGTCTTTTTTACAGGCGGTGCGGCTAACGATAGCCACGTTGGCACCCAGCTTGTGGGGGCCTGCATCGGTGGAACCTGCATCCACCACGATAGCGTCGGGATGTTCAGCTAGTCCCCGCTCAAAGGAGTCGGTAGGGAAACCGTATCCCAATATTCCACAAGGGGAAAGTATTTTAAAACATTGTTCCATAAGGTTTCTCCAAACAATTCATATATTTATTGTTCATTCCACTGCCTATCACCAAACGGTTATTACTGTAGGTTGGAAATCTTCAGATTGACCATCCGCATATGGTGGCGTACCGCTTCGGCTGCAGCTTCCTTGTCACGGCGGGTAATGGCATCTGCAATGGCTGTATGCTCCTGCAGTATCTGGTCACGGCGGCCCTGGTCCCGTTGGCTACGGTTTGCAAACTCACTAATAAGGTCGTAGTAGCTGTCAATGAAATTAATAAAAAAGATGTTTCGGGAGGCCATTGCCAGCCGATAGTGGAAGTATTTATCCATACTGCGCTGCTGGTCATCGTCGGTAGCAGCCACCTCCAGCACGTCATACAGCTCCTCTATCTCCTCATCGGTAGCACGGTCTATTACCCGTTCCACCATGCGCAGTTCCAGCAGTTCACGAAAATCCAGCAGGTCTGCATAGGCGGCTTTCCGCATGAGGTCGTTCATGGAGCCGTTTATGAGCAGGTGCTGTACATCGTCCTGAATGTAGGTGCCATCTTTGGGCTTGCGCCGTATATAGCCCTGGGACTGCAACTGCGTCAGTGCTTCCCGCAGAATACCACGGCTTACACCCAGCTGCTCGGCAAACAGAGTTTCGTTGGGCAGTTTGTCTCCGGCCTTCAGTTCCCCGTCCCGCATCATGGAGAGTATCTGGGTCACTACCTTATCGGACAGCCGTTCATTTTGTATGGGAGAGATTGGCATGTGCTCCTCCCCTCCTTCGTCATATATAGTCAATAGTTATATTGTTTAACAATTTAACATTATACTATCATACTGAAACTTCAGTTGCAATAAAATATTTACAGATGGTTTTATTTTTGTAAAAACTAGCTAACCCATGTCACCAAACTATGTAGCGTATGTAAAAAGGCCGTCCCTTAAATGGTCATATTTGGAGTTGGGGGGCCAATAAAAAGAAAGGTTAACTGGAAAAAATGAGCTGGTATGCGAAACGGGAGCTGACTTTCTTTGTAAGTCAGCTCCCGTTTCATTTGCGTAATACTTATTTAAATAGCTTTATTGTATTGGTGTCGTTCAGATGGCAGAGCAAGGATAGGAAAATGGGAAAACCAAACAGTCCTATGATACCAAAAAGTTGTGCACCCACAAACATACTTGCCAAGGTAACGATAGGATGCAAGCCTATTTGACTTCCTACAATTTTTGGCTCCAAAATATTGCGGATGATGGTGATAACCAGATAGATTACCAGTAGGCCTACTGCCAACGGATAATTCCCTTGGATGGCTGCAATAATGATCCATGGAATCATAATTCCACCTGTTCCAAGCACCGGCAGTATATCAAAGATAGAGATGACAAAGGCAACTAAAACTGCATTTGGAACACCGATGATGGTAAGTCCAATGGACAGCTCCACAAAGGTAATAAACATAATGAGTGCATAGGAACGGATGCAGACAAACAGTGTACCCACAACATATCTTTTTGTTTGCAGCAGTAAACTTCTTGCTTTTTCAGAAAGTTGGCGGGTTATAAAGCCAACGAGGAAATCGTAATCTACCGCAATAAAAAAGGTGGATATAATCATCAACAGGATTTTGAGAAACAGCCCGGGTAATGAGGAGGCGTAGCCGGAAAGGGCACCTACTACCTTTACCGAGAGATTGGTAACCAGTTCACCCACAGACTGAACAAACTGTGTAAACAAATCATTTAGGGCACCCACAAGAGCAGCGTCCATCCGAAAGACGGTCTGCTCAATGCTACCGAAAAATGTTCTCAGATTGGGTTCTATTTGGGCGGTGTAGATGGTCGGCAGTGCCGATACCATGCTAACCGTTGACATCACCAGCTTTACACCAAGTAGGGCAAGCACGATGCCTACTGTGCCATAAAACAGTACAATGAGCAGAATAACGGTTGGTTTATAGGCAAGCTTCGTCTTTCCGGCAATCCATTTTGCAGGTGTTTTTAGAATATATGCAATCAAAAATGCTGCCAAGAACGGTGCAATTAGCCCCAAGCCATAGTGAATGACAATGGTTATCAGTAGGACTATAAGTCCGCCGTAGAGTAGGTTTACTATAAACTGCTTTCGCTTTTCGTAGTCCATATTTTTTCCTTTTCTGTTTCAAACATAGCAGATGGTACTCCGGCTGTCCCGAAACGACCGGCTCTACCAGACAGATCACTGCAGTTTCTGCCTGGCGGCAACAAGATATTGAACACATAAATGTAAAAAAACACAGCCTATTGCTCTGGTATGGCAAGCATAGGCTATGTCCTATTTATTTTAATTTATAGCATAAAGGAGAGCTTTCCACATTGTTACTGTCGCTGTCGTCCATGTGTTTGTTCCTCGTACTTTTTTTACAATTATTTTAATATGATAACAAATAATATGACATTAGTCAACAAATATATTGTTAATATTTGGATGAAGTGTAAAGGCTAAATGATGGCTAAAACCATTGCAGTTGATATAGCTCATTTAACTACAGCTCTCCTTTATAGACGAACATTGCTTACAGGAAACAAGCCACTACCTTACCCTTATGAAGTACTGTAGTGGCTCGCTTGATATATATGTAAATATAGTGCTTTACCGGTATTCCTCCAAAAATGCTCCGTCATGGAGTAGGGTTTGGCGCAGCAGGTCGGTATCCAGTGCTTCCACGGTGCAGCCGGAAAGGGCTGCCTGTGCTGCCGCAGTTCCTGCACCCTGTGCCGCCGCCATAACAATAGGGGTCACCCGAATAGCGGCGCATGCCTCGTGGGTGGCGCTAATACAGCGTCCTGCCACTATAAGGTTATCCAGTACAGGGGTAATGAGGCTGCGGTAGGGGATGGAGTACCAGCTGCCGGGCGCGAGGAAACGGTGCCGCATGGTTTCGCCGTCAGGGGAATGGATATCAATGGGATATCCGCCCATGGCAATGGCATCGGGGAACATCCTGTTTTGCAGCAGGTCGTCAGCAGTCAGCTTGTAAACACCGTCTATCTTGCGGCTTTCCCGTATTCCTATGCGGGGGCCGGTGGACATCAGCAGACAGTTTTCAAAACCGGGTATATAGTTTCGCATAAATGCAACAATCTCATGTGCCTGCCGTCTGCCCTCTACCTCTGCCTTGGTCAGGTCAAAGGGGTCAACAGCGGAGCAACGCACAATGCGGGACATATTGAGAATATATTCGCCCATGTTGTTTGTCTCGAAGCAGAGTACCATGTTGCGGTCGGCAGTAAATTCTCCCCGATCTTTGGCCAGCTGTATCACCGAGTAGGCACCCTGCATGCCGCTTCTGGGCAGACTGCGAATGCGCTCGAAGGGGATGGTGTCCAGCATATCCTCGCGGTGTGTTTCAATATACTCCATCATCCTGTCACGGTCAACGTTGCGAACCCGAATATTCATGGTCATGGGCTGCGCCAGATGGTCGCTCTCACGTCCGAATACAGTGGATACCCCTGCATTGTGGGATAGGTCAGCATCGGCCGAAGCATCCAGAAATACCTTGGCCTCTACGGTAAAGAAGCCGCATTTGGAGTAAAGATTTACCGAAGTAATCCGTCGTGCCTCCACGGTGCATCCGGTATAGACGGTGTGGTAAAGTATCTCTGCACCGGCCTCCAGCACCATCTGATCCATAACCAGCTTAAGCCCTTCGGGGTCAAAGGGGGTTACGCTGCTGGCATAGCCTACAAAGTCCTCCATATGTCCGGGAGAAAAGCCGCCCTTTACAAGGCGCTGTACCATCTCCTCGGCAATGCCGCGCACCACCTGTGTGCTGCCGGCATGGTAGGTCATCTGGGGGCCGGTGCCTGCCTGTGTCAGCATACCGCCTAGGCACCCGTCACGCTCCACCAACAGGGTTTTTGCTCCGTTTCGGGCAGCTGCAATGGCAGCCACCGTTCCGGCGGGTCCTCCGCCGATGACAACCACGTCATAGAAAAGAGGTTTATTCATGTTTGCTTGCCTCCTTCTGCAAATCATAGTAGGTTCGGGCAAAGGCGTGCGCCCCTATTTCGGACAGCGCACGTATGCCGGTTTTTCCTATCTTTATACCCAGAACAGTCAGCATGGGTACTTGGTAGTCCCTGCTGGTCAGTCCAAGCTCGGTCCATTCTAAAAAGTGAAAGTATTCATGGCTCAGTATCAGGTTTTCGGCCTGTTCCTGGGTCAGTTTGTTTTCCGCAGCCCAGATAGCAATGGATTTGGTGTAGAGGTTAATCAGACTCTGCCCGGAGATATAGTCGCTGAAATAGCGCTGGTTGCCCGATATATAGTCCTTGTCAATATGGACACAGGTAAGTCCGCTCTGTTTTGCTATAGCAAAGAAATCGTACTCCCCACCCGTGCGTTCAAAAACCATCTTGGCCGCCTGAACTCCTTTTTGCCACGCAGCCTCGGTTATACGCCCGCGGTCACTTACGGCAATACGTCTGTAACAAAGGTCATAGCTCAGCTCCGCATCAGCAAGCTCCCTACCGGGAAAGGGCAGTGAAAAATCCTCCATATCCAGCCTCCTGTTCTTTAACTATCGGTTCTGCGTGTGGCTGCCAGTATCAGTGGTTCATCTTTGCCGCAGCCTGCAAGCTCCACATTGCCAAGGCTGTAAATCTGGTTATCGTTCTGCATACCGGAAAGGTCGATAATACGCTTGCCCAGTACCACATAAATGTTGGGCATCTGGGTGCCGCCGTCATTATACTCGGTCAGCTCTTCCAGCAGGAAAGCAGCTTGCTGTTGCCAGTTTTCCACCGTTGCTTCTACAACCCACGCATTGTTTTTTTGCAGGCGGATGATACCTTCCTCATCTATTAGGCGCAGGGCGTTTTTTACCTTTTTGGAAAGGCCAAAGAACTTCTTTTCCACCCGCTCACAGGTAAATGCTGTCATGACACCGTTCTGTGCAGCTATTTTCGGCTCGGAGGGCTTTACTTCCAGGTTTTCCGCAATGATAGCACGCAGTTCCTTTTCGGAAAGGCGGCGGTTCAGCATGTTCTTGCTGCGCATTTCGGTTGCGCCTACTGCAATTGCCCGCACCAGGTTGCGCTGGGTATCCACCTCTACGCTTACCTCTATGGTACCCGGGGCTGCACCGTTCTGTATAGCCAGCAGCTCTGCCTCACGGCGAACACTGATAATGTCGTCGTCGGTGGGGTTTGTTATGCTGCGCTCCACCATATCCCGTACCATAGCCAGTGCCACACCAATGGTGGAGATAACAGGTGCGTTCTGGGCTATGCGGGAGTTGTGTCCCATGGTTTTTGCCAGATGCGGTACAACCGTAGCCGCACCGCCGCCGCCGCCCACAAAGACGGTGGTTCGGGGGTCCATCTGGTAGTCCTTCATCAGCTGTGCTGTTACCTTGGAGTTCTTTACCGCTGCAAAGGCAAGCACCTTTTCAGCTGCTTCCTCCACAGTGCAGCCCATATTTGCTGCAAGGGGAGCCCATGCCAGACGTGCCGCCTCCACATTTCCGTAGGCATAGTCCTCGGGTGTTACATAGCCCGCTATGTTGGCAGCTCCCGCCATGGTTAGGGACAGGCGTACACCGCCGTCACACTCTATGCAGGCGTATTCCGGGTCGCTGGGGTTTGGCTTTACAGTGGTCAGGCGAGGGTTCACTATCTTTTCAGCAGGGGTGTACACCTCATATTCCAGTCCCGCAATATGTGCACTACGGGGGCCGGTGTCCACAGCTTTGCCTTCCTTTATCTGTACCATGCTACCGCCGCCGATGCCCACAGTACGTACATCAAGGCTGTTTAGGTAGGTTTTATGACCGCCCACCTCGGCGTACTGTATCATCACCTTGCCGTCCTTAACACAGGAGATATCAGTGGAGGTGCCGCCCACCTCAAAGAAGATGCCGTCGGTCAGCTTTTCGTACATCAGTGCGCCCGCTACACCTGCGGCAGGGCCGGAAAGGATGGTCAGTATGGGTCTGCCACGTACCTCATCCACCGTCATAACGCCGCCGTCGCACCGCATTACCATTAGGGGGCTGGTGATACCGGCGCCCTGTATGCTGCGCTCGGTCATGTTGGCTGCTTCCAGCATCTTGGGCATAATGCTTGCATTTACAACTGCGGTACGGGTACGGGTTTTCAGGCCGTACAGCTTGGAAATGTCATTGGTAGCAGTTCCAGGCACGCCGGCTACAGTGCAGGCATGTACGGCAGTGTTTTCATTGGCAGGGTCGTCTACGCTAAAGGCTTCTGCCGCTACTATGCTGGTTATGCCCTGCGCCGTAAGCGACTGCACAGCGGTGCTCAGTGCGCTGTTAAGGTCTGCCGAGCCAAGGTCGATATACTCGTTGCAGGAGGTCAGGTATTTGCCGGGAGCCAGCTCAATGTCACCTATGGTGGTGTCGCTGCGGCTTTTCATGCCTTCCAGCCCCTTGCCCATGGTGATAACGCCAACCCGTGCCACATCGCCTTCCAACAGGGCGTTTGTCGCCTGTGTGGTGCCGTGGGCGATAAAGGTGACATCCTCGGGCTTTATGCCGTGCTGTTCCATTATCTTGTGCAGTACATCTACTATTCCTGCTGCTACGCCCTCTGCGGCGGTGTGGGTGGTGGGAACCTTTACGGTGCCCAGCAGTTCATAGGTATCGTTGTTTATGGCTACAGCATCGGTAAAGGTGCCGCCTACATCTATTCCTATTCTTACCTTCATTGTAAAGTCATTCCTTTCCTGTTCCGAAGAATATTGCTCCTCCGTGGGAGCCGCAGCACCAGTTCTGCGGTGCCGTCGCGCCTAAAGAGGAGCAGGACGCCATACGGTTGGGTACAACGTCCTGCTTTCTTTGTTACCAATTAGAAGTACATAAAGCCGGAGAGTACAACGCCGAATGCTGCCAGTGTCCACAGATAGGGGAGCAGCTTCTTGGTAATGGTGTTTACATCAACCTCGGCAAAGTTTGCTGTCCAGACGTTCTGGGTATTGGTGGGGTCGCCGCAACCCTGAATACGCTCGGCGGCAAGGAAGGCACCCATAACAGCCAGAGGTGAAAGTGTTCCCAGTCCGATAACCAGAGCGGCTATGCCGGAGCCAAGACCAAAGAGGTTCATTGGGCCACGGTAGAGGGAGAGAGGAGCCAGCAGGGTAAAGAACAGGATGTAGCCGATTCTGCCGGAGGGGACAACAGCAAGCAGGAAGGGGTTCAGCACTGCCTTAACCATGGGGTGTGTAACAGCCAGATAGAGGATGCCGATGCCGACCATAAGAATGATGGCGGGGCCGCTATCGGTAATACCGTCATAGCAGGTTTTTACCAGTACGTTCATTGCCTTGGAGAAGCCCTTGGCGGTGAACAGAAGAATCCAGATGATGCCTGCCATAAAGGCGGGGCAGACAGGAACCTTGAATACTGCAACCAGCACAATGGGGATAAGAGGGGTAATCATAGCCATTCCGCCTGTAAAGCCGGAAAGCTGACGTGTTTCCTGTGTGCTCACGGGAGCTGCAAAGGCGAACTTAATGCCGTTCTTCTTAAACTCTACAAAGATAAGTACCAGTGTTGCAATAAAGGTAGCAATCAGCAGGTAGATTTCAAAGCCCTTGATGACCTCGATATCCAGATTGAAGATGCTGGAGAAGCTCTTCCAGTTTGCAATGTTAAAGGTGAGACCTGTTGTAAATGCCATAAGGAAGATGCAGGCAGCGCTCATTGCAGGAACACCAACTGAGATAAGTATGGGGAGCACGATGGAACCAACCATGATGATGGAACCCAGACCGCTAAGGGTGGTGAAGAGCAGTGCGCAGGCAACAACCATAATGATGGTTACAACCAGAGGACGGTCGCCGCCCAGCTCGGCGCTCTTCTTAATGATGTTTTCGGTTACGCCTGTTTTGTTCATAAGCTGACCCAGCCATGCGCCAAAGATAACAGCCATAATAGCTGCGCCCATGCGCACCGTACCGGCCTCTACCACCGACTGCATCCAGCCGATAGCCTTACCGTCGGCATCCACGCCGACTGCGGGTACTCCTGCGATAATGCAGATAACAACAGCCATAAGCGGCAGTGCCAATAGGGTGGGAATCTTTTTTGCCATCATGAGCGCAGCAATGAGGACAAACGCTAGGATAATCAGTGAGCCTTGCAACATAATAATGCTCCATTCCGCCGCTCTGCTTCGGCATCAATTTTTAGAATAGTACCCCTACCCCGCAGAGATATGTTAAAGCAGGGGGACAGAACCATTCCGGTTCTAAATAAATATTTGGAGACCCTCCTCCAATAAACCGCTTCCGCGGTGGTCGGACAGATGCTTAAAGACTGTCTATAGCGTTACGGAAGGCCGAGACAGCAGTACGTACCTGGGCGGCATCGGGCTCCTTGCCCATGACGATGGCACCAATCATGATAGCCTTGCAGCCTGCATCATACAGATGCTTCACTTCGTCGGGGCGAATGTTTTTCTGGGTGGGAATCAGGCATGGTTTGCCGCACTTGGCAGCAATGTCGCTGTAACGCAGGATGTCGGAATAGTGCAGGTCACTGCCGTAAAGCTCTCCGGGCTGCACGCTGCATTCCAGTATATCAATGGAAGAATGCTTCACTGCATCCAGCGTATTCTGGGTATATGTACTGTCGATAGCTGCCATTTTAACCAGGCTCTTGCTTTCCATCATGTGGCAAGGCAGGTGGTGCAGGTAGGAGGAAAAGAACCCAAGTCCCATTGCCTCCAGCTCCAGCCGCTCCTCGGCAGAGACAAAGGCATCCTCACCGCCGGGTACCAGGCCCACGGGGACATCCCCACACAGCTCGATAAGCTGGCGCAGGAAAGGCTTGTTTTCGGCATAGGTGCCAAAGGTATGTCCGCTGGCACGGTGCCACACGTTGGCGTGTACCTTTATAGCCTGTGCACCGCCCTCAAGGGCTGCACTTGCCATTTCCAGGCTGTTGGATGGTAGGCTGACCACCAAAGAAAATTTATTCTCTGTCAGCATTTGTTTAAAGTTCATTGTTCGCTTCCTCCTGATTTGTAGTTTCCGTGTACTATGCAAAAAGTAAATCGGTCCTTATCTTGGTTGCCAGCAGTGTGGCGGCATTGTTTTCCGCAGGGCGGAACAGCTTTATTTCGGGTGCTGTTACCGGTTGAATGCGTGCCGCAAGCAGCTTTTTGACCATTGGCACCAGCCCTGAAAACCGCTCCTGTACGCCGGAAAGGTAGATGACATCCAGCGGAAACACGGTACACAGGATGGCAAGAATACCGCTGAGCTGACGTGCCATGGCCTCAGTCCATTCCGGCATAGCCTTTTCAGGCAGGGACTTTTCCGACTGCGCTTCGGGTAAGCAGCTGGCTGGGGCAGTCAGCCCGCCCAGCAGTGGGGTAATGTCGGCACACCGTCCGTCATGCATAGGCAGCTGTTGTCCGCCTATGGTTATGCTAGTCAGCACCCTGTCGCCAAGGGCAATATGCGCACTGCTCAGGTTGGGCGCGCACTCCGGTGCACAGGCAGTAGTCAGCGAATAGAGCTGGCTGTAATCCTCTGTTACCGGCACACGAAACTGGGTAATCAGCGCATCCCGAAGGGTTATGCTGGCACTGGACAGCGACGTGGAGTACACAACATTAAATTCACCGGCCTGCATATCCTCCTGAAACAACAGTCCTATACCTGCCAGCCTGCCGCCACGAACGTTGTCCGCCCCCAGTTTATCAAAGATGGCAGCCGTTATGGCAATGAGTAAGTCGTTACCGGATATATAGCTGTCCGAAAGGGTTACCGAAGCCGATTGCTCCAGCAGCATATTGAAGATATGCAGCGAAGCACCTTTTCGTCCTATCTCCGCCACAGCAATGGCACCATGTTCACCGTTTATAGAAAGCTCGGTACGGTTCCGTCCGGCAGTGGAGACAGTTACACCGGTTTCTGCCAGCAGTCCCTCCTCCAACAGCTCTCCCACCAGTCCCGTTACAGTGCTTGGCGAAAGCTCAGTTTTTTGAGCGATTTCGATACGGGAGAGTCCGCCGCTTTCAACAATGGCCCGCAGTATTACCTGTCGGTTGCGCAGCTTCATATCCCGAAGTCCGCTCTTCTTCATTGCATCAGTACCTCCACAAAAGTTTTTTCGGACTTTAAAATCGTTATTTCAAACTCCGAAATAAGTCTGTTTTTACTATAACATCTCAGTTCTGTCATTGCAATAGGCTGGAAAGGATAAAATAAATTTCTATGTTTACGCTAAATATAATGCTGAAAATTTGGTGCTTTGACCGAAAAAATAGTTGGCGCAAAGGAAACCGAGAGAGTGAAGATGACCTAGGACACTGTAAAAATTTTTTAGGGTGCTAACAGGAAGAGGATTAAGGCGATAAGGACATCCACCCTTGTTTAAGTAAAGTAAATAACCCACCCCCAGGCGCAAAAAAAGACCAGTCAATCGACCGGTCTTTACTATTTAAGTTATTAGCCTAAAAACAGATGCCAATGAATGATTCTGCCTAAGCAATCGGCTTTTTTACACAAAAATACCAGATTCCATATATGTCTGCCAACGCCCAGCCAATGGGTACTGCCCACCAAATGCCCGGCATTCCGATGGAGGGAACAGCCGAAAGAACATAGGCGAGCGCAACACGGCTTCCCAGAGAGATAACAGTGAGAACAATGGAGATGGAAGCCTTTCCAAGCCCCCGGTATAAACCATATAGCAAAAACAGTATGCCTATGCCAACATAGCATGCACCTACTATGTTCAGGTATTGTATGCCAATATTAATGATTTCAACTTCCTTTGCGTCTACAAACAGGAGCATAAAGGGCTTTGCAAAGATGCATACCACAGCCGATGCAGTCAGGCAGAAAATCATGGAGATCTTTGTTGCGACAAGAGCGCCTGTGCGAATTCGCGCTGTCTTTTTAGCCCCGTAATTTTGCGCAACATAGGTGGAAAAAGCATTCCCAAAATCCTGTGCGGGCATATATGCAAAGGCATCAATTTTTACAACAACGGCAAATGCCGCACTGGCAGCAAACCCAAAGCTGTTCACAAGCCCCTGTACCATCAGTATCCCCAAATTCATAATGGATTGCTGTATGGCTGTTAATGTGGAATTGTTGATGACGGTGCGCAGCAGCCTCTTGTTATAGTGCAGATGGCTTCTGCTAGGGCAAAGGAATTTGGCCTTCATGAAAAAGTAAACGGTAATGCACACTGCCGATAAGGCCTGTGAGATAACCGTTGCAATGGCGGCACCTTCCACCCCCATGTGGAAGCGGATGACAAACAAAATATCCAGCACAATGTTGGTGAAAGCAGCAACTGCAAGAAACACCAGCGGCATTACCGTATTACCAATGCTTCTAAGTATCGATGCTATGAAATTGTATATTGCAACAAAAATCATTCCCGCAAAAATAATGTTTAGATATTCTCTTGTTAAACCCGCTGCTTCTATGGGGATGTTCAGCCAAAGTATAAACTTGTCCAGCAATATGTAAGAAAGTATATTTATAACGGTTGAAACAATGATGATAAAAATAAAGGAATTGAAAATACTTACCTTCATATCTTCATGCTGTTTTGCACCGTAGAGCTGTGCAAAAACCACGCCGCTGCCCATGCACAGGCCAAGTACAATAGAGGTTAGAAGCACCATAAGTGCATAAGAAGAACCCACCGCAGCAAGGGCAGTGGGGCCAATCCCTTTGCCTACAATGAGGGTATCGGCTACATTATATAGCTGCTGAATAATATTTCCTAAAATCATAGGCAAGCTAAAAACAATCAGTGATTTCCCTATCTTTCCCGTTGTCAAATTATATTCCAAATCATACTGTCTCCTACTCGAAAAATATAAGTAACCGCAGGTGCCTACTGCACGCTCTGCAAACCAAGTGATCAGATGTTCCCGCGGCAGCAGCTCTACACAAAAAATGACTTATTAACCTATCCCATAACGATTGGTTAATAAAGATGCGGGAAAATTGGGATGGGTTTGCTCATAATTTTTATATATTATCTTCAAGCCATGCAGTTACAATCGCCATATCTTCAGGTTGCATAAAAGGATGTTCGCTGTTTTCTGAAACTGTCAGTTTGCAGTGATGTGCATCTACAAAATTTTTCACAACTTTGTAAGATTGCATGTTATCTTTTCCACCGTAAAGAATAGATGTGGGGAAATTCCAGTTTTCTATGGGATGCTCTAAGATATACTGAAAATAGTCCCACCGCAGTAAATCAACAGGGGTTGAAATTTCTTTTTCTACGCGTAGTCTTTCTTCGGTTACATGAAACCAAATAAACATCTGCCGAACAAGATATTCCATGTCGAGTACAGGTGATTGGAAAAGGCATTTCGTAAACCCTCTGTCTGCATAAGTATTTAAGCTGAAATATGCACCGAGACTGCAAGCAAATAGAGAAACATCATTCCATTTTGAAAAAGCATAATCGGCAATTAACGAAAGGTCATGCATACCATTCCAAACATCACAGCGATAATTACTGTCTGTTCTCTCCCCATGCTCAGGTAGATCAAAACTCAGGGTTTGATATCCTTTTTTCTCGGCTATTTCAGCAAAATTCTCGGCATACTCTTTGCGAGACTGTTTGCCATGGACATGGATATATACCTTATCTGATTGCTCTCCCCAAATAATAGCAGGGATGCTGTTGATTTCAATATTTTGAATTTTCATTTTTACCTCCAACTATTGAGGAATGACCCTCCATAGGTTTTTAAGTATTAAATTATTTGACATTTTAAATTCTCCCTTCTCGACTATTATATATGAAAGAAATAAGTCGCAAAATATAAGTTGCATGCCCTCTAAACTATACTATAATAAAAAGAAGCTGACAAGCAATCTTTACGAAAACTTGCCAACCTATTTTGGAGATTCTAATCAGAATCGAACTGACAACCGCTGGTTGTTGGTACGAGGGGCTATGGCTTCTTTTGTTCGGCGACCTTGAAAATTATTGTTGTGGTTTCTATGGATTCTTTACTAATCAACTTTTGTTTAGTATTATATATTATAATTTGATTTTCCATAATTGTACAATCTGAGACGATATAATGTTCTACGTCTTCATAAATTACAACTGAATTTTCGCCAATGGTTTTAAATGTTTTTTGTGCGCTTTCGTCGTTTCTACCACTGACGTAAGCCATAATTAGGTAGACTGATAATCCTATAATTAACGGAATTATTGTACTGCCATTAAAAAACTTATGTATAAAAGTGCGTGTAGTAACTTCCTTTTTTGCTATCCACCAAGGAAATGACATGAACATTCCTGGTAAATACATTATCAAAACCACAGGCATGAGTTGCACCATCAACTCCGGAAGTGTACATATTACCAATGATAACTTGACGCTTTTCAAAACAGCTAAATGTTGCCCATTGAAAATAAAAACATATACAAGCAATATTACTATAACAATACACGATGTAATAAGAACCAGCATAATTGTTTTAAATAACTTTATATACCAATCATGTTCAGATGTTAGTATCTTAAAGGGAGCTAAATTAAATGCAATAAAAATAACTGCTATAGCAGCGTATAATACAATTTCGTATAATAAGTTCTCATTTGATATGTTAATATAGGAATGGTCTATGCCCCAATAATCAAATTTTCCACACATAAAGACATATAAAAACCCTTTTATAATAACTGAAAGTAGTCCCAGGCAAAAGGTAGCAAGCAAAGTAAACATTCCAATATGTGCATTAATATATTTTATTGCTTCTTGGAAATTAGATTCTTTGATTTCATCAATTAGCGTTTTCTTCGCAGTTTCATTTTTCTTTAATGGATTTTTAGCAGAAGATTTTATTCTGAAATTGTGTACCAAATCCTCAAAGTCAGTTTCATCCATATTGGCAAACATATTGGGCATATATTCTTTTTCGAATTTTTCAAGCCGTATTAACGAAAAGCCACATGACCATACAACTTTAAATCTATGTATTAATTTGATATTAGAATGACATTTTGACTCTTTAAAACCCATTTGTATAAAAATCGTTTGATATTTTCCAAAAACAGCAAAGAGGTATGAAATTGGTATATATAAAATTGAAAAAACAATTGGAATAGCCAAGTGGATTAAAGCTATATTCTTGTTGAGCGTATTAAATGATCTTGTTACTTCAGAAATGATTTCAATAATAAAAACAATATTTATAGCAATAATTACAAAACTAATTAGTTTCTTTGCAGGCCTATATTGACTATCTGTCGTAGCGACTGTGTCTAACATAAAAAGCAATATCATTAGAGGAATTAAAAGTATTTCCCAAATCAATGGAAGTGTAAATGTGCTTATTAAAAACTCAACTAACACTGTTAACTTAAAGTTGTTTTGCACAACCTTTTTCAAATAATGTTCTTCAGATTTCTTGTTAAGTGAACCAAAAAACATAGGGATTCCTACGAAAATAACCCATGTTGCAATGTCTTTAATATATATTGCTCTCCATAGTGGCATTTTGGAAAAAAAATAAGTTATCCCTACAGTATAGCCAATCATTAGCAGGAAAGGGATGGATAGCTGCATAGAAAAGGTTGTTTTTAAGATGTCTGCTACGTATTTTCTTGTAGGCCTATAAATTAGTAAAAACAGAACAAGAATAATTAGCCATATTCCAATAGAAACTTCTCTTGTTGAGAACATGTCAAGCACTATTACCACTCCCATTCGTTAGGAAAATTATACCACAAATAAAGAAGCCCGTCGACTGCTTTCATGAATAAACAAAATGATGAGACATCTGTTTTTGAGGGATGCTGTTTCAATGCCGTTCTCGGCAAGAACACGAGCAATTTTTGTGAAATATCTTTGCATAGGCATGGACATTTCGTGCTGTGGCTGATTCATATTTAACTCCTTATGTTATCGTAGAAATAGAAAGATTGATTTTTGGTTATTATGAGTGCTTTTGGATTTATGAGAGTTCAACGTTTTTGCATATAAGTAATCAGCCCCTTTGAGGCTGAAAAGGCGGATGCCCACTGGTTTAAGCCAGTGGGCATCTTTTTTTTATTTACCTTATATGGAGCTTCTAGTCAGAATCGAACTGACATCAAGTCATTACGAATGACCCGTTTTGCCATTAAACTATAGAAGCAGACATTCTGTTCTCGTTATTTTAGGTGCTTTTTTCAGGCACAACAAATATTATATAGTTAAATGATAAAAAGGTCAATACTCTAGTCAGTTTGCAATTGATTTTTCTGTAAGGGCACCTTATAATAATAAGGTATGGGTTTCGTTAATGCCCAACCAAAACCGAAAGTGAGATGTACCATATGGCGACAAAGGCTTCCGTTTTCTTTGACCGACTAAAAGGCAAAAAAATTGCGATTATCGGTGTGGGTGTAAGCCACACAGGACTGATAAGGATGTTGGCGCAAAAAGGACTCAATGTGATCGTTTATGATAAGCGTACCCCCGAGCAGCTTGGGGAAGTGTATAATGAGTTTCTGGAGATGGGCATTGAAATGGAACTGGGCCCAAACTACCTGTTTAAGCTGGGCGGCGAAGATATTATCTTCCGCACACCCGGCATGAACTACCATACCCCCGAGCTTGTGATGGCTCGCCGTGCAGGCGCCGTAGTCACCAGTGAGATGGAGGTCTTCTTTGACCTGTGCCCCTGTAAGATTATCGGTGTTACCGGCAGCGATGGAAAAACCACCACTACCACCCTGATTGCACGCTTGCTGGAAGAAGCGGGAAAGACAGTACATGTAGGCGGCAATATTGGCCGTGCGCTGCTGCCGGAGATTGAAAATATCCACCCCAAGGACTATGCCGTAGTGGAGCTATCCAGCTTCCAGCTTATCTCCATGCGCCAAAGCCCCGATATCGCAGTAGTTACCAACATTACCCCCAACCACCTGGATGTGCACAAGACCATGGAAGAGTATATCGATGCCAAGGCCAATATCTTTTCACACCAGAACGGTTTCTCCCGTACGGTGCTCAATGCCGATAATGCACTGACCAATAAGTTTGCACCCCAGGTGCGTGGACGTCTGAGCCAGTTCTCCCGGCTTTCCGCTGTGCAGCGCGGTGCGTGGATGGATATGAGCGGCACCATCTGGCATGCCAACAACGACAGCCAGACCCGTATTCTACATGCCTCCGAAATCCGTATTCCGGGCATGCACAACGTGGAAAATTTCCTTGCAGCCTTCTCCGCTGTCTGGGATATTGTCCCCCGTGAGATTATGATAAAGGTTGCCCACGAATTCACCGGAGTAGAGCACCGCATTGAACTTGTTCGGGAGCTGGACGGTGTACGCTGGTATAATGACTCCATTGCCACCAGCCCTACCCGCACCATTGCAGGTTTCCATGCCTTCAACCAGAAGCTGGTAGTCATTGCCGGCGGCTACGATAAGCAAATTCCCTTTGAACCCCTGGCACCCGAGGTGCTTTCCCATGTAAAGGTACTGGTGCTTATGGGTGCTACCTCCAAAAAGATAGAGGATGCACTGCGCAGCTGCCCCGGCTTTGCCGAAAGCGACCTGCGACTGCTCCATGCCACATCCCTGACCGACGCCATCCGCCTTGCCCGTGAAAATGCAGTGGAAGGGGACGTTGTCACCCTATCCCCAGCATGTGCAAGCTTCGATAGTTATCCCAACTTTGAAGCAAGGGGTAGACACTTTAAACAACTGGTTAA
>JAVXNK010000006.1:0-53307 GCA_036645835.1 Angelakisella sp. | reverse complement strand
CAATCTGCTAAAAACACCTAGCTCATAAAACAAAGGAGGTACAAGTATGGACAGTAACCATATGATAGACTTAGCCAAAGCGCTGACATCGGTAGCCGGTGTGGCGGGACGGGAAAACCCCGCCGCACAGGTGGCCATGGAATACCTGAAGCCGCTGGGGGAAGTGCAGGTTTCTCCTTTGGGCAACGTCAGCTGCACTGTTTGCACAGGAAAACAGGGTGGACGGCATATTATGCTGGAGGCTCATCTGGACCGTATTGGCCTGGTGGTTTCCCGACTTGAGGAGAACGGCTTTTTACGGGTTGCCAATGTAGGCGGCTTCGACCGCCGTCTGCTGCCCGCGGCCCCCGTTACCATCCACGCCGAAAGCGGTACCTATGCAGGGGTTATTGGCTCGGTGCCGCCCCACCTTGCAGATGCAAAGGACAAACCCTTGAAGATAGAAGAACTGGCGGTAGATACCGGATACTCCACCGAGGAAGCGAAAAAGCTGTTCTGCCCCGGAGATATTATTACACTGGATAGCAGCTTTATCACGCTGGCTGGGGGGCGGTTTGCCGCAGCAGCCATGGACGACCGTATCGGCTGTGTAGCGGTAATTGCCGCTGCCGAAGAGATTAAAAAGCTAAATCCTGACTGCCGTGTTACGGTACTGCTTTCTGTACAGGAGGAAACAGGCGGGGCGGGTGCACGCACCTCGGCCTTTGCTATTGCACCGGACGAGGCCATTGCCGTGGATGTTTCCTTTGGCGAGGGCTTTGGCAGTCCCGCAGTGAAGTGCGGTAAAATGGGCGGCGGAACCATGATTGGCATTGCGCCTATCCTGAACCGTGCCATGACCAGAAAGCTGATAGAGCTAGCTACCCGCCATGAAATACCCAACCAGACTGAAGTTATGGGCGGCAGCACCGGGACCGATGCCGATGGCATTGCCATTTCGGCAGGGGGCGTTAAAACCGCCCTGCTCAGCATTCCTCTCCTCAATATGCATACCGTGGTGGAAACTGCGTCGGTAGAGGATGTATGTGCTACTGCCCGGCTAATGGTAGAGTATGTAAAGGAGGTGTCGGCAAAATGAGCATAAAAGAAACTGTAAAGGCTCTGACAGCACTGCGGGGAATCTCCGGGCAGGAGGATGCAGTGCGGGAATATCTGTGTAAAGCGGTAGAGGGACATTGTGAAAGCATGGTCACCGACAACCTGGGTAACCTGATTGTTACTAAAAAGGGTGCAAAGCGCCCCGAGAAAAAACTGGTACTCTCCGCCCATATGGACGAGGTGGGCTTTGTAGTTACCCGCATAGAGGATGACGGTATGCTCTGTTTCCACAACGTTGGCGGAATTATGTCCGCTGTAGCCGGGGCACGCCCTGTGCTGGTGGGCGATGCCGCCCTCCCTGGTGTCATAGGCATGAAGCCCATCCACCTGCTGGAAGGGGACGAAAAGGAAAAGTACACCCCCATCGGGGATATGCGCATTGATATGGGCACCACCTCCAAGGAGGAAACTGCCAAGCTGGTGGCTCCGGGAGATATGATTACCTTTGTCAGTGACTACCGTGACATGGGCGGCAACTGCTTCTGTGCCAAGGCTATTGACGACAGGGCAGGCTGTGCCATGCTGCTGGAGCTTATACTGGGTGAGCTTCCCTACGACTGCACCTTTGCCTTTACCACACAGGAGGAAAGCGGCTGCGTAGGAGCTAGGGCGGCAGCCTTTACCGTGGCAGCGGATATTGCCATTGCGGTGGAGGGCACTACAGCTTCCGACCTGCCCGATGTAAAGGGCAGCAAGCGGGTTTGTGCCATCGGCGGCGGACCGGTCATCTCCCATATGGACAGGGGCACCATTTACGATTACGAGCTTTATCGCCGTGCCACCAAGGTGGCGGAGGCAAACAATATTTCATGGCAGACCAAGGAAGGCATCTACGGTGGAAACGAGAGCCGCAGCTACCAGCAGACCGGCGCAGGGAGCAAGGTGCTGGCAGTGTCGGTTCCGGTGCGGTATATTCACAGTGCTACCTCGGTAGCTTGCTGGGATGATATTGCAGAGCAGCAGAAACTGCTGTTGGCACTCATTGAGGAACTAAGTAGATGATTTGTTTTACGGAAAGCGGGCACCCCTCCTTTGAGGAGATCAAAGGGCATCCTTGTCTGGCAGCTATGATAGGCTGTATGGCAGCCTGTGGGGAACCACGGGACGATTTTTGGCTGCTTTTGGATGATGCGGGGCAGGTAGGTGCTTGGTTATGCCGTACAGGGGATTGCCTTTACACCACCGGCAGCCCCATTTACGGGGAGGAAATAAGCGCATTTGTAAACCTGATGGGGTTTGGCTGCGTTGAAACCGATATCCCCCTAACGCTGACCGGGGCGCAGAAAAGTACCAATGTGGCTATGCAGTGGCAGGGGCTTTCGGACAGGGCCATCTTCACAGAGGGCACCCTCACCAGTACACAGGGTCGGGAGGAAGTTCCCATAGCGGAGCTGACAGGGCTTTTGCACCGCATTCACATGTTACCGGACCGGGATGCAGCAGGGGAGATGGCAGTGATACTTCTCCACAGAATACGGGAGGGCCGGGCTGCGGCTCTCATGCTTCGGGAGGAACGCAGGGTACAGGCAGTAGCTGCCATTACTCACATTGGCTGTGGCTTCGCCATGATAGGCGGTGTTGCGGTATCCCCCGAATACAGACACCAAGGGCTGGGCAGCCGCATTGCAGCAGCCACTGCCAAGCTGGCAGCGGAGCAAGGCTATCTGCCGCTGCTGGCCTGCAACGAACGGCGTGTAAGCTTTTACACCCGCATAGGCTTTACCCCCATTATTCCGTTTTACCGTTACGAAAGGACAAACTAAACAATGACCGATTTTTTTACCATAGATAACCGCCTGATGCTTCTGGCAGAGCAGGCCGAACAGGAGGCCGCATCGGCTCTTGCGCGGATAGACCGCATCGCGGAATACAACAGTGCCAAGGTACTTTCTGCCTTTATTGGCAACCGCATTAGCGAGGCGCACCTGAAGGGAACCACCGGATACGGCTACGATGACCGCGGTAGGGACGACCTTGACAAGGTGTATGCCCAGGTGTTTGGTGCGGAGGATGCACTGGTGCGCCATACCTTTGTGTCCGGCACCCATGCGCTGGCTACCGCTCTGTTCGGTGTGCTGCGCCCCGGTGACCGTATGGTATCGGTTACAGGAAGCCCCTACGATACACTGGAAGAAACCATTGGTATTCGCGGTGAAGGTACCGGCTCTTTGCGGGAGTTTGGTGTACTGTACAGTCAGGTAGAGCTGCTCCCCAGCGGAAGCCCCGACTACGCCGCCATTGCCAAGGAAGCCGTAGGAGCACGGATGGTTTACATCCAGCGTTCCCGTGGCTACAGCCTGCGCCCTTCACTTCATATAGCCGAAATAAAAAAAATCTGCGAGACAGCCAAGAAGGCCAACCCGCAGGTGATTGTTATGGTGGATAACTGCTATGGAGAACTGGTGGAAAGGCAGGAACCTACACAGGTGGGAGCAGACCTTGTAGCCGGTTCACTCATTAAAAACCTTGGCGGCGGCATTGCCCCTACAGGCGGCTACATTGCCGGAAGAAAAGATTTGGTGGAGCTATGCGGTTATCGCCTAACCTGCCCCGGTATGGGCAAGGAGGTAGGCTGTACACTGGATACCCTGCGTGCTATGTACTTAGGGCTCTTTATGGCTCCGGCAGTAGTGGCTTCTGCCCTGAAAACAGCGGTTTTTGCGGCGTCATTCTACAGCCGTTTAGGCTTTGAGGTAACACCTACTTGGCAGGAGGAACGTACCGATATTATACAGTCGGTGCTCTGCGGCGGCAAGGAACAGCTGGTGGCATTCTGCCGTGGCATCCAGAAGGGTGCCCCTATCGATTCCTTTGTGACCCCCGAGCCATGGGATATGCCCGGCTACGATAGTCAGGTGATTATGGCGGCGGGAGCCTTTACCATGGGTGCCTCCATTGAGCTTTCAGCCGATGCTCCTCTGCGCGAACCCTATGCTGCATGGTTACAGGGCGGCATTACCTACCCCACCGGAAAGGCGGGGGTTATCCTTTCGGCACAGGAGCTGCTGGAAAAGGGACTGCTTACTACCCTGTAACACTATAGTAGCGTAACAGCTAGTAGCAATACCGGGGCAAAGGGCAAAACCGGCAGAATGGCAGGGCTAAGGAAACGGCGTGCAAAGGCCTGCAGCATGCCCCCCACAGCTGCCGTAACAGGAATACTCCACAGAAAGCGAACATCGGTAAGCAGCCCTGGCATAAGGCTGACAGTAACCAGATGTACCGCTGTCAAAATAACAAGATAGCTGACCGAATAGGCCAGTAAACTGCAAAGCCCGACCAGTGCGGGCTTTTGTCCTGCAAAAACGAGGGATTTATCTATACTATGCGTATAAAAAGCTGCAATTATTGCAAAAATTCCCACTAAACTGCAATATATGCTATAGAGAAAACG
This sequence comes from Angelakisella sp., assembly GCA_036645835.1. GTDB lineage: Bacteria > Bacillota > Clostridia > Oscillospirales > Ruminococcaceae > Angelakisella. The sequence goes on along the minus strand of JAVXNK010000006.1, from coordinate 48,815 downwards.
GGTAATGATGCTACCCGTATCGCCCGTCTTGTTTTCATCCCCCATGCCCAGCAGGGTAATATTCATTAGGCTGCCCTTTGCCATGGTGGCGGCATAGCTGTTCAAAAGCTGCTGCTGTGTAGTGGCGTCTAAAAGCTTTGTTTGTTCCAGATAACGGTTGGCTGCCAGGGGTGCAATGGCACTGAAAACCGCTCCGCATACCGCCTCGTCACAGAGGGCGGCGGCGGGGCTTTTTTCACGGTAAAAGCTGTCCACAAGGTTGGTATAGCGGCCGCTTTGTATGCGCGCATCGGCCTTTTCACGGAAGGCGTAGCCGCAAAGAGCCTCTCCAGAAAGTACCCTGGCTTCCAGTTCCCGCCTGTCTTTGCATATCCGCAGCAGGTAGCCCCCGTCCTGTTCCAGTGCGGCAGTCACCTGTTGCCCCAGAAGAGTACTGTGTTCATTGAGCACAGCAAGGGTAAACGGGCTGGTTTCACTTACATGGGGGAACAGCAGCGCCATGCAAAGGGCCAGCAGTAACATAAAGCCAAAAAAACCTAAATAGAGTGGGGAGCGAAACAGCTCTTTCAGCTTTAGGCGTATATAGGTAAGGACAAATCTCATCTTCTACGCACCTCCTTTACCCAGAACAGTCCCGCAGCAGCCAACCAGAAAAGGGTCTGCATACCTGCACCTGCCAGCAGTCCACTAGAATAGCCTCCGGAAAGGGCTGTTACCAGCATTCGAACATGGTAGATGGGGAACAGGGGTGCCAGTGTAGCCATGGCCCCCGGCAGTATCTCCAGTGGGAGAATAATACCCGAGAAAAGCGCTGTTACCAGTGTAAAGCCGCAGAGCAGGATGGAGGCAGTGCCGCTGCTGCCTACCGCGGTAAAGAAAAAGAAACTGACCGCGGTGAGCAGAGCGGAAAGAATGATAGCTGCCATAGGAGTCTGCCAAGCCTGCCCCCCAAAAGCTACCGTAAGGCAAAGCTGTGTTATGGGAAGGGAGCAGAGGAACACACCGCTGCATCCTCCGGCAAAGAGCAGTAAGCCGCTTCCTTTTATTCTGCCCATGGAACGGGCAGTGGTAAGCAGGGGCGGCAGTGCACTCCCAAGACAGCCACAAAGCAGGAACAGTAGCACCGTAGTGACACACCGCAGTAGGTAGTAGCTGTCAAAGCTCTGAAACTTCTTGGATAACATAGAGAGTCGGTTTAAAAAGAGGCTGACGTACTGCAGGTTAATTTCCGTAAGGACACGGGTATACTCGGCATCAGAGAGAGGTGGAACCGCCTCCATAGTAGCATAAATGCCTGCCTGCGCCGAGGAGAGATACCGCTCCACAGCGGTGCAAAGCTCCCCAATGTAAACCGAGGATATGCCGGTAGAACGAAGCTCCACCGTGGGAGAAAGGTTTTTGCCTGTAAGGATACTTTCAGTGAAGCCCTCCGGCAGCGTAATTACCGCATCCAGCCCATCGGTGGACTCATTGGGTGCCAAAAGGTGCAGTCGGGCGAACTCTTCCACCTGGGGAGAGGTGGTGACAGCAGTAGTGAGCAGGGGAACCATAGGATGGGTATCCAAACAGCGGATGCCCACCGAAGGCCGTGGCATAGGCGCATGGACAGCCCCCGAAAAAAGCACCGGAAGCAAGCAAAGCAGCAACGCCACCAGTGGAAGCGCTGCTGCTTTTAGTGCATATTTTATGGAAACGGTCAGGGCTCTTAAATAAAGCTTCATAGTTACCTGTAACTGATACTATCAAAATGCAAAGCGCTTTAATAGTATTGCGTATTAGGACGGCAATCGTCCTGCGCATAACTAGTAATAACCGCTTGCGGCTCTTACATTATATTTCCCAAAAAGAGAGACATAAGCTTGTTCATAGCGGCATCGACCTCAGTAGAGAGCGCTATGATATCATTCTGTGTGAGGGTCAGGGCATCTACGCTTTCGGGCATGATGAGCTGTTCGGCAAAGGGAGCAGTAGACATCTGCAACCCAAGTCCCATGTTAATAGCCATGTCGCCTGTGGTTACAGTATAGCCGATATCGTCCATACTGAGCACAACGGTATCTTCTTGCAGATAGTAGTCTCCAAGAGCATCCATCTTAATACCAATCTCCATACCCTCACTGGGTACGCGAATGATATAGTCTAGGCTCATGCCCATGTTGTCGGTCTGCTGGTTGCCGTCCATTTTATAACCCAGCACCATACTTAGGCCGTCCGAAGCTTCGCCTGTAACCATATCCATGTTGACCATTACATCCAAAGCTTTGTTGGCATAGGTGCTGTCGGCGGTCATATCCATAACTACCTTTTCGGTACCCTCACCCACATTCAGGTGCATGGTAACCTTAGCAGTCAGGCTCTCGGGGTTTTCTATTACCATACTGAAGTTTACAGGCATCTGGGCAGCGTTGGTTCCCTCGGTATGAATATCCACATTGTTGATAATGCCCTTGTCTATCTTCAGTGTCACTACAGTGGGGCTGGTGGGCAGCATGTTTGCCATTTCGGTGTTTATCATCTGAATGGTGCTTGCGTAGTCTTCGCCCTCTATGGAGGACATCATGCCGCTCATACGCAGACCAATAGGAGATTCCAGATAGATGTAGTTTACCAGAGAGGACATCAAGGCAGTTACATCTTCGGGTGCAATGGTGACGGTATATAGCTTTTGCCCCTCTACTTTGGTGGTGGCAAACTGCGCATTTACCAGGTTGGCAGTGAAGATTTCAGACATCTTCTTACCCATGGCAGTTATTTCTTCGGTGGTCATGGCCTTGCTGGACTGCATCATGCCCTTATAGCCATCGGCAAAGGCTTGCAAGTCTTCCTGGTTGGCAGGAAGCAGTTCGGTAAATAGGTAGGAGTTTGTACCCTCAGTCACCATTTTATCCATATCCAGGTAGTAGTTCTTGGCAAAGAATTCAGGAACACCTACCGACATTACGGTGGGGGTGTTGAAGAGATTCAGCGTAACCAGCTTTTTCCCCAGCATGGTAAGGCTGTAGCTGTTTTCAAAGCTGCTGGTGGCAGGATTTGCCTTGGTGGTTCCGCTAATGGAGGAGCCATTTACAAACATGGCCGCCATGGGGGGAAGGCCGGGCATCTCCATGCTGTTCAGCTTCAGCTCCAGCTTGGTTTCACTGCCGGATTTGGCCAGCTCCTGGGTCTTTGCCAGCACAGGCAGGTCGGACATAAGCTGTTCCGATTGTTTCAGGGAACGGGCGTAGCCGCTTTCCATAGCCTTTAGCACTACCTTTTGGGGAGACTGCCCAAGCACGGCATATCCTGCTACTGCTACAATAACTAAGATAGCAGCTGCAACACCGGCCATAAGGCCATACTTCCTTTTTACAGGCTCGGTGGGAATAGGAGAGGGGGAGGAGGTAGAGTTGCCTGCCTCTTGGGGAATTTCCGGTACCTGGGACTGCTCCGGGGTGCCCAGAGTATCGGGTTGCTGCTCGTTTTCGGGGGTTAGGTTATTGTTTTCCATGGTATGGCTCCTTTCGAAAGTCAAAAGTTGTTTTGTGTGTAGCGGGAAATAAGGTCGGAAATCTCTGCTTTATTTTTCCCTTTCAGCTCTAGCACATCGGCTATCCGTCCGTTTCGCATAAGGGCGACCCTATCGCACACGGTGGAAAGCGTAAGTGGCTCGTGGGCGGTTAGAAGTACCGACCGGCCTAAAGTTTTTTGTTCCTTTATGATATCCTCCATTTCACGGTGACCCCATATGTCCAGCATATTAAAGGGTTCATCCAGCATGAGAATGGAGGGGTTCCCCAGTAGTGCAATGGCAATAGATAGCCTTTTTTGCCTGCCACCCGAAAGTTTATTTACGCGGGTGCGGGCATACTCCCCAAGGCCAAGGCGGGTTTCGGGGCGGCCTGCCGAAAAGATACTGCTGCTTGGCAGGCGGTGCGCTGCATACCACAGCGTCAAATTTTCCAAGGTGGTAAGCTCCCCTGCAATGTCCAGCTGCTGAGGCACCAGTGCTACCGAACCTTCGGTAACTACAGTACCGCTATCCGGCTTTACATGGCCGGCTGCGATGGAGATAAGGGTGGTCTTGCCACAGGAATTTTCCCCTGCAAGCCCCACACATTCTCCGGGCGCCACCGAAAGGCTAATGTCTGTAAGCACAGGTGTTCCGTGATAAGTTTTAGAAATATTGCTTACATGTATCATACCGATATCCATTCTGCGGCATAGCCCGCTCGTTTGTTTCTTCACTACTCTACAGTTTACCAGAACAATATGGTAATTGCAAGAAAATGGCAGTAAAGACACCTGATGAAGGGTACCTTTACTGCCGTTTATAGAAAAAACTAATTTTTCGCGGTATCCCGCAGAGCCAGCAGGAGGAGAACAATGCCGATTCCTGTAAGTATATGGCTGATACCCGCTATTCCGGAGATAGCCGCAGAGGCGCCGGAGGAAAGAGCCATCCCCTCTACCTGTGTAATGCCCCGAACCAACAGCATGACCGACATAAGCGGAACGCCTATATTATAGATGCTGAAAAACTGCCGGAAACGCTTATGGCCTGTCAATGCAGGGTTTGCGGCAAAAAGCGCCACAATCAGGAAGACAACCATGCCCAAAAGGAACAGATGGGTGTGCAGCTTGCCTAGAGCAGTAACGCCGGAAAAATCCCGAAACTTGGTGTATTCACGGTAAAAAACCCCGCCGCACATGGCAGCAATGGCATAATAGAGTGAAACGTTAATCATTTTCTTCATAATAGTTACTCCTTTTATTATTGAACTGTGTTCAGTTTAACATTTTGTAAGGCATTTGTCAACAGCGAACCACCAGAAAGGGCAAAAAGAAAACAGCAATTGCAAAACTGGGTCATCTGTTGTAAAATAAAAACCAGAAGAGATAAAATAATATGAAATATGGAGAATGTATATGAATAAATCTAAGGTTTACTTTACTGATATGCGGGCACAGCCAGGCACCAGCCTACAGCAGAAGCTGGAAAAACTTATCCGCAAAGCAGGCATAGGACAGATTGATTTTGCCGAAAAGTATGTTGCTATTAAGATACACTTCGGTGAGCCGGGTAACCTTTCCTTCCTACGGCCCAATTTTTCGAAGACAGTTGCCGATGTTATTAAGGAGCTGGGTGGTCGCCCCTTCCTAACTGACTGCAACACCCTCTATGTAGGTCGCCGCAAAAATGCGTTGGATCACATTGATGCAGCCTACGAGAACGGTTACTCCCCCTTTTCTACCGGGTGCCAGATTATTATTGGGGACGGGCTCAAGGGTACCGATGAACTGGATGTACCCGTAATTGGTGGTGAATACATCAAGGAAGCACACATTGGCCGTGCCATAATGGATGCGGATATCTTTATTTCCCTGAACCACTTCAAAGGGCATGAGGCCACAGGCTTTGGCGGTGCGCTGAAGAACATAGGCATGGGCTGCGGTTCCCGGGCAGGAAAAATGGATATGCACTGCGGCGGAAAGCCTGATGTAGATTCTAACCTTTGCCGCAGCTGCGGTGTCTGCGCCAAAAACTGTGCCCACAGCGCCATCTCCTTCGATGCCCAGCGCAAAGCATCTATTGATCACAGCAGATGCGTAGGCTGCGGACGCTGCATAGGCGCCTGCAATTTTGACGCTATCAGCAACGAAAATAACAGCGCCAACGATGAGCTAAACTGCAAGATTGCAGAATACACCAAGGCAGTTGTGGACGGCAGACCCCATTTCCACATTACCATTGTCAACCAGGTATCACCTTACTGTGATTGCCACGGGGAGAACGATGCACCCATTATTCCCGATGTGGGCATGTTTGCAAGTTTTGACCCTGTTGCACTGGACATGGCCTGTGCCGATGCCTGCAACAAGATGCCGGTACTGTCGGGCAGCCTGCTGGCGGATAACCTGCAAAAGCACGGAAGCTGCGGTGACCACTTCCACAACACCTTCCACGATACCAACTGGCGCTCCTGTGTGGAGCACGCTGAAAAGATTGGCCTAGGCAGCTGTTCTTACGATCTGATTACACTATAAAAAAGCAAAAGAAAGACCTCCAGGCAGTACACCATAGTGGTGTAAGGCTTGGAGGTCTTTCTTTATAGCCAAGTATGGGGGTTATGGGCAGGCTGTACAACTAATTATTCCATATTTTAAATTGGTTTTTACCTGCATTTTTTGCCACATAAAGCGCCTCGTCTGCCTTCTGATAAAGCTCATCAAACTCTTTGGCATCCCGGGGGAAAACGCAAACACCTATACTACAGGAATACTGAAATCCTTCTATTCCTGTTTTATAGCCGGAAATAGCATTGCAGATGTCCTTCGACTTTTGAGCCAGCTGATTATCCGAATTTATATTTTTTAGTAAAATAAAAAATTCATCGCCGCCTATTCTTCCTACAAAATCGGTAGTGCGCGTGTTGGATAGGAAAATATCTGCAAAGCATTTCAGTGATTTATCACCCTCCATATGCCCGTAGGTGTCATTTATCTTTTTAAAGTTATCAATATCTAATATAAGAAGGGCATGGGTTCCTGTCTCTGCACCATCTCTTAGGAACGCAGTGACATAACTTTCAAAGGCCATGCGGTTTAAAAGTCCCGTTAGGTGGTCGCGGTCTACTTTCTTTTGTAGGTTACTAACCTCTTTTTTCTGCCTATCGATACTAAGAATAACGCCAATGCATTTATCTGGCTTTCCATAGTGATCAAACATGGTTTTAAACACAAGCTGATGCCATGCGGAGGTACCATCCGGCATCTCTACACGATACTCTCCAATACCTTCTGCCTTGCCCTGTACGATTCCCTGACCCACTTCCAAAAAGGAAGGTACATCATCCTTTATAACATATGGGTGGGCATGCCCAAAATCACTAATTTTGTGTAATGCAGGTTCCCGCCCAAATAGTTTATAGTAGTTGGGGTTAAAGCGAAGGGTTCCGTCCCTGTAGTTTCCTTCAAAGATAACCGATTCGGACACTTCCTCCGCAATGCGGTATCGATTTTTTTCAATATTAAGCAGGTTGTTTTTTCTGGTGTCGTACAAAAGGATACCCGCAATTAGGATAATGGAGGTAATGACCATTTTGACTACCAGCTGAAACACAAAAGAGGAGGCCTCTGTACGCTTAATATCCAGCACCTCTCCCGGGACTACGCTGAAAATGTACCAGTCATTTAGCTGAATGGGAAAATAGGTGGCATAACGAGTTTGATTTGCTAATTCATAATGAATGGTATTTCCACGCTGGTTTTTTAAATCATCTGCAATACCTGCAACCGTAACACCCTCAAACAATGTGGCCTTAGAGAAAAAATCTAAAATGTTATTGGTGTAGGTTAGATAGTTTTCATGATTGGCTGAGATAATAACCTGTCCCGTGCTATCTACCATAAAGGAATAGCTGGAGCTGTCATGGGCCTTGGACTCCAAAAGATGTGAAAAGTCATTTGCCTCATAGCTGCCTATGAGTACAGCGCTAACATCTCCATTCATGTATATAGGCAAACTAAATACAAATACCCAGCTGTTACTAAGGGGGCTAAAAACTCTGTCTACGCTCCGCAGTCCCAACAAACCGTTTTTATAATAATCCCGCGCCGAAACATCTAATGTAGCTCCTGAATCAAAATGTGCGATGCCGTCGTGGGCATAGGCCAAGGCCACTCGTGCAAATTCTCCGGACTTTGCTACATATTTCCCTATATTGGTGATTGAAGATACATCCGGCTGTTCATAGTCCTCTAGATAACTTGCGTAGGCATTCAACACACGAAAGTGCTCTTCAAATTTGGTGTTTAAAGCAACATTTTGCTGCAATGCAGAAACTCGCAGTTCCTCATAGATGTTCTGTTTTATAAAGTTTTCATTCTGAACAGAAAAATCAAACAAAAAAACAAGGGTAAGCATCATAAATGCAATTGGCAATAGGAGGATGCGTTTGGCCTGCAGGCATTTCATATAAGCGCCTCCCTTTTTTCAGAGAGCAGCTTATCAAAATCTATCTCTGGCATGGGCTTTGCAAAATAGTATCCTTGCACCGTGATATCACATCCATTTTCTTTTAGGAAGGCCAGCTGATGGGCATTTTCTACCCCTTCTGCAACAATTTTTACATTTAGCTGACCGGCAAGAGTAAGAATATTTTTGATTACAGTTCGCCCCTTCGTGTGTTCAATGGCAGAACATAAAAAATTGCGGTCAAGTTTAATGGTATCAAAATCAGCATCCTTCAGCATGTTTAGGGAAGAAAACCCACTTCCAAAATCATCAAGTGAGACTAAAAATCCAAATTTATGGAGACGGTCAATATTTTGAACCAATATTTTTAGGCTTTCCAGCAGTACCGACTCTGTAAACTCGATATCCAGATAATGTGTAGGTACATCATATTTCTTTGCGATCTGCAAAAGTTGCTCAGGGAAATTGACGTTATACAGATGCACCCGGGAGAAGTTTACCGAGATTGGCACTACAGGCTGGTTCTGTTGCAGCATTCCGGCAAACTTTTTACATATAGCTTCAAACATGTAGAAATCTATACTTCGAATTAGTCCTACCTTTTCAAAAAGTGGAACAAATCGATGGGGGGCCATGATTTCGCCGGGGGCGCGCACCCACCGAACCAAAGCCTCCGCCCCTACAATGCGTTCGGAGTAGGCATCGTACTTGGGCTGATAATAGGGTACAAATTCTCCTTTGTTAAGTCCGTCTTCCATGGAGGATATAAGTTCGGCATCTTCAATCTGATTTTTATGAAGCTGCTTATCATATATGGCTACCGTTTGTGTATAGTTTTCTTTAATAGTGCGTTTTGCAATTAATGCACAGTCGCACATATAGGTAATGGGCATTGTTTTATCCGTAACCTCATATAGCCCAAAGCTGCCCAAAAGGTGTGCATGTGGCAAAAAGTCGTTAATACAATGATTAATGTGCTGTATGCGATTTAAAATGCTGTTTTGGTCATCTCCGGTAAGCAGGCAAACAAACCGGTCGGACAAAAACCGGGAATACACTTCGTCACAGGCATGATTATCCGTTATGAAATTTCCAATATGTATTAGCAATGAATTGCCCGATTCATACCCATAAAGTGTGTTGTGTTTTTCAAATCCGTTAATATCAAAATCCACTATTGCATAATACTTGTCCGTATTGGCATGGCTTAGTATTTCGCTGGCCTTGTTTTCAAACCCTTGCTGATTTAACAATCCTGTCAAGCTATCGGTTCTATATGTTTTTAGGTATGCGGCGTGCTGTTCTTTAATATTTTTTAGGTTTGTTTTTTCTATATAAAGAATAACCATAAACAAAGCAAACGAACAGAATATGATAATGGCTATGCATGTGGTTGCAATCTGATGAATTTTATCGTATTCGAAATCAACCAGTTTGCCATCCACTCCGGTTAAGATGTACCATCCGTTTATCCCTAAGGGTTCATACGCCAAATACCGTTTTTCATCATGGTATTTGTAAGCTACAACGCCTGATCGGTTATTCATGAAATCCTGTTCTATGTCTTTAACCTGTTTTCCGTCTAAAAGGGTTACCTTCCTCAATGCATCCTTCATAATATTATCTACGGACTCTAAAACCATAGGCTTATCGGTTCTAATTATCATATCTCCGTTAGAATCGCAGATGAAAGAATAAGCCTGTCCCCCATAAGCTTCGGAACGGACAAAGTTGCTTGCTGTTTTTTCTGAAAAACCACCAATGACCACTCCGGCAACAGCATGGTCATATACTATTGGTACTGCCATTACAAGATGATGCTTACCATCTAAGCGACTTTCTTTTACCGACTGAATGTTTTTAACTCCCGAAAGAGCCTCGGTGTAGTATGTACGGTCTTTAATATTTACAACGCTGTTATCATTGAAATAACAGTTGCCCTCCAAATCTGCAACACCGGTATAGATAAACTCCGAAGCCTCTGCAACAGCGTTTAACCTAAAAATTGTATTGTTATAATTATAACTTTTCTGTGTTGCCAGCCCTCCCGCAAAGGTTTCCAGTACGGTAAACTGACCATCCAAAGTAATGCGCAGCTCTGCGCTTTGCTTACGGGCGGAATCATACAGGATACCAAAGGAATGTTCCTTTAGCAGGTTTAGAGTTTGCCGCTGAAAACAACTAAAACTGAGAACACCCACTACTACCAAAATAAATGGAAGAACGATGGATATAAGAGCAGTCTTTCTTAATAGTTTGTTAATGCCCATTATTATAAGAAATCCTTTCACAGTTCTGACGAAATGTTTGCTGTGACACCGGAAGGCATCAGAACTTTTTGCGTGTTGAGGACAAGTTAGTATACATGTTCCCACTCGTATTTTATATCTACAGACAGCTATCTTAACATTTTAACAAATTTTTCTTCCTATATCAACAAATAATGACTTTTAAGAAAAATGCACAGCAACAGTACGATAATGGCTGAAAGGTATTTAGCGCTTTCCGTTGGGATGAAAGGATTTTGCATGCAAAAAATAAGAGATACCCACGTACTGTAGGTATCTCTTATTTGGTCGGGATGACGGGATTCGAACCCACGGCCTCTGCGTCCCGAACGCAGCGCTCTACCAAACTGAGCCACATCCCGAAATGGGCACAACATAGTTATTATATCGTTTTTTGTGAATTTGTCAAGGCAGAATATTCTAGCTGCCATGTTGGAACACTATGCTGTAGACTTTGTAAAAATCAATGAGGTTGCATACTTTCTGAGGTTTTTAAAGGAGGATTTATGGTATATACGGCGGTAGCGGGAAGAGGTTCCCGTATGCTCTGCGGTGAGCTGTATTCAGTACTGAGCAAGCTGTGTGAAGTGGTGCGGGTGGAAGAATGTACCCTGGGAGCTACTTCGGAAAACCCCGATGTACTATTGTGGCAGTGTCCCGATGAAGCGCGGATAAAAACCTGTAGCTCGGTACTGGTGCTGGCTGCCGACTGCGGTAGCCTTGCATCCATGCAGGTTCGTTCCGACTGTGTGGTCATTGCCGATATGGCCGATGACGCTGCGGCAACCTTTGCTGCAGAACGGGGACTGCGCCTACTGGACTGTGGGCTCTCCTCCAAGGCCAGCCTTACCTTTTCCAGTATCGGTATGGAAACAGGGGTCATTTCACTGCAACGGGGTATCTTTGACCTGTATGGCAACAAGCTGGATCCCTTTGACCTTCCCCTGGCCATTGAGCCGGTGCCCTACTATCCTGTATTGGCCGCGGCCGGTATACTGCTGCTATCAGGAAAGGCCACTCAGCTGGAAATGCTGCATCACATCTAAAATCTGCCTTTTATTTTTCTAAAAACTCACTGTAATATTGAAGTGAGTATGTCTAACAATAATAGTGCAGACGCGAAGGAACTTACCCAAAAAAACAACTACTTTAAGGAGTGTATTTTTTATGGCTAACAAGATGGCTAAAGAGTCCCTCAGCAAGATCAAGAACGAAGCAGCTCAGAGCGTTGGCGTAACCCTGAAGCAGGGCTACAATGGCGACCTTACCTCCAGACAGGCTGGCAGCATCGGCGGCGAGATGGTCAAGAAGATGATCGAGTCCTACGAGAATTCTGCTAAGTAATTCTAAGTTCAATTTTGAAAAGCCCTGCGGTCGCTTCTGCGACTGTGGGGCTTTTTGCCGGCTCTGCATTTTTCTCGGTGCGGGGGCTTTTTGTCCTTTGTGTTTTGTGATACAATGATGAAAACGGCTTGGGACGTTCTGGAAACAGCAAACCCTTGATATTTACTTGTGACAACAATAGCTGTGGGTTTCCTTTTTTAGAAAAGTGTCCCAACCGGGCGTGGCATTTACATAGGACAAAATATAGGAGGTTTTAGTGATGGAAAAGATGTATCATGTAGGATTTGACGACAGTCACGGCGCAAGGTATGCCATCCTTCCGGGGGATCCGGGCAGGGTAGAGAAGATAGCGGCCTTTTTGGAAAACCCCACCTTCCACTGCCAGAACAGGGAATACACCACCTATCTGGGTACCATTGATGGTGAAAAGGTACTGGTAATGTCCACGGGTATGGGCGGACCTTCCACCGCTATCGGCGTAGAGGAGCTTTACAAAACAGGTGTTACTACCTTTATACGTATAGGCACCTGTGGGGGTATGGCTACACCCGTTATAGGCGGCGACCTAGTAGTGGCCAATGCAGCCATCCGTATGGAGGGTACCTCCAAGGAGTATGTCCCTGTAGAGTTTCCTGCCGTTTCCAACATAGATGTAACCAATGCGCTGGTAGCTGCGGGCAAGGCACTGGGAGTACCCACCCACTGCGGCGTTGTACAGTGCAAGGATTCCTTCTACGGACAGCACTCCCCCGAGCGTATGCCTTTGGGTGATGAACTGATGAGCAAGTGGAAATCTTGGATTATGGCAGGCTGCCTTGCGTCCGAGATGGAAAGCTCTGCCCTCTTCATTGTTTCTTCGGTGCTGGGTGCCAGAGCAGGCTGTATCCTCAATGTATGTTGGAACCAGGAGCGGGCGCGCCTGGGACTTTCTAACCCCGAATGTCACGATACAACTATGGCTGTGCGAGCTTCTGTAGAAGCTGTACGGCTGCTGATTGCACAGGACAAGGCAAGTAAATAACTACGTGAATGGAGCTTTTCTTATGACGGCAAATACACCCGACTCTGCAAGCTGTAAGCAGCGGTTTCTTAGCATATTTCAGGAGAATGTTACCCGTGAGGGCAGCGAGGAGCTGCTCCGTTGGCTGGAAACTACCGACTTTTTTACCGCACCTGCCAGTACCAAGTATCACTGTGCCTGCCCTCAGGGTCTGGTTATGCATAGCCTTAGCGTGTACGAGACTATGATGGATAAGCACTTTGTACAGGGAGAGGATAGCGCCGAAAGTTTTACTTTGTGCGCACTACTCCACGACCTTTGCAAGGCACAGTTTTATAAGGTGGGCAGCCGCAATGTAAAGAACGAAGAGACGGGCCAGTGGGAGAAAAAAGCCTTTTACCAGATAGAGGACTCCTTTCCCTACGGGCATGGGGAGAAGAGTGTTTTTCTTATTGAGCGGTTTATTCGCCTAAAACCTGCCGAGGCTACAGCCATCCGCTGGCACATGGGCGGCTTTGATGAGGCCAGCCGTGGTGGTTCCTACGCCATTAGCCAGGCCTATGAAAAATACCCATTGGCGGTGAAGCTGCATCTTGCAGATTTGGAATCTACCTATCTGCGGGAGAAGGGTACTTCGGAGATGAAATAAAAGGTTTTCCTCCTGCCATGCAACATTATGGCTGTTTATACACACTATATGTGATATAAGGCGATGTCAGAAAAACAGTTTGCTTCGCCAAGAATGGAGGAAAAGACAATGAAAAACACAAAGAAACTACTGATAGTGGCACTTAGCTTGTTAATAGTATCGGGTATGGCCGCATGTGGGAGCAAGCCCGCTGAACCTATCCCCACACATGAACCCATGGGACAGTCCGAAAGCCAGGCTCAAATACCGAGCCCGCTGGTAACCTATAAGACTGCCGAGGAACTGGAAGCGGCAGTGGGCTTTTCCATAAATGCTCCCACCTACCTGCCGGAAGGGTACACTGCCAACAGCTTTACAGCCATAGGCAGTAAGCTTGCGGAGATTCGGTACCAAAACGGTGAGAAGAGCATTACTTTCAGAATGGCTGAAGGTGATGAGGATGTAAGCGGCGACTACAACCAATACAGCAGCACCGAGAGCGCAGATGTTGCAGGAACCTCGGTTGCCCTAAAGGGTGACGGTGAGACCGTAGCGCTGGCAACCTTCGCCCGTGACGGCTTCTCCTATTCACTGTCCTTTGAAAGCGGTGTACAGCAGGCTGAAGCAGTAAAAATTATTGAGAGCATCTATGGAGCTGCCAAATAAGGCGGCAGATGTAAAAACCAAAAAGCAACCGATTGCGGTCACATGAATGTGAGCGTGTCGGTTGCTTTTTTTGTTACATAAGCGGGGCAAATACCCGCAGAACTTCCTGAAACAGGCGTACCGGCCAGGCATTGTGACAGTCCTCCATGGTCATCTGCTTGCACTGTGTCAGTGTTTGCAGGTAGTCCTCTTTAATATCCGCAACGGTAGAGGTGTTATAGAGGCAGGCTCCACACTCAAAGTGGAGGTAGAGGCTGCGAAAATCCAGATTTGTGGTGCCCACGGTAGCAATGTGGTCATCCGACACAAAGGTTTTGGAATGCATGAAGCCGGGGCTGTATTCGTATATCCGTATACCGCTTTGAATAAGGTCACGGTAGTAGGAACGGGTGGTCATATGCACCATCCATTTGTCCCCGCGACGGGGTGTGCAGATGCAAACATCCACGCCGCCTTTGGCGGCAAGCATCAGTGCGGAAAGCATGCTGTCGTCTACAATCAGGTAGGGGGAATTGATGTAGAGGTAGTGTCTGGCATTACTGATAATTTGCAGATAGACATGTTCTCCTACGTTATCGCTGTCCAGAGGACTGTCACAGTAGGGCTGTACATACCCCTGTACTGCTTCACTGTGCTCCACAGGTGTGGGCAGAAAGCGGGAAAAATCCTCGGCAGTAGCTCCTGCTAGGCTCCACATTTCTAGAAACATAACGGTAAAGCTCCATGCCGCATCGCCTTCCATCATCAGTGCGGCATCCTTCCAGTGCCCCAGGCGCTCGGCAGCATTGATATACTCATCCGCCAGATTAATGCCTCCTGTAAAGGCAATCTTACCGTCAATCACCGCAATCTTTCGGTGGTCACGGTTATTTTGCAGGGAGGAGAGCACCGGGCGGAAAGGACTGAATACACGGCACTGTATCCCCAGCTTTTCTATTGTTTTCGGATAGTTGGAGGGCAGGAGTAGCAGACACCCCATGTCGTCATAGAGCAGGCGTACTTCCACCCCCGCAGCCACACGTTCTTTCAGTACACCCAAGATAGAATCCCACATGAAGCCACCTGCCACAATGAAATACTCCAAAAAGATATACCGCTCGGCTTTTCGCAGCTGTTCCAGCAGGCAGGTCAGTTTTTTTTCGCCGGGAGTTAGGTACTGGGTGCGGGTGTTGCCGTAAACGGGAAGTCCCGCAAAGTTTTGCAGGTAGCGGGGGAGGTTGCCAAACTCCTCACCAAGGCCTACTAGGCACTCGTCCTGACGCTGCAGGAGCGGCTTGGTAAGCTCCTCTATGCTGCTTTGCCGTTTGCGGAACAGGCGCAGGGAGGACTGAAAGCGAAATATTAGATAGAACAGTCCTCCGAAAATAGGTAGAAGAAGGATGAGAATGACCCATGTAAGCTTGTAGGCGGGCTTCTCCTTTTTATTGATAATAAAGAGCGCCACAAAGAAGCTGACAGCACCGAGTACCCAGTACATAAAGTGAAAGTAGCGCACCGAGGAGAGGGTCATTACCAGCAGTATGGCAAACTGCAAAAGCAGCAGCACTACTACGTATGCCCGACGACGAAACAGTACACCGAACCAACGCTTTTTCAGTACATCACCTTCTTTTGGCAAAATGTTTTTGCCCCCCACACCCCTCCTTTACGGAACGGGGTCCCTTGGCAATATGTAGGTTAAAGACTTTGGATGACTTTTTCCATAACAGCCAAGGCAGATAGACCAGTGGCCTCTGCGTTGCTCTCAAAGGTATCCTCCGCATCATCGTCGGCGAAGTCGGAAATGCAGCGTATAATGAGCAGCGGCAGCTTATAAAACCAGCAGACCTGTGCTACGGCAGCACTTTCCATGTCCACACAAAGGGGATGGAACTCCTCTACCAAGCGGTCACGCTGTGCACCGGTAATAAACTGGTCACCGGTAATAATGGTGCCGAACCGTAGTCCGCCGCCCATCTTCCTGCAAAGCTCTACCATGTCGTTGTCGGAGTAGAAGCCGCTGTCGGGGGTGTCAAACATTTCGTTGCTGACAAAGCTCATGGCTATGTCGTGATAGAGCAGAGTGGTACCGATGACAATGTCTCCAACCTTGAGACTGTCGCAGAGGCCTCCTGCTACACCGGTAAAGATAAGCCGCTCAATGCCAAACCGCTCGCAGAGCAGCTGTGCAGTCATAGCTCCATTTACCTTACCTACACCGCCGATAACCGCTACCACCTCCACGCCGTGGAGGATACCGGTGTGAAAGGTGCGCTGCATTAGGGTTTCAGTCTTGTGGTTTTGCAGCATAGCTGCAATAGGGGCAAGCTCCCTCTGGATAGCGCACATAATACCAATCTTCATTTTTTGACAACCTTTCTATCTGTTATACGTTATTATGATATCGTTTTTGGCATAAGCCGCCCCAGCCGCAGTTGGTCGGCAGTTACATTGACAGCTCCCAGCACATAGTCTACGCCGCCTATGGTTTTTAAAAATTCCCCATGGCAGTCGCTGCCTGCGGTCACCAGCAGATTGTGCTTGCTACAGTAGGCCAGGCAGAAGGCGGTAAGGCGGGGAGAGTGGGAGGGGTAGTAGCATTCTATGCCCCCAAGCCCTGCGGTACGCAGTGCATCAAACTTCTCGGTAAGCTCCTTGGGAGGGGTTTCGGCAAACCAGTTGCCGGGATGTGCCAGCACGGGAAGCCCGCCGGCATCACGGATAGCCTGGCACACAGCTCCTGCCGAAGGAAACGGGTAGTCGCTATAGTCACAGTGATATTTGGAGTAAAGCTTTCTACCTTCACAAAGGTTTTGCACAATGCCCTTTTCCAAAAGATAGTGTAGCCCCTTCCAGCCACCCTTGGTGCTGTCATAGGTGAAGCTGTCATACTCCTCCAAAGAAAGCTGAGGGTAGTCCTTGTGCATCCGCCGTACAAGGTCACGGCTCATCTCCAGCAGCAGCTGGCGGCTGTGGGCAGCAAAGGACAGTATCTTCCCCGCAGCCTCGAAGCCATAGGCCAGGACATGAATGACAATGCCGTCGTGGAGGCAGTCCATCTCCATACCCCGTATGGTGGATATTCCAAGGCTGTCACAAGCGGCGTGAAAGCGGGGGTATCCGTCGCAGGTGTTGTGGTCCGCCAGTGCCGCTAGGGTAATGCCATGCTGTTTTAATGCCTCGGCCATCTCCTCGGGTGTGTAGGTGCCATCCGAAAAGCAGGAGTGCAGGTGGAGGTCAACGGACATTTGGAATACACCTCTTTCAAAAAATAAACTAACCTTTATTATAACAAAAAAAGTTCAAAAAGACCAGCCGAGCAGCAAGTTGTAATATTTTTTATAGGCAGTACATATGCTGACAAAAGTGTGGCTTTTTCCCAGAGAAGGGTCCAGCTTTCATTATGATAGAATAATTTTAACAAATATATGCAATGTAACTAAAAAACAGATTTTTAAAATATGACAATTTGAAGAAAAGTCACAAGATATACTTGAAAAAGGACGTGGCGAATGTTAAAATGTAAAAAAGGAGGGATGTGCCATGGTCAAGGTGAAAAAAGAACACGAACTGCCGGTATACCTGTTTCATCAGGGTACCAACAGCAGGGTGTATGAGTTCTTGGGTACCCACTGGTTGAGCGAGGATGAGGTGGTTTTTCGAGTATGGGCGCCCCATGCACAGAGTGTTTCGGTAGTGGGCGACTTCAACTGCTGGAACGGCGAGGAATCACTGCTTTGCAGAGTGAGCGACCAGGGCGTATGGGAGGGCACTGTGGCGGGTGTTCGCGAGTACGATTCCTACAAGTTTCAGGTGGTCACCAAGGACGGCAGTGTGCTGGATAAATGTGACCCATATGCCTTTCACAGCGAAACACGACCTGCCAACGCCTCCAAGCTGTACCGCTTTGGGCGGTATCAGTGGCAGGATAAAAAGTGGCTACATAAGCGGGACAATGTCAATTGGCTCCATCAGCCCATGAATATATACGAGGTGCACCTGGCATCCTGGCGTACCTATCCCGACGGAAACCCCTTTAGCTACCGCAAGCTGGCAGAGGAGCTGGTGCCCTATGTCAAGGACATGGGTTACACCCACATTGAACTGATGCCTGTAACAGAGCATCCCTTTGACGGAAGCTGGGGTTATCAGGTAACAGGATACTTTGCCCCAACCTCCCGTTTTGGCACTCCCGACGACCTTATGGCGTTTGTGGATGCATGCCATCAGGCGGATATAGGCGTTATTATGGACTGGGTTCCCGCACACTTTCCAAAGGATGCCCATGGACTATATAAATTTGACGGCGACTTCTGTTATGAATACAAGGACACACACAAACGGGAACATTACGAGTGGGGTACCCACGCCTTCGACTACGGTCGAGGTGAGGTTGTCAGCTTTCTCGTTTCCAGCGCCATGTTCTGGATAGAATACTACCACATGGACGGTATTCGTGTAGATGCCGTAGCCTCTATGCTCTATCTGGATTACGGCAGGGAGAGCGGGCAGTGGATGCCAAACATAAACGGCGGTCGGGAAAACCTGGAGGCGGTGACGCTGCTGCAAAAGCTTAACACCACCGTGCTTACCGAGTATCCAGGTGTGCTGATGATTGCCGAGGAATCTACCGCATGGCCTATGGTGACCAAGCCTGCATACAATGGCGGTTTGGGCTTTTCTCTAAAATGGAATATGGGATGGATGAACGATGCATTGGCCTATGGTTCCATGGACCCCTACTTCCGCAGCTACAATCATGACAAACTGACATTTGCCATGTTTTACGCATTTTCGGAAAACTTTATTCTTCCCATCTCCCACGATGAGGTGGTGCACGGCAAGGCTTCACTGCTTCAGAAGATGCCGGGAAGCTACAGTGAGAAGTTTGCTGGGCTTCGCGCATTTTTGGGCTATATGATGAGCTTCCCGGGCAAGAAGCTGACCTTTATGGGTACCGAGTTCGGGCAGTTTATAGAATGGGACTACAAGAAAGAGCTGGACTGGGTTCTGCTGGACTACGAGTCCCACAGGAAGATACGGGACTATGTTCGCCAGATAAACCTTTTATACAAGGCGACCCCCGCCCTGTGGCAGGTGGATGATAGCTGGGATGGCTACCGCTGGCTTAATGCCGACGACAACACCCGCAATGTCATCGCCTACCTGCGTACCGATGAAAAGGGCAACCAGATTGCAGTGCTTGCAAACTTTGCTCCCGTGGAATGGGCGGACTACATAGTGGGTGTGCCGGATGACTGTACAAGCTTGCGCACCGTTATGAACTCTGACTGGGAGGAATTTGGCGGCAAAGCGCCCCGGGAGACTGCTACCTACCGCAGCAAAAAGGGACAGTGCGGTGAATTTAACCGTATTGTAGCACTGACCCTACCGCCGCTGTCGGTGCAGTACCTGGAGGTTAAGTGCAAAAAAGAGGAAGTGCAAACCCCATGGGCTGAAAAAGCGGTTGTACCGGAAGACCCTGAAAAAGCCGCCGAAACTGCAAATGCGAGTAAGCCTGTGAAACGTAGAACAACAAGAAGAAAGACCGAGGGATAAACCTGTACACCCATAGAAATTTATTAATCAAGGGGGAATATGCTGTGGCAAAGAAGAAGGAATGGGTAGCCATGTTGCTGGCAGGCGGACAGGGGAGTAGGCTGTATGCACTGACACAGAAGCTGGCAAAGCCCGCAGTGCCATACGGAGGCAAATATCGCATTATAGATTTTCCGCTTTCCAACTGTGTGAACTCAGGTATAGATACGGTGGGGGTACTCACACAGTATCAGCCGCTTATCCTAAATGAATATTTGGGCAATGGACAGCCGTGGGATTTGGATAGACTGGACGGAGGTGTGTTTACGCTGCCCCCCTACCAGAAGAGCTCCGGTTCCGACTGGTACACCGGTACTGCCAATGCCATCTACCAGAATATTCCCTTCATTGAGCGGTATGACCCGGAGTATGTGCTTATCCTTTCCGGCGACCATATCTACAAGATGGACTACAACAAAATGCTGCTAGCCCATAAGGAGCGCAGCGCCGACTGCACCATAGCGGTACTGTCGGTTCCAATGGAGGAGGCCTCCCGCTTCGGCATTATGAATACCAATCCCGATGGCAGTGTTTACGAGTTTGAGGAGAAGCCCCCGCATCCCAAAAGCAACCTTGCTTCCATGGGCATCTACATATTTACCTATAGCAAGCTGCGAGAATACCTGATAAAGGATGAGGAGGATCAAACCTCCAGTAACGATTTTGGTAAAAATATTATTCCCGCAATGCTAGAGAATCATGAGCGGTTGTTTGCATACAACTTTGACGGATACTGGAAGGATGTAGGTACCATAGACAGCCTCTGGGAGGCCAATATGGATTTGCTGGATCCCAATGTACCGCTGGAGCTTTATGATCCCGCATGGAAAATTTACGCCAGAAACCCGGTTATGCCGCCCCACCACATTGGCGACAGTGCCAAGGTGGAAAATTCCATGATTACAGAGGGCTGTGAAATAGAGGGTGAGGTGGACTTTTCCATCCTCTTTGCAGGTGTAAAGGTGGAGGCCGGTGCAGTGGTACGGGATTCCATCATTATGCCCGGAACAGTGATAAAGGCAGGTGCATCCATACAGTATGCCATCATTGCAGAAAACGTAATCATTGAAGAAAATGCCACGGTAGGCTGTCGACCGGAGTGCTGTGACGACAAGGACATCTGGGGCATTGCAGTGGTAGCGGATGGCGTAACGGTGGGCAAACATGCAGTGGTGCCGCCTAAGGCTATGATAGATAAAGACGTAACAGGGGAGGTGAAGTAACATGCCGAACAACAAAATGCTGGGTATCGTTTTTTCCAATATGCACGATAATTTTCTGTCCGAGCTGACCCTGCACCGTACAACGGCATCGGTCCCTTTTGGGGGCAGATACAGGCTGGTGGACTTCACCCTGTCCAATATGGTCAATTCCGGCATTGGGGAGATTGGCATTATCGCCAAAAGTAACTACCACTCGCTCATGGACCATGTAGGTTCGGGCAAGGAGTGGGACTTGGCCCGCAAACGGGGCGGCCTTACCATCCTTCCGCCCTTTTCCCGCAGTGGCAGCGGCGGCATCTACCGGGGCAACCTGGAGGCGCTTTCCGGCATTATGGGATATATCCGCAGCTCCAGCGCTCCCTATGTGGCCCTGTCCGATTGCTGCTTGGTGGCAAACCTGGATATGCGCAGGGTACTGGAGGCGCACCGTGAAAGTGGTGCAGAAATTACCATAGTCTATACGGAGGAGACACCTACCACAGGACTTGGTGACTGTGTAGCGATTGAGACCGATAAGGACGGTTTCCTTTCTGAGGTAACGGTGCATCCCGAAGGCGGGGGTGCACGGAAAATATACACCAACATGGCCATTATAGGCAGGGAATCCCTCATACATATGGTGAATAGCTGCGTTAACCAGAACAAGTACTCCTTCGTGCAGGACCTTTTGACCTCTATGGCAGGAAACCGGTCGGTATACTGCTATAAGCTTTCGGGGTGCAGCCTGAGCATCCACGATATGCAAAGCTACTTCGAGGCCAATATGCGCCTGCTGGAAAACGATGTGCGGCGGGAACTTTTTAGTCCCGACAGGCCTGTTTATACCAAGGTGCGGGACGAGGTTCCGGCAAAGTACGGCCTAAACTCGGTGGTGCAGAACAGCCTTGTTGCCGATGGCTGTATCATTGAGGGTGAGGTGAGAAACTCCATCATTTTCCGCGGCGTGCGCATAGGTAAGGGCGCACGGGTGGAAAACTGTATTCTCATGCAGGGTACAGTGGTGGAGGACAATGCAAGCCTTGACTATGTGGTGTCCGACAAGGATGTTTTGGTGCGTGGCAGCAGAAAGCTTGCGGGCTACCTTAGTTATCCGCTATTTTTACCCAAGGGCCAACATATATAAAATTGTGGTGGAGAAAGGCAGGTAGTAATTATGAATATACTTTATGCAGCCAGTGAGGCGCTTCCCTTTATTGCATCCGGCGGGCTGGCAGATGTGGCAGGTTCTCTTCCCGGTGCCCTGAAAAAAGAGGGTGCGGAGTGCAGAGTGGTTATGCCGCTCTATTCCGACATTAAGCAGGAGCTGCGGGACAGGATGACCTATGTAACCCACTTTAATGTGCCCCTGGCGTGGAGAAACCAGTACTGCGGGCTTTTTGAAGCCGAAATAGGCGGAGTGAAATACTACCTGCTGGACAACGAGTACTACTTTAAGCGTAGCGGCATCTATGGCTTCTTTGATGATGCAGAGCGGTTTTTGTTCTTCTCCAAGGCCATACTGGAAATGGTAAGCCACATCGACTACAACCCCGATATCATTCACTGCAACGACTGGCAAACCGCAATGGTGCCGGTGTTCCTCAACGTGTTCTACCGTGGTGTGGAAAAGTTCCGCAACATCAAAACCGTTTTTACCATCCATAACATTGCCTATCAGGGCAAGTATGGCAAGGAGGTGGGTGTGGATATTGCAGGGCTGCCCCCTCATGCCATGGGCATTGTGGAGTACGATAAGGATGTTAACATGATGAAGGGTGCCATAGACCAGTGTGATATGGTAACCACCGTAAGCCCCACCTATGCCACCGAGATACTGGACAGCTGGTTTGGTTTTGGGCTGGATAGAATCATACGGGAAAAGCAGTATAAGCTCTGTGGTATTCTAAACGGCATTGATGTAAAGAGCTATGACCCTGCCGCCGATGCAGAAATCTATAAAACCTTCAGTGCAGACCACCCCAAGGGCAAGGCCGCCAATAAGGCGGAACTGCAAAAGACCCTTAACCTGGAAATAGACCCTGCCCGTCCTGTGGTAGCCATGATTAGCCGGCTGGTGGGCATGAAGGGTCTGGACTTGGTGCGGTATATCTTTGACGCCATGATGGCCGAAGGAATACAGTTTGTGGTGCTTGGTACAGGTGATTTTATCTATGAAAACTTCTTTGCCGATATGGCACGTAAATACCCCGGTTCGGTGGCGGTAAAGAAGGGCTTTATCCCCGACCTTGCCCGTAAGATATATGCGGGTGCGGATATGCTGCTGATGCCCTCCAAGAGCGAGCCCTGCGGACTGGCACAGATGGTGGCACTGCGATATGGTACCATTCCCATAGTGCGGGAAACAGGCGGCTTGGGAGATTCCATTACCGACCTTGGTGGAGAGAACGGCAACGGCTTTACCTTTAAAACCTACAATGCCCACGATATGCTGGATGCCATGAAGCGGGCAGTGGACCTGTACCACGATGAAGACAGCTGGCAAAAGGCGGTGGTACACGCTATGCAGTGTGACTTCTCCTGGCAGCAGAGCGCAGTGCAGTACATGGAGATGTATAAAAAGGTACTGGATAACTAATGGGATAAAAGGAGATGAAGACAACCGTCTTCATCTCCTTAAGATGTAAAACTGGGAGTGTACCCCTTGGCAATGATAGATGTGGTGAAAAATGCGGGAGACAGCGGACTTTTGGCGTGGAAATACCCCTCGGATACCCTTGCGAGCTGGACACGGCTGGTTGTAAACGAGGGAGAAGAAGCGGTGCTTATGGCTTCGGGCAGAATAGCCAACCGCTTTACAGCGGGAAGCTACAGTTTGGAGACGGCAAACCTTCCACTGCTGGGTCGCCTGCTGAAGCTGCCCTTTGGAGGAAAAACCCCTTTTCCGGCAGAGCTCTGGTTTATAAATGTTCGTGATACGTTGGATATTAAATGGGGCACCGATACGCCTATACACCTTTTAGACAGCAGCGGAGTGCTTCTGTCTCTGCGGGGGTATGGGCAGCTTGGCATACGGGTCACCGATGCAGAACTGTTTCTTACTACCCTTGGCAGTAGGATGACCACCTTTGATAAAAAGTCCATATCTGTATATTTCAGAGGACTGCTTGCCACTGCTATTAAGGAAAGCATTACAGGGTATTTTGGAACAGGTGGTGGCAGCTTTGTAGATATCGGCAGCAGTCTGCTTCCTCTGTCCCAGCAGGTAAGGGCCGCCATAGCCCCTATGCTTGCCCGATACGGCCTTTACCCCGTCAGCTTCTATATTACGGACATCAGCCCTACCCGGGAAGATGTAGTGCGGTTACAGGAAGCAGCCGCAAAGGGTGCAGTGAGCCATGGGGTGTACTCGGCTCCGGAGACAGGTCCTCCTCCGCCCATAGAAAGTAGCCGGGTAACGGAAGTAAAGCGGGAAGTAGGTACAGTCCGCCCCATGCCGCCGCCGCAGTTGCTTCGTGCTGCCGCCTTTATTGTGCTATTGTTGCTGCTGCTGGTGTTTTGCCTGTTGCTGCCACCAAAACAGACGGCAGACTTTGCGGGAATTGCTTTTGTCACGGTAGCGCACCTACTGACTGCCGCACTGCTGCTATGGAGCCTTCCAAAACGCAGCGGCCTGCTGGTAACAGTGGGGTTTGGCGTTACAGCCGCAGGCTACTGGCTCTGTTCGGTGGGCATGGCGCTTATTTTTCGGCTTTTGGCCATCCCCCATACACGGCTACTGGTCTTTTGGGAGCTTGCTTTCATGGGCGTAGCAGCGCTGGTGCTTATCGGCTTCTGGTGCGGCAAAGGCTATGACCCCACAGAAAACCATGAGGAGGAAAAGGGTAAATGAAACAGAAAACAGAGAAAATACAGCGGGTACCCACCATCTGGGCTGCAGTGCCTATGGTGGTGTTTGGTTGGTTTATCATTGTATTTTTTGGATTGGCATTAGGAGGATTTTTAATTTCAGAAGATAAGCAGAGCACCCTGGTCGTTGCAATTATTGCAGCATTATGCCTGTATGGCGGGGTTGTTATGGTGCGGAAGGGCAGGCGGGGCATACGGCAGTACAAGGAGGAAAAAGCATGGGCTAAGGCGAGTGCGCCGCCGCAGCCACGCACAGTGTTTGGCATACCCCAAAAGCCTGTTACTCCCATCCCCTGTGAAAGCTGTGGTGCAGTGGGGGAGCCGGATGAAAAGGGTTGCTGTGAATACTGCGGTATGCCACTAAATAAGAAAAAACATTAATCTTTTGCGCCGCCAACGGTTTATAGCTGTTGGCGGTTTTGTGTTTTTCCCGAAAATACCATTGACAGAACCAAAGGAAAGGTGTTATACTAAACAAGAACAAATGTTCTAATACGACATTTAACCAAACAGGAGGGGTTCGGTGGATATCTACGATAAACTAACCATACTGTCCGATGCGGCAAAATATGATGTAGCCTGCACCTCCAGTGGGGTAGACCGGGGCGGGAGCAAAGGTTCCTTGGGCTCGGCTGCAAAGTCAGGTATCTGCCACAGCTTTTCCGCAGACGGGCGGTGCATCTCACTTTTAAAGGTGCTTATGACAAACAGCTGCATCTACGACTGTAAATACTGCCTGAATCGCCACAGCAACGAGATAAAGCGAGCGGCCTTTACTCCCCGAGAGCTTGCCGACCTTACCATAGCCTTCTACCGCCGCAACTACATTGAAGGGCTGTTTTTAAGCTCGGGCGTACTGCGAAACCCCGACTACACCTGTGAACGGATGATAGAAACGCTGGCTATCCTACGGGATGAATATAACTTTCGGGGTTATATTCATGCCAAGGCCATTCCCGGTGCCAGTGATGATCTGCTGGCACGTCTGGGACAGCTAGCAGACCGTATGAGTGTTAATATTGAACTACCCAGCAAGGAAAGTCTGGCACTGCTTGCTCCAGATAAATCTAAAACCGATATTCTGCGCCCCATGAGCTTTATAAAGCAGGGCATTGAACAGAGCAAAGGAGAGATCGTAAAGTACCGCCACGCACCGGTTTTTGCTCCGGCGGGGCAGTCCACTCAGATGATTGTAGGTGCTACCCCCGACACTGACTTTAAGATACTAAACCTGACACAAGGGCTGTATAAAAAGTACGGACTGAAGCGGGTGTTCTTTTCAGCCTATACGCCGGTGCACAGCGATAAGCTGCTGCCTGCGCTGGATGTAAAGCCGCCTTTAATGCGGGAGCACCGCCTGTACCAAGCCGATTGGCTGCTACGGTTCTATGGATTTGACGCTGCCGAGCTGCTGGATGAGGAGCACCAGAACTTTAACCCACTGCTGGACCCCAAGGCAAACTGGGCTATTAACCATATGGAACTGTTTCCTGTGGAGGTGAATACCGCACCTAAGGAGCTGCTGCTCCGGGTGCCCGGTGTAGGGGTAAAGAGCACCTACGCCATTATGACCGCCCGTAGAAACGGTAAGCTGGACTTCGCCGTCCTGAAACGGCTGGGCGTAGTACTGCGGCGGGCACAGTTTTTTATTACCTGCGGTGGGAAGCTGCAGGAAGGGGTGCGGCTAACTCCGGAGGCCATTCTGGGCGGAGTTATCTCCCGCAGAATAGCAGGGGAGCTGAGTATTCCGGAGGGAGAACAGCTATCACTGTTTGCCCCCGCTTCAGACAGTATTACGCGAGAGGATGTGATATCGTGCCTGACAGGACAGCTGTAAAGTCCCGTGGCCTTCCGCCTATGGTTTATCTTTATGACGGCAGCTTTGAAGGGCTGCTCTGCTGCGTATATGAAAACTATGTAAGCCGCCAGCCGGTGACGGACATTGTCCCCATATGGGAAGCACAGGCCACACTCTACGCCGCCAGAGAGATTGAAACTAACGAAGCAAACGCCGCCCGTGTCTATGCCTCTCTGGAAAAAAAACTGGGTGGGGAGGGGCGAAACCTTGTTACCACCGCCTTTCTTTTCGGCGGAGAGGAAAAGGCTATGGACATCTACCGTTTTATCGCCATGGGATATGAAACAGGCCCCACCGTATCCTATATGCTGGGGGAAGAGGTGGTTAACCGCATCCATAAGATGAACCGCAGTATAACCCACGAGGCGCATATACTGACGGGCTTTGTACGCTTTTCCCAGTGTGACCTTGAAGAGCTCCCCATGCTGTCTGCAACAGCAGCACCTGCATATCCTGTTTCAGCTTCCGGGGAGCCCAGCCGCTATCGGCCTGCCGGTGCATTGGCCGCAGTCATTGAGCCTAAACACAATGTGCTTCCGCTGATGAGCCATCATTTTTGCAGCCGTTACCCGGAGGAACGCTTCATTATCTTTGATAAAACCAACAAGCAAGCACTGGTGTATGAACCGTATAAAGTATCACTGGTAGCTATGGACAATCTGGAACTGCCCCCTGCCGAGGACGAAGAAGCGCTTTGCCAAAGGCTGTGGAAGGGGTACTATGCTTCCGTTTCTATAAAGGCGAGGGAAAACCCCAAGTGCCGTATGGCACATATGCCAAAGCGGCTTTGGAAGCACATCTTAGAAGTGCAGGCCCAATCATAATAATAAATTTGACATCATAGAGGAGTATCATCATGAAAATGTGCCTTGAATGCTACAACAGCCTTACCGAAAAAAATTTGGACAGAAAAGATGTGTTTCTAACTGCAAGACCATACTTCTGCGAAGAATGTGGGAAACCCAGGGAAGTCATTATCAGCATTGCCGACAGGCAGACTCCTTTCTTTTACTGCGCCCCGCCCTGTCCGGGGCAGGGTATGCCTTCACTACTAGCAAACAAGCCCTCCGCATAAGGGAGGGCTTGTTGTAGGAATATACATATATCTATGTCATTTCTGCAAAGCTGATGATTACCTTAAATAAATCTCCGTCCAGTTCCACCCTGAATTTACCGCCGCAGGCACCTGTAAAGCTTTCGGCAATGGAAAGCCCCAGCCCGCTGCCATCACCGGTACGGGATTTATCCCCGCGGGCAAACCGCTGCAATACCTCGTCTGCAGTAAAGTCCATCTCATATCCGGCGGTATTCTTTAGTGTGGCCGTTGCCATGCCGTTTTCGTTTTCCAGTGTAATAAAAACACGGGTGCCGGGCATGGAATACTTTAAGGCATTGCCTATGACATTTTGGAACACCCTGTAAAGCTTTTTACCATCGGCGTAGATGTTCACCTCGCCCTCGGGCAGTGTGGTTTTAATCGTCAACCCCGAATCCTCAATGTTATCCCGCATATCGGCCATGGTCTGCTCAATCAGCCGCCGGAGGTCCAGTACCTCCATATCCAACGGAATGTTGCCGGATGCACTCTTGGAAAGGTCAAAGAGGTCGGATACAATGGACTTTAGTCGCTGGGACTTTTGGGTAAGCACCGTCACATAGTCCCGTGCACTGTCAGAAAGCTCCTCCTTCTCCAGCAGGTCCAGATAGGTGATAATGGAGGTCAGGGGAGTTTTTAGGTCGTGGGAGACGTTGGTGATAAGAGCGGTTTTGGTGCGTTCACTCTTCATCTGTTCTTCAAAGCTTTCGTTAAAGCCGGCGTTTATCTCCTTGTAGGTTTTAATGTTGCCGGTGATATGCCAGTAGGCAATGCACCCCAGTACAACCCCTGATAGAAGGAGGGCGGCGAAGGCCGCCGAGGAGCCGGTTGCAAAGGAAACAAAGAGGGCAAACAGCAGTACCCCACCAAGGGTGCCCAAAAACACCATCTGACGCTTTTGCAGCGCCTCTGTTAGGGGATACGCCTTAAAGGAGCGTTCATCAAAGCAGCTGCGCAGTAGTGCATACGCTTTTTTGAAGGGTAGGGAACACCAGTAGAACAGTTTCCAGGTAAGGCTATTTGTAAAGAAACATTTGGCCTTTAAAAGCCGTACCATGGATAAGAGCCATACCAGAACAGCCATAGCCAGCAGGGTAAGCCCCACACAGTAGAGCGAACTCATGATTCTGTCACTGAACAGGTTGCTGTATATCAAGCCCTCCATGCCCACCACTGCAATGCCAACGAAGCCTACGATAAAGACAAAGAGGGAAAATAGCCCAGCCTCAGTCCACATATGGTCGATGAAGCAAAGGTGCAGCTCATCATCCGATGAACGGCGTCCGCAGACAATGAGCAACCAGAGTGCCGATAGTGCTGCTACAGCGAACAGTCCCAGCAGCAGACCAATCTGCCCAAGGTAGTAGTGACGGCACTGCTGCCAAAATAGCTCAAAGCCTGCCAGAGAAGCATCATCAAAGGCGTAATAGATGGTAGCGGTGGGTATCGGGTTTTCCAGCAGCCAAGCCTGATATTGACGCTCTATTTCCTGCTCACTTAGTTCCTCTGTTGTGGTGGGTATGGTAGTGGTATAGCTTTCCACTGTTACGCTGCCGAAGGAATGGTTAACCCAGCTATCGTTACCATATATCTGCCATTTCACAGCATCCGGTATATCCTCCGGCATGGGCAGTGCAAAGCTTTTTGCTGTGGGTGAAACGCTATCGGTGTAGCTTCTGCTAAAGCCATGCTGATTGTCAAAGAATAACTGAACATTGCCGTATGCAATGGTATTGGGCGGCATGCTCCTTTGCTCCTGACTGACGGACAGCTCCTGCCATTCACCGGTTGGCAGGGTTTTGTAGAGGGCATGAACCTTGTGGGATTTAAAAAATTCGGCATCCTTGCCTGCCACGTTTGTATTGACACTGCCGTCTGCGTACTCTGCACGATAGTAGAGAGTAGGCAGGTTTTCTATGTTGTACAGCTTGCTTATGTCATAGTTCCAGTATAGCGCTGCTGCAATATCACGCCTTGAAAGCATAAAGTCATAGCTGTCCACATACTCCATCTCGGTTAGACTTTCTATGGGCAGATTGCTTTTTTGAGACGTATGAACCACCGACACCACACCTAGGAATGTAATAAAGCTAAAGCTTATAAACAGAATCCAAAGTATCGTTTTAGTTGCCGCGCATCTGGCGAGCTTTTTCAATTTTGTAGCCAATTCCCCACACCACCTTTAAGTATTCGGGCTCACGGGGATTAATTTCAATCTTTTCCCGTATTCGCCTTATGTGTACCATTACAGTATTTTCTACCGAGTAGGAGGGCTCGCGCCACACCCGCTCATATATCTTTTCCGCCGAAAACACAATGCCGGCGTTTGTCATCAGCAGTTCCACTATTTTATATTCGGTGGCAGTCAGATGTGCATCTTCGCCGTCCACCAGCAACTGCTTGGCCTCGGTATCCAGACACAGCCGTCCGTTTTCTATCTGCCCTGTCTTGCTCTGGCTATCCATATCCCCCAGCTGTATATAGCGGCGCAGCTGGCTTTTTACTCGTGCTACCAGCTCCTGTGGATTAAAGGGTTTGGTTACATAGTCGTCCGCACCCATGGAAAGCCCCAGTATTTTGTCGCTGTCCTCTGTTTTTGCCGAAAGTATAATGATGGGAATGTTGTTCCGCTCCCGTATCTTCATAGTGGCGGAAAGTCCATCCAGTTTTGGCATCATGACATCCAGCAGTATAAGCTGTACACTTTCGGTAGCCAGTACTTCCAGCGCTTCCAGGCCGTTTCCCGCTGTTATAACAGAGTAACCTTCCAGTGTCAGTAGCTTTTGTATGGCTCGGGCTATTTCTTTGTCATCATCTACTACCAGTATCTTTATAGTTTCGTTCATATAAGGCACCTCCTTTCCCGTAAGTCCTATAAAAAGCTTACGGGAAATATCTTACATAGAAATCGTGTTCTTTCTTACAATTATCTTAAATTGCCCATGGGATGTCAATCTAAACATTCCTACCCCACATTTGAGCAAAAAAAGAGGGTGAACCCAAACGCACGCTCTGCGCTGTGGGTCACCCATTGGTGTTCTGCTTATTTTACCCTGGTTTCACCAATCAGCTTATCAATCAGTGTGACAAGGTTTGCAATCTCGGGTTTGGATATCTGTGCATCGGCACCCAGCGCTTTGCCCTTTACCTTCATTTCTTCGTTTATAAGAGAGGAAAAAAGGATAAGGGGAATATGCTGCAGCTTTGGGTCTGTTTTTACCAGCTTGGTGAGACGGTGACCATCCATGAGCGGCATTTCAATATCGCTGATAATGCAGGCCACATGATCATCAATGGAATCTCCGGAGGCCTTGGCCTCACAGAGGAAGTCCCAAGCTTCCTGTCCGTTGTCGGTTTTAATGGTGTTCACATATCCGCTTCGGTGCAGCGACTCGATAATCATCTTTGCAAGCAGCATGGAGTCCTCTGCTACCAGAATAGCCTTGTCACTGCGTTGACGCTCACCCAGTCGGTCTAGGTCGGAATACTGAATACCGGCCTCGGGGCTTATTTCAGCAACAATCTTTTCAAAATCCAGTATGGTAATAAGCCTGCCGTCAAACTCCGCAATGCCGGTAGCTACACCCTCCTCACCGCCGTAGATAATACGGTCTGGCTTCTGCATCTTGGTCCAGGAGATACGGTCGATACCCACTACAGAATGGACATGAAAGGCAAAGTGCAGGTTGTTAAAATTGGTTACAATAAAAATATCCTTGGTATTATCATCGGAGGGTACAAGGCCAAGATATTTTGGAAGGTCGATAACCGTAATAACCTGATCCCGTGGCTTGAAGATTCCCTCAATGTCAGGGTGAGATTTGGGCATAGGTTTTACAGGGCTTGCAAGCATGATTTCACGAACCTTGGCAACGTTTATGCCGAACAGTTCACCTGCAACGGTAAATTCCATAATTTCCAGCTCATTGGTTCCGGATTCCAGCAGGATTTCGGCGTTTTTATTAAATGCCATTTAGCTCATCTCCAAACAGGTTAGTTTGCGGGGAATGGGGTATACTTAATAACCTAATAGTTGTTTCCATTATATCCCTAAATTCGACAAAAAGCAACAAAGTTCTACAGTGTTTGGTACCGAGTAAACTGGAAAAATGAAATTGACAACCCGCAGTCTTTGGCGTATGCTATATAAATAAGACTCCCTACAATTTTATAACGTGCATAGGAAGACGGGTGAGATTCCCGCACTGTCCCGCAACTGTATTGGAGATTTGGCTTTAGCCGGTTTCCTAAGTCAGATACTATTTTGCATATACCACTTCTTTACGAGAGATAAGGGGTGTCTTTTTTATTCCAGGAAGGGAATGATAACCATGAAGATACTGGTTGGCGGCGGCTGCAAAAACGGAAAATCCTTTTACGCCCAGAGTCTTGCCCAGTCGTTGGCTGGGGGGGGAGAGCTGTTCTATGTAGCCACTATGGCCCCCTGCGATGACGAGGATCAGGCACGTATTCTCCGTCATCGTCAGGAGCGGGAAGGCTGGGGCTTTCTTACACTGGAGAAGCCTACCGACATCAGCGGGTGCCTTCTCCACTGTGGGGAGCACAGTACGCTGCTGCTGGACAGCACTACTGCTCTGCTTGCCAATGAAATGTTCCCCCCACAGGGGGCTATGGACCTTTCCGCAGCGGACAGGGTAACAAAGGAGCTTCTGGAGCTTTGCCACGGGGTAGGGAACATTGTTTTGGTTTCGGACTATATCTATAGTGACGCTGCCCACTACGATACC
Source organism: Angelakisella sp. (assembly GCA_036645835.1). GTDB lineage: Bacteria > Bacillota > Clostridia > Oscillospirales > Ruminococcaceae > Angelakisella. The sequence continues at coordinate 16,587 of JAVXNK010000006.1, read as the reverse complement.
GTTACCGAGGCCTACCGCCGAGGGCTTGCCGCTATAGACAGGACGCTGGCTGCTCACTGCGATGTGGTGTGTGAAGTAGCCTACGGTAACCAAATTTTCCACAAGGGAGGTGTAGCACTGTGACATTTATCTTTGGGGGCGCCTATCAGGGCAAGCTGGATATTGCCATGGAGCGCACAGGGCTGTCCCCCCATGACTGCTGTGACTGCCGAGAAGGTATGAACCTCTCCTGCACAGTACTCAACCACTTTGAACAGCAGATTTTAAGGCTGGTGGAACAGGAGGGCGATGTGGCTTCCTATATGATGCAGCTTCTACCCCAGCTTTCGGACAAGGTTATCATTATGGACGACCTTTCCGCAGGTGTGGTACCCATGGATGCCACCCTGCGCAGATGGCGGGAGGAAACCGGGCGGTGCGCGGTATTGCTGTCTAAAAATGCTCATGAGGTGCTGCGGGTATTCTGCGGCATTGCAACAAAATTAAAATAGGAAAAGGAATATGAACAATGATGAAACTTAAAAAAACGTGGGCAGTACTGCTGTCCCTAGCGCTGATACTATCCTTTACAGCCTGCGGAGAGAAGCCTGACTCCTCCTCGCCTGCGTCCTCCGCGGCTCCAACGGCTTCTGCTGCACCCTCCGAAGCCGTTTCCGGTCCCGTTACCATTACCGACCGTGAAGGCGTAAGCCTTGTACTGCCGGAAAAGGTGGAGAAGATTATCTCGCTGGCACCCTCCACCACACAGGTGCTCATCGACCTTGGTTTGGAAGATAAGCTGGTGGCCGTAGACAAATATTCTATGCCGCTGCTGAGCGAAGGCCGCACCCTGCCGCAATTTGACATTATGCATCCTGATGCCGAGCAGTTGGCCAATTTACAGGTAGATGTTATCTTTGCCACAGGTATGAGCAAGGCCAAGGGTGAGGACCCCCTGAAGCTGCTCCGTGATATGGGCGCAGTGGTTACCTACATTCCCACCAGTGCTTCTATTGCCGAGATAGAAAAGGATGTGGCCTTTATAGCAGAGGTTACCGGCATGGCCGCAAAAGGACAGCAGATGGTAGAGGAAATGAAGAATACCATAGCCCAGTATGCCGAAATAGGCAAAACCATCACCGACAAAAAGACGGTGTATTTTGAGATAGGTGCAGCACCCAAGATGTACAGCTTCGGTAAGGATGTTTTCCTCAATGAAATTATTGAGCTTATAGGGGCTGAAAATATTCTGAAAGACCAAAGTGGCTGGATTTCCGTTTCTGCCGAGGCGGTAGCCGCTGCCAACCCCGATGTTATTATGAGCAATGTGGACTATCTGGACGACCCCGTAGGGGAGATTAAAACGCGGGCAGGGTTTGAAACGCTTTCCGCAGTTAAGAACAATCAGGTCTACCTCATTGACAAGCAGACATCCTCCTACTCCAACCATAACATTGTAAAGGCCATCAGGGAGATTGCACAGGCGGTCTACCCGGAGGCGTATAAGGGACTATGAGTATACGGATAAAAGCGGCAGTGCTGCTGACCGTGGCAGTGGTGGTTATGCTGCTGGCGGTAGGTATTGGCAGTGTCTACATCCCCCCCGGGGATATTGTAGAGATTGTCCTTGGCAAGCTGTCGGGGGAGAGCACTTTACTACCCACCCACATTACGGGCATCGTCTGGAATATGCGGCTGCCACGGGTACTGCTGGCCTTCATGGTAGGAGCGCTTCTCAGCGTCAGCGGTACCATCATGCAGTCGGTGCTGCGCAATCCCTTGGCATCCTCCTATACACTGGGTGTATCGGCAGGTGCGGCACTGGGTGTGGGCGTGGCGGTATTTAGCGGCCTCTCCATGGCGGTGCTGGGTGTGTTTACCCTGCCCGTCATTGGGCTTTCTGCGGGTATTCTGACAGTAGTACTGGCAGTCACCTTTGCTCAGCGCATTGACAAAAGCCTTTCCAACCATACCATTATTCTGGTGGGTATGGTTTTTTCGCTTTTTATCAATGCTCTGCTTACCCTGCTTTCCTCCCTTTCCGGGGAGACACTGGAACGGGTTATCTACTGGCAGATGGGTAGCTTTGCCCTAAAGGACTGGTCCTTTGTCTATGCGCTGCTTCCTGTTTGTATAGTAGGCATATTGATAGCAGTGCGGTATTCCCGAGAGCTGGACAACCTCACCTTCGGAGAGGAGGCAGCCTTTGCTGTAGGGGTAAATGTGAAAAAGACCAAGTGGCTGCTGCTTTCGGTTTCAGCGGCGCTTACGGGCTGTGCGGTAGCACTGGCGGGGGTTATCGGCTTTGTAGACCTGGTAGCACCCCACATGGCGCGTAAGCTCTTTTCCTCGGCACACCGCATAGTACTGCCTATGTCGGCAGTGCTGGGCGGTATCCTTATGGTGGTGGCGGATGTAGTAGCAAGAACCATTGCATCCCCCTCGGAACTTCCTGTAGGCGCGGTTACGGCGGTTATTGGTGCGCCATTCTTTGTCTACATCTATTTTAAGAAAAAGCGGTGACAGGCATGCTGTGTGTAGAACATCTTTCCAGTGGATACGACGGAACCATGGTAGTAAAGGATGTAAGCTTTACGGTACAGAGCGGTGAAAGGCTTTGTGTGGTAGGGCCAAATGGCTGTGGGAAGTCGACCCTGCTCAAGTCTATTGTGGGGCTTATAGGCCATACAGGGGAGGTTACCCTGAGCGGTAGCAGCCTACGGACCATGAACCATAAGGCGGTGGCGGAGCGTATCGCATTTATGAGCCAACTCTCCTCGGTCTACTTTTCCTACAGTGTTTTTGAAACGGTGATGCTGGGACGGTATGCAAAGCTTACAGGTTCGGTATTTGCGGCTCCAACGCCTGCGGATGTGACCTATGTGGAACAGTGTATGGAGGCAGCAAACATCTTGCAGCTGCGTAACAGGCCCATTACCGACCTTTCGGGCGGTGAACTGCAACGGGTGTTTTTGGCAAAGGCTTTTGCACAGGACCCCGATATTCTCCTGCTGGATGAGCCCACCAACCATCTGGATTTAAAGCACCAGATAGAACTGACAGAACGGCTTCGAAGCTGGTCGGAGCAGGGTGACAGAATGGTTATAGCAGTACTGCATGACCTGAACCTGGCCCTTTCCTTTGCGGACAAGCTGCTGCTCCTTGCAGACGGCGGTACGGTGGCCTATGGAGACCGGGAACAGCTGCTGGAAAGCGGATGCCTTGACCAGGTGTATGGGTTGGATGTAAGGGCATATATGCGTCACTCCTATGGTCAGTGGAATTAAAGCGTTCTACCTTTTATGACCCAATGGAGGGATAGCTACCAAACAGGCAAAGGAGTAGGGGAAATGTATAAAGCAAACCCGTTTACACAGGAAAATGAGCGGCAGGGCAAGCGTTTTGTGGCCTCCTTTTCAGGAGGCAAGGACAGCATGCTGGCCATCTACCGCTGCATACAGTATGGTATGGTGCCTATGCGGATGCTGACCACCTGTCCTGCCGATGCGGGGCAGTCTTGGTTTCACAGGGTATCGGCTGAAACGCTTCATGCGGTATCGGAGGCGGTGGGTATCCCTATAGAGCTGATAAAAACCTCGGGGGATGACTACAAGGCAAACTTTGCAAAGGCGCTTATCCGTGCCCGTGAAGAGGGTGCAGAGGTTGCTGTCTTTGGAGATATTGACATAGAAGAGCACTTGGAATGGTGCTGCAACCTCTGCCAGGAGGCTGGCATTACCCCGTATTTTCCCCTGTGGCAGGAACCCCGGGAAAAGCTGGTGCGGGAATTTATCGACAGCGGCTTCACCGCTAAAATTATTGTAGTGCGCCATGCAAACCTACAAGAGGGTTATCTGGGGCAACCCCTGACCCATGCCCTGCTGGACAGGATGGCGGCATGTGGTGTGGATGTTTGCGGGGAAAACGGGGAGTACCATACCCTTGTCACCAACGGGCCTATCTTTGCCCATCCCGTGACGGAGGTTGCCCCATGCTAAGAGAACTGGCGGGCAGCATGGCCCTTTGTTTTTCTATGTACTCGGTACTGCCCATGAGTAAAAACCATATGGAGAAGGGCAGCATGCGGTATGTATTTATCTTTCTACCCTTGGTGGGGCTGGTTATAGGCGCAGTGGAGTATCTGTGGTACCTGACTGCAAGCACACTGTCCCTGTCGATACTGCTGTATGCTGCCATAGCTGCGGTACTGCCCACCCTCATTTCCGGAGGTATCCACCTAGATGGGCTAATGGATAGCGGCGATGCTATAGCCAGCTACGGCGATACCGAAAAGCGGCTGCAAATTTTAAAAGACCCCCATGTGGGAGCCTTTGGTGTCATCTACTGTGTGGTATACCATCTGGCTGTGTTGGGGCTATACGCCCAGCTATTTGAGAGTGGCACAGGCGGGGCAGCGTTGCTGTTGCTCTTTGCTATTAGCCGGGCAGTCAGCGGGCTTATTACCATACACTGGGCATCGGCTAAGAGCTCGGGGCTAAAGTACCTCTTTGGGGAGGGTGCGCAGAAAACCGGAGTAACGGTGGTGCTGCTGGCGGAGCTTGCTGCTTTGTTTGGGTTGGCAGCAGTGCTCTGCGGCTGGACGGCAATCATTATGGCGACTGCACTGGCCCTTTTCTATGGGTGGTATTACCGTTTTACAAAGAAAAATTTCGGCGGCCTCACCGGAGACTTGGTAGGCTTTTCCCTCTGCTTGGCAGAGCTGATACTACTGGCCTTGGGGGTAGTGGGCATATACTGACAGAAAATAAGAAGATGGGGGATATCCTATGGTACAGATTTATTGCGGAGATGGAAAAGGCAAGACTACCGCAGCCTTCGGGCTGGCGGCACGGGCCTCACAGGGAGGCTACAAGGTGGTTATTGCTCAGTTTTTAAAGGGACGCAGCTCCGGCGAAGTGTCGGCAGTATCCTCCCTGCCAAATGTAACGCTGCTGACCGCCAACCTTCCCGATGTATTCAGCTGGCAGATGACACCCGAGCAGAAGACAGAGGTGCTGGAGAAACATAATGACCTTCTGGCACGGGCAGCATCCCACTGCGGCGACCATAAAACCATGCTTGTATTGGATGAGCTGGTTGGGGCGTTGGCGGCACAGCTGGTGGACAGGGAGGCAGTGTTGCGGCTCCTAAGAGAGCAGGGACAGCGGGGGAATGTGGAGATTGTCCTGACAGGACGCAACCCCTCCGAGGAACTGTTGGAGCTGGCCGATTACGTTACGGAAATGAAAAAGGTAAAGCATCCCTTTGATAAGGGTGTAAAGCTGCGAAAGGGGATAGAGTACTGATGAACCTTTGGGAGACTGTAGAGGGCATAAAACCACTTGACACGACTGCCATGGAGCAGGCTCGGGAACGGCAGAACCAGCTAGTAAAGCCTATGGGTAGCCTAGGGCAGCTGGAGGAGATGAGTATTCGTATAGCGGGCATAACCGGACAGGTGAAGAACAGTGCTACCCGCAGGATACTGTACCTTTTTGGCGGTGACAACGGAGTTTATGCGGAGGGTATTTCCGGCTCCCCCCAAAGCTTTACCAACCTGCTTATGAGCCTCTACGGAGGGGACATGAACTGCGCCATTAATGTGCTTTGTCGCCAGAACGGCGTGGACCTTCGCATAGTGGATATGGGTGTGCTGGGGGAGCTGAACTATACGGGCATCCTGAATGAACACCTGATGGATGGTACCCGCAACCTCTGTGCCGAGCCTGCCATGCCAAGGGAGACAGCCATACAGGCCATAGAGGTGGGCATACGCTATGCCGGGCAGGCCAAGGAACAGGGGTATCATGTCATTGCCGGCGGCGAAGTGGGTATGGGCAACACCACCACCGCAGCGGCAGTGGTTATGGCGGCGCTGGGCAGCCATGATGTAGAGGCCATGGTAGGCAGGGGAGCAGGGCTTACCGACGAGGCCTTTGCACGAAAAAAAGAGGTAATAGCCCGTGCCCTGTCACTGCATACTCCCCCTATGGATGACCCGCTGGACATCCTCTCCAAGGTGGGTGGTTTGGATATTGCCGCCATGGTAGGACTGTATCTGGGTGCCGCTTACTATCGCCTACCTGTGGTCATCGACGGAGTTATCTCCATAGCGGCAGCACTGTTGGCAGCTGCCCTGTGCCCGCTGGCAAAGGACTATATGATAGCTTCCCATGCCTCGGAGGAGCCTGCCTACAGCCTTGCAGCACAGCGGCTGGGGCTGGTACCTATACTGACACTGGGCATGCGGCTGGGGGAGGGGACAGGCTGTCCTCTGGCTATGGGCATACTGGACAGTGCTCTGGCAGTTATGAACAATATGAGCACCTTTGAAGAGGTTTGCTTGGAAAGTGAATACCGTTCAAAGCTTAAAATGAAATAATTGTACGTAAAAATAGGCTGCCGACTGTCCCAGTGACAGTCGGCAGCCTTGCTGCATATAAGGAAGCTCAGTACTTCCTTAACCAAAAATAATAGTGGGGAGATCCATAGGATCAATAATCTTGCCATCCTTGTAGGCTCTCATGTTGCCACCGGAGATTTCGTCTATCAAAGCTACCTGACCGTTTACCCGGCCAAACTCCAGCTTGATATCGTAGAGCTCAACACCCTTTTTAGCCAGCTCATCTTTCACAATGCCGCTGATTCTTTTGGTGAGTGCCTTGAGCGACTCGTACTCGTCGGCAGTAAGTATGCCCAGCATGTCCAGGGCGTCCTTGGTGATGGGGGGGTCTTCGCGCTCGTTATCCTTCAGGGTAACCTCTACGAAGGCATCCAGTACCTGTCCATCCTTGGCGTAGTCGCCATATCTTCTCATAAAGCTACCTACGGCACGGAAGCGGCAGATAACTTCAATGCCTTTACCGAAGGCAGTGGCAGGTTTTACAATCATGGTGGAATTTTCTACATCGGCGCTAATAAAATGAGTAGGGATACCGGCTTCTTCAATCTTACTAAAGAAAAATTCGGTGAGTCGGACACAGTTTTTGCCCATGCCAGCAATGGAAAGTCCCACTGTATTGGCTCCGGGGTCAAATTTTCCGTTTTCTCCGGTTACGTCATCCTTGAATTTCAGGAGGTAGGTACCATCATCCAGTTGGTAAACGGTCTTGGTCTTGCCTTCATAAACATGCTTCATTCATATTCCTCATTTCTTTAAGATGCGTCGGTAGATTGCTCTTTAACTATAGCAAAAACATAGGGCAAAATCAAGCAACACATTTGACGAGAATGAGGAGAGAATGGGTAGAAAAAATATGGTATCCTACTATGCTGCTATAAAAAGCACCGTCCTATGGGTAAGGTTTTGGGGGCGTATTTTTATAAAAATACCCACAGTAAGGCATGGAACAAAGGGGCTTTTGTGGTAATAGCTACCCCCTAAACAAATTTAAATTATCTCTTGGAAACTGTAATTAAATGGTGTAATATGGAAATAAATACAAAGTCAATTAGGCATGCTTGCAATGAAACTGTTAAGCGCAGAGGGATAACCCATATCTTCACCACCAAGGTATACCCATAAACGAGAGGGGCGAGTTGTTTGCAAATGAATAAACAAGGCAGGAACTATTACTTCCCCAAATTGCTAAAAGGACAGCTTGCACAGATACTGAACTATCCATTGACATTGGTAGAAGCACCGTCGGGTTTTGGGAAAACCACTGCTGTAAAGGAACATTTGGAAGAACCCCCTTATCAGGCAATAAATATTTACTGGTATACCTGCCTTGGTGAACCTGCATACAAGGCGTGGGACTGCATTTGCAGCCTGCTGGATTCTGTTGACGAAAGTACCTTTAGAAAAATGAAAAGCATGGGCTTACCGTCTAAGGATACGCTTTATGATATGATAGCGCTCATGCGGGGAATACACTGTGAGGAACAGACTGTGCTGGTAATTGATAATTATCAGTTAATTCGTAATGCATATTTAGATATGCTTAGTAATGCTTTCTTAAGCGACTTTAATTGCAATTTTCACATTGTAATTATCACCCAGCCCCAAAAAAAGAAGATGACTTCCAGTACGGTATACAATTCTCAAAAGCTCTTGATTGATCGTTCTTATTTCTTTTTTTCAAAAGAAGATACCAATTGCTTTTTTAAACAATCGGGCATTAGGCTTTCCTGTGACGAGCTGGATCATATCTGGCAGAGCACAGAGGGGTGGATAGCAGCACTTTCTCTACAGAAAAAAAACTACCAGAGTAAAGGATGCTTTGGGGATGCCGTAGGCATTGAGGGACTGCTGGAAACAGCTATCTGGAACCGAATGAGTGTGGAGGAGCAGGACTTTTTGCTTTCCCTCTCACTGTTTGACCGATTTACCCTAAGGCAGGCAATGATTATGCTAAATACCGATACATTGCCTGAGTATGCCAATAACCTGCTGATACATAACGATTTCATTCGGTTTGATATGAACTCCCATTCCTATTTTTTTCACAGCTTATTGCATGACTACCTTATAAAACGGTTGGAACAGAGAAAGGCGACAGAGTACGCAAGGTGCATCTATCTTAGGGCCGGGGCTGCCTACGCAGCAGTTTCACAAAACTACAATGCTGCCCAGTGCTACTATGAGATAGGGGATTTTGACCGGTTGCTTTCATTGCCCTTTAAATGCAATGAGATGGATGAATGGGTGGGCATGGGCAGTGATGTGTTTGTTTCAAATATACTGAAAAAATGCCCTAGAACAGTGCTGATCAACTATCCAAAGTGCCTGCTTGTATTTGCGTTTGAAATGTTTCTGCTTGGCAAATACGAGCTGTTTGGGGAACTGCGCGGCGTACTTTCGGAAATACTGACAGAGGACAATGACCGCCTGTGTGAAGGAGAATATGAGTGGTTATCCGGTGAATTTGCACTGATGATGTCCATGGTAAAGTTTAATGACATAGAGCAGATGAGTAAAGAGCAGAGGAGAGCATATGGGCTGTTAGGCGGTGCCGCAAGGATACTGACCTTTACCGATGGGTGGACAATGGATGCTCCTTCTGTTTTATATCTTTTTTGGAGGGAAAGCGGGGCTTTGCAGCAGGAGCTGTTATGCATAGATGAATGTATGCCATACTACCATAAGGTAACAAACGATCATGGCATGGGCGCAGAGATTGTAATGAAAGCGGAAGCTCTTCTTTATGCCGGCGACGACGTGGAAGCAGAGGTGCTCTGTCACAAAGCCTTATATCTTGCAGATATGAAAGACCAAAGCAGCATCTGCTTTTGTGCAGAGATGTGCCTGCTTAGGATTGCCATTCTTCGGGGAGATACCTCTTTGTTTGAAAGTGTTATTGCAAATATTGATAAGCGTACCCTGACAGGATATTTATTACGGTCAAGGTATACCCAGGCCTTAGTGAAGGGGTTTGTATTTGTTCAGCTTGATAGTACAGATGCAATTGAAAGCTGGCTGCTAGAGTCACTGGAGTTTGAAAGGCTTTTGTACAGTGTGGCTGTTCCCTTTGGGCAGATTGTTTATGCGGGTTATCTCATTGCAAGTGAGCAGTATGCCAAGCTGATAGGTGTTTCCGAGCTTTTAATAGGGCGAGCAGAGGAGCAGCATCTTTTACTGGCAAAGGTTTATCAGCTCATCTATCTGTCCATTGCTTTGCTGCGCTCCAACCAGAGGGAGAAGGCAGCAAAACAGCTTACAACAGCTTTGGAGCTTGCTCTGCCCGATAAGGTATATCTGCCGTTTGCTGAAAATGCAAAGCTTCTGGGCGGCTTTCTGGATGCTGTGTGCATAGCCCAATATGGACATACAATTGAAAAAATACATAGAATAGCACATAGGCAAAACACAGGTGTAGAAAAGATTAACAGAGAGATACTGTGCAGAGATTCCGGATTGACCCCCCGAGAAAAGGAGATTGCACTACTGGCCCAAAACGGAAAGACCAATAAGGAAATAGGTGCACTGCTGTTTGTCTCACCCGAAACTGTTAAGATGACACTAAAGAAAATATTTAAAAAATTAGGTATCCACTCCAGGGTACAGCTTGAAGCCGCTACACTCAAATAATTACCCGATGGGGAATATATTTCCTACAAGAACTACGATATGTTTAATATGGTAGTTCTTTTCTTTTGCTTTTGCGAAGGGGGTCTGAGACAGCTTGGAAAAATATTTTTATCGACCGGTTTTTCATAGCGTAACACCGCTACCAAACTATCAACTAAAAATTGAAATGGAAACAGGAACAGAAATATTATTTGATTTCACCAGTCGTCTTCGTTCGGTACGTTATGGAAGATTGCAGGATAGGGAGATTTTTGAAAGCGTACGTACAGATGGAGACATACTGATTTTTGGAATCGATAATAAGGAACTCATAACCATTACCGCAGATGACTTTATGGACCTTTTACTGATTGACCGAACAAAATAGAAATGGGGATGATTTGTTGATAACGCTACTGGAACTAGAGAAACTAAGAAAAAAGGCAAAACTTTTACTGGGAATCACGATTGCCATCGGCATCCTTGGAAGCTTTTTTGGAGTATCGGTAGTAGGCATTGGCCTGATAGTGGTAGCCGTCGTTCTTTTCCTCCTGGTTACGAAGCCTGCAATGGACAAATACAAAAAAGCCTTTAAGGACAACATCGTAAAGGCAAGCCTGGATGGAATATTTACAGAAATCTACTATGAACCCGAGCAAGGCATAAGCTTGGACGAAGTAAAGGCGTCGGACATTATTGAGCTAAAGGATGAATTTGTAAGTAACGATTTAATAGTTGCAAAGTACGGCAAGGTAAAGTTTAAACAGGCAGATGTAGTGATAACAGACAGGAGCAAAATAGTCGGAAAAGACGGTATACCAAATGAGGTTACAAGCACATGTTTTATGGGCAGATTCCTTGTTTTTGATTTTCTAAAGCCAACAGAGACCCCCGTTAAGGTTTTGGGAAAAAGCTTTAACCCGGAGGGCAACAATCAGAGTGTGATGGGTGCACTGAAAAATAAGCTTATAAACCATAAGGAGCAGCAGGTGTTCATGGAGTCCGAAAAGTTTAATAACAGCTTTAACGCATTCTGCGACGATGCACAAACAGCATTCTATATTTTAACCCCACAGATTGTAGAAGCAATCACCATGCTGTCCAATCAGTATCAGGGAAAGATAGCACTGTGCTTTCGGGATAAAAAAATGTTGGTGGCCATCAGCAGTAAAAGTGACTCGTTGGAGCCCAAGATGCTATCAAATCGTACCATTTGGCAGGAGAAAGAACTGGTGTTAAAGGACATAAAGGTCATTACCGATTTTATTGACCTCATGAGCCTTGAAAACAACACCCTCGTAGCCGCATCCAACTAAAACTGAACTGTAAGAAGGAGAACGTAGTATGTTATATATAATCGTATTGGCAGTAGTCCTTATCCCGCTTATTTGGTGGATATTAGCAAGTAATAAGTTTAGGCAGCTTCTTGTAAAGATAGAGGAAGCAAGCTCGGGTATAGATGTTGCACTAACCAAACGGTATGATACGTTGACAAAGCTGCTTGATATAACAAAGGCGTATGCAAAACACGAGGTGGAGACATTTGAAAAGATAGTAAACCTGAGAAAAGGCATGACCGTATCCGAAAAAAATAATGTCAGTGAACAGCTTGATAATATGTATGGCAAGGTTAGTCTGATTGCGGAAAGCTATCCCGAGCTTAGGTCCAGTGATAACTTTAAGCAGCTTCAGGTAACCTCCGCTGATGTGGAGGAACACCTGCAGGCAGCAAGGCGGCTTTACAACGCAAACGTTTCTTTGTTTAATCAGCTGATGGTTACCTTCCCGAACAGCCTGGTATCTAAGGCAATGCACCTGAAAAAACACGACTTTTTTGCAGCAGAAGACGCAAAAAAAGCTGATGTCGCAATGAAATTTTAGTAGGGGATAGGTATTTATGAATAAAACGCTTAAAACGGTCCTGATTACCACAGCTGTAATATTTGTTATCCTGTTTGCCGTTGTTATGATATTTGGTGAGGATACTAGTGTTTCCACCCCTCCTTCGGAGGCCTTACAGCAGAGCACCGCAGTAGCAGCTGACCAAGAGCTGGACAAAGAACCCGACAAAGAACCCGACCCAGCTGCACCTGCCGCAGTGGTTTCCGATGAGATGTTTGCAAAGACTGTAAATTATGATGTGTTTGATTGGAATGGCACAGATGAGCAGGGGAAAATTAAAATTGCAAATGATATTATCAGCGTGTGGGTAGCAAGTGGTAATGCTTATGAACGAACGGCAGAAGATTTGGCAGCCGGCATCAAACAGGAATTGCAGCGGGATTCTGACCAAGCCAACGTGTTCGAAAAAGCCTGCATTGCTGCACAGATTGACCCTCTGCCTTACTTTGAGCGGGCAAAATAGCTGAATATCATAAAGAGCCATAGCCTAAGTTTCAGAAAGGTGAGCATAATGAGAAAATTTGTAATGAGAGTGTTGGTGATGTTGCTTTTGACTGTAAGCGTAAGCTTTATAGTGATAGCGCAGGCGACAGGACTGACACCAGAGCAAATAGTTGTTTTTAAAAGCACCTACAATAGCGATGGGCAGTTTGTTATGCCGGTATATTTAGGAGCTGGCGGAAGTGTATCGGCTAATCTGACCGATGCAAGCAATAACGTTGTAGACAGCTTTACCTCATTGCTGGTTGAAGCGGGAACCACTATCACCTACAAGCGCTCGTTTGCAGGCGTTAAACCTGGAGTGTACTATTTAAATGTTAAATATATTTATGCATCTTACTATGGATTAGGTGAAAAGCAATTTACAAGAAAGCTTAAAATAACCCATAAAGGGCCTAATGCAAAGTTGGAATTTGTAGAGACCTATCAAACCTACTCCAACGATGGTGATTTGATACAATTTTTTCAGTTTAATTATTTTAATGCCAATAACAAAAAAATGAACTTTCAAATTTATGACCAATATGGAAATCTTTTGACAAAGCGAAACTTGTTAGTAAAGTACGTGAACGGGAGATGCTACTTTACCTGGGACTACTACCCAGTTAATGGAGGGATTATGGTTCAAAGTGACACGTACATCCTCAAATATTGGGCAGATGGCCAAACTCCTAAGCAGATATACTTTGAAGTGAATCTGGCGGAGGGATAAAATATGAAGCTATTTAAAAGAACAATACTGCCTCTTTTCATGATACTGGCTCTGCTGCTGTCCAATATATCTGCCTATGCCTTAACCACAGAGGACTGGTACAAGGTGAAGGGCATCTATGGTAAGGATGATAACAGCCAATATAACAGTGGTGTCCTATCACTGATGTACCTGGACAATGATGTGGTCATGTTTGAGTTTTTTATGATGGAAGGCAGTGAGCAAGAGAATAGCTCAAACAATTTCCGCCTTGCGGGTGCATTTTACCTAGATGACAAGGGAACGGGTATATATGATGATCCCAAGACAGGAGACGTTAAAATAACCTTTGATTTAACCAAAGGTGGGGTATCGGTTAAACAAACCGGAAAATTGCCCATTGATGTAAGTGGGGAATATGGGTTCCTGGATAACCATATTGAGGTGACAGAAGAAGCCGCCAAGGAGATACTGGAACAATTGCCAACAGCCGCAACAAGCTTAAATCACAACAACGGAGAATACAAGCTTTCAAAGTCAGAGGAAACAGTGGATGGCTGGTTTTATGATATAAAGGCCAACTTTGTTGACACCAAGGCGCTGCTTGCAGAATTTTATGTTGCAAAGGATATGAGTGCAGTGTATCGTGTTGATACTGACACACCGATCCTTATTTGGGGCACGGCACAGCCTATGCTGGATGCAACTTATTTAGCGGAGGGTGAGTCTTTTTTTGGCACAACAACAGATGAACTTAATGCAGATGCAAAGGATGCAACGTCAAACTATGTCGACGTGCCGTATGTGTCTATTGCTCCAAAGGATGACGCTATCCCAATAGGAGCGACCACCCAAGTTGTTGTTACTGTTCCGGGTAAGCTAACGTATACATTACAGTGCAGGTCATCCAATGCTGAAATTGCCAAGGTTGATGAAAACGGTGTTATAACCGGTGTTGCCGATGGGGAAGCAGTTATTTCCGGTGTGGTTACCATTGACGGTGCAGAGAAGTCGTTTGAATTTACAGTGTCACCATTTGATGCAAAGGCAGTTCTGTCCGGCAGCAGCCAAAGTGCAAATTCCACCGCCATATGGGTTGTGCTGGTGACGGTTGTTGCTGTACCGTTTGTAGTTTCTGCTGTAATGATAAAGAAGAAAAAGCCCGGCGCTAAACCCCAAGATTAAACCTGTTTTCTTGATTAGTGAGAAGGCAACGCTATGAAATACCATGAGGAGGTTTGCACTTGAAAAGATACTTTGGATATTTGGCAGTCATTATAATTACTTGTTTTTTGGTGGGATGCACAAGCGAACCGGCACCCAGTGAACAGCCGGTCATATCTTCGTCTTCACCGGCACAGGCAAGTGAGCAAGAGAAACCCAATGAAGCAAAGGAGCAACTCTTTGAAGCAAAAGAGATGGACGCCATTGCATTAACAGGTCAGGAAATACTGGATGGCAAGGAAGCCGACATGAGTGTTAAAATCTCTGATAATATAAATATGGATTTTCATATCTCCAGGGATAATCCCAATGGTACCAAGCTATATGCCATTTACAATTCCCAAGCCATCAACCTAGCTGTAAACTATATTAGCCCGGATGTGTTTGATAACGACGAGGCAATTGTATCGGACACCTATCAGATATCCTGCTATGACTTTAATAAGGATGGAATGAAAGAAGTTATCATCGCTTGCGGCAATAAAAGTGATAAGCTATCACTTTTTGTCTTTCGGGTAGTCACAGATTCAGAATTTATTTTCTATCCTACAAACTATATTTTAGGCTACAAAAATGCCTATGTGAACGATAGCAATGAGATTTGCGTTCCCGCCGAAAATGGGGTGAAAACCTACAAGTACAATGTTGCCGCCCAAGATGCCGAATACGCAAGACAGTCCGGTCCAATTAAAATTACTGTTAACTTTGCAGAGCAGGAGCAACTGGGAAAATATAAGGATGTAGCTAAGTTTGTTTTAAACGAAGATGGCCCCAGCATTCTGGTTGTTCCCACAGAAACCTTAAGCAACGTTACAGTTCGCAGTATTCAGTACAATGCTGACACAGATAAGTATGCTGCCACAGAAGATTTGTTTAGTATTCCGGAGATAGCACCTGATCAACCTTTGGTACTACAATTCTTTATGCCCGATTTCCCAATCCTTGGGGTATCGTACACAGATGCATCCGGAATGGAGCAGTTCTGCGGTATTGGTGAAAGCCTTGAAGACGGCTCATTATATTTATTTGAGATGGAAGTGGCAAAGGGGTAAAAAAATAAAATTCTTCCAAAACACTTTGGTAGAGCGTCTTGGCTGCCGTGTAAATAGAAAGGGAACCTCCTTCCAGACTGGATAAAATCTTGTCTGAGGGGAGGTTCCTTTTTTGCAATTTGGCATAAGGTTTTAGCTGCTGTTTGAAACTATAATAGATACAATGAAATTAGGCTTAATGCTAAAATATGTGCTGGGTAGAATAGGTAAGCAAAATACTTAAACCCTATTTCAGCCTTTCCTTTTAATGATTTTTTACCGCTGTACATCCATATAAATAATAGACTTAAAAGTGCAAATGCCTGCTCAGGGAATTCGTACCCGCCTGGTAGAATAATAACTTTACCACCAAGAAAGATATAATTTATCATCCATAAACCAAGAACCTGAATGGTAATCGTCATATACTGTTTGGGCATTAGCTTGGCTATGTAGAATATTAGCACAGTAAGCACACCAAAACCCGAATAGTCCACAAATGTAAGCGTCCCAACCACAATGCTCAGTGTACAAATCCCACTAATGAAAACAGCTTTTATAGCCCAATGGATATTCAGTAAAAGTATCTTATCAATAAACTTTAAAAAGACTAAGGCAATTAGAAATGTAAACATAACATTTTGATGGAAAGGACCAATTACCTCTCCTCCCATCATTAGGTTATATGGTATTTCAGAAATTAGAGCGAAAATAAGCATATTCAGCAGGTACTTGTTTTTGCTTGATGTGTGGGCATATCCCTCGGCAATTTGAAAAGCAAAAATGGGGAATGCAATCCTTCCTATTTGTGTCATCCACTGATACCCGGCAACATTTACCACGGTCATATATGCATGATCAAATACCATGAATAGCATAGCTAGTCCTTTGAGCCATTCTCTGCTTAGGGTTGGAAGCCACCTAGTTTTTTGTAACGTCATTCTTACCTCCATAATGATAAGTTTTACTTATTATAATAAATTTATGTTTTTCTTAAGTATAGCATGAAAATTAAGAATAAAAAAGAGATGCATTTTTTGTAACATTAATGCAAGAACATACTGTTTTGGTGATAGAAAATCTCCTGCAAAAATAGTATGTTAGCAAGCTGTTAACAAATGGCTATTATTCGTAAAAAGCACATACAAAAAGAAAACCGCCTAACTTGAGCTAAAAGCCCATGTTAAGCGGTTTTTTGGCGGACAGAGAGGGATTCGAACCCTCGGTGGAGTATTAGTCCACACACGATT
>JAVXNK010000005.1:44895-126599 GCA_036645835.1 Angelakisella sp. | reverse complement strand
AGGTTTAGGAAGATAAATTTCATAGTTAGATACCGGCCTTTCTGTTTTAGATTGCTTTTATATGGTGCTGCTGCGCAGCATTTCCACCAACTGTTCCCGGGTAGGGGGTGTGCCATTGGTAACATAGTACAGGGTGACCATGTTTGCAACGGTTAAACGCTGGGTGGGGGGCAGTTCGGTCAACGCCGCTACCATATAGCCACCGTTAAAGGTGTCACCGGCACCGGTTGTCTTTACAGGTTTTTCGCAGTAGTTCTGTGCTACTGTGGCTGCCCCCTGTGTGGCAGTTGCCAGAACTGCATAGTGGGAGGTATGGATAATCACCTCATCCAGCCCGGTACTTGCACGGATGGCAATGGCAGCAGCCAGTACCTGCTCTGCGGTATCTTTCCTGTTAGCTGCTTCAGGATAGGCTATTCCAAGCTGGCGTGCCAAAATTCCACCCTCGTGTTCATTAAGGCTTAGGGTCTGGGGCATATGAGGGTTAAGCCGTGCCAGTGTTTTCAGTGCTTCGGTAAGCGCCTGAGGGGTACGCTTATTTAGGTTGGCAAAGTCGTGAAAAATCCGTTTGGTTATACCACCCTTGCGGCAGTATGCCACCAGATTTGTCATGATGGTATCGAAGTCATACATATTGGACCAGTAGCCAACGCCCAGAATATCAGCATTACAGAGCTCCAGAAGCTGTGCTTCCCCTAACTTTTGCACCAGTGTGTCCCATGTCAGGTTTATGAGCTCATCCAGGTTGGGCATCATGATTTTGCCATCGGCAAACTCCAGTATGTGGAGCCGTGCAGGCTCCCCTACCGAAACCAACCTGCTGAGCCCTGCAAATTCCCCAAAGGCGGGGTCGGGATTGCCCTGTCCGAACATTCCCAACATAGTGGTATCCAGCCCCAGGGTAGCAACGGCACGCCCGGTATTGCAGGTAAAGCCACCGCTGGCCCGCCGCTTGAACAGCCGCTCCTTGGCAAGGCCTCCGGTTCCACGCCCGGTAATGGCTGTGCCAAAGTCCATCATCTTGGTCATCATGGTATATTCCCCCGGCCCCATACGCCGGTCAATAACCTCCCAAACCTCGTCAATCATACCGTCAATGCCAAGCAGGGCACGGCCCTCAACAGACTCCAAAGCGATTGCTATTTTATCTTTATTCATGGTATCTACACTCCCTTAATACGCAATCACTTCTATACCGAGAATCTTAGCAATTGTAATCATTATGTCAGCTACATCCTCCCAAACAATGCTGTAGTGGTGAGGAACGCCGCGTTCAATCATGCCGTAGATGATTTCTTTGACAGGAGTATTGGTCTGAATATTTACCATACTGCCGGGGGTGTAGAGGTCGGTTTTGATAGCAGTGCCCCGAATTAACAACAGTTTATAGACCCCTCCAATGTTGCAGAAACGTGCTACTGTCACCGGACCCTCTTTCAGGGTGGTGTGGAACGCTGTGCCCTGTCCGGCCAAGGGATGATTTCCCATGACGGTATCATACTGTGTGTTGTGCAAGGAGGGAGCTGCGTTGCCACAGTGCCAGAAGGTCATGTAGTTGCTCTCTTCATTAATGTCAATGAGGTCGGTAATAAAGGTGGGTTTTCCGGTGATGTAGTTCTGAGCCACCATAGCAAGAGCCGCATCCACGTCTCCCTCACAGCCGATATGTACGCCGTCATCTGCCAATCGCCCAAGTACAGCGCAGGGGGTGGTGCGCAAATCTCCCATTTCCGGCCAGCATTTAATGGTAGCAAAGTCGTAGCCCTGTTTAGCCATTAGCTCCTTCAGCGATAAATAAAGCCGGGTATGGTTGTCGTAATGTAGCTCGGGAAGTGTTTCCAGCAGGTGAAAGGTCTCTTTGACAAAGTCCCTATCAGTTAGTACCAACTTAGCTTCCAACTCTGCCATCCGGTCGAATACCACCTTTAGGTCGGTTTCTTCAATACGGATACCAAAGGTGCGGCGAATGAGTCCCTCGTCAAAAGCACAGTTGTAGAAGGCGGTTGGACGGTAGCCGAACAGTCCAAACAGGGTCTGTTTCATACTCTTAATGACACTGTAGGCAGTTACCAGAGATTTAATGCGGCTCTCAACCTCCGCCTCCTCCTTATCACCGTAGATGGGGTAGGATTTATGCCCCAAGCGGTGTAGCGAAGCGCTGTTCATGGTCAGTGCAACCAGTGCATTGGCCAGCAGCCTTCCGCCGCCCAGTTCGGGCTCATGAGGTGCCCACATAATCATAGGAACATGTAGTCGGTCGGCAATGGCAGTACAAACATCGTCTCCGGTAAAGGCACCGTACAGTATAACAACCAGGTCTACGTCCTGCTTTTTAAGGCTATCGATAGCCATTTCAATACGTTCGCCGGAGTCTATAATGGAATCAAACTTAATTAGGTTTACTTCAGGCAGTGTAGCGGACAGCCACTCACCATATTCCTTTAGGCGCTTATTGGGAAGCTCGCGGGGCCAACGACCTGATACGGTAGTGATAAATCCAACATTCAGTTTGTTCTTCATGTTTTTCCCCTTCTATATTCAATATTATGTCGTTTCACGCTCGATTAGCGTTGTTTCCAACTTAACGGTATCCGGGGCCGCCCCAGCCAGCATACTGTTCATCATGCCTATGATGCCGCGCGCCATGCCGTTCCGGTCAATCTGTACGGTGGTCAGCTTGGGTGTTGTAATCTTACTGATACGAGAGTTGTCAAATCCAACGACCGAAATATCCTCGGGAATACGCAGGCCACATTCCTTAATAGCCATCATTGCCACCGAAGCCAGGTTGTCGTTACGAGCAATGATGCCGTCAATTTTTGCACCGCTGCGAATTCGGTGAACCAGCGCACGGGATATCTCCTCCTCGCTGGAATAACCGGAAAATATACTGTCTCTGGAAAAAGGAAGTCCGCTTTTTTGCATCTGTTCGCAGAACCCACGGTAGCGTAGGTCGCTCATACTGCCAAAATTCCCATGCGCGCTGATACGGTCTATGTAGATGATGTTCTGCCTGCCCTTTGCAATCAGCAGCTGCACACCTGCGCATACGCCCTCCATAACACCCGGCCAGACCGTGCCAACCCGTGGGTCAAGATGGTCGTAAACCCGATTGCTGATGAGCACCACCGGAATTCCCGAATCCACCAGCATTTGTAAATACTGCTCCTGAAAGGATACCGAGCTGACAATGATTCCATCCGGCTGTCGGCTGATGACCTGGGACACAAAGTCCTTACTGTTGCGGTTGGCCATTAGGGAAATCAGGTAGCCTTGGTCGTAGGCAATCTTGTCCATCTCCTCCACCAGAATGCCAAAGTGTTCATTGGAAATCTGGTCGGCTATGAAGAGCAGATGGTTACTGCGTTTGCCCTTCAGTGCCCGTGCAATGCTGTTGGGCCGGTAATGAAGTTCTTTCACCGCATGAAGAACCCGCTCACGCTTTTCCTCGGCAACATAGCGGTTGTTGTTGAGCACATAGGATACAATGGTTTCAGATACTCCCGCCAGCTTTGCCACATCCTTGCGGGTTGCGTTGCTTTGCTCTGCCATAGTTGCTACACCTCCTATAACACTCGTGTGTATATGTTCTATTATAGACGCTTTTTTAAAACAGTCAACAAGAATTTATTTTAGAGAATTACTGTCAGCCCTAAGTTAAAATTGTTGTAAGATTACTGCTGTTAACCCAAATATTAAAAAATGGATTGACTTTGGAACAAACAAATTCTATACTTAGGGTTGCATACACACGAGTTTATATAAGTGATACACATGAAAGGACTACGACAACAATGCTTACTTCAAACATGGAACAACTGACCCGGGCCTCCAAAGGAGGATATGCCATTCCTGCCATTAACACCCAGGGTGGTAATTACGACATCATCATGGCAATCTGTAAAGCCGCCGAGGAGTTGCAATCTCCCATTATTCTGGCCCACTATGTTTCCACTGGGGCCTACTCCGGAAACGACTGGTTTGTGCAGGTAGCCAAATGGTGTGCGGAAAAGGTCTCGGTTCCGGTTTCTATTCATCTGGATCATGGGGACAGCTTTGATATCTGCATGGAGGCGCTGAAACTGGGTTTTACCTCTGTTATGATTGACGGTTCCACCCAGCCTGTGGAGGACAATGCTGCGCTAACCGAAAGTGTTGTTAAAGTTGCCAACTGCTTCGGTGTACCCGTAGAGGCTGAAATAGGGGAGCTGCAACGGCTTGATAACGGTGCAGTGCAGGAAAATAAAAATGTGGCAAATCCGGAACAGGTACGTCAGTTTTTGGAGCTTTGCCATCCCGATGCACTTGCCATCGGCATTGGAAATGCCCACGGCTACTATAAGGGCAAGCCTGACATCCGACTGGATGTCTTGCGGGAGGTACGCAAATTTACCGATATTCCCTTGGTGCTTCACGGCTGTACCGGCATGAGTGAGGATATTATCAAGGAGGCCATTGGTCTCGGTGTTGCCAAGATTAACTTTGGCACGGAAATCCGCTACCGATATGTTCAGCATTACGAAGAGGGTCTCAAGACGCTTGATCATCAGGGGCACTCCTGGAAGCTGAGCCAGTTTGCCAGCAAGTCTTTGGAAGAGGATGTAAAAAATATTATTCGGCTTGCGGGGTCCCACGGAAAGGCATAACAGTATTCCCCTATGACAGAGGGCACGACAATCAGCCGTGCCCTCTGCTTTTTATTGTGTCCATTCAGGTATTCTTGAATCGGCTCACATAAAGCACCGAAAAGAGCCTCATGCCACTCCCGCAGTTCCGTATTATCGTATGAGCATTCTGCGCTGATACCAAATCCGGCATTCCTCAAATGACCTGTTTACTTTTCCAGTACAATAGCCTGGCTCAAGTGGCGGGGGCTGTCAGCGTCAATGCCCTTTGCCTCGGCAATGTAGTACCCCATAAACTGCCCAATATATCCGATAACCGCTGCATATTGCAGGGTATTAAGGCCGCCGCCCAGTTCCAGATGATAGTCCGCATCCGCCATAGAATTTGTTACACCGTCACCAATGGCCAGCGTTACCGCACCAAAGGATCTCATCTGGGTCAGCAGGGCTGCGTCATGGCTAACGGTTTGGTCGTTACCCAGTAGAATAATCAGTGTGTCCTTATCCACCAGGCTCATGGGCCCGTGACGGTACTCTAGGCTGTAGTAAGCCTCGGAGTTGGTAAGCCCCATCTCTTTCATCTTATTCATGCACTCACAGGCAATGCCATAGTTGACACCCTGCCCCAAAGAGATAAACAGATTCAGATGACCATGCTCGGACACCAGTTTCTTTGCTACAGCATCAGTTTCCTTTAGCAGGCGGTCGGAAAGTGCCACGTAAACCTTTGCCATTGCCTCCACCTGCTCTTTTTTGCCACCCAGGTATAGCGCCATAACCGTTGCCAGATAAACCATACTGGTAAAGGAACGGGTCATGATAACGCTGTCCTCGGCAGTCTCGGGGGAAAGGAGCATGTAGTCGTTGTATGCGGCGCTGTCCTTGTCGCAGGTGATAGCCAGTGTCTTTACCCCTGGGAAAGTGCGCACTTTGTCAATAGCCATCCGTACCTCGGTGGTATAGCTTTTACGGGTGATGGGCAGAACTAGCACCTTTCGGTTCCGGACAAAGGTCTCGGGGAAAAAGTACAGTTCGGAGCAGGGCACTGCTTTTGCAGGGATGTCACAACAGGTGGAAAAAAGGTGTGCGGCGGTCTGCGCCAGATACAGTGAAGTGCCGCAGCCGGTAAAAATCAGCTCGTCATACGCAGTTTTGTCTGCAAAGGCAGCATCCAGTACTGCATATATTTGAGGAAGTGTTTCATTAATTGCTCCAAAGGATTGGGACTGTAGGTAAATTTCCTGATAGGTAATCTGGCTATTCTTCTTACTCATATTCATAACTCCTCATTTCAAAAACGTTTTTGGCCTTCTACAAAGGTTGCGACCATCTGGTAATCCCGAGTCATAATGATTAAATCGGCATCCTTGCCTACGGAAAGGGTTCCCTTTTTGTTATCCAGTCCCAGCATCCGAGCTGGGTTGCGGGACAGCAGCCAGCTGACCTTTGCGGGGGATTCTCCTGTATAGGCCAGCAGATTGCGGAATGCCTGGTCGGCAGTAAGGGTACTGCCTGCCCGGGAGCTGCCATCCGCCAATCGGGCGTCACCGTCCTTGACCACAATGGGGTTTACCCCCAACATATAAGCACCGTCGCCCAAACCGCTGGCGCTAATGCTGTCAGTGACAGCAATAATACGTTCCCAGCTTTTTGTCTTTAGGAGGATACGTACCATGCCGGGGTGCAGATGACGGCCGTCGCAGATGACCTCGGCATAGATGTCGCTTTCCAGTACCGCACCCCCAATGGCAGGGAAGTGTTGGTGCGGAAGCTTCATACCATTAAAGGTATGGGTGCTGCTGGCAGCGCCACGGTGAATGGCCGCCCAAGCCACGTCATAGTCAGCGCCGCTGTGACCAATGGAAATACGTACCCCCACCCGGGTAGCGGCTGAGATAAACTCCAGCGCGCCCTCTACCTCCGGGGAAACAGTCATTAACCGCAGCGCCCCGGAGGATACCCGTTGATAGGTTGCCAAATCATCCAGTGAGGGCTTTTGCAGCAGTGCTTCCGGCATGGCTCCCTTGTATTCCCGTGCCAGATAGGGGCCTTCCAGATGAATACCCAATATTTCGGCTCCGGTGTGTATGGTTTCCTGCCCCCGAGCCAGTGTAGTTAGGTAATCCATAAGCCGGTCACGGCTGTCGGAAAGCAGGGTAGGCAGCACCCCGGTAACCCCGTGAGCAGCGTAAAATTTGCATAGTGTTTCCAACTGGTCGGGGGTAATGCCGTTCATATCATAACCGCAACCCCCATGGGTATGGATATCAATAAAGCCGGGGAGCACCAAATGGTCTGAGGCATCAAACACCTCATCGCCGCTAAAATCCTCAATGACCGCATCAATCCGCTTGATACGTCCATCCTCAATCTCCAAATCGGCCCGAACCTCTCGGCCATCCAGCGCTAAAGTGCCATTTTTAATTAGCAAGCTGTTGCCCATAGTACAAGCCCCCTCTTTTTTGTATTGCAGGTCAATGCCATCCATACTACCTTAAGCTTTGTTTTGAGAGCCAGATAGGCGAATAATGCCTTTGACATCCTCTGCCAGCTGCTGACAGGCGTATTGGGAAAGCTTCCAAGAATGACCTTGGTGGTTCATGGTGTTAAGGCCTTGCTGGTAGTGCTCTATGTATTTGTAGCGAATATCGGTACCAAAATTAATTTTGGCTACACCAAGGCCGATGGCCTTCCGAATAATATCCTCCCGCATACCGGTGCATCCGTGGAGCACCAAGGGGATGTCGGTGAACTTACGAACCTCTTCCAGTACCGAAAGCTTAATGTCAGGCTCACCGTTGTAGTAGCCGTGGGCATTTCCAATGCCTATGGCAAGGGTATCCGGCTGGCACAGCTCCAAAAAGCGGTGTACCTGCTCGGGGTCTGCTACATTTTTATTTTCCTGTGCCACACCGGTGGCATCCATCCGCAGCAGCTCGCCAATCTCCGCTTCTACTGGTACGCCAAAGCATTTGGCAACCTCAATGACCTTGGTGGTCATTGCAGCATTTTCCGCAATAGGCTGTGTGGAACCGTCAATCATGACAGAGGTAAAACCCAGTTTTAATGCCTCCATACAGGTTTCAAAGCTGTCCCCATGGTCCAGATGAATGGAAACCGGAACCGAGACCTTTTCTGCACACCATTTGGCTACCTGCACAAACCAGTCATTGCCGGAGTAGGCCCCGGTGGAAACATAGTGGGCCAAAATCATGGGGGAACGCAGTTCTTCTGCCGCCTTGCAGCACGCCATAATAATATCATAGCTTCCGCCCTGGGTATTGATGGCGGGAATAGCGTAGCCACGCTTGTGGGCATCCTGCATTGCTTCCAAATTTGTTACTAACATGTCATGCACCTCAATTTTTTTTTGGGAAATCCAACAGATGAGTGGGTGTTTGGCCGACTACCAGTTGGGCTCCGTCGGAATACCCCTCCTGTCGTCCGGTAAGTGCTGTCACCAGTAAAGTTCGGTGGTAAGCTAGCGCTTCGGCATAAATGGGGTTTGCGGCCAGATCGGTCAGCTCCTGTGGGTCGTTCTGTCGATCAAACAGCATCTCCTGCCCACTTTGGGAATACCAGACATACTTGTGCCGGTGGGTAACGATATACTGCATACTGCCAAGCGCGTTGGTCATATTGGTATGTTCACCGTGCAGCAATGTCCGCCCTTGGGTTCTGCCGTCCAGCAGGCCCAGCAGGCTTTGCCCCTCAATTGATTCTGGAATAGGCAGTCCTGCCGCTTCCAGCAGGGTGGGCAGCACATCCCGCAGCTCGGTAATATGGTCGCACCGGGTTCCTAGCGGCAAACCAAGGTGGTTGCCGGGGTCCCACAGCAGCATGGGAACGCTGACGCTTCCTGCAAGGGGCTGGGATTTGCGGAACATGTGGTGGTCACCCAGCATTTCACCATGGTCTGCAGTAAAAAGCACCACGGTATTTTGCAGCACACCCTCATCCCGTAGCCCACGCATCAAACGGCCAATCTGGTCGTCCATTTGGGTAATCAGGCCGTAGTAACCAGCCTGCATGCGGTGCAGCTCTTCTTTACTGGGCCTACCCTCAAAGCAGTCAGGATCGGGGTGCTCCACGCCGATTTCTTTGGCCCAGCTCCCCACCGCCGGCGGCGTCAGGGGCATGGATAGGTATCGGTCCAGGTAACAGGCAGGAGGCAGATAGGGTGGGTGGGGTGCCACAAAGGAGGTCCAAAGGAAGAAAGGCTTTGTGGGGTCCCGTTTGCGCAAAAAGTCCAGTGAGCGGCTTACTGTCCAGTTGGTGGGGTGGGTATATTCCGGCAGAGGCCAGGGACGTGCTACCCAGGCGTTACAGCCTACACCACTGTCCCCCAGCTCCGGCTCATAAGGCAGCTCCCTGCGCAGCCAGTCACCGTAGTCATCCACATGCCCCCACCAGTTGTGGGCAGCAGTGCCGGTGTTTCGGTGCGGTAAAAAGCTGTCGTGTAAATCTACACTGTGGAAACCCATCAGGCTTCGGGGCGGCCACACATGCATTTTGCCTGCACAGTGGGTGTGGTACCCACCTGCCGCCAGGCAGCCCGGCAGGGTGGTGGAATAGTCCCACGGAACAAAGTCCTGATAGCCTACCCTGCCATGCCCCACTTGGGAAAGTCCTGTAAACAGGGCAGCCCGTGCGGGAATACAGGTAGGTGTGGCACTAAAAGCTGAGGAAAAAGCTACGCCGTTTTTTACCATCATATCTAGGTTTGGCGTACTGATATCCGGGTGGCCCAGTGCGGCAATGCAGTCGCCCCGCATCTGGTCCGCGGTAATTAGCAGTAAATTAAGCTTTTTCATAATAAATCTCCCATTCCGCTTGTTATCCCTTAACTGCACCTGCCACCAGGCCCTTGACCATGTGTTTTTGGAACACAAAGAACAGCAGCAGCATGGGCAGCGTGCCCACAATAGAAATGGTGTTAATGAGCGACCAATCGTAAGACAGCTCACCCAGATAACGCAGGGCAACACCGGCGGAAAGAGTTCTAAGTGCGTCGTTCTGAATTAGGGTAGCGGCATGCAGATAGTCGTCCCAGGTCATCAAAAAGGCATAAAGCCCAACTGCAACCATACCGGGTTTGACCAGGGGGGTAACAATTTGGGTAAGAGTCTGCATCCGGGATGCGCCGTCAATGGTGGCTGCTTCCTCAATGGCGGTAGGAACCCCATCGAAAAAGCTGGTCATAAGCATGACGGTAAAGGGCAGCATGGCGGCAGTAAGTGCCAGAATTAGGCCCGCGTGGGTGTTAATCAGATCGATTTTTCCAAGCAGGTCGTACAGGGAAATCATGCGGCTGACCACAGGAAACATCTGGGAAGAGATGAGCGCTGCCAAAATCCACTTATTCCACTTGAAATGGAAGCGGGAAAGAGCATATCCCGAAAAGATGGCCAGTACGCTGGTGATAAATGCCGTGCATCCGGCCACAATAAAGTTGTTTTTGTAATAGTTAAAAAAGTCGTTGTTTTTGGTAAACAGGTCTATGTAGCTTTGAAAGGTGGGTGCATCTGGCAAAAAGGTGGGTGGAAAACGGTACGCCTCCATATTGGTTTTAAAGGAGGTAAGCAGAACCCAAAAGATTGGGAACAGCAGGAACAGGAGTATAATGGCAAGCACAGTATATTTGACTGCTGCGCCAAGTTTGCTGGTTTTCATCTGTCTTTCCTCCTTAATCTACGTTACTGGTGCCCATAATACGGTTATAGAAAAATATTACAATAATCATTAGCAGCATCCAAACAGTGGTAACTGCCGCACCGGAGCCTAGGTTGTTGGCCACAAAGGCTTCCCGGTAGCTGAGAATAGCCAGGGTAGTAGTGGAATTTTCCGGACCGCCTCCGGTCATGGTCCAAAACAGCGGGAACTGTTTAAAGTTTTCAATGATAGCCATGGACATTGCTACCTTGATAACACTTTTCATATAGGGCATGACAATGGAAAAGAATTTTCTGACCGGGCCCGCGCCGTCCACGGTGGCTGCTTCTAGCATATCGTCGGGAACATTCTGAAGGCCTGCAAGCAGTAGCAGCGTTGTCAGGGGAATCTGCTTCCACAGGGCTGCTACACTAATGCCCAAAAGGGCGGTGTCGGGGTTATTAAGGATTGCAAATTCGGTAATTCTGCCGCCGGAAACCACCGACACCAGAAATTTTAAAAGGCCATATTGAGGCTGGAACATCCACATCCACACCAGTGCCGAAATGACGGTGGGCACAACCCACGGAATCATCATGATACTGCGCAAAAAGCGGGTACACTTCATGTTGGAGTTTAGGATGAGCGCCAGCGACATGCCCAGGATAAACTGGAGCGCTACCACAAAAGCAACAAAAGCAAAGGTAGCCGCAATTGCGGGAAGCAGCTTGTCGTTTTGAAACAGCTTTACGTAGTTTGAAAAGTTATTCCAGGTTCCGGGTTTGCCGGAGATAATGTTTTTTACCTTGTAGTCCAAAAAGCTTTTTATGACCGAATCCACCACCGGGATAAGGATAAAGCCAACTGTCAGGAGGACGGCCGGCAACATCAATGTGCCCGAGAATAGGATGTCGCCGGTTCGGCGGCTTAGGGGGCTTCTTTTGGTTGCCACGGTCATTTCTTTTTGCAGAGTGCTCACCAGATCACCTTCCATTCGAGTGTACATTTTTTTTAGGAGAAGCGGGATCCAGGAGATCCCGCTTCTCTTACCCAACAATTTTGGATTAGCCAATCAGTGCGCTGGCGGCTTTTTCAAAGACAGTATATGCTTCGTCAAAGCTCTTTTTGCCCACGGTAACAGACTGTGCTAGGGTGCAAAGTTCCAGGTTCAGCTGGCCCAATGCGGGGATAAAGGGAGAGGCAACTGTGGACTCTACAGAGTTTGTAGCGCCCTTGAGGACTGCGCTGTTCTGAATGGCGGTCATACCGGCCATCGATTTACGTGCAGGGTATGCAGGGGTAGTGTTAACAATATAGTCTGCCAGCACTGCCTCGGAAACCAGGTATTCGGTGAAGAGAGATACTGCCTGTTTCTGTTTGTCGCCATTGTCCATAAAGGCTAGGATATGGGCTTGCAGGATGCTGTTTCCCTTGCCGCTGCCGCCAGCCAAAGGAGCTGCAGAGGCGGTAAAGTTCTTAGCTTCCGGGTTAATGGCGGAAACGCCGTTGAAGCCCCAGGATTGGTCATAGTACATACCCAGCTGGCCCAGAGCAAACAGGTTTCTAAGGTCCTTCAGCTTGGCATTCTGTGGGTTATAGCCCTTTTCGTCCAGTGTCTTAAGCATTTCAAAGGCAGCCTTGAACTCGGGGGTGTTGGTATGCAGTTTGCCATCCTTATCCAGAACCTCGCCACCGAAGTTATAGACCATGGAGGTTAGGGCAGAACCGGAAACTGCAACGGAAGCGGTAGTCTGGCCAAAACCATAAACCTTGTTTCCGTCAGCACTCTTAAGCTTCGAGAGAGCCTCGGCTGCTACTAGCATTTCGTCATAGGTCTTGGGGGGATTTTCAGGGTCTAGGCCGGCAGCCTTAAACAGATCCTTGTTATAATAGAGCATAAAGGGAGAGACATACATGGGCAGTGCATAAGGCTTGCCGCCAATGCTGCATGCTTCCAGCTGCTGGGGATAGAAATCGGATAGGAATTCGGCGGATAGCACATCGGTAACCGGAACGGTCAGGCCTGCGTCCTCCAGGGTGGGAATCCAGCCAATTTCACCAAATATCAGGTCGACCTTATCGCCGCCACCTGCCATGTTGATGACCTGGTTGACAATTTCTCCATAGGGAGCGGTTACATACTCGACGGTGATGTTGGGGTATTTTTCTTCAAAGCCCTTTTTAACACCTTCCCAGAATGAGGTGTAACCAGATTCCAAAATGGCATAGTTTGCAAACTTGATGGTGATGGGTTCGGTGGGAACCGCGGGAGCTGCAGGAGCCGCAGAGGATTCGGGGGATGCAGGAGATACGGGAGATGCGGGTGCTGCGGGGGAGGGAGCAGGAGTACTGCCGCCGCAGGCAGTCATCGACAGGGTTAGGCAAGCAGCCAGCAAAATGGACAGAAACTTCTTCATAGTTTTTTCCTCCTAAAATAGTGTGTGTGGTTTATCGTTCAGAGCTCTCCCATGAACCCTATGGTGACAATTACATATGTATATGCTTCAAAAGATATTTTCACTAGGTGCTTTCCCGCTGGATTAACTGGGTATGAAATGCCACTCGACGGGGCGGGTTTCCATCAATCATGCTATGCAGCATCTCAATGGCCGATTTGCCGATTTCGGCTCGCTGCATCTGCACGGTGGTCAGGCGTGGGTAGGTGTACTGACTCAAACTGGAATTATCAAATCCAATAACCGAAATATCCTCCGGAACCCGTCTACCTGCTTCCCGGGCGGCTTCAATACCAAGGCAGGCAAGCCTGTCATTTCGTCCGAAGATAGCATCTACGGGAAGTCCGCTTTGCAGGCGTTCTTTTAGTTTTTCCATCACCTGCTGCGGATCATGGCAACCGGTAATAATACTTTGGGTAGGGTCCAGCCCGCTCTCCTCCATCTGCTGCAAAAAGCCCCGCAGGCGAAGGTCATCGGTAGTGCTGAAGTTGCCGCGGCTGCTAAACCGATCCAGATACAGGATATGCCGCCGTCCTTTGGAAACCAGATGACGCACACATTCCCGTGCTCCGCTATATAGGCCGGTGTCAATCATCCCTGCACCTTCGATGCTGCTATAGTCCCGGTTCATTAGCAATACCACCGGGATATGGGCGGCAACAAACCGGCTTACATACTTTTCTAAAAGGCTGATAGAACTGATAATGATGCCGTCAAACTGGCGGCTGATAATCTGGGAAACAAATTCCTCGCTATTACGGTTGGCGCACAGTGAAATCAGGTAACCCTGATTGTAGGCATAACGATCCATCTCCACAATTAGTTGACTGAAATGCTCATTGGCAATCTGGTCTGCAATAAAAATCAGATGGTTGCTGCTTTTGCCCTTGAGCGCCCGGGCAATGTTGTTGGGACGGTAGTGCAGCTCCTCAATGGCTTCCTCCACCCGACGACGTTTTTCCTTTTCCACGTAACGATTATTGTTGACCACATAGGAAACGATGGTTTCGCTTACTCCTGCGAGCCGTGCTACGTCAGCCCGGGTCACCTGTTTGTAATCGGTCACAGACAGTCCCTCCCTTGGCAGCGGCATTTTGACAATACGTGTGTATACTATTTGCTAAACTCGTGTGTATGTCTACTATTATGGGGGTTTTAAGCCGAAAGTCAATATCTTTTGGGCACATTCTCTAGTTCCACTAATACACCGTCTACACAACTAGGCAATTTGTTGCAGAGAATTAAATATTTATGTTTCAAGCTAACCATAAATATGCTTCCCCCCGCTGTTACAGAACAGATTTAAAAGCATCCCCAATAAAGAAATGGAAACAGGCTCCAATGTGAACTCTGCTGCCGTTTGTGTTTGGTTACCCATATTCACGCAGCCATATTGACAACGCATCTGGTTGGCTATATAATGGAGAACATAAAGACGTACGTACGTCATAATCACTGGAGGGCAAAATGAACTATATTGGAATTGATGAAGCGGTTCTAAAATCAAAAGGCGGCTACGATGCAGCTTTTGAAATTGAACGGCAACCAAGACTATGGTGCGAGATAATTGATGCAGTTATGAGCAACAAGGACAGGGTAGAAAAATTCCTGTCGGAGCTCAAAAAAGAACAGAACCTAAAGGTTTTGTTGGTGGGTGCAGGAAGCTCCGGGCTGGCAGCAAATGTTGTAAAAGGCCATATTGCAAAGCAAACCGGTCTGGACGTTGCATGTGTGAACTCCACCAAGCTAATACTGGACCCTACGGCATACCTGCAGCAGGATAGACCCACCCTAATGGTTTCCTTTGGAAGCAGCGGCAGCACTCCGGAAGGAGTAGAGTCCCTGCGGCTGGCAAAAAGCATAGTAAAAAACCTGTACCAAATACTGATTCTGTGTGTGGATGACGGTATTCTGGTGAAAAATAACGAGGGTGATGAAAAGACGCTCTTTATCCCGCTGCCCAAGGAAACAAAGGGCAAGAGCTTTGCTGCTACAGCGGAGTTTACCTGTCTGGTATTGCAGGCTCTGCTCATCTTTGACCTGGAAAACATAGCGCTGTACAAGGACTACTTTGGCAGTGTCCGTACAGAGGCAAAGGACTTTTTCGCGCAGAAGATTGAAAAGGTTATAGACCTAGCCAATGAGGAAACAATACTCATATCTTCCCTAGGAAGCAATGAAATGGAGTATTTGGCAAAGGAAACTGCACTAAAGGCAGTGGAGTTTTCAGATGGCAGATATCTTAGCAATTACAATACCTCTCTTGAGTTTCGCCATGGGCCGAAGCTGATTACCAGCTCCAAAATTATTACCCTTTTCTATATTAACAGCGATAAATATGTGGCACAGTATGATATAGATATGCTGAAAGAAATCTGCAGAGATACAAACAATTCTGTTACAGTTGCTTTTGGTCACTGTGACAAGGAACAGCTGGGTTGCAGTCCCGAATATTATTTCCAGTTTGGTAGACATGAGCTGCTGGAGAAGGTTCCTACAACGGCACTGTTTATGTATGCACTGGCAATGCACTCCCTCATTTCTCATATATCTCTCAAGCTGGGCGTGGAGATTGACTGGCCAAACACCAAGGGGCTGGTACCCAAGGTAGCGGATAAAGTTACTATTTATAGGAAGGAGATATAGTCATGGCAAATATCAATTTGACAAGGGTGGATAACAGACTTATCCATGGACAGGTAGCAACCAACTGGCTGCGAAACTACGACGTAAATATCTGCATTGTGGTCAACGACCGGGTATCCAACGATGCAATGGAACAAAAACTGCTGTCTATGGCCATAGCAAACCTAATGCCTGTTAGGTTCTTTAGCGTGGAAAAGACCATAGAGCTGCTAAAGACCGCAGACCCCAGAAGAAAGATAGCACTCATAGTAGAAAACCCGATTGACGTATGGAAGCTTGTTGATGGGGGCGTGGAACTAAAGCAGTGCAACATTGGAAACATGCATATGGCAGATGGTAAGGAAAAACTGTTTAAAACAGTTTATGTCTCAAAAGAGGAAAAAGAGGCGATTGCCAAGCTGGTGGCAAAGGGTGTCAATGTAGAGTACAGGTTGTTGCCAACAGACAATGCGGTTGATTTTAAAACCGTAATATAAGAGGGGGATTAACATGGAAATGTCACAAGCATTACTACTGGCGCTGGTAGCCGGTTTGGCCGGGGTCGATTACTATATGGAGGTTTTCCAGACATATAGACCGCTGGTTTTGGGTACAATTATAGGCTTTATCATGGGCGATGTAACAACAGGACTGGTTATTGGTGCAACCTTTGAGCTAATGTGGATGGGCCTCATGCCTATCGGCGGCGCACAGCCACCAAACATGGTTATCGGAACCGTCATCGGCGTGGTATTTGCCATTGCCAGTGGCGAAGGTGCATCTACAGCCATCGGCATTGGCGTTCCCTTCTCCATCCTCATGCAGGGTGTCATTACTTTGCTTTACACCACCTTTGCAGTGTTCATGCCTGTGGCAGATAAACACGCAGACAAGGGAAATGGAAAAGGCATTGAAAGAATACAGTTCTCGGCGCTAGCAATTGTCTTCGTTTGCTATTTTGTAATCGCCTTCTTCCCCATCTACCTAGGCGCTGACAAGGCTCAGTTTATCATTTCGCTTATGCCCGAATGGATTGTAACAGGACTGTCCGTAGCCGGCGGCATTATGCCCGCAATAGGCTTTGCCATACTGCTGAATACCATGTTCCGGGTAGAGTACATCATATTCTTGGTAGTAGGGTTCATTATGGTAGCATACCTGGGACTGCCTATATTGGCTGTTTCTGCACTTGCAGCATGTATTGCAATATATGACTACTATGTGTATAAGCCCAAAGCTGCTACCGAAGGGGTTTGTGTGAGTCAGGAGGAGTATAACGATGGAATATAACATGGATTACGAAAACAAGAATATTGAGTACAAGGTAACAAAAAAAGACCTGAATCAGGTGGCTTTGCGAACCATATTTCTAAATGCATCCTTCAACTTTGAGAGAATGCAGGCAATTGGTTTCAATTTCTCTATGCTGCCTATCATTAACAAGGTACATACCAACAAGAATGATAAGCAAAAGGCCATGAAGAACCATCTGAACTTCATCAACTGCCATACCTATGTGATCTCCCTGATACTTGGCATTACCGCAGCAATGGAAGAAAGAAAAGAAAACCCGGCACTGATTCAGAGCGTAAAGGTTGCCCTCATGGGACCTCTGGCAGGACTTGGTGACTCCATGATTTGGTTTACCATTATGCCCATACTGGCCGGCATCGGTGTTTCCTTTGCCATGGAAGGCAATATTCTGGGCCCTCTGTTCTTCCTTATCACCTTTAACCTTGTAGAGAACCTGGTGAGATTTGGGTTTGTACACTACGGCTATAGGCTGGGTGTAGGCGTTATCGACAAGCTGAAGGATATTTCGGATAAGGTTGTTCGCTCTGCATCCATTCTGGGAATGACGGTTATCGGAGCCCTGATAGCTTCCTATGTGTCGCTGACAACAAAGCTGGAAATCAGCGGCGGCGAGGCTATGGTTAACATTCAGACCGACCTGTTCGATAAAATTATGCCCGGACTGCTGCCGCTGGCCTATACAATATTCATGTTCTACCTTATCAGAAAGAAAAAAATGTCCCCAATTGTTCTAATTGGAATTACAGTACTGTTCTCTCTGGTCGGAGTGTTTTTCAATATTCTATAACAAAATATTGTATGTAAAAACGAATTCATATGGTATAATGCTACCATAAGGAATTATATGGAATGCACACAGGACGGTAAATATCCTTGTGTTCCACTGGGTTTGTGCGTAGAGTAATGGGCGTTATGCCCTCGGAAACGAGGGCTGCGCCCAATGCGCAGTTGTGCCAAAACACTTTACGGACAGGCTATCACATATCTGCGATGGAGGTGCAATATGGAAATCAATGATAGAATTCCATTATACGTACATGTTATGGAGTATATACAAAACTATATTCTTGAAAACAAATTGTCTCCGGGAGATCAACTTCCATCCGAAGCAGATTTGGTTAACCATTTTAAGGTTTCAAGAGCAACGGTACGGCAGGCCATGCAGGAGCTGGTAAGCGAAGGTGTCGTTGAAAAAAAACATGGCTTTGGAACCTTTGTAGCAGAACCTAAACTATCTATTGAAATGAACGGCTTCTTCAGTTTTAATGAGGAAACCAGTAAGCAGTATAGCAACTACAGAACGGAAATCATTAAGTTTGAGCATAACTACACACCGTCAGACAAGGTAAAGAAACGTCTGCAACTGTCCGGCAACGAGACGGTTTTGCGGGTGGAAAGAGTGCGAATTATTGATGATGAACCTGTACTGTATGAAACTACAAACCTGCCTGAAAGCGTATTTAAGCATATCAATATCGAGCAGCTAAACCAGAGCAGCCTATACTCTGTTTTTAAGCTGTGTAACATTACTGCTTTGAAGGGTAAGGAACGGTACAGACCCTACCTGCCCAACCAAAAGGAATGTGAAGTATTGAAAATAGGCTCCAACATACCTGCTTTCAGGTTTTCACGCCTATTATTTGCGGGCACACAGCCGGTGGAATATACGGTGTCCATACTTAAAAGCGGAAAGATAGTAATGGAAAGTGTAATAGAAAAAAACTTATAGTGTAGAAAGTTGGTATAAGAGTGGTAGGTATCATCGTAACGGGTCATGCTAATTTTGCTACCGGAATAACAAGTGCCCTACATTTAATCTCTGGTGCAGTTGAAAACTATGTGGCAGTAGATTTTCTGGAGGGGGATTCCACACAGGATTTGGAACAAAAGCTAAAAGCGGCAATTAAAAGTTTGAAACACTGTGATGGCATTTTGATGCTGTGCGACCTGGTGGGTGGCTCTCCCTTTAAAACATCGGTTAGGTTAAGCGTAGACCAGCCTATACAGGTAATAGGCGGTGCAAATCTCCCAATGTTGGTGGAGGTTGCAATGACGGTACAGAATGTACAAGAGATTAACCTGAATGACCTGTGTGATCTGGCCCTAGATATTGGACAGATGGGAATGCAAAAATTTCAGCTGAAGGATACTTCAGACGAAGATATGGACCAGCTGTAACATACAGCCGTGCTGGTAAGGTATTCTTGTAAACCGTAGGAAGGTTTATGTACAGGGGGGTTAAGAGTATGGACTGGAGTGAAGCTTACAACGCAGACAGCAATCCTACAATGACGGAGATTGGCAGATATATTGACAATCCCTTTTGGAATGAGTTTTGCAGCTTTATTGAGGATACCTATTCGGTAGCGCCTTTGGTGGAGTACAGCAAATGCTCCATGGCACGGGGTTTCAATGTAAAGTATCGCAAGGGGAGCAGGTCAATCTGCACCTTATATCCCAACAAGGGATACTTTACCTGCATGGTGGTAATAGGCAGTAAGGAAGCCCCGGAGGCAGAGTTTCTGCTCCCTGCATGTGACCCCTATATTATGGAGCTTTATAAGGCGACCAGTGTTTGCAACGGCAGTAGATGGCTGATGATTGATGTTACCAGTAAAGCCATCCTAGACAGTGCAAAGGAACTCGTTAAAATTAGGTGCAAGCCTAAAAAATAAAAACAGTAATCCTATGCACAGGTTTTTATCAAAGGGAATAATTCTGTAATGAAATTTAAAAGCGCCTCCGAAACACAGTTTTCGGAGGCGCTTTGCTATATGCAGTGTTATAAAAAAGCCTGTATAAAGAAACGTGGGTAACCATTGGGCAGCCGGCTGCTCGCTACCGGCAAACCTTACCGGGGTTCAGGATGTTCTGGGGGTCAAAGGCACTCTTGATACGCTGCATGAGTGCCATCTGTTCTTCGCCGTACTGCTCCCGCAGGTAGCTCTTTTTGGCAAAGCCTATGCCATGCTCACCGGATACCAGCCCACCCATTTCGGCAGCCTTGTGGTACATTAGCTCAAAAGCCTTGTCACGCCGTGCCACCCACTGGTCGGTAGGCAGCTTGTCACGGCAGAGGTAGATGTGCAGGTTGCCGTCACCCGCATGCCCAAAGCTGGGAATGCGCAGCTCCACCTGCTCTGCCACCAGATGAGTGTATTTAATAAACTCGGCAATTCGGTTGCGTGGCACTACCACATCGCACTCGTCCATCTCGTCGGTGGAAGCCTTTATCGCCTCCAAAAATGCGCCTCTGGCACTCCATACCGAATCCTTGCGCTCCTGTGTATCTACCAGATATACATCCAGTGCGCCATTTTCCAGGCACAGGTCGGCTACTGCACTGTACTCCTTTTCTACCTGCTCCGGTGTGGCTCCGTCAAAGGTAAGCAGAATGTAAGCGGTGCTTTTGGTGTCAGGGAAACGCTTACCCAGATAACTTTCGGAAAAGGCGATGGTTTCCCGGGACATGTATTCAATAGCGGTAGGAATGTATTTGGACTTAATAATCTTCGGCACCAGATCCAGCGCAGCTTCCATGGTGGAGAAGGGAACCAGCAGGCTAATGGTCTGGGTAGGCAGGGGCAGCAGCTTCAAAATAGCCTCGGTAACAATAGCAAGTGTTCCCTCGGAGCCGATAATCAAGTCCTTGAGGCTATAGCCGGAGCTGTTTTTGACCACCTTACCGCCCAGCTTCATAATCTGCCCATCGGGCAGTACCACCGTAAGCCCACGGACATAGTCCCGTGTTACGCCGTACTTTACAGCACGCATGCCGCCGGCGTTGGTGCTAATATTTCCGCCGATGGTGGCGGATTTTTCGCCCGGGTCGGGAGGGTATAGGAAGTCGTGGTCGGCGGTATAGGCCGCCAACTCCATAAGCAGAACGCCCGGCTGTACCGTCACGGTCAGGTTTTCGGTATCCAGCTCCAGAATGCTGTTCATAAGGGTAGTTTCCAGCATAATGCCGCCTTCCATGGCGACTGCCGCACCCACCAGCCCCGTACCGGAGCCACGCACCACCACAGGAATGGTGTGTTCACTGGCATACCGCATAATGGCGGAAACCTCTTCGGTGCTCTTTACCCGCAGCAGTACTTCGGGAAGCTGTTCAATGCCCCCGAGCTCATCGTGGCTGTAGTCTTCGCTTATTTCACTACCAAACAGGCAGCGGTCCGCACCCACAATGCCCTGTAGTGCCTCTATATCGGCGTTGTTCACTTTGTTATAGGTCATCTTTCCACTACCTCCTTGCACCGCTCTATCAGCTGGGGTAAAATCTCATAGAGATCGCCCACCAGACCATAGTGCGCAATATCAAAAATAGGAGCATCCTTGTCGCTGTTAATGGAAACGATGCACTCCGAAGCATTCATGCCTGCCGCAAACTGTACCAAGCCGGAAATACCCACCGTAATAATCAGCTTGGCATGCACGGTACGTCCGCTAAGTCCTATCTGGTGCTTGGCATCAAACCATCCTGCTTCCACTAACGGGCGGGTACAGGCAAGCTGCGCTCCCAGAAGGTCTGCCAGCTGCTGCACCATCTCCATATCTGCTGTGCTCTTTACGCCGCGTCCCACAGCCACTATTACCTCTGCTTCGGAGATGTCTGCCTCCTTGGGCTTTGGCTCCAGCGATAGCAGCTGTACACCTGTGGCAAGCCGTTCAGGAGCCAGTGTCATCTTTACAACCTCTCCGGTGGGGTTTTCCACCGGCTTTGCCGCTTCAAAGATTTTATATCGTACGGTACAGAACTGGGGGCGGTTGTTGGGTGTTACGATCTGTGCCATAATGTTGCCGCCGAAAGCGGGACGTATCTGTACCAGGTCGGTATTTTCCTTCATCTGTAAAATGGTGCAGTCGGCAGTAAGTCCTGTGCGGAACCGTGCCGCCACCCGTGGAGCCAGTGACCGCCCAATGTTGGTAGCACCCACCAGTACCGAGGACGGCTTTATCTTCTCTATAAAGTCCTGAAAGGCATTGACATAGGGCTCAATGAGAAAATGCTCAAGCTCCGGATAATCATATGTAAATACCTTGTCTACGCCGTAGCGCAGCAGGGAAGCCGCACCTTTTTCCACATGGGAGCCCAGCATAAGTGCATAAACAGGGTGTCCTGTTACCGAAGCCAGCTGACGTGCCTTGCCTATCAGCTCTTTGGTTACATTGTGAATGACACCGTTCTGATGCTCTACAAAAACTGTAATTCCCCGCCAGTCGTCCTTGTTTACAGTGGAAACAGGAGCCTCCTGTTCCAGTGTAATGGCACCTGTAGGGCCTTTTTTTACGCATAGGCCGCACATTTTACAGCCGGCGTTAATATCCAGCTTGCCATTTTCATAGCTGATGGCGGAAAAGGGGCAGATGCCTATGAGTGTATCGGCACACGCCTTATCAATGATGTTGTGATTAATTTTTAGTTTTGCCATCTCTTCTCCACCTTTCTATATAAATTTTCTTTGATGCAGGATATCTGCCAAGGCATCGGCCTTTTCCTGATTGCTGCCACAGAGCATCTCTTTGCTGTTGTTCTTCTCCGGCGGGAAAATCCGCTCTACCTGCGTGGGGGAACCGGAAAGACCATAGTGGCGTTCGTCCCTGTCGGCAAAGTCGGCAAGGGAGATGACCGCTACAGGGTCGCCCTGAAGCACCTTTTTGCGTTTGTAGGAGGGCAGGCGAGGGGTATTGATATCCCCATCCATACAAAGGAGGCAGGGCATAGGCATGCTTTGGGTAGCAATGTGGCTTTCCAGATTGACCCGAACCGTTACCCGCCCATCCTGCACCTCCACAATAGACAGCACATTATTGGCATGGGGAATCCCTAAGAATTCTGCCATCTCCGCACCCACCTGTGCGGTATCGCCATCGGTAGTCTGTTTGCCGCAGAGCAGCAGGTCGAAGTCTCCCATGCTGTTTACCGCCTGCGAGAGGGTATAGGAAGTAGCCAGTACGTCAGCCCCTGCAAACTTACGGTCGCTGACCAGTAGTCCCCCCTGAGCACCCATATACACCGTTTCCAGTATGGCGGCCTTTGCCTGCATGGGCCCCATGGTTACCGTGCGCACTGTACCGCCGTGCTGTTCGTGAAGCGTCATAGCTGTTTCCAAGGCATACAGGTCGTAGGGGTTTAGCTTACTGGCCACCCCATCACGTTTGAGCACGCCTGTTACCGGGTCTACCTCCACCTGTGAGGTGCCGGGAACCTGCTTAACACACACCAAAATATTCAACGTTTCATCCC
Source organism: Angelakisella sp. (assembly GCA_036645835.1). Taxonomy (GTDB): domain Bacteria; phylum Bacillota; class Clostridia; order Oscillospirales; family Ruminococcaceae; genus Angelakisella. Next base: position 103,680 of record JAVXNK010000005.1, on the reverse strand, counting down.
CTTACTGCTTTTATCAAACAAATTATAATTGGTTTATCCAATTTTGGCTAAAAAACAAAACTCTGCATCGTAGCAAAGATTGGGTAGTGAAAAATAGGCTCAACCAATTCTATAACCAGTATAATCGCACAGCAAAGATTTGTCTAGCTACCCAGAGTAAATTGTCCTCGTAAAAACCAACAAAATTTTAAATTTATTTTTTACTTGGGACAGCAGGTACCGCTGGGTGTTCATTGACACCTACCCGTTGTCGTGCTACAATTTGAACATATATGAGGGAAGGGGGTGGAGATATGTTTGAGCAGATTAAGCAGCCCAACCTGCTAAAAGAAATATTCGGACAGCTCAAGCAAAATATCCGAACGGGAAAGCTCAAAAAAGGGGACTACCTGCCCTCGGAGCGAGAATGGGCAGCCACCTTGGGTGTGTCCCGCACCACCCTGCGGGAGGCGATTAAAGCCATGGAGCTGGTAGGCCTTTTGGGCTGTGTACAGGGCTCCGGCAACTATATTCCCACCGACCTAAGCCATGCGCTTTCGGAGCCTGTTTCGGTAATGTTCATGCTGGAAAACGGCACTGCCCAGCAGGTTGTGGAATTTCGCCAGGCTATTGAGATAGCCTCGGTACGCAAACTGGCGAAGATGGTTACACCCGAACAGTTGCTACAGCTGGAAGATCTGATGACGGGTATGTCCAGAGAAACCGACCCTGGGCTTCTGGCACATATGGACCAGCAGTTTCACCGCCTGACCGTAGAGCTGACAGGCAACCCCCTGATTATATCTATGATGAACGCAGCGGAGGGACTTATAGAGAAACAGATTTATGATGTGCGAAGCCTGATTATGCGGGATGAGACTACTGTAGCACAGATGAAGGCACAGCATAGCCGACTGATGGACGCCATACGAGCCCACAATGCCGAGGAGGCTACGGCTGCTGTTATTGACCACCTGGACTTTGCGGGAAATTTTCAGTATGAGGGAAAGCCGGGCTGACCGTTTCCATTGCGGGCAATGCAATATAGTTATTTTTTGCAGATACAATATACAGGAAGGTGAACAGGATGGAGAGAATACTTTTTCAGGGAGATTCTATTACAGATGTGCACAGAAACAGGGAACGGGACAATTCCTTTGGGGAGGGATATGCCTGTATGGTGGCGGGACGGTTGGGCTGCCGCTACCCCCAGAAGTACCAATTCTTTAACAAGGGAATAAGCGGAAACCGCGTTGTAGACCTGTATGCCCGCTGGAAAAAAGATTGCTGGAATTTAAAGCCCGATGTCATTAGCCTGCTCATTGGTGTAAACGATGTCTGGCATGAGATAGAGAGCCAAAACGGAGTGGACGAGCAGCGGTTTGAAAAGGTTTATTCTATGCTGATAGAGGATACGCTGGAATGTCTGCCCGGTGTAAAATTTATTTTGATGGAACCCTTTGTTTTACACGGTACTGCTACAGATGAGTACTGGGATTACTTTGCTACAGAGGTAGCCAAGCGGCAGAATGCTGTAAAGCGGATAGCAGAAAAGTATCACCTGCCGCTGCTGCCCTTGCAGGAAAAGTTTGATGCTGCATTACAGCAAGCCCCCGCAGACTATTGGCTATTGGATGGTGTTCATCCAACGGCCGCAGGCCATAGCCTTATAGCAGATGCATGGATAGACTTTTATCAGGCAGATACATACGATATATAATCTGTCGATTCGGGAATGAAAAAGCAAACTTCACATACACACGAAAGTGAAAGGCAGGCATTGATGAAAGTCAATACCTGTTTGCTTTCTTTGGTTTCTCTTTCACCGGTCATTGCATGCATCTAAACAGCTATATGGGAAACATTATTAGGGTGCTGTTTTAGAATAATAGGATGACTGTACCCCATTCGAAAAGGAGAAACTACTGTGGAATTTAAAAAGATTGAACTGTCCGATCAGGACTGGATGAATGAAAAGCTGGCTGAAAGTGACTTTCGAGGCAGCGAATATTGTTTTAGCAATAGCTATAACTGGCGCAATGTATATGGTGTACATGTGGGGCAGACACACGGCATGCTGGTAATTCAGTGCACAAAGCCTACGGTTACCTATGCTTATCCCGCCGGAAAGGGAGATCTAAAGGGTGCCGTGCAGGAGCTGATTGACCATGCGGGGAAGTCGGCAGTACCCCTCATGATTACCTGTATTCCCGAGGAAGGGAAGCAGCAGCTGGAACAGCTTTTCCCAGATGTCTTTAACTTTACCTACGACCGGGATATCTGTGACTATATCTATGACCGGGAAAGCCTGACCAACCTGGCAGGAAAAAAGCTGCAGTCCAAGCGAAACCATATAAACAAGTTTAAGGAAGCCAACCCCGACTGGGTTTACGAAGCCATAACCCCACAGAACATTGGGGACTGCATAGAGATGAGTGCCAGTTGGTGTGAAAAATACGGCTGCGAGGAGAGCGAAGGGCTATCGAAGGAAAGCTGTGCCGTAAAGAGTGCCTTTACGCATTTTGAAGAGTTACGTTTGCAGGGTGGCCTGCTGCGGTGTGTGCCGGATGGTGAGGTAATAGCCTACACCATAGGTGCACCGCTGAATAGTGACACCTTCATTGTACACATTGAAAAGGCATACCACGATATTCAGGGTGCATACCCGCTTATTAATCAGCAGTTTGTAACCCACAACTGTCAGCAGTTCACTTATGTTAACCGTGAGGATGATACAGGAAACGAGGGCTTGCGCAAAGCGAAACTAAGCTACAAGCCTGCCATCATTCTTGATAAGTATTATGCTACTTTAAGGAAGCCATTATGATTACTACCGCATCACAGGAGCACCTGACTGGAATAAGAGCCCTATGGCAGCAGGCATTTGGGGATAACGTGGAATATATCAACATGTTTTTAAATCAATGTGCAAAGTTTGAGAACACACTGGTCTATCTGAAAGAAAACACAGTATGTGGAATGTTGTTTATACTGCCCTGTAACCTTGTGTTCCAGAAAAGTGGGCATCAGTGTGCCTATTTTTACGGTGTTGCCACCCGGCAGGAGGAACAGGGACGCGGCATTAGTACAGAGCTGCTACAGTATGCATACGACCTGTGCAAAAGCCGTGGGTACGCAGTGTGTGCGCTGGTTCCTGCATCATCATCCCTTTTTCAGTTCTATGCAAAAAGGGGATATACCACACAAGGATATATAAAAACCCTGTCGGTGGACGCCGGGGAGCTTACAGACGTTCGCTCCTCTGCCGTGTTTTCAAAGATAGACCACAATGATGTTTTTGACATACGAAAGAAATTTTTTGATACTGCCTATCTGGAATGGGACAGCTGGACACTGGCATATATACAGGCTGAAAACAAATATCTGGGTGGCAGCTTTTATCACTACGATGTACAAGGGGAATGCGGTTACCTAAGCTGTCTTCCTCACGACGACACTGTAGTCATCAAAGAATTTGCAGGGAAGGATGCACGGCTGTTTGACCTGCTAAAGGGACTGCACGGAATATATAATAAGCAAACCTATCAAGTAAGGCTTTCAAATACAGCGGCTATGGGTGAACTTACCCCTTTTGCCATGACAAAATGGATTGGCAAAGGGCCGGAAACACCGTTTTATCTATCCCATGTGTTTGATTAAGTTCTACAGAAACCCTAACCGATGGAAAGTCTGAAATGTTAAAAAACCCACCGCTTCTGCGGTGGGTTTTTAAATGGGCTGTATACCCTACAGGCCCTTAATCATAAAAGAAATGCACTGCGACATCTTAGCCACGAGGTCGTATTCGCCGTTATACTTGGCCCAGTCAAATGCATAGCCCCGCATGACGACCAGTGTCATTTCTGCCAGCTCTTGAGAGGACATAGGTGTTTTAAATTCGCCGTTCTTTAACCCGGCCTCATAGCATCGCTGCAATATCTGAAAGATAGGGCGCTGGTGATGAAGATACAGCTGGCCGTTACCGGCAATTTTACGGCCGTTTATGTGTACTATTAGGTTTACACCGCTGTCCACGTTATATTGTGCGTATTCCTGCACGGTGAGCATAATGTTGTCATACTGCTGGTCGGTGAAGCGTTCCTGCTCTACTGTCAGCAGATGCTCATCCACTGTAGATAAAATACAGGCCAGGATTTCACCCTTGTCCTTAAAGTAGTGATAAAAGCTGCCTGTTGAAAAGTTCAGCTTTGCACAGATATCCCGCACCGTTAGCTCGGATAAATCACAATCTTTGGTAAGCAGTTTTACGGCCTCTATAAGCTGTTCTTTTTTTATTTCCTGTTTGGTCTTTTTGCGTTGATAAGCCATAAAAATGCCTCCCTCTGCCGCTCTGATGCGACGATAAAATAGTGGTTTCAGTATACTCCGGTCACGTTGCAGAGAAAGAGGACAGAAGTAGTTTGGTTCGTCCACAAAAAGAATAAGACTAAAAAATTTGTAGCTACAATACTATAATATCACTTTTTACGGTGTTTTGGCAATGTTATGGCACTTGCAAATGTTTAAAAGGCGGAGATTTCCACCGTTTCGGGTGAAAACCTCCGCCTTTTGGTCGGACTGTATTACACAATCCGCTTGCAGTTATTGTTTATTTTGCTGCTGCAGCATTGGCACCTGCAATACGGCCGAATACTACGGTATCGGTCAGCGCATTGCCGCCCAGACGGTTTGCACCGTGGATGCCTCCGGTAACTTCGCCGGCTGCCCACAGACCGTTAATAACAGATCCATCTGCCTTCAGTACCTGAGCGTCGGTGTTTATCTGAACGCCGCCCATGGTGTGGTGAACAGTAGGAACACGGGGAGCTGCATAGAAAGGACCGTTGTCAATGGGGGTGGAGTACAGCACTCTGCCGAACTCATCCTTTGCGCCGCTTGCAACGTTTTCGTTAAACTTCTTAACGGTAGCTGTCAGGTTTTCGGCAGGTACGCCGATAGCCTTTGCCAGCTCTTCCAGAGTTTCGCCCTTGAAGGCTCTGCCCTGTGCAATCAGGTCGTTGACAGACTCGTTAAAGTTGTTCTTCTCGTCGCCGGTGGGGTAGCAGTCGGAGTCCATAACGATGTACATCAGGTACTCGGGCTGCTCGAACAGTGCCAGAGTCATCTCGTCACGGCGTCCGCCTTCGTTTACAAAGCGGTTACCCTCTTTGTTTACAAAGATTCTGCGCTCAACGTCAAACTCGATGTTGCCGGAAAGGCTGCCTGTCTGGGGATCGCCCAGGGGAAGAAGCTGAATGTTTTCCATCTGAACCAGGTTTGCGCCAATAGCTTCGGCCATCTTGATGCCGTCGCCGGTGATGCCGGGGTTGTTTGTAGTTTTAATGCTTTCGCCGAGGCTGGGCCACTGCTTGTTGAAGGAATCGCGCATCTCTACGTTTGCGCCGAAGCCGCCGGTTGCCAGAACAACGCCGTTCTTAGCCTTTACAGTAACCTTGTTGCCGGTTTCGCCGGTGCAGATAACACCGGTAACCTTACCGTCTTCAACAATCAGCTCGTCTGCCTTGGTGTTGAACAGTACATCAATGTTTTCGTGGCTATCAATGTATGCCTGATAGGTGGTGAAGAAGCCTGTACCAACGGGCTCAGTAGGCTTGTGTGCACGGGGCCACATGCCGCCGGTTACGGTAAAGGTGCCTTCCTTAAAGGTCATGCCAAGGCCCTTCAGCCACTCTACGCCGTCCCATGCGTTTTCTACCAGAGTTCTAACCAGTGCAGGGTCACCCTTTTTATCGCCGCCCTCGTAGGTCTGTGTGTAGTGCTTCTCTACGGAGTCTTCGTTTGCTTTTGCGGTTTCGCTGCCGTCATCAACAGCGTTTAGTGCACCGCCGGCCAGAATGGTGTTACCACCCATTTTGTTCTGCTTTTCAATAACCAGAACCTTGGAGCCGGCCTGGTTTGCAGTAACTGCTGCAGCCATACCTGCGCCGCCTGCACCGATAACAGCAACGTCTACTTCAATTGTCTGATCCTCGGCCTTGGTAGCTGCAGCAGGCTTAATAGCCTTCAGCGCCTCAACGTCTGCACCGGCCTGCTTCATGCAGTCGGCAACACCGTCGATAATGGCCTTGCTGGTCATGGTTGCGCCGGAAACAGCATCCAAACCCAGACCCTGGCATTCAATAATCTGCTTGGGCATGGTCTCTACAACGGGAACACCAATGCCTTCAGTCTCTGTGTGGTCAATTTTAATATCGGTAATTTTCTCTGCATCTACTGTTACGTTAACAGTCATTTCGTGCATACCGGTTACCTTGGCAGAGTAGGTGCCTGCCTTGTAGGTGCCGGTGGATGCATCTGTAGGTGCGCTTGAAGCAGCGTTTCCACCGCAAGCTGCCAGTGAAAAGGTCATTGCCACTACAAGAAGAGCGGATAGTGATTTTTTCCAAATGGTTTTCATGTTATTCTCCTCAGACGTTTTTATCATACGTTCTATAACCCGTATGACAAAATTATAACAAAACGGCCCTAAATAATCAATGGGAAAATGTCCCATAATAAATATAACAAAGTTGCAATAAACTATGAAAGACTATGATTAGTACGGCTTGTTTGGATAGGGGGAAGAACCATAATAAAAAACGCTCCACTTAGCCAAGATGGCATAAGGGAGCGTTTTTTTATTATGCTTTGATGACTGTTTGGTTGCACAAAAGGACGGTAATCGTCCTGCGCATAACCTGTAATAACCGCAAGTGGTTATTACATCATAGCGGCATATTGCCAAAGGTTATAGCAGGAGATAAGGGTGATGACCACCAGCAACCAGCGAAACAGTGTATCCACAGCAGCATTGTCCATTTTTTTGCCCAAGCTGCTGCCAAGGAAACCACCCGATACGCCGCCGACCACCATAGCTGCCAGCATGGCCACATCCACAGTAGGCACTGTGCCGCCAACAAAGGTGCTTGCCAAACTGGTAATCTGTGAAAACAGTATGATATAAATGGAGTTGAGTGCGGCTGTTTTGGTATCCATAGAAAAGAAGTAGTAAAGAACCGCCAGATTAATGGGCCCGCCGCCTATACCAAGGAAGGAGGATAGGATGCCCAGAAACAGACCGATTGCGATGCAGCCAATTGCGCTTTCTACCTGCTTTGTGTGGATGCGGTTTTTATTGAGAACATAAACCAGCACACCGCCTGTAAGCAGAATCATAAGAATACTCTGGACAGTACCCACCAAACCGTCGTTCCCGGAAGCAACCTTTACCCATTCGAACCACGATTTGCCCAGCAGTCCGCCAATGGCTGCGCCCGCTGCAAGCAGTGTGCCCTTGCGGGGGTCTACCTTTACGGAACCGCCACGGCTGCGAAGCAGGGAAACAGTACTCATGGCAAGCACCGTGCACCCAGAAAGAAAGCTAATTTGTGATACGGCCAGACCCGAAACGGCGTCCATGACCGGTTTAATGATTACCCCGCCGCCAACGCCGCTGATGGCTCCAATGGTAGTTGCTGCTATACAGATGAAAAATGTACCGATAAGCTGAAAAATCATTTCTTGTGTAGTCCTCCATTATTAACCAGTTGTGCCACCTTTTCCAGACGGGAGATGGCGTATTCAAAGAAAGCGCTATATGCACTGCAGTAGTAGTTAAGCCCCAGTGTACCATCCGATTGTTCTCTGTCGCGGCGGCATCCCCCACGGCAGATAGGGTACCATCGGCAGCTTTGGCACGCTTCGGCTACCTGTTTCGACGCATCGATAAATCCCAAGGCATCGCGCTTTTGCTCTATGTCCGCAAAGGTGTCTATATTAAGGTTGCCCAGTTTGTACTGGTCCAGCACATAAAAATCACAGGGATAAACGCTTCCATCCGCCTCTATTACCAGCTGCTTGCTGCAATGCCCTATCATGCCGCAGCTTTCAGGGGCTCGCTGTAGCAACATACCAACCAAATTTTCAAAATAGCGGTTGTATGTATAGTGCCCACGGATAATGTCGTTGTACCAACAGTCAAACTGTGTCTTCAGGAAGTATTCATACTTTTCCGGAGTCAGGGAGTAGGCACGCTGTCCTCGTTCCTCCCCGAAGGGGTCAAGGCAGGGGATAAACTGCTGGTACTCCAGTCCACTCTTTTTGTAGAAGCTGTATATCTTTCCGATTCTGCTTGCGGTCTGGGCGGTAATCACAGTTAGGATATTAAACTCTACCTTATACTTCTGAAAAAGCTGCATGGTGTGCATAACCGTTTTATAGGTACCCGTATCATTGGCGTCTACCCGATATAGGTCATGTGTGTCCTTTATGCCATCCAGGGAAAGTCCGATCAAAAACCGGTTGTCCGCAAAAAACCTTGCCCATTCATCATCCACCACAATACCGTTTGTTTGCAGTGCAAAGTGTACAGGTCTCTTTTTTATATTGTGCAGTGTTGTCAGTTCTACCATCCGACGGAAAAAATCCAACCCTGCAAGGGTTGGTTCGCCTCCTTGAAATGCTATGGTTACATCACCGGTGGCATAGGCAAAGGTTTCTTTTAAAACATTTTCCAGTGTCTCCAATGACATGATGCCAAAGGATGCTACCTCACGGTTTTGCATTTCATCGGCATAGAAACAATATTTGCACCGAAGATTACATAGTCCCGAGGCTGGTTTTATGAGAAGATTGATTGGCGGCAAAGTACGCCCTCCTTCGTTTGGTCACAGTGGCAAGCAATAATGGCGTGATAAATGCAGGCTGTTTTGAAACAATTCTGCATGGCCCTATATAATGGGCGATAGAAACATTGTACCACAATAGCCAGTGGTTATCAATGTCCGTAAATCCATTCTCCATAAGGGGGAGGGGTAACCTTGCCTGAATGTTGCCCGGAAACGGCTCATTTTCTTTGCTATCACTTTTGTGGCAGCTATTTCATTTTTGTTTCTGAATGTCAAGAGGTAAGTTATGGTAAAACTACGATTTGTGAAAACGTTTTCTTAAAATTCATAGTGTAAGTTTACAAAAAATTCATCTGAAATCAGAAGAAATGACAATTATGAAAAAACTGTGTTGAAAAAATGGCTTATATATGATAATATAGATAAAAATGGACGTGAACAGTAAGAAAACGTTTTCACGAACATGACGCAGTACCCGGCCGAGGTTTTGATATACCACAGTACGTGGGGATAAACTTCAAAAAATTAATGTTATTTTAGGAGGACATCATGAAACACACATTCAAGAAAATTCTGTCTCTTGCGCTGACCCTAAGCATGGTTTGCAGCATGGCAGCCTGCGGCAGCAAACCTTCCGAGGCTTCTTCCGGTGCCGCTGCAAGCTCCGGTGCACCCGTAGCTGCAGCTCCTGCTCCCGCTGACAAGAGCAATCTGGTCATTTCTCTGCCCGGCGAGCCCAGCACCCTGGACCCTTATGCACATTCCCTTTACTATGGCTTTATCCCTGCAACCCTGGTTTTCGAAACCCTCATTGAAAAGGGCGCCGACGGTGAGTACAAGCCCAAGCTGGCTACCGAGTGGAGCTTTGAGGACGACACTACTCTGAACGTTACCCTGCGTGAGGGTGTTACCTTCTCTAACGGCAACACCTTTACCGCTGCCGATGTAAAGCATACTCTGGCTCTGGCATCTGCCAGCTCCTTCTCCGGTACTCTGTTTGCTTGCATTGATAACGAGAAAACCACAGTGGTTGACGATACACATATTCAGATTAAACTGAAGTATGCCTATGCACCCCTGCTGGATGTTCTGGCTTCCTACCGTGCAGGCATCATCGATCAGGAGACATACGAGGCCGCAGGCGCAGACGCATTTGGCCGTGCACCTATCGGTACCGGTCCTATGAAGCTCACAAACTGGGTTTCCGGCGACCGCATTGAGTTTGCAACCAACGAGAGCTACTGGGGCGAGGCTGTTGCTTACAGCACCTGCGTTTTCCGTGTTGTTCTTGAATCCTCTTCCCGTACCATCGAGCTGGAGACAAAGGGCGTTGACATTGCAGTTGACATTCCTTTCTCCGACTGGTCCCGTGTAGAGAGCGACCCCAACATGAAGCTGGTTAACGGTCAGACCACCGTTCTGGCATCCCTTGTATTCAACAATTCTCTGGAGCTGTTCCAGGATGTCCGCGTGCGTCAGGCACTGGCTCACGGCCTGGACCTGGAAGCACTGGTAAAAACCTGCTGGGAAGGCACTGCCGATGTTGCAGACAGCTACTATGCAAAGGCACTGCTGGGCTACAAGAGCAAGGGCCCCATGGCTTACGATGTAGAAAAGGCAAAAGCACTGCTGGCCGAAGCTGGTTATCCCAATGGCTTTGACCTAACCTACACCACCTACCAGACCACCCTGAACCAGACCTTTGCAGAGGTTCTGCAGGCTATGTGGGCAAAGATTGGTGTTAACCTGAAGGTTGATATTGTTGACCTTGCTACCTTCACCTCCATGAACAACGGCGGACAGTTGACTGCAGCACTTATGACCCCTTCTGTGGCCATTGCCGACCCCTCTGCTGCACTTATCCTGTTCCCCATCAACCGTACCATCTCTCTGCGCCACAACGATCAGCACATCCAGGATCTGCTGGACAAGGGCGCTTCCACCTATAACAATGATGAGCGTACCGCTATCTATGGCGAACTGCAGGATTACCTGTTCGAAAAGACCTACACAGTTCCTGTTGCCTATACCAAGTTTGCTTTTGGTACACAGAGCTATGTCAGTGGATTTGATTTTGTTCCCAGCCAGGTACCCGACCTCACCAAGGTTCGTTTTAACTAATCTGTATTTACCTAGGCTGACTGAAATCAAAAGAGGCGGTGGCGCTTTTTCAAAATTGTTGCCACCGTCTCTTTTTCTGCACTCGGCTGGATTTTAGCCGAAAAGCAATTAAGAAGGAGTACCTCCATATGCTGAAGTTTATTGTAAAGCGTATTCTTACGACCATTCCCGTACTGCTTGGCGTTACCCTAATTGTGTTCAGCATGATGTTCTTTACACCGGGTGACCCAGCACGTTTGATGCTTGGCGATTTGGCCACCGAAGCGGAAGTAGAGACACTGCGCGAAGAGATGGGACTAAACGACTCGTTTTTTAAAAGATATTTTTCCTACCTTGGCAATGTGCTGCAGGGAGACTTGGGAACATCCTATTCTACCAAGCTGCCTGTAACCGATGAAATTGTAAGCCGTTTGCCCGCAACAGCAAAGCTGGCATTTTACAGCTGCTTGTTTGCAATACTTATCGGCGTACCGGTAGGTATCCTGTCTGCGGTAAAGCAGTATTCATTCATTGATAACTTTTCCCGTGTACTGGCCCTAGTAGGTGTTTCACTGCCAAACTTCTGGCTGGCACTGCTGCTGGTACTGACGTTCTCTGTAAAGCTTGGGTGGCTTCCCGCCTCCGGTCTTTATGGCCCCCTGTACTACATCATGCCCGTTATCAGTATCAGTGCCGTTTCGCTGGCTACCTTCGCTAGAATGACACGTTCCAGCATGCTGGAGGTTATCCGTCAGGATTATATCCGTACTGCACGGGCCAAGGGCCAGACAGAAGGAGTTATCATCTTTAAGCATGCACTGCGCAACGCACTGATTCCCATCATTACCGTTGTTGGTTTGCAGTTTGCAACCGCTCTGGGCGGCGCAGTAGTTAACGAGCAGGTTTTTGCTATTCCCGGCCTCGGCAAGCTGATGGTAGACGCTATCAAGTCCCGCGATTACCCCATGGTACAGGGCGGTGTTCTTGTAATTGCACTCCTGTTCAGCGTGCTAAACCTACTCATCGATGTGGCGTATGCATTTGCAGACCCACGTATTAAGTCTCAGTACATGAAGATGTCCGGCAAAAAGAAAAACAGCAATCGTAAAGATGCGGAACAGGCGGTGACAGCATGAGCGATAATACACAAGAAATGAATGCACCAAAAAGGCGCACCAAAACAGGTGAGACCTGGAAGCGACTGAAAAAGAACAAGCTGGCTGTAATAGGCCTAATTACACTTCTTTTAATTATTTTTCTGGCTATTTTTGCCGAGCAGATTGCTCCTTATTCCTACTCCGAGCAGGACTACAGCAACACCTTCCAAGGCCCCTCCAAGGAGCACTGGATGGGCACCGATAACTATGGACGAGATATCCTGAGCCGTGTTATATTCGGTACCCGTGTTTCCCTGCAGATAGGCTTTATTTCACTGCTGGGCGGAGCCTTTATAGGCTGCGTGCTGGGCGCCATTGCCGGATACTTCGGCGGCATAGTAGATACACTCATTATGCGCGTTTCGGATATTCTGATGTCCATTCCCAGAACCGTTCTGGCAATCGCCATTGCAACCACTCTGGGTGCGGGCATTACCAATGCCATGATTGCGGTTGCAATCAGCTCGGTTCCAAACTTTGCACGTGTGGTGCGCGCATCCACGCTGACGGTAAAGGATCAGGAATATGTTGAGGCAGCAAGATGCCTTGGCGCAAAGAGCCCCCATATTATCACCCGTCACATTTTCCCCAACGTTATGGCACCTATCATTGTTCAGGCGACCCTGGGCGTAGGTACTTCTATTATTCTTGCTGCAGCACTTAGCTTCCTGGGCCTTGGCGTTCAGCTGCCCACACCGGAGTGGGGCTCTATGCTTTCTGCCGCTAGAACTTATATGCGTGACTATCCTTACATGGTGGCATTCCCCGGCCTTGCCATTATGGTGACCGTATTGGCGCTGAACTTTTTTGGCGATGGTCTGCGTGACGCACTGGATCCAAAACTGAAGAAATAAGGAAGGTAAGCTATGGAACGCAAAAAGCTATTATCAGTAAAAAATCTGGTTATTCAGTATACAACCGACGACGGCATTGTCCATGCCGTAAACGGGATAGATTTTGATTTGGATTCCGGCGAGACACTGGGTCTGGTAGGAGAAACAGGTGCAGGCAAAACTACAACTGCACTGGGTCTTATGAGCCTGATTCCAAACCCTCCCGGAAAGGTTGTCAGCGGCGAGATTTTGTTTAACGGTGTTGACATGCTTAAGGAAAGCGAGCTCAAGCTGAGAATGCGCCGGGGTAAGGATTTCTCGATGATTTTCCAGGATCCCATGACCTCTCTAAACCCTGTTCTCACCATTGGAGAGCAGATTGCGGAAGTTATCCGTCTGCATGACAAAATATCCAAGGTGGAAGCCGAGCGAAAGGCTGCCGAGATGCTGGAAACAGTAGGTATTCCTGCCGAGCGTATGACAGAATATCCGCATCAGTTTTCCGGCGGCATGAAGCAGCGCGTGGTTATTGCCATTGCGCTGGCCTGTAACCCTCACCTCATCGTTGCGGATGAACCTACCACAGCACTGGATGTTACCATTCAGGCACAGGTTATGCAGCTGATGGCAGACCTGCAGAAGAAGTATCAGACAGCAATGCTGCTTATTACACATGACCTGGGCGTTGTTGCAGAAATCTGCGATAAGGTTGCTATCATGTATGCCGGACAAATCGTTGAAAGCGGCACCATTGATGAAATTTACAGCAACACCAAGCACCCCTACACCATTGGCCTGTTTGGCTCTCTGCCCAGCCTGTCCAATAAGGTGCACCGCCTAAATCCTATCAATGGTTTGATGCCGGATCCCACCAATCTCCCTTCCGGCTGTCCGTTTAATCCTAGATGTCCCCAAAAATGTTCTATCTGTGAAACCGGTACGCCCCAAAATGTTGAGGTTGCTCCGGGACACTTTGTCAGATGCTTTTTGTGCGACGAGAGCGCATCCAAAAAATAAACTGCTTTCATGATACAGATATAACATTGAACAGGAGGAAGTAATGGGTACTTTAGTAGAAGTTAAAGACTTAAAAAAATATTTTAATACTCCCCGCGGCATGCTGCATGCAGTTGATGGAGTCAACTTTCAGATTGAAAGCGGAAAAACACTGGGCGTGGTGGGTGAGTCCGGATGTGGTAAGTCCACATTGGGCCGTACAGTCATCAAGCTTTTAGATTCCACCGGGGGACAGCTGATTTTTAACGGTGAGGATATAACAGCGAAGAAGAGCTCCTATGAGCTGCACAGCCAGATGCAGATGATTTTTCAGGATCCCTATGCCTCACTGAACCCCAGAATGTCGGTAAGCGAGATTATTGCTGAGCCCCTGAACATTCATAAGATATTTAAAACCAAGCAGGAGCGCAACGCCAGAGTTTCCGAGCTGATGGAAACTGTTGGTTTGGCAGAGCGTTTTGCAAACATCTACCCCCACGAGCTGGACGGTGGACGTAGACAGCGTATCGGCATTGCCCGTGCACTGGCACTGAACCCCAAGTTCATTGTTTGCGATGAGCCTGTTTCGGCACTGGATGTTTCCATTCAGGCACAGATACTGAACCTGATGCAGGACCTGCAGGATGCGCACGGCTTTACCTACATGTTTATTACCCACGACCTCTCGGTTGTTAAGCATATTTCGGATGAAATTATGGTTATGTATCTGGGACAGGTAGTGGAAAAGAGCGCATCGGACGAGCTGTTCAACCACCCTGTGCACCCCTATGCAAAGGCTCTGCTATCCGCCATCCCCGATATCACCATGAGAAAAGACCGCCAGCGGAGCCTAATTCGCGGCGAGATTATATCTCCCATAGACCCCAAGCCGGGCTGCCGCTTTGCACCCAGATGTCCCTATGCTACCGACATTTGCCACAAGCAGAACCCTGCTCTTGAGGAGATTTACGACAGACACTTTGTGGCATGTCACAGAGCAAAAGAGATAAACGGCTAAGAACGTTCACAGATTGAGTGGGAAAGGTGAAGGTAAATGGAACCAACAATTATAGAGGGCTTGGCAGGCTTTGCTGCCGGTCTAAAATTTGAGGATCTGCCCCCGGAGGTCGTGAGCAAAGCAAATGACTGTTTTTTTGACCTTGTGGGCTGCTATTACGGCGCGCTGAAACGCGACAATAACCCCACCATTGTCAAAGAGATTGCTTCCTTTAACCCTGCGGAAGAGGTTACAATCTGGGGAACAGGCAAAAAATGCGGCATAGCCGAAGCGGCACTTGCCATGGGTACCCTGAGCTACCATCTGGAATATGACGACGGTATCTCGGTTGCAGGGCACTGGGGCAGTGCATCCATTCCCGCCACCTTTCTGTCGGTACAGAAGCACGGGGGCGATGGAAAAGCACTGCTTACCGCTATCGTAACCGCTTATGAGGTAAGTACCCGCATTAGCAGAATGTTTTCCCCCAGACTACTGAAAAACCATATCCATTTTCCCTGTACTATGGGTGCATTTGCAGCCGTAGCAGGCTATGCAAAGGGTGCAAACCTGGGCAGCAGCACCCTTACCGGTGCGCTGTCGCTGGCAGGTCTGTTCCCGGTGGGTGCCTACAGCACCGCCACCTCCGGCGCCCAAGGAAAGGGGCTGTACTCCGGTTGGCCAAACTACCTGGGTGTCAATGCTGTTCGCCTGTCCCAGATGGGACTGACAGGTGACCGGGATTTGATGGAACATCCCGATGGCTTTGGAAATGCAGTGGGGCTTAGCGCCGCTGATGACAAGCTGAAGGAGCAAGCACTTTCCAAGCTGGGCGAAGAGTTCCGCTTTATGGAAGTATACTTCAAGCCCTACCCCTGCTGCCGCTGGCTGCATGCTCCTATTCACGCAGTGCTACACCTCATGCGGGAAAACGGTGTCACTAGGGAGGATATTGATAAGATAACCATCCTTGGCCCCGAATTTGCCATGATGTACAACACCCGTGAAAACTACGAATCCAAGGTGACCTGCCAGTACAGCATACCCTATTCCGTAGGGGCTGCCGTACACTATGGGCAGCTGGGGCTGGAGGAATATGACCTTCCTGCACGTACCAATGCCGACCTGCTGGCGTTCATCGACCGTATAGACATGGAAGTGGATGCCGAACTGCAAAGCCAGTTCCCTGCGGTATTTGCAGTGAAGCTGCAGCTGCAGCTGAAGGATGGTAGGGTTTTGGAAGCCACCGAGGGAACCCCCTGGGGCCCATCCAACCCACCCACCAAGCAGGAGCTTATGGAAAAGTTTGCACTGGTTACCAAGGGTGTGCTTACCCCCGAAGAGGTAGCCCAGTGGAATGAACTGTACAGCGGTGGTTTTGAGCAGGAAGGTGCCTTTGACAAGGCAGCTGCCCTGTTGGGGATAAAAAAATGAATGACTACTTCGAAGATTTAATTGGGTATTACAATGAGATTTCATTTGAAGAATTAAATCAAGAAGCTGTACATCAAATAAAGCGTTGTTTATTGGATTTTACAGGCTGTGGGCTTGTGGCGTCTCACACAGAAAGCCAATCGCCCTTTATACATTTCTTACTGGAGCTGGACAACGGACAGAGAGATGCCCTGTTATGGGGTACCAACCGTTATCTCTCTGCACCGTTGGCGGCATTTGCAAACAGTACCACGGCTGCAACCTTGGAACTGGATGATGCTACCAGTATAGGAGCCTCGGTGCACCCCGGTGTCAGTGTTATTCCCGCTGCCATAGCCGCCGCGCAGCGGTATGGCGCCACAGGAAAAGAATTTCTGAAAGCTGTTGTTTTCGGCTACGATGTTTGTAACCGAATGGGACTTCTGGCTACGGAAAAAGTGCGGGAACTGGGACTCCATGGCCCCGGCCTGCTGGGCGGACTGGCTGCGGTAAGTGCCGCAGGCCTGCTGGCGAAGCTGACACCCGACGAGCTGCATCGTGCCTTTTCTATTACAGCCTCACTATCCCCCCTCTGCCCATTCATCAATTTCATTGATGGCTGTGATGTGAAGAACATCTATGGCGGATGGAGCGTATACCTTGCAATGCTATCACTGGACATGGTTCGCCACGGGCTTACCGGTTCGGACAGGGTACTGGATGGACCAAAATCCCTAGGGTCTATCTTTGCCTCGGAAAAAGGGAAGGATATACCTCCAAGCCGGCACTCTTACAGCACCGATGTGGTGTTTAAGGATTATTCTGCCTGTCGGTCGGTACACCCTGCTCTGACAGCCATTGCAGCGATTCAAAAGGAAGAAACATTTGCCCCGGATGATATCTGCCAGGTTACCATTTCCGCCTATCCCTATGCCTATGATTTAAGCGTCATGGTGAGCGAAATCAACCCGATTTCTGCACGCCTTTCCTTGTCATACACTGCAGCAGTTATGTTATACGAAGGATGCCTCGATCCTGCTGCATTTTCTAAGGATGCCATGAACAATGCATCCTATAGGGCACTTATGAAAAAGATTACCGAGGAACGGCATGAAGCATATGGCAGCGGGCCCTTTGGAGTGCGGGGGAGCAGGGTTACCATCCTGCTCCGGGACGGCAGAGTGCTGGAAAAGGAAGTATGCCATGCCAAGTGGGACAAAGAGGTTGCCCCCTCCGACACAGAGCTTATGGAGAAGTTTACAAGGCTGACCAAGGATCTGCTGTCAAAACAGCAGCAGGAACAGTTTGCCCGGGAAATTTTCAGGCTGGAGGAGCTACCCTCGGTAGAGATATTTTCAAGGATATTTAAAAATGAACGGCAAGACGTTTCGTAAACTGATATTTGCCGATTTTAAAGGAGTTTACAAGATGGATATTATTACAAAGAAAAGCAAACTTAGCGGGACTGCTATTGTTCCCGGCTCCAAAAGCCACACCATCCGTGCAGTACTGCTTGCTGCTATGGCAGAGGGTACATCCCGTATTCACAACCCACTGCCCAGCCTAGACTGCCAAAGCGCCATGAGCGTTGCAGAGGCATTTGGCGCAAAGACCACCATTGAACCCGGCCTGTGGACCGTAGAGGGCTGCGGCAACAACCTAAAGGTTCCTGAGAACTACGTGGACTGCGGAAACTCCGGCTCCACTGCTTACTTTGCAGCTTCCATGGCAGGCTTGGTGGATGGATATACCGTACTTACCGGTGATGCCCAGATTCGCCGCAGACCTGTTCAGCCTGTTCTGGATGCTATCTGCCAGATGGGCGGAAAGGCCTTCACCAGCCGTCCCGGTGTCGATGCATGTCCCGCTATCATAGGCGGCAAAATGGCAGGCGGCAAGGTTCACTTCAATAAGAGTCTCTCTCAGTTTGTTTCCAGCGTCATGCTTTCCGCACCGCTTCTGG
Source organism: Angelakisella sp. (assembly GCA_036645835.1). GTDB lineage: Bacteria > Bacillota > Clostridia > Oscillospirales > Ruminococcaceae > Angelakisella. Next base: position 85,615 of record JAVXNK010000005.1, on the reverse strand, counting down.
AAAACGATACTGAAATTTTCAACGAAAACCCTCTGGAGAAGCCCTACCTGCAGCTGTCTGTAGACTGGATGAAGAGATACGGCGTTGAGCTTGCTGAAAACAGCGGCGACTACACCTATTTCAAGATTAAGGGTGGCCAGGTATACCATGCTACCGAAACTTCTATCCCCAGCGACTGGTCCGGCGTTGCATTCCCTCTGGTTGCAGGCTTGGTAACCCCTTCTCAGATTACAATTACCGGTGTTGATATGAATGACAGCCAGGGCGATAAGGCCGTGGTAGATCATCTGATAGCAATGGGCGCTGACATTGTAAAGGATGCAGCCAACAACCAGCTTATCGTAACCGGCGGAAAGCCCCTCACCAGCGGCCTGACCATCGACCTTTCCGATATTCCCGATTCCCTGCCCGCACTGTCGGTTGCAGCTGCCTATGCACAGGGCGACACCAAGTTTACAGGACTTGCCCATGTACGTCTGAAGGAAACTGACCGTGTTGCTGTTATGGAAAGCGAGCTTACAAAGGTTGGCGCATCGGTAGAAACCGGCCCCGACTATATGATTGTCCACGGTGGTGCAACCCTGACAGGAACCACAGTAGACAGCTATGACGACCACCGTGTAGCAATGGCCATGGCAGTTTGCGGTATGTTTGCCGAAGGCGAAATGACCATAAAGGACGGAGAATGCGCTGCTGTTTCCTTCCCTACCTTCTTTGAGGTAATGGAGAACCTAGGCGCAGTTATAATAAAAAAGACTACCTGAGACAGGTAGTCTTCCCATTAGTCTATTGAGATGGAGCCGGGGTTTCGCTGTATGTGACTGCAACTGGAGCTCCGGATAATCAGGCTGACATCAATTACGACATCGGAACAGCTCTCTCCACGAAGCAGGCGGTTTAAGGTGTGTACACACTCACTACCCAGAGCCTTTGTGTCCTGCACAATGGTGCTGAGCTGGGGGTCTACGCAGGTGGCCATAATGCTGTTGTCGTTACCGATAACAGAAACCGCTTCGGGTACAGCAATCTTTTGCTTACTCAGCATATGAATGGCACCGGCGGCCGACAGGTCATTTGCACAGAATACTGCGTCAAATTCAACGGTACGGGAAAGCAAATTCTGCATGGCTAGGTAGCCGCTTTCGTAGGGATTTCCCAAATCGATGAACTCTACCAGTTCGGGATAATAAGGAATATGTTCTTGTTCTAAAGCTCTTCTGGCACCGATAAACTTGTCGGTGCCGGAATAGGGTCCGGCTAACGCTGGGTTTTGTACGTATTGTTCAAGCTCTGCAGCGCTTTTGCAGATGGTACCAAAGTTACCTACAAAGATGGCAATTTTGCGATGGCCCATGTCAATTAAATGCTTTGTGGCAAGATATCCGCCCTTTTGATGGTTGTAATAGACATGAGGACGGTTGGGTAGCAAATCGTGACGAGAACAGACCACCACGGGAAGATTTTCGAAATAACGGTTGAACACTGCCGGATCCACACGGGTGGTAGAGCAATAAATGAGACCGTCCAAGGGTGCTTCCGAAAGCTTTTCAAAGCAGGGAAGTTCATCGTATGAATTGCCGCATTTAGAGATAAGTGCCATGACATTTTGAGAATACTGGGTAGCCGTAGTTACCACGTGGTTGGCTATTGAACCGAAAAACGGGTCGTCCAAATTTGGAAGAAGAAGCCCGATGGTTTGGCTGCGGCTTTTACGCATAGATTGCGCTGTCGCATTTGGATGAAAGTTTAGTTCCTCCATGGCTGCCTGCACCCGCTTACAATACTCAGGTGCAACATTGGAATGATTATTTATAACACGGGAGACCGTGGCAATTGAAACATTGGCCATAGCGGCAACGTCTTTTATTGTGCTTCTCTTCATTCTCTTCCTTTCCCGCTGTGTCTTGCTTCGATGTCGTACCAGATAAGTGTACCGCATACCTTCCATTTCGTCAATAGCACCTCAAGCACCTCATCGCACCGAAAGCATTGATTATTTCTTGCTCAGATTTTACAATACTGCGTTGTCGTCAATGGGAATACACACAGTATTCCTCAATCCTCCGCCGTGCCTTGTAAAACCTGCTCGGCGGAATAATTCAAAGCTTTAAATGCGACAAGGTACTAAGCTGCGGAGGCAGCGGATACATTAGAATTGAAAGTTGGTTAACTCTATGCATTTTGCAAAGTTTAAAGCGATTGTCGGACAGAAACCTGTCCGGATTATCCTTTCTCTGGTGCTTCCCATATTGGTTCTCCTGTGGAAGCCATTGGGGATAAATTTGCTGCAAAGCGGCATTCTGGCACTGCTCATTCTGACAATCACATGGTGGTGCACAGGCATTGTTAAAAACAACATAGCATCTGCTATCTTGCTTTTGGGCTTCTGCCTTTTCCCCGGGGTTCCTCTGAAAACGGTGTTTGCGTTCCCTCTGGGAAGCACCTTTTGGCTGATTGCCCTAACCTACCTTTTTTCCAGAGGAATATCAAATTCAAAGATTGCCGAAAAGTTTCTGGAACCCATGCTGTTTCGGTTTGCAGATACACCGCTAAAGGTAATGATGTTCGCGGCAGCTATGCTGATGGCCACCATGTACATCATCCCACAGCCACTGGCTCGGCTTATTATTATTGCAGATATTATTTACTGCTACCTGCATAAGACCGATGCACCGAAGAAAACAAAAGAAGTGCTTATGTTCAGTGTGTTTGTGGCATACGTTTTTGTAAACAGCATGTCTATGAAGGCAGATATTATTCTAAACACTACAGCCGTCAGTGTGTCCGGCTTGGAGTTTACCGATGCAAACTGGATTTCCTATATGGCTGTTCCATCCTTGATTTATCTTGCAGTGGCGTACATGATAATGCTGGTGCTCTTTAAGAAGGATTTGTGGAAGATTTCTCTTACCGTTAACAAGTCGGCAAAGCCTGTAAAGTTTACCGGGAAGATGAGCGGCAAGGACTGGCAGATTACTGCCATAATTGCTGTAACAGTACTGATGTGGATGACCGAGTCCATGCACGGCATTGCAGCTTGGCTCGTAACACTGGTGAGCATTTCGGTTATGTTTGCACTGGGTATCCTAAAGAAACCCGACCTAAAGGCGCTGGATGTGAACACACTGCTGTTTTTGACAGCGGCAATGTCCATTGGCGGTACTATGAAGGCAACAGGTACCGCAGATGTCATCTTCTCTCAGCTGGGCAGCTGGATACCCAGCGGCTCCAGCATGGTCTATATTATTGTTATTATGGTAATCTCGGTTTGCATGCATATGTTTTTGGGAAGCAATACTACCACAATCTCGGTTGTGGTTCCCGGCCTGATTATGATGTGCGGGGACGTAGTTCCTCCTGCAATCATCATGTGCATCATTTATATCACTCTGGCCACACAATGGCTCTTCCCCTTCCACTCGGTAGGAATGATGGTGGGTACTTCCAGAAAGTATTTCCCGTCCGGTCACATGCTGAAGATGGGCATTCCCATGACAATCATTGTATTCCTGGCTGTTATTGGGCTGTACCTGCCTTGGTGGCATATGATGGGGTATCTGGGGTAAGGTTATCTCTTTCCTATCTTTTGGGATTAGCCCACAAAAAAAGCGCTGTTGTAGTTATTTCTGCAACAGCGCTTTTGACTTTATTTTACCCGCACCGTAACCAGCTGCAGGTCTTCAGCTCGTGAGCTTCCGCCAGCCATAATCTCAAATTCACCCGGTTCAACAACATAGCGGTTATTGATGTCCACAAAACCGAGGGTGGATACAGGCAGCCGGAAGGTTACCGTAAGGGTCTCGCCAGCGGCAATGGGCAGCTTTTTATAATCTGCCAGCTGCTTTACCGGGGACACCATGGAACACACCTTATCATGCACATAAAGCTGCACCGTTTCCACGGCATCCCTGCTGCCGGTGTTTTTCACGGTCAGGGTCACCTGTATGGTGTCATCCTTGGTGTAGCTATCCTTATCGGTTCCCAGCGAGCCATATTCGAAGGTGGTGTAGCTAAGGCCATAGCCAAAGGGGAACAGTGCCGTAGCTTCGCAGTCGCAGTAACTGCCGCCATGCCAGCCGGGCAGCTGGTTATAGTATACCGGCAGCTGTCCTCCCTTGCGGGGGAAGCTGATGGGCAGTCTGCCGGAGGGGTTTACCCTACCGAAAATAATATCGGAGATAGCGCTTCCTCCGTGAAGTCCGCAGTTGAAGGCTTGCAGCAGAGCATTGCTGCTGTCTGCAATATCGGTAAGCACCAGCGGTTTGGAGGACAGCATAACCACCACCAGATGCGCAGAGCAGGCTCGAAGGCTGTTATAGAGTGCCTGCTGGCACTCCGGCAGCGACAGGTCACACCTATCCTTTGCCTCCCCTGCCTGCTCTATGGAATCACCCAGTACCAGTATGGTTAGGTCGGCACGCTGTGCGGCGGCTGCGGCACTTTCTGCACCGCCGTCGATAAAGTCGCTAATTTCACAGCCCTTTACATACTCAATAGCAGTGTCTGTCCCGGCAAATGCCTTGGTGATTCCTCCAAGCACGGTGGTTGCCATGCGGGTAGGCACAGCGTCGGGGTTTGGGTGGGGGTGTGTAAAGTAGGTCCAGTCCCCAAGCTGGTTGCGCATATCATCGGCATTGGGGCCAATAACGGCAATCTTCTTCGGACTACCCTGTACAGGCAGTATGCCGTCATTTTTCAGCAGCACCACCGACTGCTCGGTAAGCGCTTTGTTAACAGCAATAAACCCATCCTTGCCCTTTGGGGTAAGGGTGCAGCATTCGCCCGTAGGGTCGTTCTGGTCAAAAAGCCCCATGGCGTATTTCACTGTAAGTATCCGCAGAACACTATCGTCTATTAGAGCCATATCCAGCTCCCCGTCATTTACCAGGGTAATAATCTGCTCATAGGCTTCGGGGGTATTCATGAGCATGTCGTTTCCGGCGGTTATGGCAATTTTGCAGGCATCCCGCATATCCTCTGCCACAAACTGCTGATCTACCAGACTGTTTACATTTTTCCAGTCGGTTACAACAAAGCCCGGGAACTGCTGCTCCTGCTTTAGTATGGTACGCAGTATCTCGCTGCTGGCGGAGCAGGGTACACCGTCAATGGACTGGTAACCCGCCATAACCGAACCGCAGCCTGCTTTCAGCGTTTCCACAAAAGGCGGCAGGAAGGTGTCCCGCACCTTCCGCATGGATAGCTGCGAATCGTAGGAGTCCCTGCCTCCGGTGCTTTCACCATAGGCTATGTAGTGCTTTGCACAGGCCAGCACACGGTCGCTACCGCCAAGGGTATCGCCCTGGTAGCCCCTCACCATAGCTGCGCCAAGCCTCCCTGCAAGATATTTATCTTCACCGAAGGTTTCGTTCACTCTGCCCCACCGTAGGTCACGGCCAAGGCAAAGCAAGGGGGAAAAGGTCCAGTGTAGTCCATCCTCCCGCACCTGAGCAGCGGTAATCTCTGCTGCCTGCCGAACCAGCTCTTCATTAAAGCTGGCTGCCATGCCCAGCTGTGCCGGGAATATCTCACCGTTCTTATTTAGCCCATGGCCGTGGGTTGCATCAATGCCAAAGAGCAGCGGTATTCCCAGACGGTTGCCTCTGGCTGCTGCTTGTAAACGTCGGGCATCATCACCCAGTACATGCAGAAAGGAGCCCACACCCCGCTGTGCCCATACCAAAGCTTCTTCGGGGTCGGTGTCGGCAAAGCTAATCTGCACCATCTGTGCTGCCTTTTCCTCCAGTGTCATCTGCGAAAGTAACTGCTGTGCTCTCTGCGCTGCCAAACTGGTTTCTGCTGTCTCCATGTTGTTCACAGTCTTATCCGCTCCATTCGTCCTTCAGTAATATGAAAGTGGTTTTTTCCTATTATAGTGCCTCTGACAACCGAATTGCAACTGCCTGACAGGGCTCAAACTCAATATTTTCCTGGCAAAGAGCAGCTTCCTCGATACCGCCCTGCGGCAAAAAGCGCAGCAGTACAGGGGACTGCTCCGGCAGAATACCCGTAACACGGCAGGATAGTGCCCGATTTTGGTGGTTTACCAGTAGCAGCAGCTTCTGGTGAGGGTTATCCTTGTGGCAGAACACCGATAGTTCCACAGCCTTGCTTTCGGCACGCACAGTGGGGGCTGCCCCGCCCTGCTCCATCACAAAGGAGATAACATCCCAAGCCAGATGAGAAAAAAATGCATCTTCTTTTATCTTCATAAGGCCATCCAAAAGCGGCATGGTTACCAGAGTGGCGAATCCCTTTTCAACAGCATGGGTGGTCAGCAGTGGAAAACCTTCCTCATAAGCAAGAAGTGGCGTTGCACCATCTGGAGTAGTTTGCAGGCGAATGCTCCGCTCACCGCCACCAATAGCCAGCCGGGTGCCCTTGGCATGACCCTGCCAGTCCTCACAGACAGTGGCAAATCCGGTATCCTCCCCTGCAATGGGGGACTCGGTGATAACCCCAAAGAGCTTGTTAAAGTATGCGCTTAGCCCTGTGGGTCGGTCAAAGAAGTAGGTGAGGTGACCACCCTGCTTCACATACCCCTGTAGCTGGTGCCAGTAGCTGGTAGTAAAGCCGGAGCTGTCACAGATAATAGCCGCAGCGTAGTCCTGTAAAGGTTTTCCCTGCCAGACAAAATCCACAGCCGCACCACAGCTTTTCAATAGGATATAGGCCATGTAGACACGGGGAAATGCAGTGTCTATGTTCTGGTAGTAGTCACGGGGGATAATGACTGCTGTCCGTGCCTGCTCCTTGTAATAATCGGTAATCTGTAGTTCCTTTACAACCTGTGCGAACTGCGACAGTTCCTTGCCGCTGGGCTTTACTCTTCCGTCGTTGGTTACAATGCCAAAGCTGGGCTCGTAAACATACTCCTCCAGCGGACATTCATGCCAAATCTCCTCTGCAAAGTCATTGAAGGCCCAAGGGAGCACACCATTGCTGCCCTCAGCCAGATTGCCATAGAGGCAGGCACGGAAGTACTGTCCAATGACACGCTCGGAAAACATAATGCTGCTAAATCCGGGCGCTTCACAGGTCATAACAGGGTTGCCTGACGGGCGGTTAAAGGCCACATAGAAGGGCAGAAAATAGTTGTTGCGCAGGGCATCCGCCGGTTCGGGGCTAATGCCCAGAGGATAGCAGGTGACCACCATCAGGTCCAGAATATCTGCCATATCGGTTACATGGTAGCCAAAGTTTGCGGAGGCAATATGCCCAAAGCCCAGTGTAACCAGATGGTTGGGGTCTGCCTCCTTTACCCCTTCGTATAGGGTAAGCACCCACTGCTTAAGGTCCTCCCGGTTAAAGGGCCACTGCTCTGCTCCCGGGTGGCGGTTGTAGTATTCCGGCTCGTCGCACAGGTCCCACATGAGTATCTGTTCATCCTCACAGTAGCGGCGGACAAACTGCTGAATATGTGCCTTTGCAACCTGTACCATATCCCCGGTAAAAAATGGCCTGCCGTTACGGAAGGGAACATCGTAGTCTCGGGTGGCTACCCCAACCAAAAACCAAGGCATTACATAAAGGTCGTACTCCCGACACCACTCCAAAAAGAGGTCAAATTTTGGGTATATGTCGGGGTTGTATACCCCCTCCTCCGGCTCCATATATCCCCAGAACATGGGGATGCGCACTGCCCGAAGTCCCATTTCTGAAATGGTTTTCAGGTCACTGCGGATAACCTCGGGGCGAAAATCCTGCCAAAAATTTGTACAGATATAGCTGGCCACATAGTTGATGCCTACGGGGTAAAAGGGTTCTCCGTCGCTGCCAACCAGCCAACCCTGTTTGTTCATACTTACAAATGCCAATTCTGTTCCTCCTATCCTTTTACGGCTCCGGTTACCATTCCTTTTATAATCTGCTTGCTAAAAGCAAAGTAGATGACAGAGGCCGGCAGCAGAGCCATCAGCATGCCGGTTATAATCTTCGGGTAGTTGGAGCTGTACTGTCCGTTCAGCACCGATATGCCCAGCGGCAGGGTGCGTAGGTGCTCATCATTGATGAGGATAAGCGCAAAGCTGAATTCGTTCCAGCAGTTAAAAAACTCGATAATGGCCACCGTTGCCAGTACCGGCAGGCACATAGGGAAGATGATGGAAAAAAGGGTGCGGGTAAAGCTGCTCCCGTCAATGGATGCCGCCTCCTCCATAGAGGGAGGGAGGGAGCGTACATAGCTTTGCACCAAAAACACCGTTACCGGCAGGCCGAAGGCTACATAGGGCAGTACCAGTGTAAACCACTGGTTGGAAAGGTGGCTGTTTTTAAAGAGCACATACATGGGAACCATCAGTGCATGAACCGGCACCAGCATACCCAGTAGAAAATAGATGCCCAGAGCCTTGTCACCCCAGAAGCGGAACCGCCCCAGGAAGTAACCTGTAATGAAGCCGATAAGTACGATAAGTGCCAGCGAAACGAAGGTAACCACCAGACTGTTCAGCATGTAACGAGGTAGGCGGGTATTTTGCAGAATGTCCACATAGTTACCCCAGTACAGCTTGGTAGGCAGGGCAATGATATCCGCATTAAAGGCAGTTTGGGTTTTAAAGGAGGAGTAGAGCATCCAGATGATGGGGAAGATGCAGGTAAAGGAGAAAATCCATAGGATGCCGTTGCTGAGGATGGAGCCGGTAACATGCCCAAGGCGTGTGGTTGGGGAAAGGGCACGAGCCGCTTGACGGCGTATCTGCTGTTCTGTTTTCATCATTCTTCATCCCCTCCTGCCCGTGATGCCAGCCATCGGCTGAACCATGTAACGCCCAAGCTTAGCAGTAGTATTCCTATGGATAGGGCACTGCCGTAGCCCATCTGGTGACGGCGGAAGGACGTGTTATAGGCATACATAGACACTACACTGGAGGCTGTGCCGGGGCCGCCGCCAGTCATGACATAGATATGGTCAAACACCTTCATGTTACCCGAAACACAGAGCATCAGGCAGACAATCAGTGCGTTTTTAATCAGAGGAAGGGTGATGTACCGAGCCTTGGTCCAGCCGTAGGCTCCATCTATTTCGCTCATCTCGTAAATCTGGGGGTCTATTCCGGACATGGCCGACAGTATAATGACCATGTAGAAGCCTATGTACTGCCAGATAAGCGGGATGGAAACCAGCAGCATGGCAAGCTTGGGGTTGGTCAGCCACGGCTGTATCTTGTCGGCAGAACCAATCATCTTTAGAAAATAGTTGAGCAGTCCGTAGTTATAGTCGTAGATAATGGACCAGATGTAGCCTACAATGACTGCCGAAATGGTAACAGGGAAGTATACCAGCGTACGGTGCAGGCCTTTAAATTTCACCATTTTTGCATTTAGCAGCATGGCAAAAAAAGCAGCAATGCCAATCTCGGCAAAAAGGCAGATTACCGTTAAAAACAGGTTGTTGCCAAAGCTTTGCCAAAAGACAGGGTCCTTCATCATTCTAGTATAGTTGCCTAGGCCGATAAAGGTCATTTTTGTGCCGCCCGCCCAGTTGAAAAAGCTGTAATACAGTGCGCCCAGCACCGGCAAAAGCACCGTAAAGCTATAGAGGATTAGGCCCGGCAGCAGGTAAAGTGCAATGACTGAGCTTTTGGGTCTGATGGCTTGATTCATAGCGTGAGCCCCATTTCTTTCTATACAAAATACAGTTTCGCAACCCATACAGACTGCGCAAAGTCACAACAGGGCTTCGGTTTTAAAAATCCGAAGCCCTGCGGTAGAGAGAATGCTTCTGTTAGGGTAACTGGTCCTGTGCAGCCTGAATTTCATCTGCCAAAGCCTTGGCAGTTTTGGTGCCGCCCAGCAGTTCCTGCAAACCGTTGTTCATAATGTCGCAGACTCCGGCGTCCATCTGGGCGTCATAGATGGGGACAACAACCGCCTGCTCGGTTACCTTAATGTACTCCTGTGTCAGAGAATCAAATTTGGAGAGATCCGCGGCATCTGTCTTGACAGGGCCAATGCCGCCAAACTGCTCGGCATACCGCTTGGAAAACTCGGGGCCGGTGAGGTAGAGAGCCAGCTTAATGGCCTCATCCTTGGCTGCGCCTTCCAGCTTGCTGTTAACACTGAGATACCAGCCGCCGCCGCCGGACAGAGAGTTTTTAGGGCCCTTGGGGGTGCCGGTGTTGGGGATAAGGGCAACCTTCATGTCGGACAGCTTATCGGCAGGAACATTCTGCTGCAGATAGGGCAGTGCCCAGTAGCCGTCTATGAGGGTTGCAGCTTTTCCTTCTGCAAAGAGCTGCTGGCCCTGTGCAGTGGAAAGTGCGTTGAAGTCAGGGTTCAGTATGCCGGACTGGGCAATCTTCTGGGTGAAATCCAGAGAAGCTACAAAGTCGGGGTCGGTGAACTTGGCTTTGCCGTCACGGGCGATGATGGACTTGGTCCAGTCGGTACCGGTGAAGCGGTCGCCAATGGTGGACAGCCAGCAGGATTCGTAGTTCCACTTTTCCTTGTTGGCATGTGCCATGGTGGCAACACCCATTTTGTCAAACTTGTCTTTGGCTGCAAAAACCTCTTCCCAGGTTGCGGGGAAGGTATCGAAGCCGGCTTCTTTCCACAGCTTGGCATTGTAGAATACATAGCCGCTGGCGGAAAACTGTAGGGGTGTTCCGTAAATCTTACCATCCACAGTGACAGGGTCGAAGATGGTTTCACGGTAGTTGCTCATGTAGCTGCTGGCATTCAGTGCGGGGGTCAGGTCAGCCATCATGTTGCTGTCTGCAAAGTTGGTAATCCAGGAGCCAAGCGTACAGAAAACATCGGGGAGGTCGTCACCTGCTGCCTGTGCGGGTAGCTTGGTCTGGTAGTCGTTGTTGTTCATTTCCACGGTGGAAATCTCTACATTGGGGTTGGCTTCCATGTATTCCTTAAGCATAGTACGGAATACTTTGGACTCGTTGCTGGTTTCCTCTTCCTCCTTGGTGAAGTAGTGAGAAAATGTCAGCTTTACCTTTTCTGCTGCGGGAGCGGCAGGAGCCGCGGGGGCCGGAGCAGGAGCAGGAGCCGTAGGAGCCGGTGCGCTTCCGCCGCAGGCGGTGGTAAGTGCCAGTGTGGTGGCAAGGCTTAGTGCTGTTAAGGTCTTTGCAAAAGTCTTCATGTCTTAAAAACTCCTTTCAGTTTATAGGTTATTCTGTTAAGAACATCATACCCCCAAAGGCCGCAATAAAAAATACTGTATTCTTTGATTTTGGGATATGAAAAGGATTTAACAAGGGATATTGCTCCTGAGGGAGTAAAAAATATCCCCAAAATAAGTAAAACAACCGTGATTTTTTCCTATTGCCCTGTGGGTACCTTGGCGCTTCATCCTACTTCTTGACAATTACCCCTAATATGCTACCATTAATGGGTATTAAAAACAGGGTGTGGAGCTGCACGGTAAGGAAGCTTTGGGAAGCTTTAGACGGAGGATAAGGGATGAAAAAAGGAAGCCTAAAATCAAAATTTGTCTGGTTGGCTGCGCTGGTCATACTAATCCCTCTGGCAGTGACCAATACGGTGGCAGTAAGGCTCTATCGGCAGCTGGTAAACAGCAGTCTGCAAAACCTCAATTATAATAACATTGTCCATGTCGGCATTACAACCGAAAACTACATATACAACTCCAATGAGCTGGCTACCTATATTATAGCAAACAATCACATTCGGCAGTTTTTACTGTCCGACCCCACAGACCCACACTATGCAGAGCGCATTTCCGATGCGGCAGCCATACTGTCCAGCTTTCCTGTGTCCAGCCGTTTCATCAGCAAGGCCACTGTCTTTTCAAATTCCGGTGTCTCCATTAACAACAACAACTACTCCTCCCTAACGATAACCGAGCAGCAAAAGGAGCAGGCGTTAAAGCTGAATGGGCATCTTTTCTGGATACTGGAAAAGAACAAAAACAATGAGGATACCCTAGTGCTCTGCCGCTCCATACGGGATACCCGTCACCTATCCCGACAGATTGGCTTTTTAAAGGTATCGCTGAATATGGAAACACTGCGAGACCTGCTGACCCCACCCAAGGATTTAGAGGAGATATCCTACCATATTATAGGTGCAGACGGAAAGACCATGCTTTCCACCTCCCCCGACATTCTGGAAACGCTGCCTACAGGGCAGGAGCTATATGGCTTTGCAGCCCAAAGCCTAGGTGGATGCCGTCAGGAGGACAGCGTATTTTTTTCCGCCTATCCCATAGAAAAAACCGACTGGATTTTGCTGTCGGTATCCACCGATAAGGGTACCAAGCATTTTGTTACCACCATGGGCATCAGCTTAACCTTTTCCACCCTCATCTGCATTATTGTCTGTCTGCTCATTGCTATCTTCTTCGGAAATATAGTGACCAAGCCGCTAAAGCAGGTGGGCGACCTGATGTCCTCGGTTTCGGGCGGTGACTTTTCCGGAACGTTGGACTTGGGAAGCTGCAGCGAGCTTTCGCTGCTGGCCAACCAGTTTAACGACATGAACCAAAAGCTGCAGTTTCTGTATAATGAGGTGTTTCAAAACGAAATCCGCATTAAGGAGGCGGAGTTTTCTGCGCTGGTTTCCCAAATGAACCCCCACTTTTTGTATAACACACTGGACACCATCTACTGGATGGCAAAAAGCGGGAACGGGGAAGCGGTGAGCGACATGGTTACCAGCCTTTCCCGCCTAATGCGTCTTTCGCTGTCGGGGAACCACGGAAACTTTGTAGCGCTCTCCACCGAACTGGAGCAGATTAACTGCTATCTGGCTATCCAAAAGATACGGTTTCAGGATCAGATTACCTTTGACCTGCGGGTGGAGGCGGACTGTATGGACTGCCGGGTGCTCAAGCTGATTTTACAGCCGCTGGTGGAAAACGCCATTATCCACGGCATCAATCCGGTGGGAAATGGCAGCATTACCATACGGATATATGCCCAAGGGGATGAACTGATTTATCAGGTGTCGAACACGGGTAAGCTGCTGAATGTTGAGGAACTAAAGCAGCTTTTGGCCTCCAACACCACCGAAACCAGAGGCTTTGCACTGAAAAACATTAGCGAACGTCTGCGGCTGGCAGTAGGCGCCAAGTATCCTTTGACATTCGGATACGAGGACGGACAAACGACCTTTTGGGTACATCAGCCCATTCTGCCCTTTTTGGCGGAGGAAGACGATTGATTATTTAGGCAGGGGGAATACATATGTTAAAGCTTATGGTGGTGGATGACGAAGCGGTAATCCGCAACGGCATCCGACACTCCATTGGCTGGAGTGAACTGGGTATAGAGGTGGTTGCAGAGGCTGCTAATGGATTAGATGCCTCCGAAAAAGCAATCTCGGTACAGCCGGACATCATCATTACCGATATAAAAATGCCCATTCTGGACGGCCTTAGCTTTATTAAGCATATCAAGAACCGGCTGCCCTACACCCACTTCATTCTGCTTTCCGGCTACAGCGATACCAAGTATCTGAAGGAGGCCATCAATCTGGGGGTGGAGGACTACATCTTTAAGAATGCCAATTCTCAGGAGATTATAGATGTTGTAACCAAGGTGCGAGACTCCATTTTAAAGGCACAGGAAAGCCGTAATCGAATTATTCAGCGGGACAGCCTTCTGGATGAAAATATCTCGATTATCCATGCGACCCTGCTGCACCAGTTGGTTACCGAAACCGACAGTGGCGTGGTGGCGGATCTGACAGTACGGCTTCATGAGCTGGGCATTGAGCTGCCCGGCCCAAACTGGTGCATCCTCCGCCTGAGCCACCCTGCACCAAAGCGGTGGGAGCTCATTACCCGTATCAGCGGGCTGCTTGCGGAATTTACTCCCTTTGTTTCTTACCTGGACAGTAGCTCGGTAGTGGCACTGCTCAATCTCCCCCGAGATGCCAACCTCATTTCGCATGCCACAGAACTTCGCCGTCTGTGTGATGACCTGCTGACCCCAAAGCTTCCCCTGCTTTTGACCCGTCCGTCAGCCACCCAAAAGGAACTGGTAGAAAGCTTTCAGCTGTTGGAGCAGACTGCCGATGTGCTGTTTTGGTTTGACAGCCAGCCCGTACTGGTGGCGGACCATACCTTTTCGGTGCCTATACAGCGAGCCGACCTAATACAGTGCGAAAGCCGCTTTATAGCGGCCTTCGTCAGCAAAAACCTCAACCGTATCCAGTTGGAGCTTTACAATTATTTTGAGTTTTTACAGCAGCATCTGGTTCCTCGAAAGTACTTTTTAGAATCGGTAACACGGCTGCTGGCATCCATCTGTGCCTTTGACCACAATGATGGCATTTTGGCTTTTTTATCCGAGATAGAATACAAGGACTACCAGAAGATATTTGACTATATTAAGGAACAGGTGCTGGAGGATGAACAGGCCCTTACCAATACCCATCAAATGGTGGAGCGGGCAGAACAGTATATTATGGAGCATCTTACTGACAACCTGACCTTAAACTATCTTTCTAAGCTGCTCTACATATCTCCGGGGTACCTTAGCCGCCTCTTTAAGGAAAAGACAGGCATGGGGTTCAAGGAGTACTTTTACTGCTGTCGTATAGAAAAGGCCAAGGAACTGCTGATGGACCCCACCTTAAAAAACTATGAGATTGCCACTATGACTGGTTTTCGGGACTATAAGCATTTTTCCAACGTCTTTTTAAAGACCTGTGGCTGCAGTGCCAGAGAGTACCGGAACAACATAAGCAGAGGCAACGTTATTGGTTGTGGTACAGCCACAGTACCCCCAGCAAAGGGGTAGTGTCCACTTCGTTACAGCAGAATATGGGTAGGTCCCCGGCTAAGGAATGGGTTGCCAGCAGCCTTCTCATATCCCGCTCAAATAGCGGATAGCCTTGGGAGATGCCGCCTCCCAGGCAGATGCAGTCGGGATCCAGCAGCCCTACGCAGTAGCAGAGCAGCACACCAAGGTTTTCCCCGAAGCTTTCAAAGCTTTGTATAGCCGCGGGTTCGCCGTCTTTGGCAAGCTGTGCAATCTCCGCCACCGACAGGTGCTGTCCTGTAGCATTCAGATACTGGCGGCGAATACCACCCGCTGAAACAAAGTCTTCCAGCTGCGCCCCGTGAAGGGGCGCTTTCCATATCTCCCCGGAAAGTCCCCGCCCCAGATAGGGCTTGCCTTCCAAAATGAGGGCTACCCCAACGCCAGTACCCAGTGTGATAGCCAGAAGGTTGCGGGCTTCCTGTGCCTTGGGGTGGGTGGCATATACCCCCGCCGCAAAGCAGATAGCATCCGGCGCTAAGAATACCGGAAGCTGCAGCCGCTGGGAAAACTCCTGCTCTAGCAGGCAGTTACCCAGATTGGGCAGGTTGTCGCAGGGTACCATTTTTCCATCCATCAGTTTGGAAGGGAAACCAATGAGTGCCGCCTCAACGGGCTCGGGGCTTTCCTGTACACAGGCCAGGATGATTTGGGAGAGGTAATCCAGATGAACCTGCGCAGGAAGTTCGCTGCGGGTAGGGTGCCGATGCAGTGTGCCAACCACTGCACCCTGAGGGGTACAGAGAGCGGCTACAACATTGGTACCTCCGATATCAACGGTTACATACATACTGCTTCCCCTCTCAATCTTCTCTTGTAATTTTGGTAGCAGTGGTGAAAAGCCCTGCAACCCGTCCTTTCTGTGCTGCGGTACCCACCAGAAGAAGCTCAAAGGTGACAGCGGCAACAAAGGCAAACTGTGCAGGAGGTAGCTCCGGCATGGTGATAACAGTGACGTTTGGAAGGCTCTGGCCACACTGACCAATGAGTACTACCTGACTGCCCAGGGAGGCCATCTTTTGGTAGAGAGCAGCAGTTTTTTCGCTATATGCGTCCTGCTGCTGGAAAACCACACCATAGTGCCCTGCACCACAGGTTTCCATAGGCCCGTGGTGGAAGGTTCCGGTGGAGCAGCCAATGCCGCAGCACTTTGCTCCCTCACTGAATACCAGTGACGCCTGACGGGCACTAACCAGCCCGGGGCCACCTCTTCCGATGAAATGAATGGCCGGTGCAGCACCCAGAATGTGAGCGGCAGTGTCTATCTGAGAATGAAACTGCGGTGTTTTTAGCAGTGTTTCCATGGCCTGTGCTGCTGCCAGAATGCTTTCGGCGCAGTCCTCCAGCCCTTCAGGGGAAGCACACAGGAGCTGCAGTACGCCCAAAGTGTTGGTGTAGGTACGGTTTGTAATGGTCATTTCCGATGTAGCGTAAAGCTGCAATACGCACGCTCCGCCCCTACCCAGAGTAGAGGAAGGGTCGTTGGTAATAGCCAGCACCTGACAGCTCTTTGGCAGCTCCTCCAAAATTCTGCATACCTCTATGCTTTCACCCGACTGGGAAATGAGGATAAGCAGCGTGTCCGGTGCAGTGAGCAGTTCCATGTTATACTCATACAGCTCTCCTGCTTCTATTAGGATAGGCCCGCGGGCTGCCAAGCTATCCTGAACCAGGGAGGGAGCATAGTGGGAGGTACCCATGCCGGAAAAAACAATTCGCTTTGCCTGACGGAGCATAGTCTGCCCTTGTCGGATAGCAGCAAAGCCATCTTCCCGGTGCATCTGTACCATCTGCCGCAGTTCCTGGGGCTGGGTTAATACTTCATTATAAAATTCTGACAATGTAACAACCGCCTTTATCGTTTATTCAATTTCCATGTTTAAGCTTAACACCTGCGGTGAGCTGAAACAACCCCATTTTTAATCTTTGCTATCCCTTGTTTTTGCCTTTCCCCAAAAGAACATCACACAACATTTGCGACACCCCTTGTGTAGTCCTTATTATTCTCTTTGGCATAAACCCAAAGATGCCTGAAACAATGGAATTTTTGGAGATATCAATAACAAAGATTTGATTATTTTATCTAAAATTCCATGTTGAACATTCATAAAAAAGTGGTATAATTACTAAAGAAGTGGATAACACGCAGAATACACAATAGGGTGTGTTCTTATGGGCAGCAGAGCCAATGAGGTTGTATGGGATATAACCTTCATTTGTCTAGGCTGTTTTTTTATTTGCATTTTTACAGTTTACCACAGTTAAACTTTACAAAGTAAAGGTATAGTGCAGAGTGTTGGTATTAGCCTCAAGGCCGAGGTAGATATAAAGAACGATACACAATTAAGGAAAGAAGGACTAATGTTATGAATCGTAAAAACCTATGCAGATTAACGTCCCTTGTAACTTGTGCTGTGATGCTCTTTTCAATGGCTGCTTGCGGTGGAAAACCCGCAGAGAAGCCTGCACTGGATCTGAATTCTCTCTCCTATGACAAGATTGTGGAGGGCGCCAAAAAAGAAGGTAAGCTGGAATCTGTAGGTATGCCCGGTTCGTGGGCAAACTGGCAGGGAACCTGGGACGGCATTGAATCTGAGTTCGGCATTGAACATAACGACACCGACATGAGCTCCGGTGAAGAGATAGCAATGTTTGAAGCCGAAAAGAGCGCTCCTACCAAGGATATCGGCGACGTAGGACACAAGTTTGGCCCCGAAGCAAAGGGCAAGGGTGTTACACAGTCCTACAAAACTTCCTACTGGGATAGCGTTCCCGACTGGGCAAAGGATCCTGAAGGCCACTGGATGATCGCCTACACAGGCGTTACCACCTTCCTGACCAATACCGACCTGGTTAAAAATCCTCCCAAGTCTTGGGCAGACGTTAAGGCAGGCGACTACAAGCTGACCATCGGCGACGTAGTAACAGGCGCAACCGGACAGGGCAACGTGCTGGCAACAGCCTATGCTTTTGGCGGCGACATCGACAATATCCAGCCCGGTATTGACTTCTGGAAAGAAATGGCTAAGGCCGGCAGAATAGACCAGGGCGATATCCTTCTTCAGAGAGTACAGGCAGGTGAAGTTCAGGTAGGCGTTACCTGGAGCTACAATGCACTGGGCTACAGAGACCAGACCCCGAACTACAAGTTCCACTACTGCGTGCCCTCCGACGGTTCCATCATGAGCGGCTACGCTTCCATCATTAACAAGTATGCTCCTCACCCCTATGCCGCTGCACTGGCACGTGAATACATATTCAGCGACAAGGGCCAGATAAACCTTGCCAAGGGCTACGCTATCCCCACCAGAACCGACGTGGTTATCCCCGCCGACGTACAGGAAAAGGGTATCCCCTCCGACCAGACTAAGAACTCTCACCCCATTACCGACCCCGCCAAGTATGCAGCAGCTTGCGAGAAGATTGCAAAGGCATGGCAGGAAGAAGTTATTCCTCTCATGAGCTAAAATTCCCATCTGTAAAAATGGGGGGCGAACTATTTGCCCCCCGTTTCTGTATCAAACCGAAAGGAGCCTACCATTTTATGGGTAAAACAATTTTGGTGCTGCTGGACGCATGCCGGTATGATACCATTTCCGCCTGTGGCGGCTATCTGGAACACATGATTGATAGGAAGCTGGGAGCCAAGTACCGCATCTGGGGCGAGCTTCCCTCCATGTCCAGACCAATGTATGAAACCCTGATGACGGGGCTGCCCAGCAGTGCCCATGGCATTGTCAGTAACAGTGTCATAAGACCCTCTGGGTACGCCAATATATTTTCTCTCTGCCGTGCCGAAGGGCTTGTCACCGCAGCTGCTGCCTACAAATGGTACAGTGAGCTGTATGCCACCTGCCCCTTCCACCCGCAAACCGACCGGTACCAGCTGGGTAGCCAAAGTGATATTCAGCATGGTATCTATTACTATGAGGATCAGTACCCCGATAGCCATCTGCTGCTTGACGGGGAGTTTTTACGTAAAACCTACGACCCCCACTTTCTGCTGCTGCACTCCATGAATATTGATTACTGGGGGCACCGTGCAGGCAGTGACAGCAAGGAATACTACGAAGCCGTACAAAACGTGGCCGAGCTGCTTTCTGACCTGATACCCCAGTGGCTTAGCGAGGGATATCAGGTGGTAGTTACCGCCGACCACGGCATGAACGCCTTTGGAGCCCACGGCGGCCCCACCCGGGAACAGCGGGAACTGCCGCTCTACCTGTTTGGCACACCCTGTACCCCGGGAAGGCAGGAAGAACAGGCAATTTCACAGCTGAACATAGCTCCGCTGCTGTGCAGGCTGCTCCATATTCCTGCTGCCCCGGGTATGCGCACCGAAATCGAACTTGCAATAGACCAAAAGAATGGGTGAAATAGGTTGAAAGCACCTTTCAACCTACAGGTTATGCGCAGGGCGACTTCGCGCCCTTATGCGCAATAATGCTCTTTTCATTCCTCTGCTTTGCGTGGAAAGAGCGTTTTTCTTTACAATTTTGTGCCGACGCGAAGCGGCAGAATGGAGCATTATGGTGAAAAACAACCGCAAATACATCTATCTGCTGGTGCTGCTCCCATTTTTGGTGGTGGCGCTGCTCTTCGAGATTATTCCGCTTATGATGATTATCTTCAACAGCTTTATGCCGGAGAATGCCTTTGGCTTTACGCTGGAGCACTATGCGGCTATCTTTAGCAAGCCTCTGTACCAGAAAGCCATTCTCAACAGTATTCGCATCTCCTTGGTATCCTCGGCCTTTGGCATAGTCATTGCCTTTTTTGGGGCAAAGGCTGCCCATGATGCCAGCTCCAAAATGCAGAACGCGTTTCTCACCGTGCTCAATATGACCTCCAACTTTGCAGGCGTACCGCTGGCCTTTGCCTACATGATTCTCCTTGGAAACTCCGGCGTTATGGTGCAGTTTGGCAAGGTTTACGGCATCGACTTTCTGGCAAACTTTAACCTATACACAGGCACCGGCCTTACCATGATTTATGTTTACTTTCAGATACCGCTGGCGACCCTGCTGCTGATTCCCGCCTTTGAGGGTATACGTAAGCAGTGGAAGGAGGCGGCAACGCTTTTGGGGGCAGGCTCCGCCACCTTTTGGACAAAGGTGGGTGTTCCCGTGCTGCTTCCCTCCATTCTGGGCACCATCAGCGTGCTGTTTGCAAATGCGCTGGCGGCCTATGCCACCGCCTATGCACTGCTGATGAACAACTTTGCCCTGCTTCCTATCAACATTTCCGGCATGTTTGTGGGCGATGTTACCCAGCGCAAGGAGATGGGCGGCGCACTGTCGGTTGTCATGATGCTGCTTATGGTAGCAGCCATTATGATTAATAACTACATCGCCAAAAAGAACAGAAAGGTGGGAGCGTAAGGATGAAACGTAAAAATTTCTCCGCCAATCTGATTATTTTAGCTGTCATTGTCTATCTGTTCATACCCCTTGTGGGAACCGCCATCTACTCCCTATTTAACAAATGGACCGAAATACTCCCCGAGCAGTTTACACTGGAGAACTACACCGCACTGCTTACCGAACAGGACTTCCTCATGTCCCTAGCGCGAACCATCATCATCTGCATTATCCCTATCTTTATGACGGTGGTCATGGTACTGCTGGCACTCTTTGTGGTAACAGTGTACTTTCCGAAGTTTGAAAAATACGTACAGATTATCTGTATGATACCCTACACCATTCAGGGCGTCATCCTGTCGGTTAGTATCATTTCGCTCTATGCATCCTCCCCCACCATACTGGGCAACCGCCTTGTTATGCTTACGGGAGCCTACTGCATCATCATTCTGCCCTACATCTATCAGGGCATACGCAACAGTATGCATGCTGTCAATATGCCCATGCTGCTGGAGGCAGCGGAAATGCTGGGATCCTCCAAGCTGTACGCATTTTTCAGGGTCATTGTCCCCAATATCATCTCCGGTATTACCGTGTCCTCACTGCTTGCGGTGGGCATCATCTTCGGAGACTATGTCCTTATCCGAAATATTGCGGGAACCTCCTTTAAAAACGTACAGATTTACCTGTTCCTTACCATGAAAAGCTCCAGCACAAAGGCAAGCGCCGTGTTCGTAATTATTATGATTACGACCTTCCTTATTACGTTGCTGGTTCTCTATCTTAAGAGCAGGGAAACAAGCCAGAAAAATCAGAAGGTGAAGGGGTAAGCAACATGTCATACATACGTTTTGAAAACTTAAATAAGAGCTTTGGTGAAAATCAAGTGCTAAAAAACATTAATCTGGAGGTGGAGCATGGTCAGATGGTGACCCTACTGGGCCCCTCCGGCTGTGGTAAAAGCACCCTGCTGCGCTGCCTGGCGGGCTTGGAAACAGTGACCTCCGGTAAGGTGTTTTTGGAGGGCAAGGACATTACCAATGTGAACCCCAAGGATAGGGACATTGGTATGGTGTTTCAGCAGTATTCCCTGTTCCCAAACCTGACCGTGGCACAGAATGTGGCCTTCGGACTAAAGATGAAGAAGCTGCCCCAGGAAAAGATAAACGAAAAGGTAACGGGGATGCTGAAAATAGTGGGCCTTTACGAAAAGGCGGGGCAGTACCCTGCACAGCTTTCCGGCGGACAGCAGCAGCGTGCTGCACTGGCTCGTGCCATTGTCACACAGCCCAAGGTGCTGCTGCTGGATGAACCCCTAAGCGCCATAGATGCTCTGCTGCGCCGTTCACTTCAGATAGAAATTCGCCGTATTCAGAAGGACTTTTGCATGACTTCCATCTTCGTTACCCACGACCAGGACGAAGCCATGGTCATGTCAGATGTTATTCATCTGCTCTATAACGGTGAGGTGGAGCAGTCCGCCAACCCCACCGAAATGTATACCCGCCCCCGTACCAAGTTTGCCGCATCCTTCATTGGGCACTACAATATCCTGTCCGCCAAGGACTTTAACGAAGCCACCGGAGCAAACCTTGCCTGTCAGGATGTGGCCTTCCGCCCGGAGATTGTGGAGATAAGCAAAACCCCCATTGAAAAAGAAAATTACTATTTATTTAAGGGCATTATTACAGATAGCCTTTCCCATGGTAATATTTTGCGGTATAATGTAAGATGTAAAAACATAGCAATGGACGTGGACGTTCTGTTCCGCATGTCCATGATGTTTACTGCCAATGAGGAGTTATATCTGGGTATCAAGAAAGAGAACTGTTTGGAACTATAATGCCGACACAAGGAGCCATCACTATGATTAAAAACATTGCGCACCGCGGTTTCAGCGGAAAATATCCCGAAAACACCATGCTTGCCTTTGAAAAGGCACTGGAGGCAGGCTGCACGGGTATGGAGTTTGATGTACACCTTACCAAGGATGATGTACTGGTAATTATCCATGATGAAATGCTGGACCGCACCACCAACGGCACCGGATTTGTAAAGGACCATACCTATGATGAACTGTGTGCCTTTGACGCTTCGGCTGACTACAAAGGGGTATACGGCTTTCAGAAGATACCCACCTTGCGGGAATACTTCCAGCTGGTACAGGACCGCAAGGAGCTTATTACCAACATTGAGCTGAAAACAGGCATATTTGAGTATCCTGACATAGAAAAGAAAACCATAGCAATGATTGACGAGTTCGGTCTTCGCCGGAATATGATTATCTCCAGCTTCAACCACTACAGCATTCTGCGCTGCCAGAAGCTGGCTTCGGACATAAAGCTGGCATTTCTGGAGGAAAGCTGCATTATCGACATGGGCGCCTACACCAAGCATCATGGCGTACAGTGCATCCATCCCTTTTTCCCAACCCTGACCCCCGAGCGTCTTGGGGAGATGAAGGCAAACGGTCGGGAGATTAACGCCTGGACTGTAAACGAGGAACAGTATGTCCGTATGCTGGTAAAAGCAGGGGTGGATGGCATTATCGGCAACTTCCCCGATATGGTAAAGCGGGTGCTGGAAGACAGCTAAACAATACTACAGTGAAATGAGAGGAGGCAGAGCATGCATACGGCAATCGTTGTGGATGATGAGCCTATTACCTGCATGGACCTTTCAGAAATGCTGCGAGAGCAGGGCTTCTCGGTTATCGGGAAAGCCTCCGACGGTTTTGATGCCATTGAGCTCTGCCGTTCTTTAAACCCCGATGTGGTACTTATGGATATTCGTATGCCTATCTTTGACGGACTTTCTGCTGCCGAAACCATTCAGGAGGAAGAGCTGGCTGGCTGTGTGGTACTGCTTACTGCCTTTAGCGACAAGGAGCTCATCGACCGTGCCAACCAGATAGGCGTAACAGGTTATCTGGTGAAGCCGGTGGAGGAACGCCTCCTGCTGCCCACCATTGAGGTAGCACTGAGCCAGAGCAAGCGTCTGCGGGCTATGCGGGAGGAAAACCGCACCATTACCCGGCAAATGGAAGAAAACAAGCTGATAGACCGTGCGAAGGCAGCCATTGCCAGGGAAAAGGGCATTAGCGAGTCCCAGGCATATGCCCAGCTTCGGCAGCTTAGTATGGACAAGAGGTGCCCCATTAGCACACTGGCAAAGGCGGTGCTGGAGAACAATTCCCAGCGGGAGGTTGTCCGCAAGGCCAAGGAGCAGCTTATCCGCAGCCACGGGGTATCGGAAACTGCCGCATATAAACGAATACAGGAGATAGCCGACCTAGGCGGCATTACCATGCTGCAGGCCGCACGGGATGTACTGGCCAAGCAAAAATCCTAGCACGATTAAGGGGAAGGGAAGGAATGCGTCATGCTCCGAAAACTATGTAGGGCGTATACCGACCTTACAGATGCCGACATTGATATGCTAGAGGGTTTGGAACGAAACATTCAGTATGTAGCCGACCTTACGGGTTCGGATGTGTTTTTAAACTGTATGGTAAATGGCGGGGGAAGTGCTTTGGTACTGGCCCAGGCCAAGCCCATAGGCAACAGTTCGGCCTATATTCACGAAGTGGTGGGTAAAACCGCACTGCGGGAGCATGAACCGGCAGTATTTCATGCCTTCGAGCTGGGGATGCCGGTGCGGGACCTGAAAGCCATTACCCAAGAAAACATTTCGGTTAAACAGGATGTTGCACCTATTAAGAATGCCGCGGGCAGGGTAATAGGTGTGCTTATACGGGAGAAGGACATTAGCTCCTACCTCCTACAGGACAGAAAATATGAGGAGATGGCACGGGTGGTGGAATGCCGTGCCGACCCTCTTTCACAGGCGGGCAGCGAGAACCGCAAGGAGCTTGCCATACGAGAAAGCCACCACAGGGTAAAGAACAACCTGCAGATGGTAGCAAGTATCCTCAACATGCAGGCACGGAACAGCGAAAACCCCGAAGTTCGGCAGGCGTTTAAGGAAAATGTAGGCAGGGTGCTCAGCATTGCAGCAATACACGATATGCTAACCTCTGCAAGCGACAGTGAGGAGGTTCAGATACGTCCTCTTATAGAAAAACTGCGGAGAAACATACAGTCCATACTGCCGGAAAACAGCAGGGTAACCATTTCGGTGGAGGGGGACGATATGACACTTCGCTCCGACACTGCCAGCTCGGTGGCACTTTGCATCAATGAGCTGATTACCAACGCAGCCACCCACGGTTTTCCGGATGGGCGGGAAGGGCATGTAACAGTAATGGTGCACGGCGGCAACCTTTACTGCACCATTACAGTTTGTGATGACGGTATTGGTTTCTACCCGGACAGCCGCGTAAAGGGAAGCCTCGGCCTTAGTATTGTAGAAGTAACGGTACAGGATAAGCTGGGGGGGCATTTTAAAATAGCCTCTGACAACCACGGCACCCGGGCAATGTTTGAATTTCGTCGGCCTACAACAATGTAGCATCATAAAAATGAATATGCAGGAGCACAACAGGGTGCTGCTGAAAAAGCAAACGGGCTTAGTATCCATGGGGGTACTATGTCCGTTTGTGTTTTTTAGTAGTTTGTTCGGGAGGTGGAGGCTATGGCAACAGAAATTCTCAGCGTCGGCATTGATATCGGAACCTCCACCACGCAGGTAGTTTTTAGCCTGCTGACCGTGGAAAATACCTCATCGGCCTTTACGGTGCCACGGGTGGATATTGTGGATAAGCGGGTGGTATACGCAGGAGAAATACATACCACACCACTGGCAACTGCCACCCTGCTGGACGGTGAAGGGGTACGCGCACTGGTGGAGCAGGAGTACAAAAAAGCGGGCTACCGCCCACAGGATGTAAAAACCGGTGCGGTCATTATTACCGGAGAATCTGCCAGAAAGGAAAACTCCCGTTTGGTGCTGGATAAGCTGCGCAGCTTCGCAGGAGACTTTGTAGTTTCTACCGCAGGGCCGGATTTGGAATCGGTGATAGCAGGCAAGGGCAGCGGTGCTTACCGCTACTCCATGGAGCATAGCTGTACTGTGGTTAATCTGGATATCGGCGGCGGCACAACCAATATCGTACTCTTTGACAGTGGCGAGGTGATTGCCAAGGGCTGTCTGGATATCGGGGGTAGGCTTATCCGTCTAAGCAGTGAGGGCAAAGTGCTTGCCATTAGCCCTTCGGCGGCACGGGTAGCAGCAGCCTGTGGTACTCCTTTGGCGATGGGCGACCGTCCGTCACAGGAAGCCCTTTCCCACATAGCGGGGCGTATGGCACTGTTGCTGGAACAACTTCTGGGCATTTGCGAACCCGAACCACTGTTGGAGGCTACCCAAACCGGGGGCAGTACCCAGTTTGCTTCACCAAAAAAGATTTGTGCCATCTGCTTTTCCGGCGGAGTGGCAAATCTGGTTTACCGTGCCGAAGATGACCTGCTCCGCTACGGGGACTTTGGGGTCTATCTGGGGCGTGCCATTCGGGAAAGCCGTTTACTGACCGCCTTTACGGTGGTAGAGCCCACCGAGACCATTCGGGCGACGGTGGTAGGGGCAGGCAGCTACACCACCGCCCTTTCCGGCAGCACCATCTATTTTTCAGGAAATATTTTTCCGCTGCAAAGCGTGCCTGTCCTAAAGCTGGATAGCGCGGAAGAAGCAGCGTGCTTTGGAGGGGACGGCTCCCTACTGGAACAGCGGGTACAGTGGTTTTTAGAACAGAGCGACGCCACTGGTTTGGTGCTGTCTGCTAAGGGCAAAAAAAACCCGGATTACAGTGAGCTTAAGCGGTTTGCCGCAGTGTTGGCTGGTGGGCTGGATAGCAGATTACCCCCCGGCGCACCATTGCTGGTAGCCGTGGAGTGCGATATTGCCAAGGCACTGGGACAGCTTATATGGGCAGCCCTTGGCGGGCGGCGGCAGCTCTGCTGCATTGACAGTGTACATATGGAGCAGGGGGACTATCTGGACTTCGGCGCACCGCTTATGGACGGACTGGTGATACCCGTAGTGGTAAAAACCCTAATTTTCGGATAATGCATCCTTTGGGAGGGAACAGCCTTGAGACTAAAAACGCTTCTTGCAGGACAAACCTTTTCCTTTGGCTCGGTAAAAGAGGTGCTGGCAAAGGCCAATGAGGAAAAATCGGGAGATATTCTGGCGGGTTTGGCAGCGCAGTCCGGCCTTGAGCGGGTAGCCGCCAAGGAGGTGCTGTCCGCCATGCTGCTTAGCGACCTTCGGGAAAATCCCGCAGTCCCCTATGAGGAGGACGAGGTAACCCGTATTATACAGGACGGTGTAAACGAACAGATATATGCATCTATTCGCAACTGGTCGGTAAGCGACCTGCGCGAATGGATACTGGACACAAGCACCACCGAAAACGACATCAAGCGTATATCCGCAGGGCTTACCAGTGAAATGGTAGCGGGAGTTTGCAAGCTGATGTCCAATATGGACCTGATGTATGGTGCTTCCAAGCTACGTATTCCAGCCCGCTGCAACACCACCATTGGGCTTCGGGGAACCCTTTCCACACGGCTTCAGCCCAACCACTCCACCGACAATGTGGAGGGCATAACCGCTTCGCTGCTGGAAGGCCTTAGCTATGGCTGCGGCGACGCGCTCATAGGACTAAACCCGGTAAACGACACGGTATCCAGCCTGACCGAAGTGCTAAAACGGTTTGATGAGGTGAAGAACCGTTTGGAGATACCCACCCAAATCTGCGTACTGGGGCATATTACTACTCAGATAGAAGCGGTGAAGAAGGGTGCCCCCACCGATATGATATTTCAGAGCATAGCAGGAAGCCAGAAGGGCAACACCGCCTTTGGCTTTAGTACCGAAACTGTACGGGAGGCACAGTCACTGCTGCGCCGCCATGGCACCTCCGCAGGCCCAAATGTGCTCTACTTCGAAACAGGGCAGGGCTCCGAGCTTTCCAGTGATGCCCACTACGGCACCGACCAGGTGACCATGGAGGCACGCTGCTACGGCTACGCCAAAGCCTTTAAGCCCTTTATGGTAAATACGGTAGTGGGCTTTATCGGGCCGGAGTACCTGTACGACAGCCGTCAGGTAATACGTGCGGGGCTGGAGGATCACTTTATGGGTAAGCTTACGGGCATTCCCATGGGATGCGACTGCTGTTACACCAACCATATGATGGCCGACCAGAACGACATAGAAAACCTGACCATGCTGCTGGCGGGAACAGGTGTAAACTACATCATCGGTGTTCCCGCAGGGGACGATGTTATGCTGAACTACCAGACCAATGCCTATCACGACACCGCCACCGTGCGAGAGATACTGGGACTGCGCCCCATACGGGAGTTTGAGGAATGGCTCACAAAGATGGGCATTATGGAAAACGGACGGCTTACCAAGCGGGCGGGTGACCCCACCTTGTTTGCAGCTGTCAGGAGGTGAACCGTATGGTGGACGAGAAAACCATAGATATGATTGTCCGTGAGGTAATGAGCCAACTGGCAATGGCAGAGCAAGGGCGGTCTGCCGACCAAAACAGCATGCCACCCTCTGCCAAAGCAGAGCCTCTGCGGGACATTGCGGATATAGAGGAAAAGCGTCTTCCTTTGGTGGACTTTCCCGGGGACAGCGATGAGCTGCAGCGGATGATAAACCGCACCTCCGCCCGCATTGGCATAGGGCATGCGGGACTGCGGCTGAAAACCAAAACCCTGCTGGCCTTTCGTGCCGACCACGCCTGTGCACGGGACTCGGTTTTTCTGGATGTGTCGGAGGAGCTTATAAAGTCCCTTGGGCTCTTTACAGTGCAAACCAAGTGTACCGATAAGAACCAGTACCTTACCAGACCCGACCTAGGGCGGGAGTTTTCCCCGGAAACGCTGGCATCCCTTCGGGAACGGTGTACCAAAGCACCCCAGGTGCAGATATATGCCGCCGACGGACTAAGCTCCCGTGCGGTGGAAGCAAACCTGCCCAACCTGCTGCCGCTGCTCACCGACGGACTAAAAGCCAAGGGCATTACGGTAGGTACTCCGTTCTTTGTAAAGTATGGGCGGGTGGGCACCATGGAGCATATTTCGGAGGCACTGGGCAGTCAGGTAACCTGTGTACTGCTGGGGGAACGTCCAGGCCTAGGCTCAGCCGAGAGCATGAGTGCCTACATGGCCTACGGTGCCAAGGTAGGTATGGCGGAGGCCGATCGCACGGTAGTTTCCAACATCTACAGCGGGGGTATTTCAGCAGTAGAGGCAGGGGCCTATCTGGCAGAGCTGATTCCCAAGCTGCTGGAACAGAAAACAAGCGGTGTAAATCTGAAGAAATAGAGGTGACCCCATGAAGCAGGATGCCATAAGAACCAAGGTGCTTAGCGTACGCATTATCCCCAATGCCGACCCGGCACTGCTAAAAGCTGTGGGCGCCGCCAAGGGGGAACGAAGCCTGGGTATTCTAACCACCGACTGTGACGACGTGTCCTACGCTGCACTGGATGAGGCCACAAAGAAAGCACAGGTGCGGGTAACCTACGCAAAGAGCATGTATGCAGGCTCGGGCAATGCCTCCACCAAGCTGGCAGGGGAGTTCATCGGCATTCTGGCGGGGCCCGACCCTGCAGAGATGCGCAGCGGGCTGGAAGCCGCCATCAGCTTTATAGAGCATGATAGCTGTTTCTACAGTGCAAACAGTGACGACAGCATCGTTTACTTTGCCCACTGTATCTCCCGTACCGGTTCCTACCTTTCCCATGCAGCCAAGGTTCCCGAGGGTACAGCAATGGCGTACCTGATAGCCCCACCGCTGGAGGCGGTCTGCGGGCTGGATGCAGCTATGAAGGCGGCACAGGTGGAGATGAAGCTGTTCTACGGCCCCCCCACCGAAACCAACTTTGCAGGTGGGCTTCTCACGGGGGATCAGGCGGCATGTAAGGCGGCTTGTGAAGCCTTTGCAGAGACGGTCTGTGCCATAGCGGACAGTCCCATTACATACTAGGAGGTGTTAGCCGAAATGAATTTTGATAGAGATTTGCAGTCCATACAGGAGGTTCGGAACCTTGTAGCACAGGCAAAAACCGCCCAAAAGGCACTGGCGGAGTACAGCCAGGAGCAGATAGACCGCATCGTGCGGGAGATAGCCCAAACCTGTGCAGCCAATGCCGAGCGGCTTGCCAAGATGGCTGTTGAGGAAACAGGCTTTGGCATCTGGCAGGACAAGGTGCTGAAAAACCTGCTGGGCAGTGTGATGACCTATGATAGCTGTAAGGATATGAAAACCGTGGGCATCATCAGCGAGGACAGACAAAAAGGACTTATTGAGGTGGGGGTGCCCATGGGTGTGGTAGCGGCTCTTATTCCCTCCACAAACCCCACCTCCACCACTATGTACAAGGCGATTATTTCGGTAAAAGCGGGCAATGCCATTGTGATAAGCCCCCACCCCAATGCCAAGAAGTGTATTTTGGAAACGGTAAAGCTCATTCGTGAGGCCACTGCTCGGGCAGGTGCCCCGGATAACACTGTGCAATGTGTGGAGCTTACCACCATGGAGGCCACCAATGCCCTGCTTACCCATAAGGATGTGGGCATCATCCTAGCCACAGGTGGTGAAGCCATGGTGCGGGCGGCCTACAGCTCGGGTAATCCCGCCATTGGGGTAGGCCCCGGCAATGGCCCCGCCTACATAGAGCGCAGTGCCGATATTCCCACTGCCGTGCGGCACATTCTGGAAAGCAAAACCTTTGATAACGGCACCATCTGTGCCTCGGAGCAGAGCATCGTTACCGAGCACTGCATAAAGGACACAGTGGTTGCGGAGCTTACAAGGCAGGGAGGCTACTTCCTGACCGAGGAACAAAGCAAACGGCTTTCGGGGCTTATTCTCCGTGCAAACGGCAGTATGAACCCCCAGATAGTAGGGAAAAGCGCGCAGACCATTGCGGACATGGCGGGGTTCACCATTCCAGCGGGCACACGGGTGCTCCTATCGGAGCAGACCACCGTGGGGCCACGCAACCCCTACTCCCGAGAAAAGCTTTGCCCCATTCTCGCCTTTTATGTGGAAGAAAACTGGGAGCAGGCCTGCCTGCGTTCCATGGAAATCCTTTATAACGAGGGCGTGGGACACACCATGACCATCCACTCCCGTGACGATAGCGTCATACGGGAATTCGCCCTAAAAAAGCCCATATCCCGCCTGTTAGTAAATACCCCTGCGGCGCTGGGCGGCGTGGGTGCTACCACCAATTTGTTGCCCGCCCTAACGCTGGGCTGCGGTGCAGTGGGCGGCAGCTCCACCTCGGACAACATCTCTCCCCTAAACCTAATGAATATACGGCGGGTGGCCTATGGCACACGGGAACTTTCCCACCTGCGGGGAAGTGTTCCACAGCAGGAGGAGGCGACCACTTTTGCAAAAGCCACATCCACACCGGACCTTGATCGGGCACAGATAGAAGAGATTACAAGGGCAGTTATCCGCAAGCTTTCCGAGCTAAAAAGGCAATAGAAACGGTTCCGGTATCCACCGTCAATCCGGCGGGGATATGAACATAGATAATAAATAAAAAATATTAGGAGGACAACAGTATGGCACAGGTACTTCAGGCACTGGGAATGGTAGAAACAAAGGGATTGGTAGGTTCTATAGAAGCAGCAGATGCAATGGTGAAAGCAGCAAATGTAAACCTTATTGGTAAGGTACATGTAGGCGGTGGGCTTGTTACCGTTATGGTTCGCGGCGATGTAGGCGCCGTTAAAGCCGCTACCGATGCAGGCGCAGCAGCAGCTTCCCGCGTAGGCGAGCTGGTATCGGTACATGTCATCCCCAGACCCCACAACGATGTAGAGTTCATTCTTCCTACCCTTGCAGGCAGCGATAAGTAACAATGAAAACCCTGACAGAATATGAGCTTCGGGCCATGTGCCTGCCCTCGGACACCGTGGAGTATGCAGTAGAGCGTGGTGTATTTGTTACACCGCTGGCACGGGAATACCTACGGGACAGGGGCATAGAACTGGTAGTTAGGGAGCCTTCCGCTGTTATGCCGCAAACCCCTATGGGGAAAGCCGGTGCACGGTACCGCATCCTTACCACAGGGGAAGCCACCGACCAAAAGCCGGAGGAAATGACCCACCTGTATGGCAATGTACTGGTACCCAAAAACCACCCTCGCATCCTCTTTCGCGGAAAGCTGGATAGTCTGGAGGCCAAGATTATGGAGAGCCAGACAGTAGCGGTGGAGGATGGTTATCCACAGGTGGCTACCCAGCTTGAGGAATTTTTCCGCCTCACCCAGTGCATTTTGGGGGCGGAGGTAAAGGGAACGGTACTACCGGACATTACCCTTATGGGTATGGACAGTGCAAGGCTCCGCCACTACTCCCACCACATAAAGGAGGAGCTGGGCATAGACCATCCCGTGCCGCACTACAGCATGGGTAAGCTTTGTGTTACCCTAAACAGCCTGCGTACCGCAGTGCGGGAAACAGAGCTGGCGGCGGTATCGGCCTTTTGCGAGGAGGGCGTGCAGCAGCGGGGAGATTTGGTTGAGGCACTCAACCGCATGAGCAGCGGAGTTTACATCATTCTCTGTAGAAAATTGGCAGGACAGTATACCCGGGAAAAGGGGGCAGATAGCCATGGATGAACAGACGATACGAAAGATAGTGGCAGAGGTAGTGTCGGGGCAGCTTGCCAAAACAGACGCGGCGCCTAGCCATATGCCACAAACGGAACAACATGCCGATATTCCCGTGGAGGTTTCGGCACGGCATGTGCACCTGACTGCTGAGGCGGTGGAACAGCTTTTTGGTAAGGGTGCAAAGCTGACCAAAAAGCGGGAGCTGTCCCAACCGGGGGAGTTCCTCAGTGAGCAGCGGCTAAAGCTGGTTACAGCCAAGGGCGAGATACTAAATGTAGCGGTGCTGGGGCCCGAACGTGCCAAGGTGCAGGTGGAGCTTTCCTTTACCGATGCCCGACAGCTGGGGATAAACGCCCCCCTAAGCCTTTCCGGTAGCCTTGCAGGGGCGGGGGATGTCTACCTTGTGGGGGACTGCGGCATGGTGGAGGTTCGGGGCAGTGTCATTGTTGCAAAAAGCCATATACATATGACCCCAAAGGATGCCGCCCACTACGGCGTAACCGATGGACAGCAGGTAGCGGTAGCGGTATGTAGCTCCCGGCCAGTTACCTTTCAGGGTGTAACAGTACGGGTAAGCGAAGGCTTTGCCCTTGCCATGCACATAGACTTTGACGAAGCAAATGCCTGTGCCGCCAGCTGTGGGACAAAGGGCAGACTGGTTGTCGGTATCGCCACACCCGTGGCAGTGACAGCGTTGTCCGGAGTTTCCACACCTACCCCATGCGCCGGGACACCCGCTTGGGATACCAAGGTGAAGGTGATTACCGAGTCGGTGGCACTGGGGCTTGCCACAGCAGGTGGCACCACTGTCTTTCTGCCAAAGGGTGTCATTGTAACCCCTTCTGCACGAGATGTTTTCACCCAAAAGGGTATAGACGTTAAACATGCGTAGTATCAGCTCTATAAGCAATGAAAGGAGTGGTTACTCCCTATGATGATTTGTAAGGTAATCGGTCATGTATGGGCTACCAAAAAGGAAGATACCCTTAACGGGCTAAAACTAATGGTGGTTCGGGAGGAGCAGACCAACGTAAAAAGCGGGGCAACCTTTGTAGCCGCCGATGTGGTAGGTGCAGGCATAGGAGAACAGGTACTGGTGGTCAGCGGAAGCACTGCCCGACGTGCTCTGGGTAAGGATGAGCTGGCGGTGGACTGTGCCATTGTGGGCATCATCGATTCCTTGGAGGTAGACCGTGCAAAGCCTGCCGGGAAAGCCCCCAAGGTATAAACATGTAGAAATGGAGCGTAATAACAATGAACCTGCTGGATCAAATCTTTGAGGCCGGTGTGGTGGGGTGCGGCGGGGCAGGCTTTCCTACCCATGCCAAGCTAAAGGCAAGGGTGGACTACCTGCTGCTGAACGGCGCAGAGTGTGAACCGCTGCTGCGAACCGACCGCTACCTAATGTGCCATAAGGCAGATGAAATGATAACTGCCATCTGTGCCGTAAAGGAACAGGTGGAGGCGGAGCACTGTGTCATTGCGCTGAAAGCAAGCTATACCAAGGAGATTTCCGCACTGGAAGCTGCAATAGCCCGGCAGCAGGCTCCCGTAACACTGCATAAGATGGAAAGTTTTTACCCCGCAGGGGATGAGCAGGTCATTGTCTATGAGGTGACAGGGCGGGTAGTACCCCCGGCAGGTATTCCGCTGGATGTGGGTTGTGTTGTCTCCAATGTTGCCACTATGGTGGCAGTTTATGATGCCATGCAGGGTATTCCCTTTACCCACAAATACCTCACTGTTACCGGTGCGGTGAAAAATCCAACCATTATGCGGGTACCTGTTGGTACGCCCATAAACGACTGTATCGCCCTTGCGGGAGGTGCGGACTGTACCCGTTATATCATCCTTTCCGGCGGCCCCATGATGGGCAAACCCATCACCATGGAGGAGGCCGAAAACGAGACAGTTACCAAAACCACCTCCGGGCTCATTCTGCTGCCCGAGGAGGGCTACGCAGCGGTGCAGCACCAAATACCCCTCACCCATATGCTAAACCGTGCCCGTTCCGCCTGCATACAGTGCAGCTTCTGCACCCAGCTTTGCCCCAGAAACCTACTGGGACACCCGCTGGAACCCCACAAGATTATGCGCAAGCTGGCTATGGCAGGCAGCCTGGAACAGATATTGGAGGATGAAGATATTCGGGGCGCACAGCTCTGCTGTGAATGCGGCATTTGCGAGCTTTACGCCTGTCCCATGCAGCTGCAACCACGGCGAGTAAACAGCCTTATCAAGGCAAAGCTAGCGGAACAGAGTGTTCGTTACCCCAAGGACACGGGAACCTATATCCCCCACCCAAACCGTAACGACCGAAAGATACCCACCCAGCGTGCAGCCGTGCGGGCAGGAGTTGGGCAGTGGTATCACACCGAGCCGAAAGGCTTTTTGGAAGCTACCCCAACAACTGTCTCCATCCCACTGCGGCAGCACATTGGCGCACCCGCGCAGCCTGTGGTACAGGTGGGGGACAGGGTTACAGTAGGTCAGCTCATTGCCGCCTGCCCCGAGGGGAAGCTGGGAGCACAGCTCCACGCCCCCATAGACGGCAGAGTAGTGGCAGTGAACAATAAAATTGAAATTAAAGGAGGGCAGCAGTAATGGAAACCATTGGATTTTTGGAGCTTAACAGCATCGCAAAGGGCATTGAGGCGGCAGATGCCATTCTCAAGGCGGCGGATGTTACGTTAATCTTTGCCAGAGCAGGCTGCCCCGGAAAATACTGCATTCTCTTCACCGGTGAGGTAGCAGCGGTGCAGGCATCACTGGATGTGGGGGAGCTTCTTGGTGGCGGACATGTGGTGGCCTGCTGCATCATCCCCCGTATTCACCCACAGGTAATAAAGGCCATTAACCTTTCCTCCCAACCTGCTGAGGTAAATGCAGTGGGGGTAATGGAATTCTTTAGTGTTACTGCTTCGGTATATGCTGCAGATGCAGCAGTAAAGGCAGCAGACGTCACCCTGATGGAGGTGCGGCTGGGTACCGGCATTGGCGGAAAGTCCTTTGTGGTGCTTACAGGAGAGGTGGCAGCGGTATCCGAGGCGGTGCGTTGCGGTATAAACACCGAAAACAGCAAGGGCATGGTGGTTTCCAGTGTGGTAATACCCAACCCCCGCAAAGAAATATTTGAAAGCCTGATGTAGGCCAAAAGGCAGGGAGGACGAAAACCCCATGGCAGAAGAAAAACAGCGCATTATACAGGAATATGTACCGGGTAAACAGGTGACACTGGCGCATCTGATTGCAAACCCAAACGAGGAGCTTTATAAAAAGCTGGGCGTGGTTGGGAGCAGTCGGGGAGCCATTGGTATTCTTACCATAACCCCCAGCGAGGCTGCCATTATCGGTGCCGATGTAGCCACCAAGGCCGCCAATGTGGAGATTGTATTTGTGGACCGTTTCAGCGGCTCACTGGTTATCTGCGGCGATGTGTCCAGTGTGGAGGCTGCCCTACGGGATGTACTGTCGGTGCTGGAGGAAATTCTCCACTTTACCCCCACAGCCATTACCAAAACATGAGGCGGGCGGTATGAAGCATATACTGCTTATGGGCAGCAGCGGCTGCGGCAAAACCACCCTTTCCCAGCGCCTAAACGGACGTCTGCTGGAATACCAAAAGACCCAAACCATACAGGTGGATAGCGGAGTGATAGACACTCCCGGGGAATATTTGGAGAACCGCGGTATGTACAAGGCACTGGTGGTAACAGCGGTAGAGGCAGAGGTTTTGGTATTTGTACAGGATGCCACCGACGGACGGTTTCGCTTTTCACCGGGGCAGGCTGCTATGTTTGCAAATCCCGTCATCGGGGTGGTCACCAAGGTGGACATTGCTACAGGGGAGCAGGTGGCCGATGCAAAAGCATTGCTGGAACTGGCAGGAGCAGAACAGATTTTTCCTATCAGCGCCGTAACTGGGGCTGGAATAGAGGAGCTAACCAAGTTTTTAGAGATGGATATGGTGTAGAGCGGGTGTTTACCGTAAGGTAGGCAGCCGCTCTATATTTGTCTTCAATTGGTTGCTGGTAAAAGGTTATAAAGTAAAGGTAAGACTATCATGAAACAAAACAGTTTATATCAGCCTCCAAACATGGTATCATCATATCGTACCAATCTGCGGGTAAAAGGGTAAGCCTTTAATAGCAGACCGGTGTTACGGGTATCAAAAGCTGGGCATAAATTACTTGAAAAAAGGCAATATACAGTAGAAAATAGGGCGTGTTATAGGGCAAATAATTTTCTGAGTGAAAATTCAGTAAAATTTTCGTAAAACTATTGATTCCGTGATTTGATACCGATATAATGAAGGCGAAGGGTGAGACAACATGAGTACAATAAAAGACATTTCAAAGCTGGCGGGCGTTTCCATGACTACCGTCTCCAGAGTTTTAAACCACGATGAGACTTTGGCGGTTACTCCTCAGGTAAAAAACAATATTTTTAAAATTGCTCATCAGCTGCGGTATGTTCCGCCAAGAAAGCGAAAGGCTACCGTGGGGCAAACGGTCAAGATTGGCATTGCAGACTGGCACATTGTGCGGGTAGACCGCCCAAATATCCAGATTGCCTCGCTGGACTGTATCGCAAGGGAGATTGGCAGTGCGGACAATGTTCGCTTCTTCCGTATCCTGCCCGGAGAGCATCAGTGTTTTGACGGCATTATTGCGTTCGGTTCCTACACTGAAGAGGAGATGGAACAGCTACGTACCCAGAGCCACGCTATTGTGTTTGTAAACTCGGATAAAAAAGACTATGCCTATAGCCGCATTGTCATGGACTTTACCGAGGGGCTCTGTAACATGTTGGAATACCTCATAACCCAGAAGGGTTATGAAACCATTGGTTACATAGGCGGCATTTACAAGGATGGAAACCTCTGCATAGGCAGCCACCGTATGGACGGGCTGCGGGAGCTTTTGGAGCAGGCAGGGAAGTACAGTCCTGATACCTTTCATGTAGGAGAAATAAGCAGGGAAAGCGGATACCTTTTGGCCAAGGAAGCCATAGCCCATGGAGGCTTGGCACAGGCTATGCTGCTGGGCAGCGATGAGGTTGCCGAAGGCGCACTGGATGCCTTCCGTGAAGCCGGACTGCGCGTTCCAGAGGATGTAGCGGTGGTTATCTACAAGGATATTGAAACACTGCAATCCAAATGGCCTACCTACACCAGCATCCGCATGTTTCCGGAGGTGGTATGGCGTACCGCCATTCAGCTGCTGCTGGACCATATAAGCGACACAACCAAGGAGACTATGACCATCTGCCTGCCTACAAAACTGCAGGTGGGAGACAGCGCCTGACAGCGGATAAAAATTTTCAAGGTCGACAGGGAACTGTCCAAAGGACAAATCCCTTTTCGATATATTTTCAGAAGCTACTGTAGGATGATAGCAACTGAAA
The DNA here is from genome assembly GCA_036645835.1 of Angelakisella sp. Classification (GTDB taxonomy): domain Bacteria; phylum Bacillota; class Clostridia; order Oscillospirales; family Ruminococcaceae; genus Angelakisella. Next base: position 48,497 of record JAVXNK010000005.1, on the reverse strand, counting down.
AAACGCATACTAGGAAGAGAAAAAGGAAAACATAAAAATCAGGAGGAAATTATGAAGAAGTTAATTTGCGCACTGCTGGCCGCTACCCTTTCTATTTCCATGATGGCAGGCTGTTCCAATGACAAGGCGCCTGCAGCACCTGCTCCCGGCACACCTTCCTCTGAGGCTGCACAGCCTGCAGGAAACCAGAAGATTGATAAGCTGAACGTATACTTTGTGCCCTCTCGTGAGCCCGCAGAGATCGTTACCGCTACCGAGCCCCTGAAAGCTATGCTCACCACCGAGCTTGCCAAGGAAGGCTATGATATTGGCGAGGTTGTTATCACCGTTGGTACCAACTACGAAGCAGTAGGCGAAGCGCTGTCTGCCGGTACTGCCGATGTAGGCCTTATCCCCGGCGGCACCTATGTGCTGTACGATGATGGCTGTGATGTTATCCTTACCGCTACCCGTGACGGCCTGAGCAAGGATTCCGACAACGCCAAGGACTGGAACGATGGCAAGCCCACCGAGAAGCTGACCACACAGGCTGTCTCCTACCGCGCACTGATTATTGCCGGCCCTTCCGAAAAGGGTAAGGCACTGACCGAGAAGGTAAACAAGGGCGAAGCTCTTACATGGGATGACCTGACCGCTGTTAACTGGAGCATTATGTCCTCATCCTCCCCTGCAGGCTACATCTACCCCGCTCTTTGGCTGCAGAAGAACTACGAGAAGGGCATTACCGACCTTGCACATGCTGTACAGTCCGACTCTTACGGAAGTGCATTTGCCCGTCTGGCTTCCGGACAGGTAGACGTTCTGGTTACCTATGCCGATGCCCGTAATGACTACGAGGCAAAGTGGACCTCTGAGTATGGCAGAACCGCCTCCATCTGGGAGGAAACCGGTGTTATCGGCGTAACTCCCGCTATCTACAATGATACCGTCAGCGTAAGCAAGAATGCTAAGAATATGACCCCCGAGTTTAAGAAGGCTTTGCAGAATGCCTTTATCAATATCGGAAACACCCCCGAGGGCAAGGAAGTTATTAGTATCTACAGCCACAAGGGTTATCAGGTAGCGGAATCCGCTAACTACGACAACGAGCGTGCCGCACAGAAGCTTATTAGAGAGCTCACTGCAAAGAAGTAATGGGACGCTGCCAGACACAATGATCCATGAAAGGAGAAGCAGCTCGTCTGTTTCTCCTTTTTTAGAGTAACAGGTACAAAACATACACAAAAGAATGGAGCTTCCGAAATGATTGAATTTAACCATGTGAGCAAAACCTACCCCAATGGGTTCTGCGCGCTGAAGGATTTGACGTTACAGATTGAGCAGGGAGAATTTGTGGCAATTATCGGACTGTCGGGCGCAGGAAAATCTACCCTTATTCGGGCTATTAACCGTATGCACGACGTTACCGCCGGGACACTTATGGTGAACGGTGTAGATGTAATGACCCTGCGCGGAAAGGCACTTAGGCATTTTCGTAGGAATATTGGCATGATTTTTCAGTCCTTTAACCTAGTAACACGTACCACAGTTCTGCGCAATGTGCTGACTGCCCGTGTTCCCGAGCTGCCCTTCTGGCGGAGCTTTTTTGGTGTATTTACCAAGGAGGATAAGCTGATGGCCCTGGAGGCGCTGGATAAGGTAGGCATACTGGACAAAGCCTATGTCCGTGCCGACCAGCTGTCGGGCGGCCAGCAGCAGCGTGTAGCACTGGCTCGTACGCTGGCACAGAACCCCCAGATTATTCTGGCAGATGAGCCGGTGGCATCACTGGACCCTGTTACCGCAAAGCAGGTAATGGACGATTTTAAGCGTATTAATACCGAAATGAACATCAGCGTTCTTATAAACATACACCATGTGGAGCTGGCACTGCAGTACGCCGACCGTGTTATCGGCATTCGTGCAGGGGAAATAGTCTTTGACGGCCCTTCGAACAAGGTGAACCAACAGGTTCTGGATAGCATTTACGAGGGGCGCAAGGAGCAGGAGGGTGCCCAATGACACTGTACGATAAGCTTTTTCCTCCGAAGCGTGTGGAGCTGCCAAATGGTAAGGCTGTTATGGAGCCCCGTTCCCGTATGCCGCTGGTGCTGCTTATCCTTCTGGTAATGACCGTGATATCGGTGAAGATTACCGGCTTTGACCTGATGCTGCTCACAGACCGGATATCCGAGTTCTTTGTAATACTGGACCAGATGTTTCCCCCGGAGCTGTCCTACATCCCCCGTATTTGGGAGCCCCTTTTTGATACCCTGAAAATGTCGCTGCTTGGCTCGGTCATCGGCGCAGTTGCAGTTATCCCCTTTGCTATGCTGGCTTCCAGCAATGTTATTAAAAGCAGTGCGGTGGTTAGCCTTGTACGGTTATTTTTGGGCGTAGTACGTACGCTGCCCACACTGGTTACCGCACTCATTGCCACCTACGTGTTTGGTCTGGGCACAATGGCAGGAACTACAGCCATTGCCATCTTTACATTTGCCTACATGGGAAAGATTCTCTACGAGGAGATAGAAACGGTGGAGATGGGCGCATTTGAGGCCATGGAGGCCATGGGAGCTACCAAGCTGCAGGCTTTTATAAGTGCTATTGTGCCGCAGGTGGTGCCTTCCTACCTTTCCAACGGCCTGTTTTGTTTTGAAGGCAATGTTCGCTATGCCGCTATCCTTGGTTATGTGGGTGCAGGCGGACTGGGACTTATTCTGAACGAAAAGCTGGGCTGGCGGGAATACAGCAGCGTGGGTATGATACTGGTCATGCTGTTTGTTACGGTCTTTGTTATTGAAACAGTCAGCCGTTACTGCCGTAAAAAGTTGGTTTAGGAGGAGGATGAATATGAACAGCACCATACTGAAAGCATATGAAAACCGCCCCCAAAACTGGCGGTATACGCTTTTTGCAACACTTATTGTCGTTGGGCTTCTCATCTGGTCCGGCTCCGCCATCGACTATACCGGAGGCGCACAGAGCGGTGGGCAGATTGCATGGAACATTATATCGGGTATTTTCCAGCCGGACACCGACCTGCTTTTCAATTTTACCAAGCAGGGTGTACCTTATCTGCTGCTGGAAACGGTCTGCATCGCCTTTTTGGGAACAGTGGTAGGCGCCATTCTGGCCATTCCGCTCTCCTTTATATCGGCGGTCAACCTGGTTCCGGGGTGGATAGCCTTTATAGGACGTACTGCCATTATGGCTATTCGCACTGTTCCTGCCTTTGTCTACGGCCTTATGTTTATTCGTGTTACCGGCCCCGGCGCTTTTGCGGGACTGCTCACCATGTCCCTTTCCTCCATTGGAATGGTGTCAAAGATGTACATTGAAACCATAGAGGACCTGGATGTACGGATACTGGAATCGCTGGATGCGGCAGGCTGCACCACCATGCAGAAAATCCGCTACGGAATACTGCCCCAGCTCATACCCAACTTTGCATCCACTGCCATCTACCGCTTTGATATCAATCTGCGTGACGCTACAGTGCTTGGTTTGGTGGGCGCAGGCGGTATCGGTGCACCCCTTATCTTCGCTATGAACGCCTACCGCTGGAACGAAGCGGGAGCCATTCTCACCGGGCTCATCGTTCTGGTGCTCATTGTGGAGTA
>JAVXNK010000005.1:0-44795 GCA_036645835.1 Angelakisella sp. | reverse complement strand
ATTTTTACAGATACAATTCTCCAAAAAGGATCGGTACTATGCATGGAAAAACAACTGAAAATTTATTACACCTCGGACACCCACGGGTTTTTGTTCCCCACCTCCTATCTGAATCGTGAGGATACCCCTATGGGGCTGTTCCGTGTGATAGAAAACTTTAAAAAGGATGGGAACACGCTGGTGCTAGATGGGGGAGACACCACACAGGGTTCGCCTCTGACCCAGTATATTGCCAACCACCCTGTACAGAACAACCCCATTGCTATGACGCTGAACGCAGGCGGTTACGACTATATAACACTGGGCAACCACGACTTTAACCATGGTCATGATTACCTTGCAAGCTATCTGGAGCAGCTGAATGCAGTATGCCTTTGTGCAAATGTGAAGGATACTACAGGACGGGCAAAGATACAGCCAACCGCTGTTCGGGTTATGGAGAATGGTTTGCGGGTAGGAATAACCGGCATTGTTACCGACCATGTGAAGGTTTGGGAGCGGGCAGAACATCTAGCGAATATTGAGATAAGCGATCCCTTTCAGGCTGCGGAAAAAGCACTTGCGGAGCTGGCCCCTATCTGTGACGTCACCGTATGCATCTACCATGGTGGCTTTGAGTGCGACCTTGATACCGGGGAACTGCTTTCCGAAAGCAGTGAAAATGTAGGCTACCGTATCTGTAAGGAACTGTCCTACGACCTACTGCTGACTGCACATCAACATCTACCCATAGAGGGTAAAGATGTACTGGGTACCTATGTGGTGCAGCCACCCGCCAGCGCCACCCGTTACCTCAGCTTAGACATCTGCCACAGTGAAGAGGGCGTGCGTGTACAGTCGACCCTATGCCCAGCAGGGAGTACCCACGGTGCAGAACCCTACAACACCCTGCTGCCCTTGGAAGAAGCGGTACAGCTGTGGTTGGATGAGCCTGTGGGCAAGCTAGACCGTCCTATCCCTGCACAAAGCAAGCTGGAGATTGCCCTTCATGGCTCTGCTGTGGCGGATTTCTTTAACACGGTGCAGCTGGACAGCTCCGGTGCAGACTTTTCCTGTGCCAGCCTAGCCAATGACCCTGTGGGTCTGCCGCAAACGGTAACCATGCGGGATGTAGTATCTGCCTACCGCTTTCCCAATACCCTTACGGTGCTGGAGGTAGATGAACGGGTACTGCGCACCGCACTGGAACGCTGTGCCGAGTACCTTACCCTGGAGGATGGCCAACCGCAGATAGCACAGTGTTTTCTACGGCCAAAGGAGGAGCACTATAACTATGACTTCTTTGCAGGGCTCACCTATGAATTTGACCTGCGCCAACCGGTGGGACAGCGTGTCACCAAGCTGCAGAAGGACGGAAAGCCCTTGGAAAACAGAAAATACACGCTCTGCATGAACAACTACCGTGCCAGCGGTACCGGGGGTTACGATATCTACCGTAGTTGCCCTGTACTTGGGCTAGTAAATACCGAAGTTCCGGAGCTGGCTGCGGCCTACCTGCAGCGGCATGAAACGGTACAGGTGAACACCGAAAGCAATCTGTCGGTGGTATGGTAGCAGTGGGCAGTTATAATACGGCGTAACAAAAAGCAGCACCCGTGAGGGTGCTGCTTTTATTATGAAAGTACTATTATTTCCACAGAAGGGCAATGGCGGTATCGGGGCAGTTGGTGATAATAGATTCGATATTCAGTGCTGCCAGCGCCTGCATCCGCTCGGGGTTATTTACTGTCCATGCATTGCAGTTGAGGCCTTCGGACTGTACCTCTGCCACGTTTTCAGGGGTGCAGAAGGTATGCATGGGGTTAATGTAGTTGGCGCCCAGTGAGCGGCCGTAGGCGCCGGATCTGACCATCCAGCTGCTGGTGAGCAGTCCGGTGGGAATCTCGGGTGCCAGTTCCTTGCAGCGCACCATAGAAAAGTGGTTGAAGGATGAGAACTGTATACGGTCCTCCAGATGGAATTCACGGATGAGTGCAACAACCTTTTCCTCCAGCTGGGGATAATCATAAATGCTGTTTTTTAGCTCAATATTGGTAAACTGCCGCTTGTCGGCCATATAGGAAAAATACTCCCGCAGGGTGGGGATAGGCTGAAAGTCGAACTTCCCGGGGAAAGCACCATGGGCATTCAGCTTCCGCAGTTCGGCCAGTGTCATACTGCGTACCTGTCCTGTTCCGTCGGTGGTACGGTCTACGGTTTCATCGTGGATAATAACAGCTTCGCCGTCGGCAGTCAGCTGTACATCCAGTTCAATGCCGTCGCTGTCTACCTCTACGGCTTTCTGAAAAGCAAGCATGGTGTTTTCGGGATAGTTTTGACAGGAGCCGCGATGTGCTACAATTTTAATCATGGGAAAACCTCTCTCTACTCTGTTATATATCGGTTATCGTCAGGCTCTGGGGGCCGCAGTGGAATTGCGGATAACCAGATGTTGGCGGTACTCCACCCGTGTAATAAAGTTTTTGCTACTGTCGCTGACACTGTTTTTACCCATTTTGCCGTGAAGGATATCAAAGGCATTGTGTCCCTTGTCCTCTATGCAGTGCTCTACGGTAGTCAGCGATACCGAGGCCAGGCCGGAGGGAAAGTTATTGTCAAAGCCGGCAATGCTGTAGTCTGTGGGAATGGAATAACCCAGTGAGCACACCGCATCGGCAATGCCATAGGCCACCATATCATTGACCCCCACCAGTGCGGTAACCCGCTTGTCGGTAATGGCCTGTAGGGTAAGCTCAAAGCCCTCGCTGTGTTCCAGCAGGGGGTTGTCCAGCTCCTGCTGTGGGGTAATACTGCGGGATTTAACCAGTATACAGCCCTCCGGGCAGAGGCGGGCGTAGGTGTCCCGCATACCGTCCCGTCGTTTGGTGCGGGCAGTATAGGCGTCGTCCAAAGCAGTGGAGATAAATGCAATATAACGGTGCCCCAAAGAGATGAGGTGCTCGGCCAGCAGTACACCCGCAGTGTAGTTACTGGTTTCCACGGTATCTACATTGAGGGCACTGTCCCGGTCGCCGATAACCACCACAGGGAGGCTGTGGCTTATCTGTTCCACCAGTACGGTCAGCTTGGGCATCATGGTAAAGATAATACCTGCGGCGCCGCAGCGCTTGGCCATATCGATAAGACGCTTTTCGTTGTCAGCATCTCGATAGGTATTATATATAAGGGTATCGTAGCCTTTTCTCCGTGCCGACTGTTCAATGGACTGCAACAGCACAGAATAGTAGGGACTAATGACATTGGGCGCAAAAACAAAGATGGTATGATTCCCAATGGAGCGGCCTTCGGTGGCGCGGTCTGCCCGACGTATGTAGCCCAACTGTTCGGCTGCCTGCTGTACCCGGGTTATGGCATCCTCCGAAAAGCTGACATTCACTCTGTTGTTCAGGATCATGGAAGCTGCAGAACTGGATACTCCCGCCAGGGCTGCCACCTGATTTAGGGTTGGTTTGCCTGTTGCCATTGGGCGTTCCCACCTTTCGTAAAGAGGCTGTTAAATACTTTGATGAATATTTAACTAAATTTTACATCGAATTTTAATTAAAATCAATACTTATTTACAATGTTTACTACACAAAAAAGATAAAAGTTTATTGTGTACGTATACAAAAAAGTAGCTTAAAGCCTTTTTTCTATTGACTTAGTTGTCGGATTTGTTATAATTTGCTTGTGCGAAGGGATATAAGTCCTTTTACATTTTAACAGCGCAAGGATATGATGTGTTAAATATTTAGTAACAAGGCGGTGTTTCTACTGGATATCTATTTTTCAGAGCTTTTTTGCCTGGGGCAGGACCCCGCTGAAGCGGTAGACCGGATGCGCGGCATAGGAGCCACTCACATTGAACTGATGCTGGATGGTGGTCACTGGAACGATTTTCACCTGAAGACTCAGGAGCTGGTTGCCAAGCTACACCGCGATGATGTCTGCTATGCAGTACATACACCCGTATGGGAAGCAAACCTAACCTGTGAAAACAGCCATATCCGTGCAGCCGTACTGGAAACCTATAAACAGACCATTGTTTTTGCAGCTGCCTTAGGTGCAAGCCATGTGGTTATACACCCAGGTTTCTGCAATGCTCCCACCTTTGATAAGGCTCAGGCACGCTGTCGTGCTGCCCAGGCTATTGAGGAGCTGTTCGAGTTTAATAGGCCCTACGGCCTCACGCTGCTCATTGAAAATGTAGGCAGCAACGCAACCTCACTGTATACCATGGAAGAATATATAGATTTCTGTAACTCTCTGCCCCCTCAGGGTGGTGCGCTTGTAGATGTGGGCCACGCCTACATCAACGGTTGGGACTTTGAAACGCTGCTGTCCAAGCTGGGCAACCGTTTGGTATCCATGCACCTCCATGACAACGACGGAAGCTGCGACAGCCACAGCCCAATAGGAGCAGGCACCATAGAATGGGAGCCGCTGCTAGAGCTGGTGCGCCGTCAGGAAACTATGCCCGAACTGATACTGGAATACAATATCGGTACTCCGCTTGAAAAACTGGCAGAGGGGTTAAAGTTTTTGCAGAGCAGAATGTAGCCCATTTTATTTGGTTCAGTACAGCCGGCAAACTGCAGGCTGTGTGATATGCTACGCAAGAATGAAGTAAGAAGAATGAAAAAGGAGACTATTCGTATGAAGAAGGTATTATCAGTCCTTTTGGCAGCAACAATGGTTGCTGCAATGGCAGGCTGCTCCGGTGGCAGCACAGGTACAACTCCTCCCGCTCCTGCACCCTCTGCAGCACCTGAAGCCTCTGCGGCTCCCGCAGCAGATACCTATGCAGTAACCGAGCCTATCGAGATTGAGTTCTGGCATGCACTGGAAACTCAGTATCAGCCCACCGTAGACAAGGTTGTGGCAGAGTTCGAGAAGCAGAACCCCAACATCAAGGTAAAAGCAATCTATCAGGGCAAGTACAGCGAGCTGAATGAGAAGCTGATTGCAGCACAGGCAGCCGGCACCACCCTGCCCGCAGTTACCGCAGCTAACACCCCTTATGTTGCCGAGTACGGCGCATCTGGCATGTGTGAAGTTCTGGATCCCTATATAGCTGCTACCGGTTTTGAGATTGACGACTTCGGCAAGGGCCTGGTTGCTTCCACCCAGTATGATGGACAGCAGGTTACACTGCCCTTCCTGATTTCCACCCAGGTTATGTATTACAACAAGACCATGGCAGATGCCGAAGGCATTAAGATGCCCGAGACCATTGCCGAGATGGATGATTTCATGAAGAAGGCCAGCAAGGTTAACAATGGCGTTACCGAGCGTTACGCAACCGTTATCCCCGGCTGGGATCAGTGGTACTTCGAAACTTTCTACCTGAACCAGGGCGTAAAGCTGATTAACGAAGACGGCAAGTCCACCGACCTGGATTCCGAGAAGGCTATCGGCATTGCAAACCAGTTCAAGAAATGGTGTGATGATGGCGTTGCATACTGGGCATACGGCACCGATGCTTCCAACATCATGCGTCAGAACTTCATCGATGGCAAGGCATTTTCCGTCATGCACACCTCCTCCCTGTACAACACCTATGTTGACAAGTGCGACTTCGAGGTTGGCATGCACTACTATCCCGGCGACATTACCAGAAACTCCGAGGTTGGCGGTTCTGTTCTGCTAATCCCCGCAAAGAACGACCAGAAGGTTAAGAACGCTGGCTGGCAGTTCCTGTCCTTCCTCTGCAGCAAGGACATCAATATGCTGTGGGCAAAGGAAACCGGCTACATGCCTACCAGAAATTCTGTTCTGGAGACCGAAGAAGGCAAGAAGTTCCTGGAGGAGAAGCCTGCATTCAAGGCTATCTTTGACAACCTGGATTCCATCAACCCCAGAATTCAGCATCCTGCTTACTCCACCTTCTCCAAGCTGTGGATGGAAAGCATGGGCAAGAGCATCATCGAAAAGGGCGACATTCCTACCGATATGAAGGCAGTCGCAAAGCTGATGAACGAGACACTTGCTGACGCATAAGAACCTTTAATTTTACGACAGGCTGCCGTGGCGGTGGATTCATTGCCACGGCGCCTCCCGTTTTTCCACAGGAAAAAGGAGCGTGTATACTATGAAAAATACCAAAGGTCGACCCACCAGTAACCTTCGAAGGATAGAGCGCAGCAAGGATATGCTGTGTGTGCTGCCTGCCGTTGGTTTCTTGTTGATTTTTACATACTATCCGCTGGTGGATTTGTTTCGCATCAGCTTTACCAACTGGAACTTAATCAAAGACAAATACGATTATGTGGGTTTTAAAAACTGGAAGTGGCTGTTTGCCGGTTCCGGCTGGGATAACTTTGCACACTCCATGAAGATCACGTTCCTGTACACTGCAGGCGAAATCTTTATAACACTGGTACTGGGCATTCTGCTGGCACTGGTGTTCAATCGGGTTTCCAAAGGCTTCTCGGTTATGCGTGCTGTAGTTTTTATGCCCAAATATATAGCAGTATCCACCTCGGCAGTGGTATTCATGTGGATACTCAGCACCGACTTCGGCGTTGCAAACTATCTGCTGAGCTTGGTTGGTTTGGGCCCTGTTCCATGGCTTACCTCCGAAAAGACAGCTTTGATGTCGGTACTCATTTTGACGGCATGGCGTGTTATGGGCTATGCTATGATGATCTACCTTTCCGCCATCCGCGGCATTTCTCAGGACTACTATGAGGCCGCATCACTGGACGGTGCAAATGCTATCCAAAAATTTGTGAAAATTACCGTTCCCCTGCTTTCTCCCACAACACTTTTCCTGTTTGTCACTACCTTTATTGCCTCTATGAAGGTGTTCCAGTCGGTGGACGTTATGACCGACGGCGGACCCTACGGCTCTACCCGGGTGGCGGTACACTGGATTTATGAACTTGCATTTAAGGACTTCCGGGTGGACCGCGCAGCAGTAGTTTCCTGTGTATTCTTTGCAATACTTCTAATCTGCACGGCACTCACCATGAAGTGGTCAAATAAAAGCGTTAACTACGATTCTTAGGAAAGGGGGTACAGAGAATGATCAACAACACTATACAGGAGCACAAGCGTGCTGTTATATTTAAAAAGGTATGTATTACCATGCAGTATGCCTTGGCTATTGCAATAACTCTTATCGTCCTCTTTCCGCTGTTCTGGATGTTTATCTCCTCGGTCAAGTCGGCAGATGAGCTGCTGGCCCCTGTTCCTACCTTTTGGCCTCAGGAGTGGCACTTTGAAAACTACAGCGACGTTCTAAAAATGGCTCCCTTTGGCCGCTATTACTTCAACACCATTGTAATGACACTAGGCATTATGGTGCTGCAGCTGGGTACCGGCATCTTTGCCGCCTACGGCTTTTCCAAGGGCGACTTTAAAGGCAAAAACTTTCTGTTCCTGGTTGTACTGGGCGCACTGATGATTCCCATTCAGGTAACCTTTGTGCCTATCTATGTGCTCTGCGCACGTATGGGCTGGATTAATACCTTTGCAGGACTTATCATCCCCAACGCCGTATCAGCATACTTCATCTTTATGCTGCGGCAAACCTTTATGTCGGTGGATAACAGCTACCTGGAAGCTGCCCGTGTAGATGGTATGGGTCGTGTGGGCATTATTTTCCGCATCCTTTGCCCCATGTGTAAGCCCACCCTCATGACAGTGACCATTATCACCTTTATCGACGGTTGGAACTCTTACTTCTGGCCCAAGATTGTTACCACCAATGAAGTTCGCAGAACCATCTCCATAGGTGTTACTATGCTCAGAAATACCTTTGCAGGTATGCAGACCTCCAATAATCATCAGATTATGGCAGGCGCTGTTATTGCCGTTGTTCCTATTATTGTTGTGTTTGCAGTGCTACAGAAGTATCTGCTTACCGGATTTTCCAAGGCAGCTATGAAGTAGCCTGTGCCAGAAAGGCGGTTCCTATGTTTAAGCGAAAGAATTTGGCTGCACTGTTGCTGGCCTTGGTTCTTATTTTTACAGCTGTGGCCTGCGGCACTCCCTCGGCTCCTGCCCCCACATCTCCCGTGTCGGAAAGCGCACCGGCCCCTGCTGCATCGGCCAGTGAGGCTCCTGCCCCCAAGGCAGACCGCTACAATGAGATATTTGACACCTCCGGTGATGCCGGAAAACTAACAGCCCGGTTTTTAAAGCTGGTCTCCACCGACCCGGATACCAAGGCGGGGGACAGCGCAATACTGACCTTTCCTGACGGCAAGGTAATGCTTATCGATGCGGGAAATGCCACCTGCTCTCCCATTGTAGCCGGAGCACTGAAGGCAATGGGCGTAACAAAGCTGGATGCGGTGGTGAACTCCCACCCCCACACCGACCACTGCGGGGGTCTCAAGGATATCCTCAACGATATCCCGGTGGATATGGTGTACAAGAGTGAGCTGAAATACCCCAAGGGCCCTGCACAGGACTTTGAGGGGGCTTTGGCCAAAAACGACCTTCCTGTAACCATTCTAAAGGAAGGGGATAGCTTTTCCTTTGGCGGAGCGGAAATCAAGGTATTAAACCCTCCCCCCAACATTGTCTATCCTGAAAAATACCCGGAGGGCAGCACCCAGTTCGTCAACAACAATTCGTTGCTGCTGCACATCACTTACGGAACCAGCACCATGCTGTTCGGCGGTGACCTGTATGTGCCGGGTGAAAACCGGCTGCTGGAGGTCTACGGCGACAAGCTGCAGGCAGATGTTGTAAAGGCAAACCACCATGGTGACAGCACCTCCAATTCCCGCAGCTACATTGCGGCTGTGTCACCGAAAATCTGTGTAATGATGCATGATGCTATTGCCAGTATGGACGTATACAAAGCCTACCGCAAGGCGGGCGCAGAAACCTACCTCACCTTTATAGACGGTTGCGTTAAGGTAGCGGCAGATGATGCCAAGAACTACACAGTGGTCACTCAGTTTGACCGCGAAAGTGACTTCCTGAAATAACCCAGAACAGCACCCATCAGGGTGCTGTTTTTTTGCCTTTGTGCTGTGTGTAGGCTGCTGATGCATTTTCGTGGCATTGTGCTGCCACTTTTTTAAGTAGAAATATTTGGGCATTTAGGAATATATTCTACATTTGCTATGGTGTTTTTGATAATATCGTGATATGCTTAAGGTCACTATATATGAAAGAGGACTCTAAAATTTATGAAATTTAATGAATTGGGGATTATTGACCCCATTCTAAAGGCAGTTGCCGAGGAAGGGTATGAAACACCTTCTCCCATACAGGAGCAGGCAATACCACACCTACTGCAGCGCCGTGACCTTCTGGGCTGTGCCCAGACAGGCACAGGCAAAACTGCCGCTTTTGCTATTCCCATTCTGCAGCTGCTAAGCGAAGAGGGACGGGTGGCACATTCCCCCATACGTGCACTGATACTAACCCCCACCCGCGAGCTGGCCCTGCAGATAGAGGAAAGCTTTGCCACATACGGCAAACATCTTCCCCTACGCTGCTGCTCCATCTTTGGTGGAGTATCCCAGAACCCCCAGGTAAACCAGCTGCGCCGCGGCGTAGAAATTGTAGTAGCCACCCCCGGGCGGCTTTTGGACCTTTACAACCAGGGGCTTATAAAGCTGAATGAGATCTCCTTTTTTGTGCTGGATGAGGCTGACCGTATGCTGGATATGGGCTTTATTCATGACATTAAGCGGGTTTTAAAGATACTGCCCCCCAAGCGGCAGAATCTGCTTTTTTCCGCTACCATGCCCACCGAGGTTGAGGGACTGGTAAACTCCATTCTTTGCGACCCTGTTACCATAGCGGTAACGCCGGTTTCCTCCACAGTAGACACCATTGATCAGGTGCTGTACTATGTGGACAAGGATAATAAAAAGCGACTGCTTATCGACCTGCTTCAGGATAAGTCGGTGGAGTCGGCTTTGGTATTCAGCCGTACCAAGCACGGTGCCGATAAGATTGTCAAGGAACTGGAGCGTGCCAAAATAAGCGCACAGGCTATCCATGGCAACAAGTCCCAGGGTTCCCGTCAGGCTGCCCTTAGCAACTTTAAAAACCGTACCATTCGGGTGCTTGTGGCTACCGATATTGCGGCTAGAGGCATTGATATCGATGAGCTGTCCCATGTTTTTAACTATGACCTGCCCGAGGTTCCGGAAACCTATGTCCACCGCATTGGGCGGACAGGCCGTGCAGGACTTAGCGGCAGTGCTATTAGCTTCTGCATGTTTGATGAAATTCCCTACCTGAAGGATATTGAAAAGCTGATAGGCAAGGGGATACCTGTGGTTCAGGAGCACCCCTATCCCTTACAGGTATGGGAGACTAAGCCCAAGGCACCGGCACCTCCCCGCCGTAATAAGCCTGCCCAGCGTCCGGCCGGTGCCGGCAGCGGTAGGCCCAGTGGTGGCAGACCCAGTGGCGGTAGGCCAAGTAGCGGCAGATCCAGCAGTGGTAGGCCCAGCGGCGGCAGACCCGCCAGCAGCAAAAGCCGCACCCCCAGATAGCAAAAAGGTGTACCGAAATGCCCCCTATGGCTAAGGATGCTTTGTTTTCTAGTAAACCGGCGCATGTTTCGCCATCTGCATAAAAGGCTATTTTATGTATTTTCTTTAGCAGACTTGAAATATAGTCTGCTTTTTGCTAATTGACAATATCGATATTCGATGTTACACTATAAATGGATTATCGATATTCGATGCTTGAGAGGTGTTTGGATGGCACGAGAAAAATATCAAACGTTAACGGAGCAGATGTTCTATACCCTTATTTGTCTAACCGGGGAGAGTTGCGGTGTGGATATTATGAAAAAGGTAGAAGAGCTTACAAACGGGAGAGTAATCATCGGACCGGGAACTTTGTACAGTTTGTTGGATAGCTTTGTTAAAGAGAAAATTATTATCGAAACAAAAAACGAAAATCGTAAAAAAAGCTATATTATAACACGCCTTGGTAAAGAAATGCTCGAAAAAGAATATCTTCGCTTAGCAAAACTGAAAACCGATTATGAAATGTTAGTAAAGGGCGATGAGTAGCATGAAAGATACAGTTAAGAAACTGATAAACTTTAGAGTTGATTGTTATGAAGATATTGAAGTTAAATTGGAGAAACTGGCTGCCCAAGGGCTGTTGCTTAAGGAATGCGGGTCTTTTTTATGGACGTTTAGAAAGACTGTACCACAGAAATTAAAATATACCGTCACCTTTTTTTCCGAAGGTTCGGTATTCAATCCCGGCATTACCGACAATCAGCAAACATATTTTGATTATGCAAAATCCGCCGGTTGGAATTTTGTAACAGGGCTCAACCAAATGCAAATATTTTGCAGCGAAGCAAACAACCCAATACCATTTGAAACGGATGAAAAGGAAAAACTCGAAAATATAAAAAAGTGTATGAACAAAAGCTTCATTCCCTCTATGATTGTGCTAATTTTGATTTTTGCCTTTAATTTGCTTGCCCAGTTTAATTCATTCAGACATAATCCCATTGATTTCTTATCAGATCCAAGCCGATTATTTCCTGCCTTTATAATAGTAGCGCTTGTTATTTATGAGGTGTATTCTTTGCTTCATTACCTCTTTTGGTACAAACGCTCGGAGAAGTCGGTTGCAAATGGCGGTGACTGTGTCAATCGCCGCAGCACAACGGCCAAAGCTGTTGATATCATCTTTAACGTCGTTATCTTTGTCAGCATAGGTTACTTTTTTATCGTTCTTGCTCGTCGAGTAAGCTGGTTTGGGTTATTGCTGTCTTTTGCGCAAGTGCCCATTCTTATGCTCTTATTTTGGTCATCCATTCAATATTTGAAGAAGAAAAAGGCATCTGCTACACTCAATAAGGTCATTTCCATTACCCTGCTTATCATTGCCGATTTTTCCGGCCTCGCAGTCATAATGATGATTATTCTAAGATTTGGGTTTACCACAGACGATGCCTCGACTTACCGAACCGTTGCTTGGCCAATCAGTGCCACGTACAATCATGAATACAAACTATACAGCGATGAAATTCCTCTCACTTGTGAGGATTTATACGGAGAAACAGACTATGAATATTATTCATACGAACATGATTCGAATAGCTCTTTCTTCCTTATTAAAAGTGAATATCGGCAGGATTCGCTGCCGGCAAAGGATGCTCCGCCACGAATAGAATATGAGATTTTAGAGCCTCAATTTGATTTTGTTTACCGACTTTCAAAGGAGCACCTGCTTGAAATACCGGAGTGGCAAAACAATACAAGTCTTGAGCGCATTGACAATAGAATTTTTGATACAGCAGAAGCTTACCAACATTATTATGAAGGTACTCCCACAGGTGAATATATATTGTTTTTTGAGAGTAAAATTGTAGTTTTGAACATGGAAGAGCCACTAAATGTAAAGCAAATTTCAATTATTAAAGAAAAACTGGATATTTAACATTATGGAGTGAATGAGCAATTTGCCCCACGGAATAATGTGTAGATAAAAACTCCACGCTACTGACTTAAAATCAGGAGTGTGGAGTTTTTATCTTAGACTTTATTTTTTGTAAACTTCCTTATTGGGAATACACTAAGATGCACCTTTTTTATTCTTTCAGGGCAGCAAGCCGCAGCTCCTCTGCTTTTTGCAGAATAACTTCTGTGTCGTGCAGCTTTCGGGATACACAAACTGCAGCAGGCTGTTCGCATACAAAACAACGGCGTGGGGCAAGTCCTAGCTGGCTTCTGCCCACAGGCTCACCATGGCTATCCATTACATCCACATCCAGCATTCTGCCTCCGGGTATCTGTTCCTCCGCTGCTACACAAAGCCGTTTTACGGCGGCGGCATCACCCAATACAGAAAGGAAACAAGCGGGGCCGTCGGCTCCGTTTATGAACACAGGCTCCGTACCTTCTGCACCTCCCAGTGTTAGAAGGGCATGCACCTGACCGCATAGTCGCAGAAAAAGGGGAGCATAGTCGGCATGGGTGCGGCACTTTAGGGGTAGGCAAAGGGTGACGGTTACCAAAGTTTGTCCGCTTTCAGCGGTTATTTGCAGTCTGCGCTGCCAACGTTCCTCCCGTGCATCCAGTACTTGCTGCAGCTCATAGTCCATCATAACAGGTTTCCTCCAGTTTTTTGCCTAGCTGCTCCAGGTGGTAGAGCACCACCGTTACCGACAGCAGGTCGGCGCAGCCGCCGGGGCTGATGTTCTGCCGAGTAAAGGCATGGTCTAGCATATACATCATAGACAGCCCTTGGGTAGTCAGGGCACCCCCTGCAGCCAGTATGCGCTTTGCCTCCGCATGTACTATCTCCACAGCTTCCGGCCCACAGCGAGCCGCCACGTTGGTGTCAGCAACCGTGGTCATCAGGTGCAGCAGTGTTTGCAGATGGATATCGTTGTCTGTGTACGCACCGCTGTCCATCAGGCGGCGCAGTTCCGGCAGGGCAGCACGCACCGAGGGAAAGCCATCGGCGGCCTCACCCCGAATACCACGCATACCATATTTTATATATAGCTCTCGCCCCTTGGTCATAGGCTCTCCTTGGGGTAGGCAATCAAAGTCTCGTTCAGCGCTCTTGGCGATAATACTTGCGGCAGTACAGACTGTTTCTGCGGTCAGGTCATGCTTGTAAACAGCACAGTGCCCTGCTGCCGCAGCAACTATCCCAAGAGAAAAGATAGCGCCCTTGTGGGTATTTACCCCACCGGTGGCTGTAAACATCGCTTTTTCACACCGTATCCCTATGGGACGTATGCGGGATAGGGAATTTTCATCCAGCTTCTCCATGCCTGCACCCTCTGCGGCAAAGATAGGGAAGGTGGGTGCAATAGCCGATATACTGTCCATAAAGGTGTTAAAATCCATATCCCTGTGGGCGCCGCTGTTGTTTTTATCCACAAGCCCGGGCTTTGGAGTAGCCGAAATCTCGGCCGTCAATGCCCATGAGCAACAACGTCCTATCTGGCTGGTCAGTGTGTGATTGTCCATCTGTGCGCCTCCGAATTCCGGTATTTAGATATAGTGGGTTCAGGGGGCTGCTACAGCTTGGTGTGGCACTGCGGACAGCAGGCTGTCCCGGTCAGTGGTACCTTTACAGTTAGCCGCCCGCCGCAGGTGGGGCAGCGGTATGCGCTTCGCTCTAGGGTAAAGGACCCTAGCAGCATGCAGAGCCCCGCTATCATATTTCCGCTGACGGTGAAATAAACGCCTAACAATACGGCAGCAATGCAAAGAGGTTTTACATAACGAACGGGAATTCTCGGTTTTACTTTCATAGGAATGCCTCCTTTGTGAAAAAAGAGGCGGAACTTATCACCGGCTTATTGCCAATCACAAATTCCGCCTTTGCGCATATGTTTCATTACACTATGCCGAACCGGATAGTATAGCGTGGGTGATTAGACTGTAGCTGGCTTTTCCTTTTTCTTGGAGATAAGGGGCTTGACCACAGGGTACAGCAGCATTATAACGCAAACCAGTAGCAGGAAGCCGGTAATGGGTCGCTGCAGAAGTCCTATAATCTTGATACCCATAGAATCGCCGTTGGCAATGGTGATGGCGCGGCGTAGGTTGGTTTCGCACAGCGGGCCAAGCACCAAACCGAGGATAAGCGCGGTAGCGTCGAAGCGGCACACCTTGAACAGGAAGCCTACGATGCCCGCAATAGCCATCAACTGTACGTCGACAATGGCACTCTTGGTAGAGTAAGCGCCGATGGTAGCCAGCATGACAATGATGGGACCAAGAACGCTGTAGGGTACGCTAAGGATTTTAGCAAAGATACGGGCAACCCACATAGCTACCACAACCATAAGAATGTTGGCTACAAACATGGAAGAGAAGGTAGCAGCCAAAAATTCGGGCTGGTTTATCAGAAGTAGGGGGCCCATCTGTACGCCCTTCAGTACCAGAGCGGACATCATGATGGCTGCAGCACTACCGCCGGGAATACCCATGGTAAGCAGGGGGACCATGGCGCCGCCGGTAGCAGCGTTGTTGCTGGTCTCACTGGCACACAGGAGTTCCACAGAGCCATGTCCAATAAGCTCGGGGTGTTTGCACATTTTTGCTTCGGTAGAATAGGACAGGAAAGCTGCTATGGTAGCGCCAGCGCCGGGGAGTATGCCAACCACGGTGCCGATGATGCTGTGACGTAGAATGTTCCACTTCAGCTCCCAATATTCTCTCATCTTGGGGAATACAGTCTTAACGTTACCGCCGTCGATGCCATCCTCAGCACGGAGGAAGTCAGCCTTTTCGGTCTGCTTGAGCACCTCGGTTACAGCGAAGATACCAATCATAACAGGGATCATCTCAATACCGGAGGTGAGCAGGGAGTTACCGAAGGTAAGACGGGGAATGCCCAGTAGGGGGTCGATGCCGATGCAGGACAGGAACAGACCCAAAAGTCCGGAGATGATGCAGCGGTTCATATTGTCGCTGTCCAGGCTGGTTAGGATGGACAGTCCCAGGAAGGTTACTGCAAACAGCTCGGAGGGTCCAAAGGACAGCGCAGCCTTGGTAAGCTGGGGGCTGAGTAGCAGCATAACCAGAGCGGAGAACATACCGCCGATGGCCGAAACCGCCAGAGACACACCCATGGCATAGCCTGCTTTGCCCTGCTGAGCCAGTGCGTAGCCCTCGATGGTAGTGGGTGCGGAGGAAGGCGTGCCGGGAATTTTAAACAGTATAGCCGTGATGCTGCCGCCTGTAATAGAGGAGCAGTAGATGGCCACTAGGAATGCGATGCCCTTGATGGGGTCCATGCTGTAAGTAAAGGGTACGCCCAGTGCCACAGCCATGGTGGCGGAAACGCCGGGAAGTGCGCCAAAGATGGTGCCCAGGATGATAGCAACAATTAACAGCAGGAACATCGAAGGCTCAAACACAACAGCAAATCCAGCTTGTAAAAGATCAAAAACGCCCATTCAATATTCCTCCCTTATAATCCAATTTTGAAGAACAGCGACTCAATAAAGAGTGTGAAATTGCGCAGGAACGGTACGTTGCCGCGAGGCAACAGCACATCCAGAAGCACCACAAAGCCTACATAGAGGATAATGGTAGTAATAAGTGAAATAAGTAGCAGCCGGGGGATGCGGCGCTCGCCGATGAGATAGCCATAAGCAGACAGAAACATAAAAGTGGTGGCCAAAAATCCCAGAGGTTCAAATAACAGTGCCATGGCAAAGATAATGAGAGTACCAATGAGCAGCCGAGATTTAAAAAATTTCTTAGTGCCGGCA
Source organism: Angelakisella sp. (assembly GCA_036645835.1). GTDB lineage: Bacteria > Bacillota > Clostridia > Oscillospirales > Ruminococcaceae > Angelakisella. Next base: position 28,624 of record JAVXNK010000005.1, on the reverse strand, counting down.
ATGAGCGTGCCGAAACCATGGATGCCCTTGGCCTTATTTTCCTTAATAATGTTGTAAATGTTGTAGGACAGTGCCAGAACAAAGCAGATAAGAATAAGCTGGGGCCACTGTTCGGCACCCAACTCCACAGAGCTGGATATGGGCATGGTAGCGCCTACATACCAGAATGCAAAGAAGGAGGACAGAAGCAGTAGAATATTTACAATTAATTCGATGGTCACTTGAGTTCATCTCGCTTTCTTTTGTAGAGGCCCGGGGAGAGAGCTTTCGTTGCTCTCCCCGGGCTTCATCGATTAGCCGTCTAAAAGGAAGTTGGCGCTACGCAAGGAATGAAAAGTTTATGCTTTTAAAATTAATACTTACGTTTCAGAACGCCCATGCCATCCAGGTAGGTTGTAAAGGTAGCGTACTCGCTGTCAAAGAGCTTTCTGAAGGTTTCGGGGTTGGCATAGCCTTCACGCTCGTCGTAAACGCCCTGTGTCAGGAACTTCTGCCAGGTGTCGGTTTGTACGCACTTCTCAACAGCTGCAACCATAGCGTCCACTGCTTCTTGAGGAGTACCCTTGCGGGCGAAGATGCCTCTCCATGTGCCGATGTAGGAGTTGATGCCCAGCTCGCCTGTGCACTCCATGTCGGGATAGAGCTTCATTCTCTTTTCAGAGAGAGCAACTAGGGGAATGATGTCGCCGGAAGCGATAAGTCCCTTAATTTCGTCGGTACCTGTAATCATTAGGCCCAGGTGTCCACCGGCAATGGCAGCGTTCATTTCAGAACCTGCGCCGTAAGGAACTTCCTTAACAGCCATGCCCTTTAGGGTCTCGCGGAGACCGGCTGCGTCAGCGCCTGTGGCGGACAGCATGCCGCAAGAAACCTCATTGGGATGTGTTTCAACATACTTTTTCAGCTCGGAGAAGTTGGTGTACTTGCCCTCGGCAGCCTTCTTGGAAGCAGCAATGATGTTGATGGAGTGAACCAGCTTGGTTACGGGTACAAACTCTTCTTTGTACTTCATGGTAGGAATAGCCTGCAGGTCAGCCATTATGAGGGACTGGGTGCCCAGCATAAAGGTATAGCCGTCAGCGGGCTGCTTGTAGGTATACTCTACGCCGTTGACGCCGCCGGCGCCTTCAACGTTGACTACCTGAACAGGAACGCCCAGTTCCTTGCTCAGCAGGTCGGCCATAGGACGGATGGTGCTGTCAGCGCCGCCGCCAACACCCCAGGGGCAGATAATATCGATTTTACGATCAAACTTCCATGCGGGGGCTGCGGGAGCTGCAGGAGCAGAAGGGGATACAGGAGCTGCGGGAGCCGCGGGGGCTGCAGGAGCTGCTGCGGGTGCACCACAAGCGACTACCATTGTCATTGCAAGTACTGTGCAGATCAGCGCGAGAATTTTCTTTTTCATGTTCATTCTCCTTTGTTAACTTTTGACCTACTTTGATTTCGTTTGAACCACTTTCTTTTCTTCTATCTCACCGGGGGAATCCCCGCCGGAACAGATACACCTAAACCTGTTTAATGATATCGATGACGCTGCTGTCACGATAGTATACCAGCCCCACTATCTTATCCTTGTAAAGGATAGGTTCCGGTTTGCCGGCAATATCCTCAGCCATCTTCTGAAGCTGTTCTATGGTATAGAGCTTTATGCCTGCTGCGGTAAACCGCTGGATTAAATCGTCACGGGTGGGGTTTACAGCAATGCCATACTCGGTTACCAGTACATCCACGGTGCTTCCGGGGGTGCAGATGGTGTTTACCCTATCCAGAATGGTGGGGATACGTCCGCGGATGAGGGGGGCAACAATGACGGTCATCTTTGCGCCGGAGGCAGTATCGGGGTGTCCGCCGATGGCTCCCATAATAACACCGTCGCTGCCGGTGATGACGTTGACGTTAAACTGAGTGTCAATCTCCAGTGCGCTGAGCACCACCATATCCAGCTGATCCACCGCCGCACCCTCGGTTCCGGGGCCTGCATAGTGGTGTCCGCTAACCACGGTATGGGTAGCCATGTTATCACGCACACTGCGAACGGCATCAAGGTCAAAGTCCTGAACGTCCAACAGCTTTTTAATGAGGCCTTCTTCGTGAAGCTTCACCATTGCACCGGTAATGCCGCCTAGGGCAAAGTTTGCCTTAATATCCTTAGCAATCATTTTATCCCTCAGGAAACGGGTAACTGCAAGGGATGCGCCGCCGGTACCGGTCTGGAAGGAAAAACCGTCCTTAAAGTAGCCGGAGTGCTCCATAACCTCTGCCGCCATCTGAGCAATTTTAAGCTCACGGGGGTTGGTGGTGAAGCGGGTGGCACCGCTGGCAATGCCCTTTGGGTTGCCTATCTCATCAATGGTAACCACATAGTCCACATGCACCTCGGGAATAGCTGAAGGGGTGTTGGGGTAGGGTACCAGATGGTTGGTGAGGATGATGGTCTTATCTGAGGCCAGTGCGTCGGGCATAGCGTAACCCAGAGAACCACAGTCATAGGAGGTGTCTCCGTCACGGTTTACGCCATTGGCATTTCCTGCACAGTCGCAGGAGGGGGCACCTAAAAATGCTACGTCGATGTGCAACTCGCCTTTTGCGATGGCTCTGGCTCGCCCGCCGTGAGAACGGAAGATGACCGGAATATCCATAAGACCATTGGAGATGGCCTTAGCCAGTTCCCCCCGAAGTCCGCTGGTTTCTATACGGCTTATAACGCCGTTTTGAATGTGCTCAATAAGGGGTGAATGGCAGTCGCTCAGGGAGCTTGCCGCCAGAACCAAGTTTTTATAACCAAGCTTGGCAAGGGTTTCTATAACCATGTTTACTATGTAGTCGCCGTTGCGGAAGTGGTGGTGGAAGGAGATGGTCATACCATCCTTTAGCCCCGAAAGTGCAATGGCCTTTTCCAGTGAGTCGGTCAGCTTGTTACTGCGGCCCTCCGGTGCCTTTAGCGGTTCTTCAAAGGATGTGCCGCTGTGGCGCTTGCCATCGTAGGGACGTAGAGTACCAATGCCGGGTACCTGCTCGGGGAAGCTTACATTTAAACAGTTTTTCATACCGCTGCCCCCCTCTTATATACACCTGCGGCCTCAGCTAGGTCGAGCATACGCTCCGCACGGATAACCACCGGCTTATCAATCATCTTGCCATTGAGGCTTGCTACACCCAGACCCTTTTCCTCGGCTTCCTTTATGGCTTCAATAATGCGTATGGACTTTTCTATGTCCTTGGCAGATGGGGTGAAGATTTCAATAACAATGGGAATCTGGCGGGGATTGATGACCGATTTTCCGTCGAAGCCCATGTCCTTTATGAGCTGGGTTTCTGCGCGGAAGCCCTCCTCATTGTTAATGTCGGAGTAGACGGTATCCAGTGCCGCAATGCCTGCTGCACGGGCAGCCAAAAGAATTTGTGCGCGGGCGGCCTGCAGTTCAATGCCACCGGGGGTACGGGTGGTTTTCAGGTCGGTTACGTAGTCCTCTGCACCCAGCGCAATGCCGATGAGTCGATTGCTTGCAGTGGCAATCTCACGGGCATTCAGCACACCCAGTGCACTTTCAACAGCTGCCATCATGCCGGTGGAACCTACGGGAATACCGTGCTTTTTCTCACATTCGGTTATGTAGTTGTCAACATCGATAATATCCTGTGCCGTTTCACTCTTGGGCAGGCGGATAATGTTGACACCCGCACAGACCATAGCTTCTATGTCCGCTTTGCCAAACTCGGTATCCAGCGGATTTACACGAACCACACGTTCAATGCCGCCATGGTTCAGGTGTTTCAGTGCGTTGTAGACCAGAAAGCGGGCTGTATCCTTTTCACCTAGCTTTACCGAGTCCTCTAGGTCAAACATCAGTGAGTCGGCACCATATAGATGTGCATCCCGCATCATACCGGGGTTGTTTCCGGGAACAAACATCATCGTCCGCCGCAGACGGGTTTTTTGATAGGACATCGGTTACACCTCCCACCTATAGTCTGTAGTGCCGGTTGCCCGAAACCATGCTGCGCTTACCCGAGCCTTTATGGTGCAGTCCAGTGCGCCGCGGTCATTGACGGTTACCTTTACTCCGGTTGCTCCCAGACCCTCCAGGGTTTCGGTAATAACCTTACGTATCTGTTTGCCGTACTGTTTTTCTACGGTACTGGTCAAGTCAATTTCAATTCCGCCGGTGCCCTGTTCCAGTGTAACCATAACATCACTGGACTCCAGTGTACCTGCCGATGCGGTACCTGCTATCAACAGATATGCCCCCTTTTTAATTTTTTGTTAAGCTTTGTACACATCCTATTCACAATATCTAGACTATACCCCTTTTTAAAATAAAATACAAATATGAAATATGCATAGGGGATATGCAAAAAAATGTAAAAGGAGAAAAAATGCCTTCCTTTCGCCTTTTCGTGATTTTTCTTAGGCAAAACGCACTAAGTTATTGATATTTTTTTCTACAATTAAATAAAATTGTTATAAAATAAACAAGGCGGACAGTTTTACAACTGTCCGCCAGGAAGATGGTTGTCTATTTACTGCGATAAAAATTGATGAGGCATCCATCCAGAAGAATTTTTCGCTCATCGTCGGTCAGCTGCCCCAAAGACAGTGAAACCTCGGTAAGTTCCGTTCCTACCACATAGGCCTTTATACTGGTGCTGTGGTTCTCTATGGCCTTGCGGATACCGGGAATAAAGATATAACTGCCAAGGGACAGGGACGAGCCGTCCTCTATGAGGAAGGGAAGCATACCCCAGTTTAGCAGGTTGGAGCGGTAACGCTTGGTGGCGTATTCCAGTGCGATGTTGGCCCATGCGCCCAGCACACGCTGGCAGGAGGCCGCCTGTTCACGGGCAGAGCCGTCCCCGGGCTTGTTTGCAAAGATAGTGCTGCCAATGCCCACCTTGCGGGGAAGAATATCCTCATAACCCGGCAGGGTTTTAATCTTTTTATAAACCTCTGCCAGCTCGCTCTCCTCGGCGGGACAGGCGCCCCGCTGACGAAGTACCTCCAGTGCGTGTACTGCCTTTGCCCGCTCCACGTACTTGGGATCCTTGCGGCTAAGGGTAAATTCAGCCAGACGCATAGGGTTGGAACGGAAAGAAGAAGTCTCTCCGGAAGGTATCAGTTCATCGGTGGTGGTGACGGGGTCGGTAATATAGCTTACTACCTTTAGAAGAATATCCTCGGTGAGGGAAGGAATTTCCGGCCAGTCACGAATATTGGGGCCAAAGCGCAGCGCCTCGCCGGGCTGTTCTTTGTAAAAGCCATTGTATACCCGCTTGTTGTAAATACCCTTATCAAAGTAGTATTTCGGAGTGCTGTAGGTTACATCAATGTCGGTAGCGGCAGTAAGCCGTCCGCCGTTGAGGGCAGTGGCAGCAATGGAACGGGCATCCATAAGCGCTACCGAGGACAGCTGCCCCTCGCCGGGCTTGGAGCCCTCACGGTTGGGGAAGTTGCGGGTGGTGTGGCGGATAGACAGCCCTCCGTTGGCTGGGGTATCGCCTGCGCCGAAGCAGGGTCCGCAGAAACATTCACGTACAATAACTCCTGCGCCCATTAGCTTTTCAATGCTGCCGTTCTTCACCAGCTCCAAGTATGCGGGCTGGCTGCCGGGATAAACACTCATGGTGAAGGTGTCGCTTCCCACCGACCCGCCATTCAGAATATCAGCCACTGCCACAATGTTATCAAATGTGCCGCCGGAGCAGCCTGCCACAATGCCCTGGTCTACATAAAGCTTACCGTTACGAAGCTTGGACATAAGGTCCACAGATACGCCAGAACCCTTAAATATGCTGCGGCTCTCCTCCTCCACCTTATGAAGGATATCAGCGGTGTTTTCCTGAAACTCTCGTATGGTGTATGTATTGCTGGGGTGGAAGGGCAGTGCAATGGTGGGCTCAATGGTGGACAGATCCACAACAATCATACCGTCGTAGTAGGTGATGTCGTCGGGACGCAGCTCCCGGTATGCTTCGGGGCGTCCGTGAATGGTATAGTAGTCATGAACTGCACTGTCGGTACACCAGATGGAGGACCAGCAGGTGGTTTCAGTGGTCATAACGTCAATGCCGTTGCGGTATTCCACAGGTAAAGCAGCAATGCCGTCGCCAACAAACTCCATAACCTTGTTCTTTACATAGCCGTTTTTAAAAACTGCACCGATAATGGAGAGTGCCACATCCTGAGGGCCAACCCCAGCCTGAGGTTTCCCGGTTAGATAAACGCCTACTACTTGTGGAGCCTGCATATCATAGGTGCGCTGCAGCAGTTGCTTTGCCAGCTCTCCACCGCCCTCGCCCACTGCCATGGTGCCCAGTGCGCCGTAGCGGGTATGGCTGTCGGAGCCGAGAATCATTCTGCCTGCGGCAGTCATCATCTCACGGTTATAGGAGTGTATCACTGCCAGATTGGTAGGAAGGTAGATGCCGCCATACTTTTTTGCAGCAGAAAGGGCAAACATGTGGTCGTCCTCGTTAATGGTACCGCCTACGGCACAAAGGCTGTTATGACAATTTGTAAGCACATAGGGAATGGGAAACCGCTCCATGCCGCTGGCTCGGGCAGTCTGTATAATGCCCACGTAGGTAATATCATGGGAGGTCAGAGAATCGAACCGCAGCTGCAGGTTGTTTCCTTCCCCAATGTTGTGAGCGGAAATAATGCCGTGCGCAATGGTTCCGGTGCGCGCCTGCTGGGGAGACACTTCTTTTCCGGTGGCTTTTTTAATGGCAGCAGCTTCATTGCCGTCTTCTGGGATAATCTGTGTTTGATTTACAAGATAAACGCCGGTATCATAGAGCCTAATCATGTCATCTATCCCTTTCTGTATTTTATAAAAAAATGTGCTTGCTATATTCTAGGCACTATTATATAATCAAGTTGAAATATAGGCAAATACTTAATTGTGCATACCTCATATAGCTTTACGTTATGATTCGTCGAATGAAAGGATGAAGAGTATGACTGACCGTGAGCTTCTGTACATTAAAACTATCTCCGAGGAACAGAGTATATCCAAAGCGGCAGCAAAGCTTTTTGTTACCCAGCCGTCCCTGAGCCAGTCTATCCAAAGAATAGAAACCACCCTGGGCACAAAGCTGTTTACCCGCACCAGCAATAAGCTTATGCTTACTTTTGCAGGGGAGCGGTATTGCCAGATTGCCTCTCAGATACTCAAGATTTACAATGATTTTGAGCTGGAGGTCAGTGACATCAGCAACCTGAAAAAAGGACGAGTAACCATAGGTATTACCGTTTTCCTTGCAACCTACCTTCTGCCAGATTTGCTAACGGAATTTCGTAAAAAGTGTCCAAATATTGAGGTACATATTGTAGAGGAAACCTCCACCAAGCTGGAGCGGGCACTCATGGCAGGCGAGCTGGATTTTGCACTGATGCATGCCTCACCCCCTCCCGGAGAGGTTCCCGGGGATGGGGTGGACTTTCACCTGCTTCACCACGACCCATTTTTGCTGGCGACGCAAAAAGACCACCCACTGAGCAAAGGTCAGCGAGTGGTAGCCGGATATGAATTTCCTGTTGTGGACCTGAAAAAATTTGCACAGGAGCCGTTTATTTTGGTCACCAGAGGGCAGCGCATTCGTGAGGTTTCAGATCTTATCCTCAGCAGAAGCGGCATTGTCCCCAATGTTGCTCTTTCTACCAAAAGCTTTGAAACAGCCCGTAGGCTTGCCTTTCAGGGCATTGGTGTTTCTTTTGTGCCGCGGCAGTACATCGATATCTTCCACAGTGACTACGAAGGTGAATACTTTTCACTGGAGGACAGCTGCCACCCCTACTGGACCTTGGGACTGGCAGTGTCCAAAAATACCTATCTGTCCAAAGCCTCGCTTTGCCTAATGGAGATGATCTGCCGTAGGTTCAACAAAACGATGCCGGACAGCCTACAAAATCGCAACTGACGGTTTACTTGTACAGGTATGGCATGGTTTCGGTGGCGATACGCACCAGCTCCTCCGCAGCCCGGGAAAGGGGAATTTCAGGAGAGGAGCAGACTACCAGCTCCCAGTAGGGACGGTAGGCCTCGTCAATGAAGTAGACGTTGGGGGAATAGTCGGCACTGAAAAGCGAGCAGTAGCTGTGGGGTACCAGTGTAAAGCCCAAATCTGCCGAAACCAGGCGCATGGCAGTTTGTATGCTCTTGGTCATATATTTAATCTTTGGCGATATCCCCGCACGGTTTAGGATAACATCGGTTACCTGCCGTGTTCGCTGGGTGGGGTGGGTCAAGATATAGTTGCGGTTGGTAGTCAGGCGGATATCCATATATAGCTCACCCGTCTGTTCATTGCGGTAACACTGCTCGTTGAGGGCATCCTCCGGTGGTACGGCCAGCAGAAAACGCTCTTTTGCCAGCGTAATGCAGCGTACGGCATCGGTGACCAGGGGGGTATGCAGGATACCCAGGTCCACATTGCCGCGAAGTATCTCGTTTTCAATATTGACCGACACATCCTCCACAATGCTGATATCAATGTTGGGATAGAGGTCGTGAAATATCTTCAGAATACCGGGAAGGGCAAAGGAGCCCAAAAATGTGGTGGTGCCTATGGTAAGCTTGCCCACCTTCATTTCACCCAGTTTGGACAGATGAATCTCCATCTCCTTGTAGGTCTTCAAAATAACCGCTGCGCTGTTTATGTAATATTCACCCGCCATGGTGGGTTTCAGCCCATCCGAGGTTCGCTTAAACAGCTCCACACCCAGGTCACTCTCAATCTTCTGAAGACAGCGGCTTAGGGAGGGCTGTGCGATAAATAGCTTATCAGCAGCTTTGGAAATGGTCCCGGTCTCAGCAATTGTAGTGATGTAGACCAGCTCTTTTTGTGTCAAATTTACACCTCCGTTACAGTCTTCTACCTACCAACAGTATAATTTTTTTTATTTAATTAGTCAATGCGCTCCTGTCATTTTTAATAAAAATGATGTAACTGACCACAATTATTTTAATGTTTTTGTTTGGCATTATAAATATTTTTACAAAAAAGGGGGTGGTCTTCCATGTGGTGGCAATTGATTTTAACCCTTTCGGTCGCATGTTTTGCGGGGTATATTTTATTTAGACTAAAGCTTCCCGGCGGTATGATGGTGGGTGCCATTGTGGGTGTGGCCATGCTTAGTATCTTTACGGGAAATGCCTATATGCCTTCCTCCGCCAAGGTGGCAGCGCAGATTGCCGCAGGAGCCTTTATAGGCTGTTCGGTGGAAAAAAGCGACATTGTCCGCCTGCGCCACATTCTGCGTCCGGCGCTTATTCTACTGGGTGGCATGCTGGGGCTCAATATTATTGCCGGCTTCATCATCTATGCCGTCAGCCCACTGGACCTGCTGACTGCCATGATGTGTGCGGTGCCCGGCGGTATGAGCGATATTCCTTTGATAGCAGCCGATATGGGTGCAGATGCTGCCAAGGTGACGGTGCTGCAGTTTGTGCGTATGGTGATGGGCATCGGATTTTTTCCAACACTGATAGGTGCTTTTGACCGTCGGTTTGGCAGTGGCCAACGGTATGAGGCAGTAGCTCCCGTTCGGGTTGAGTCCACCTCCCAAAGCAAAAATGTCGATTTTGCCTTTACCCTGGCAGCAGCCACCCTTGGCGGACTTTTCGGCAAGGCCATCGGTATGCCCGCAGGTATTTTGGTATTCTCCATGGTTGTTGTCATCTGCCTTAAACTGGCGTGTAACCGTGTTTATCTGCCTATGTGGGTAAAGCGGGCGGCGCAGCTGCTTTCGGGTGCCTATGTAGGCAGTGGCTTTACCAAGGGTGACCTTTTGGAGCTGCGCTATCTGGTGGTTCCTGCTATTGTTGTCATCATTGCCTACTCCATCAACTGTATTCTTACAGGACAGCTACTCCACCGTGCCTGCGGTATGGAGCTAAAAGAATCCATGTTGGCTGCCACCCCTGCAGGCGCCTCCGATATGGCGCTTATCTCCTCCGATTTGGGCGTGCAAAGCTCCGACCTGGTGGTGCTACATGTTATTCGGCTGGTCGTGGTCGTTGCCGTGTTTCCACAGGTCATCCATATCATTGTTAATTGTTTTTAGGATAAAAAGGTTACGTCATCTCTCATTGCAGGCATTCTACTACCCCCAAACACTTATCTAAAGTGCATGTGGTGTTATAACACCATAATATACAAATAGTATAATAATATGGAGGGATACCAATGCGTGAGGAATACAAAATATCACTAAAGACCGCCGAGCCACTTATCCGCAGCTGCGGGCTGTCCCTAAGCCTGGGTGTGGACTACACCGTGGGTGTCTTTGAGGAAGATGTACTGGTGGCCACCGGTTCGCTCTGCCATGACATGATACAGATGTTGGCTGTTTCAGAGCAGCATCAGGGGGAGGATTTGGCCGCAGTGGTCATTACCCACCTCATAGGGCAGGCACGGCAGCGGGGCTACAGCGGAGTACATCTCTTTACAAAGCCCGGCAAGGTCTCCATGTTTTCCCCCTTGGGCTTTCGGCAGATTGCCATAGCCCCTCCCCACGCAGCACTTCTGGAATGGGGAAGTCCCGGCATTGCAGACTACTGTGCTACCCTCCGCCGTGATGCGGGAGAACCAAAGCCTGTTACTGCCGCACTGGTAATGAACTGCAACCCGTTTACACTGGGGCATCGCTATCTGGTGGAAACTGCCGCCGCAAATGCCGATAAGGTGGTCATCCTTGTGGTAGAGGAGGATGTTTCCGAGTTTCCCTTTGCCCACCGTATAGAACTGGTGCGGCAGGGAACTGCACACCTGCCCAATGTGGTGGTGCTTTCGGGGGGGCGGTACGCTGTTTCCAGCCTTACCTTCCCCTCTTACTTTACCAAGGAGGATAACCTTGCTGCTGCACAGTCGGCCATTGATGCGGATATCTTTGTACGGCATACTGCCCCGGCCCTTGGGGTTACCAAGCGGTTTGTGGGTACCGAGCCGCTGTCGCCCACCACAGCCATCTACAACGCGGCACTGCTGGAACGGCTGCCCCCGGCAGGCATAGAGGTGGTAGAACTGCTGCGCAGGGAACAGCACGGTGCGCCGGTAAGCGCCTCCCGTGTGCGCAAACTACTAAGTGAGGGCAGGTTACCGGAGGTGCAGGAGCTGGTTCCCGATACCACCTGGGCATATTTAAACAGCGACATAGCCGTTCCTGTTTTGGAAAGACTACAAAGAAAATAGACCGTATAGTGGGATAAAAGAGGTGAAGTATGTTTAAAGTACTGATAGTGGAGGATGATGAGGTCATTGCCAGAGCAGTGGAAAGCCATACCCGAAAATGGGGCTATGAGTCGCTCTGTGTAACAGATTTCAAGGATGTGCTGGGGGAGTTTGCCCATTTTAACCCGCATTTGGTGCTGCTGGACATTTCCTTGCCCTTCTTTAACGGTTACCACTGGTGTACCGAACTGCGTCGGATGTCCAAAGTGCCCATTATCTTCATCTCCTCCACTTCGGATAAGATGAACATTGTGCTGGCTATGAACATGGGTGCCGATGACTTCATTGCCAAACCCTTTGACCTAGATGTGCTGGTTTCAAAGATGCAGGCGCTGCTTCGCCGCAGCTATGACTTTGCAGGCCAAAGTAATATTTTGGAGCATGGCGGCGTTTTATTTGGTAGGGACACCCTTACCGTAACCTATAACGGTACCGAGCTGGAGCTTACCAAAAACGAGGGAAAAATTTTGAGCTTGCTCATGGAACAGACAGGGCGCACCGTCTCGCGGGAAACCATTATGAAACGGCTTTGGGAATCGGACGACTACATTGATGACAACACCCTGACGGTCAATGTGAACCGGCTGCGTAAGCGGCTTGCGGAGCTTGGTATAGGGGACTTTATTTCTACCCGGAAGGGGATAGGATATATAATTGAATAGAATTAACATGGGCGGTGAGGATATGAGAAAAAAAGGCTACGGGCAGCTGCTTCGTGCCTACCTTTTGCGGAATGTGAAAACCATTCTGCTGCTCGGCATCTTTGCCGTCATACTGTTTGCCCTGCCGGTTATCTACGGGATACCGGCGGAGGCTATGGTTTATGCACTGTTTCTTTGCGTTTTTATAGGCCTGCTCTTTTTTCTGTGTGGCTTTTATAGCTACTGCAAACGCCACTATGCCCTACAGGAGATTGCAAAAAACGCAAACCTATGGGCGGGTCAGCTACCACCACCCAAGGATACGCTGGAACAGGACTACGGGGAGATAGTAGCAGCGCTGGACAGCATACGGCGCAGCGAGCTTTCTCGGGCGGAGCATCGGGAACGGGAGCTTCGGGAATACTTCACAACATGGGTACATCAGATTAAAACCCCCATTGCTGCCATGGACCTGCTGCTGCAGCAGACCGATGACCACGAGGAAAAGGCGGAGCTGGCTACCCAGCTGTTCCGTATAGAGGAGTATGTGGGTATGGTGCTGCAGTACCTCCGCAGCGACCAAATGGGTGCCGATATGGTTATCCGTAGGTGCAGCCTGGACGGCATTTTAAAGCAGGCTGTGCACCGCTACGCAGGGGAGTTCATCCGTAAAAAGCTGTCGCTAAACTACCGTCCCTTGGGGGTGGAGGTGCTTACCGATGAAAAATGGCTGACCTTTGTAGTGGAACAGCTGCTTTCCAACGCTCTGAAATATACCAAAAGCGGCGGGGTATCCATCTACATGGAGCCCACCGCAGTAAAAACACTGGTGATAGAGGACACGGGCATCGGTGTTGCACCTGAGGATTTGCCACGGGTGTTTGAAAACGGGTTTACCGGCTACAACGGACGGTTGGGTAAAAAATCTACCGGCATTGGGCTTCACCTCTGCCGCCGCATACTGACAGGGCTTTCTCATACCATCCGCATTGAGGCCGCAGCAACGGGAGGGACACGGGTTCTGGTGGACCTTTCCACGTCGGACAAGAGCATAGAATAGCAAAGTGACAAAAATGTAAGAACGAGGCGGAAAATGTAAGGCTGTTCTATGGCAGCACATTTTCCGCTTTGCTATACTTTAAGTAATATAATACAAGTATAGGAGGAACACACCATGGCACTGCTTCAGACACAAGGCCTGAAAAAGGTCTATACCACACGGTTTGGTGGAAACCAAGTAACCGCCCTCAGTGATGTAAGCTTCACGGTGGAGCGGGGGGAATATGTTGCGATTATGGGGGAGTCCGGCTCGGGCAAAACCACCCTGCTCAATATACTGGCGGCACTGGATAAGCCTACAGGCGGCGAGGTGCTGCTCAATGATATCAATATGCAGACCATCGGGGAACGGGAGATTGCAGCATTCCGCCGAAAAAACCTTGGCTTTGTGTTTCAAGATTTTAACCTGTTGGATACCTTTTCGCTGGAGGACAATATTTACCTGCCACTGGTGCTTTCCGGCAAGGAATACGAGGAAATGCATAGGCTGCTGGCTCCCATTGCCAAGGCATTGGGCATTGCAGATATTCTGAAAAAGTACCCCTACGAGGTTTCAGGCGGACAGAAACAACGGTGTGCCGTGGCCCGTGCCCTCATTACAAATCCTCAAATTATTCTGGCGGATGAACCTACCGGTGCGCTGGACTCCCATGCCACCGATGAACTGCTGCGCATTTTCGGGGAGGTGAACCGAAGCGGACAGACTATCCTCATGGTAACCCACAGCACCAAAGCCGCCAGCCATGCAGGGCGGGTACTTTTTCTGCGGGATGGAGAGGTTTTCCACCAGCTGTACCGTGGCGCTATGACCAATGAGGAGCTTTACCAGAAGATAGCCGATACCCTGACACTTCTCATTACAGGCGGTGAACGTCATGAGTAACCAGTTTTATCTGCGGTTGGCGGTGACCAACATACGGAAAAACGGCAAGACTTACTTTCCTTTCATAGTGGCAGCTATGGGAAATGTGGCCATGTTTTACATTGCCCACTTCATGTCGGTGGACCCCGCAGTGGCACAGGCGGCAGACAGCGGAACGGTCATTTTCATCCTGTCACTGGCTATCTGGATTGTGGCTATCTTTTCGGGCATCTTCCTGTTTTACACCAACAGCTTTCTTATCAAGCGGAGAAAAAAGGAGTTTGGGCTCTTTAACATACTGGGCATGGAAAAAAAGCACATTGCACGGGTGCTGGGTACCGAAACGCTGATTATTTCGGCTATAAGCCTTGCAGGTGGGCTGGTGCTGGGCATTTCCTTTAGCAAGCTGATGCTGGTACTGCTCTTTCGTATGCTCAAGTATCTGGTGCCTATGGGGTTTTCTGTGTCCGGCAGTTCGGTACTTTATACGCTGCTGCTTTACGGCGGTATCTTTATAGGCATTCTTCTGTGGAATGTGGCACAGATACACCTGTCACGACCCATTGAACTGCTGCAAGGGGGCAATGTTGGGGAGCGGGAGCCGAAAACCCGTTGGTTCTCCGCTTTGGTAGGAGCCATAACGGTGGGCATCGGCTACTACATTGCGCTTACTACCCAGTCACCGCTGCGAGCCATCCCTCTCTTTTTTGTGGCGGTTATACTGGTTATCATCGGTACCTATTTTCTCTTTTCAGCAGGGAGCATTCTGCTGCTGAAGCAGCTGCGAAAAAACAAAAAATACTATTATCAGCCGGGACATTTTTACAGTATATCCGGCATGATATACCGTATGAAACAGAACGCTGTGGGCCTTGCCAACATCTGTATTCTGTCGGTGGGGGTTATGGTTATGCTCTCCACCACCCTTTCCCTATACATGGGCGGTGATGATGTTATCCGAGGACGCTTTCCCGCCGATGTTACAATCAGCATTTACCCCAAGGCTCCCATGGAGTATGACGAAATCATTACCCTTATGGAAAAGGAGCTGGAGGGTGCAGGCATTGTTCCCCGACAGGCAGAAAGCTATTCGGTTACCCTGTTAGAGGCAGTGCAGCGGGATGGCAGCTTTATGGCCGAAAGCGCACAGAATCCCCTGATGGATGGTTATGTCATCACTGCTATAACACAGGAGGAATACTCTCGCCTGACAGGGGATAAACCCAACTTGAAACCGGGGGAGCTGCTCTACTACAATGAGCATGACAACAGCCCCAAAGATACTGTTACCATTTTTGGAAACACCTTTGCGGTAAAAGGACAGATGGAAAGCTCGCCTATTGATAAAAATAGAATGATGGGTGTTGTGAACCGCTGTATTATTGTTACCGATAGCATGGACACCAATATGATGCTATTGGAGCAGGCACGTATGGGTACCGGCACCTTGGACAGCGAGCTTTATTTTCAGTGTTCCTTTGATACTGACAGCAGCATAGACCGTGAGGAGGAGATAGCATTTGTAGTGTCCCTGCGGGATAAGCTGTGGGCTATGGGAGATAAGCTGGGCTTTGGCGCCTACATCGACTCGGTGGAGAAGGCGCGGGATGGTTTCTTTTCCCTCTATGGAGGGCTGCTGTTTCTGGGCATGTTTACAGGTACGCTTTTTATTGTAGCCACCGTGCTTATCATCTACTATAAGCAGGTGTCGGAGGGCTATGACGACCGTGAGCGCTTTCAGATTATGCAGAAGGTGGGCATGGACAAATGGGAGGTAAAAAACACCATACGCAGTCAGGTTTTAACGGTATTCATGCTGCCCATTGCAGTGGCTGTTCTTCATCTGCTGGTAGCCTTTCCGGTGCTTACCAAGCTACTGGCAGTGCTCAACCTTCATAACGTTCCCCTCTTTGCGGCGTGGACGGTGGCTACAGTGTTGGTATTTGTGGTATTCTATACGGTGGTATATGCCCTGACAGCCAAAACCTACTATAAAATAGTGGAATAAACAAGAAAGTGCGGCAGATACTTAGATCTGCCGCACTTTCTTTTATAGGGTAATGAAGTTGGCGGAGGCATAACCCACGGTGCCCTTGTAGTCCACAACATACCATCCGGGAAGGCTACCCAATACGGTAATCCGCGCGCCGTTGGGCGCAGTGGTCAGGATGGGTGCGCTTACATTGGGCTTGCTGCGGATATTCAAGTTCCCGGAGCGTGTGGTAACATTGGCAGCCTTAGGTGCCTGCTTCTCTACAAAGGGTATTCCAAAATACTGGGTTAGGGAATACACCACATTGCGGGCAATAGGCTCTATGTTGTTTTTAATCCAGTTGGCATCCTCCACATTGTCGTGGTAGGCAAATTCAATAAAGACAGAGGGTGCCTTTGGCTGGCGTACCTCTCCCAGATAGGTAGTGGGTACTGTCCGAACCTTGTCGGGCAGAGGGTAAATAGTTTTTAAATTGTTAGCAATAATTTCGGCGGCACGCTTTCCTTTGGTGCTGCCGGGATAGTAGTATACGTCGGTGCCCCGAATCTTCCCATACAGGCGCTCCGGTGCAGCGTTGGAGTGCAGGGCCAGGTGCAGGTCGTAGTTTCCTGCATTAGACTGACGTATGGAGGTAATGGCGGTCATTTCGGGGGTGTTACGAACATACTGGATGCCATTGGAACGTAGATACGGCTCCATGGCGTCGGCAATTTTGTTCATGTAGTATTCCTCGGTACCCCCGTTTACATAGGAGTTCGCTTCCTGCGTGGAAGGGCTCAAATAAATAGTCGGCATAGCATATCCCCCATTTCAGCGTGTTGCTGCTTATAGCATTGTTCTTTCCAGTCTACGCAGCAACAGCCACTTAGGTGACAGTTATATTATAAAAGCAAAGCGGTTATTTTATCTTAATTTGAAGCAGTTTCGAAAGCTCTACCGCTTGCACGGGGCTTACGGTCATGCCTGCAAGCTCACTGTGATTTTCCGAAACAATGATACCATCAATGGTATTTTCCGAAAAGTCGATGCCCGCAAGTGGAGTGCGGAAAAAGCTGGCTCCCACAAAGCGGCTGCCCGCAGCTTTCCAGTTTTTTAACCTACACTGAGAGATACTGGCGTTTGTCAGGTTACTTTCAGAGATGAAAATATCGTTCATGCCGGAGCTGTCCAGTGTAACATAGTTAAGGTTACAGTTCTCGATAAGCAGCTGTCGCAGGCTGCTTTCCGCAAGGCTTGCCCCTACCAGCTTGCAGTTTTGCAGCTGGCAGCGGTTCCAATAGCTGCCGGTAAAGCTGCTGCCCGACAGGTCGCAGCTTTCAAAGACGACATCGGTAAAAGTTGATTTTTCCGCAGTGCAGTTCAGCAGGCGACAGTGCTCAAAAACAATACTGCTACAGCTGATGCCGCAAATATCCTCGTCCGTCAGGGTTACATCACGCACAATCAGGTTCTCCAGATACACTCCGTCGCCGTCAGGGTCGCAGAGAGGAAACATGCCCTCAATAATCTCGGGGTTTGCGGTAAGCTCGGGTGGTTTTATCTTCATGTTCATGTCTCCTTGGTATTTTCCTTAGTTTGTATATCATAGCAGAAATCAGCCCCAAATTCCACCTAAGGAAATTGGGGCTGATTTTAAACAGAAGAGACAAATTTTAATAAACGGAGTCAAAGGTTTCCCGCAGTGTAAATTTCTCTACCAGTGCCTTCAGCAGTTCGGACTGAGCCTCCAGCTCCTCACCGGCTGCCGCACACTCTTCGCTGGCAGCGGAGTTATGCTCTACCACCACCGAAATATCCTCGGCAGAGGTGGTAATGCTGTGGAAGTCAGCGGCCTGCTGCTCAATAGTATCGGAAATCTGGCTTACCAGACCCATAGATTCGGTAGAGGTTTCAATAACCGAAGAAAGAGCCTCGGCAGTTTCTTCGGCAATGCGACTTCCCTTGCCCACCGAGGAGATAGAGCCGCGGATAAGCTCGGTGGTGGTGTTTGCTGCCACCGCACTCTTGTTTGCAAGGTTACGCACTTCATCGGCAACCACGGCAAAGCCCTTACCGGCAGCACCGGCTCTGGCTGCCTCCACAGCGGCATTTAGTGCCAGTATGTTGGTCTGGAATGCGATATCGTCTATGGCCTTTATTATCTTTTCAATCTTTTTGGCGGAAACGGTTATCTCTTCTATAGCTGCCAGCATATCCTGCATTTTTTCATTGCTCTGCTGCAGCTTTTCTCCCGAAAGGTGGGAAAGTGCGTTGGCTCTGGAAGCGTTTTCAGCAGAAAGCTCGGTTCCCCGGGCAACTCCCTTTAGCAGGTCTGTCAGACGTCCCAGCTCTCCCGACTGTTTGGAGGCACCGTGGGCGATTTCAGTGGAAGCACTGCTGATGTTGGCAGCTGCGGAGTGTACCTGTCCGGAGGAAGAGGAAATGGTATGCATGGTATCATTAATCTCGGCAAGAAAACGGTTTATAGAACTCTTAATGGCCGCAAAGTCACCCACATAGTCCTGCTCAATCTCCACAGAAAAGTTATTGTCCGCCAGTTGCTCCATGGTAGAGCCTATCTCGGCAATGTATCCCTGTAGGTTGGCGGCAGCAGTGTTTAGGCTATGGGCAAGGACACATATTTCCGCACGGCATTTTACTTCTGCCCGTGCGCTAAGGTCGCCTCTGCTAATGCGGTCGGAAACGGAGGTGATCTCTACCACCGGCTTTACAATCAGCTTCATAATCATAACAGCAACGGCTATAAAGATGAGCAGTACTGCCAGAAGTGTGGTACCCATAATAAGCTGAGTACGCAGGATAGCCTGCTGTAACAGTGTGGAGTAGTCTCCCGCAATCACATTGTAACGGTCGGATATGGCGTTGAGGCTGGAAATAATCTGGTCTACACGGGGACCTATCTCCTGATCCAAGGTTTTCACAGCAGCATCATGGTTCAGCTTATTGGTTGCCAGCAGCTCCTTGGCAGCTAGGTGTATCTGTGTATGTGGGTCAATGATATTATTAAGCTCTGCCTGTACAGCTTCATCGTCAATGGTGGATGGGTCGTTTGCAATAAGCCATTTTCCGAAGGAGCAGGCGGTAGGGTCCAGGCTTCCCTGGAACTCCGCACCGGTGAGTACCGAGGAGTTTAGGTCATCCTTCCACTGGTAATGAGCACGGGAAATGCTCATGGTATCGGAACTATGGGCTCGGGCATGGGTGGTAAGCTCGTACATATTACTCAGGTGGTTAATGGTCATTGCAAAGCTGACGCCCTGTCCCACCAGCAATAGCAAGACAATAACAAATACGGTGGTAACCTGTGCTTTTATGGATGTCCTAATCTTATTACACATATGAATACTCCATTCTGCCGCTTCGCATCGGCACAAAACTTAAATTAAAAATTTACCCTTATCATGCGAAGCAGAGGAATGATAAGAGTATTTTTACGCATCCGCGTAGTGGCAGGTTGGTGTAGCCAAGATGCATTGTCGTCCTACATATAGCCGATAGTTTAAAAGGTGTTTTTAAACTATTTTATTTCTTAAATTTTCTAATTGCAGTTGGGCAAATATCCCAGGTTGGCTTTACCTACACATTATTGCACATTTCAACATTTTCCACAAGTAGTAATTAGAAACTTTATTAGATTATAAAAATAGTCCGCTGGTAACAGCAGACCGCTTTGTGACTAAGTCAAAGAATCTTCCCATTTTATGCGGTATACTGTGATAAACAATAAGGAGGTCGTATGTATGGCAGTAAAGAAACTGGCTGTTGTTTGCCAAAAGGAATGTGTAGCCTGTGGCTTTTGTGTAAAGGTTTGCCCCAAAAAGGCAATTGCGGTTTACAAGGGGTTGTATGCAGAAGTTGACCCTATGTTGTGTGTGGGATGCGGAAAATGCGAAAGGGCGTGTCCGGCATCGGTAATAAGGATGGAGGTGGCCAAATGAGTAAAAAGTGGTATGACTACCTATGGATTTTTTCTGCGGTTTATCTGGTGTTGGGCTTTTTCAATATTCTGTTTGCGTGGCTGGGACTGCTCTGCTTCTTCATTCCCATATTAATATCTGTCTTTGGGGGCGGAAAAAGCTATTGCAACAAGTACTGCGGCAGAGGACAGCTGTTTGAACTGCTGGGCGGTAGGCTGCATCTTTCACGCAACAAAAGTATTCCGGCGTGGCTGCGCAGCAAGTGGTTCCGGTATGGATTTTTAATCTTCTTCTTTGCAATGTTCTTCAACATGCTGTTTAGCACCTATCTGGTGTTTTCCGGTGCACAGTCCTTGGGTCAGGTGGTTACCCTGCTGTGGACGCTGAAGCTGCCCTGGCACTGGGCATATAACGGAACAGCTATTGCTCCCTGGGTTGCACAGTTTGCCTTTGGGTTTTACAGTGTTATGTTAACCTCCACCGTTTTGGGGCTTGTAACCATGCTTTTATACAAGCCGCGTTCCTGGTGTGTTTATTGCCCCATGGGTACCATGACGCAACTAATTTGCAAATGTAAAAATTTAGGTAATAAATAAAATAAAATTAGCCATAATAAGTATAAGTAAAAAAGACAGATAAAAAGGTGAGGAAACAATAGGGTGCATGCTAAAGCGTTAAACGGTGCAGCTTTTCCTTATCCAGTATCCTTACACCGCCACGTACTGCTTCGGCAATGCCTTCTGTGGCATAATACTTGAGCATGCGGGAAACCACTTCCCGGGCAGAACCCATATATTTTGCTATCTGCTCCTGGGTCAGCCGAATGGTAGTATTGCCGGTCTTGTTCATTTCATCATAAAGAAAGATAGCAAGACGCCTATCAAAGCTCATAAAAAGAATTTGCTGCATAACCCACATAACATTTGAAAAACGGCTGACCGCCATATTTAAAGCGAAATTCTCCACATAGATGTTTTGGGTGGTAAGGGCTGCAAATGCTCGGCCGTTTATAATATAACATTCGCTGTCCTCTTCTGCATCCACAAAAACATCAAAGGTTATGGATTGCAGCACACAGGAGGCAGATAGCATACAGATATCACCTTTGTAGAGGCGGTAAAGGGTAACTTCTTTTCCGCTTTCGGACAGTATATAAGCAACGAATACAACCGCTTTTTACCACAATAGCTCCTGTGCATTTTCCATGGGCACTATGAATAGTTTCGCCCTTCTGAAAACTTTTCTCCAGCGTATTGCGGCATAGGCTTTCTTGCTCCGATGTGGTAAGCTTATCCCAGAATGGAAATATTTCTTCATATACATTTCTGCAGCTTAGTTGTTGCATAACGACAGTCCTTTCTACTGAAAATTAAGGAGATGATAACGTGAAAACAGTAATTATCGGTGGTGTTGCGGGCGGCGCTTCCGCAGCAGCCAGACTAAGGCGGTTGGATGAGGCCGCCGAAATCGTCATCCTGGAACGAGGTTCCTTTATATCCTTTGCAAACTGCGGCCTGCCCTACTATATCGGCGGAGAAATTACTGAAAAAAGCAACCTGACGCTGCAAACGCCGCAAAGCTTTAAGTCACGCTTTAACATTGATGTGCGTGTAAAAAATGAAGCAGTCAAAATTGACACCCAAGGCAAGAAGGTTACGGTGAAAAACCTAGTAACGGGTGAAACCTATGAGGAAGCCTATGATACGCTCATTCTTTCTCCCGGTGCCGAACCCATTCGGCCACCCGTTGGCGGAATCGGGTTAGATAGGGTGTTTACACTGCGCAATATTCCCGATACCATGCAGATTAAAGAATTTATAGAGACACAAAAGCCAAAGTCGGCGGTAATCATTGGCGGCGGCTACATTGGGGTAGAGATGGCCGAAAACCTTGTTTTGGCAGGGCTGGAGGTTACCATTGTGGAGCTTGCGGACCATCTAATTGCCCCACTGGATTTTGACATGGCAGCAGATGTACACCGATATCTAAAATTTAAAGGGGTAAAGGTGATACTGGGAAACGGGTTGCAGGAAATTACCCAGGACGGCCCACTGACGGTAAAGCTGCAGGAGGGCGAGGTAACGGCCGATATGGTTCTTCTCTCCATTGGAGTTCGGCCTGAAACCCAGCTTGCCAAGGACTGCAACATTGCAACCAATAAAAGAGGTTCCATTATTGTGAATCCCCAGATGCAAACCAGCATCCCAGACATCTATGCCGTTGGTGATGCTGTGGAGGTGCAGAACTTTATCTCCCATACCCCCGCATTTATTCCGCTGGCGGGACCTGCCAATAAGCAGGGGCGCATTGCAGCGGATAACATTTGTGGTCTAACCAGTAGCTATTCGGGCACACAGGGCTCGGCTGTACTGAAGCTGTTTCACATGACAGTGGCAACAACGGGGCTGAACGAAGCCGCTGCCAAGGCAGAAAAGATAGAGTATGAAAAGACCTACCTATATTCTGCGTCCCATGCCACCTACTATCCCGGTGCAGGCAATATGTCTTTAAAGGTGCTGTGGGATAAGCAAAGCCACCTGCTACTGGGAGCACAGATTGTAGGATTTGATGGCGTGGATAAACGTATGGATGTTTTAGCAACGGCTATGCGCTTTGGCGCAAAGGTAACGGACCTGAAAGAGCTAGAACTTTGCTATGCGCCACCCTTCGGCAGTGCCAAGGACCCTGTAAATATGGTTGGCTTTGTTGCCGAAAATATTATAGCAGGCAGGGTAAAGCAGTTTTTCTGGAACGAGGTGGATGACCTGCCCAGGGACGGAACGGTTACCCTGTTGGATGTACGCACCAACACAGAAGTGCTGCGGGGCAGGATAGATGGTTTTACCCATATTCCCTTAAGCAGCCTACGGGAACATTTATCCGAGCTACCCAAGAACAAGCCGGTCTATGTTCATTGCCACAGTGGGCTGCGGAGTTATATTGCCTGCCGTGTTCTTTCCCAAAGCGGGTACGATTGTTATAATCTTGCAGGGGGATATCGGCTTTATGAATCGGCAAACCATGAAAGGACGGCACAGGAATATGTTTGCAAAGAGTGTAAATAAGCGGGCCAAGCGTTGGGTTATTCCTGCTATCCTGTTATTCCTCTTGGCATTTTCCGCTTGCAGCAAAAATGAGGATACAAACAGTATACCACAAAAGGGAGAATATCAAGTGATAACAGCAGAAGAAGCCAAAAAAATGATGGATGGCGAAAGCGATTATATTATTCTGGATGTACGCACAAAGGAAGAGTTTGACGAAGGGCATATAAATAATGCGGTGCTGATTCCGGATAGCGAAATTAAACAGCGTGCAGAAGCGGAACTGCCTCAGAAGGATCAGCTTATTCTGGTGTACTGCCGCAGCGGCAGACGAAGTGCCGCAGCAGCTGCGGAACTGGTTTCCATGGGTTATACAAATGTAAAGGACTTTGGCGGTATTAGTGACTGGCCCTACGACATCGTTTAGTTTGGGAGCAAATAGATACACTATAAAAGACCAGCCTTTGGACTGGTCTTTTATAGCAGATGCAGGCATTACTGCCGGTGGCAAAAGGTTCATTTAAAATGAACAGGCATGATAATAGAAAGATGAGGTATTCTAAGGATGAAAAAACTGCAAGGAAAGGTTGCGCTGGTCACTTCGGCTACAAAAGGAATTGGTCTTGCATGCACTTTAAAGCTAGCTGAAAATGGCGCAACAGTATATATGGGCGTTCGGAGAATGGAAGATACACAAGCCATCTGTGACCAATACAAGGAACAGGGTTTTCAAATGGTTCCGGTGTATTTTGATGCAACCAAGAAGGAAAGCTATGCCACCATGGTTCAGCAAGTTGTAGATGCAGAGGGGCATATTGATATACTGGTTAATAACTTTGGAATGGGAAAGCCGGCGGAGGACGCTGATTTGGTAGGCGGCAGTACCGATGCTTTTTTTGAAATTATGGATATGAACCTGGGCAGTGTCTACCGCATTTCCAAGCTGGTTATTCCGCATATGCAGAAGCAGGGAGGGAGCATCGTCAATATTTCCTCCATAGGCGGTATGATACCGGATATTACAAGGATCGGATATGGGGTTTCCAAGGCAGCTGTTAACAACATTACACAGCAGATTGCCCTGCAGTATGCCAGGAGCAACATTCGCTGCAATGCAGTGCTGCCGGGGCTGACAGCTACAGATGCTGCCCTGAAGAATATGCCGGAAGCGTTTATAAAATCCTTTTTGTCCCATGTTCCGCTCAATAGAATGGGACGTCCCGAGGATATCGCAAATGCGGTACTGTTCCTTGCGAGTGAAGATTCATCCTATATTACGGGGCATATTTTGGACGTAGCAGGCGGATACGGCCTTGGAACCCCCCAGTATGCGGATACCATTCGGGGCACAATAGGTTAAACAGTAATAGGTTGGCAAGCTTCCGGAAGGAAAGCTTGCCAACCTATTTTGCAGTTCCGCTATTTTTCGGAGTTCGTTTTTTTATTGCCGTATTTTTTCCTGACACATTCGGTGAGGAGATACTCTATCTGTCCATTTATAGAACGAAAGTCGTCCTCTGCATATTTTGCTAATTGCTCGTACAGCGAAGGAGACAGCCTTAAAAGTAGCTGCTTTTTTGCTTTTTCCTTTTCTGGATTACTCATATCATTACCCAATTAATAGATGCTACCGCTGTTTACGATGGGCTGCGCATCCTTATTTCCGCATAGGACCACCAAAAGGTTGCTGACCATTGCGGCCCGTCTTTCGTCATCCAGCTGAACAATATTATTTTCATTTAGCTGTGTAAGTGCCATTTCCACCATACCGACGGCGCCTTCCACAATCAGCTTACGGGCATCGATAATGGCACTGGCCTGTTGCCTCTGCAGCATTGCGGCTGCAATTTCGGGAGCATATGCCAGATGTGTAATTCTGGTTTCAATGATTTCAATACCTGCTACCAGAACCTTTTCCTGAAGCTCCTGTTGCAGCTTCAGTGCAACATCCTGGCTGCTACCACGCAAGGACATTTCATCAGAATTATCACCGTCGTTTGAAATGTCGTATGGGTACAGTCTGACAATATTTCTAAGGGCAGAGTCTGCCTGAATGGATAAAAACTCCATGTAGTTGTCTACATTAAACACTGCCTTTACAGAGTCAACAACCTTCCAGATAACCACTACACCAATCTCAATGGGATTGCCCAGCTTATCGTTTACCTTTTGTTTGTTGTTGCTCAGGGTCATTACCTTTAGGGATACGCACTTGCCCGATGCATTGTCCTTAAACTTATGCATGTCTGCATTCATAGCCGATGCGCTAGCGGCCGAAGGCATCTGGCCTTGGGTGGCTGCCGCACTAAGAGCGCTCTGCTTTGTGGGGTTTATAGCGGTAACAAAAGGATTGACAAAGAAAAACCCCGGGGTTTTCAGTGTCCCGTAGTATTTACCAAACAGGGTAAGCACAAGTGCTTCGTTTGGTTTAATTACCTTTAGCCCACAGTAGAGCACTGGGCCTACAATAAGTGCGTACGCAATACCCACTATGATGAAAATGACTCCCAAAGCAACATTAGCAACATTATTATAATTTGTTAAGTTTGCTCCCAGTACTATGAGAAGGATAGATACCAGAATGAATAGCGTATTCATGATGAGAAAGGGTAAGCCGCTTTTCCCCTTGATAAGCTGCTCCTCTATTTGCTGTTTGTTTTGTTCCATTTTGTTGCTCCTTACTATACAAATGATATCATAATGATATCACAAAAAGAGCGTATGTCAATAGAAAATGATAGCCAATTTGCGGTAATGCAAAAAAGAAAAAACGGCTTTTTGCTTGCTTGGAGCAGGTATTTGCGGTAAAATATGGATGGAATAAGGCGTGGTTTTGCCATAGCGGAGTAGTAGCAAAATAGAAAAGCCTGACTTAATGGGGGGTGAATGGGATGTTGGATATTCAAAGCTTAGTAAATGGTCTAATGAACAGTGATGATAAGTATGCCTATGAGTGCTTAAAGCAACTGGAGGATGAGAGCAAACGTTGTTCCGACGTTTATCCGTTTTTTGAAACCTTTGCAGAGATGTTGGATAGTACCAACTCTTATATCAGAACAAGAGGCATTATTCTGATTGCTGCCAATGCAAAGTGGGATGTAGACTATAGGATTGATGAAATTATTAATCAGTATTTAAAACACATTCTGGATGATAAGCCCATTGCAGTAAGGCAGTGCATTAAAATGCTACCCACCCTTGTAAGGTACAAGCCCGACCTAAAGGATTGTGTTGTAAATGCCCTGCACAACGCAAACCCCCTACGATACAAGGAGAGCATGCAAGGATTAATCTTAAAGGATATACAAGCTTCCCTGGAGGCCATTGAAGCATCCCATTCTGTAAAGTTTACATATTATTCAGGAGGGTTATTATGAAGCGGTCATTGATGCAGGCATATGTTACACGAAGTGATGAAGCTGTTGCTTTTTACCAAAAGGCTTTTAATGCGCCCCTTGTAAGCAGCTATCCAAATAGTGACGGTACATTTTTTCATGCCGAACTTGATATCGAGGGGCAAATATTAGCGGTAGCAGAATGCAATTCAATGTATGCCATTAAAGGTGAACAGGTGGTTACAGGCAACAGTATGCAGTTTTGCTTGGAGTATGGTGAAGGAAATGAGGATTTAGTTAGACAAGCATATGAGATACTCAAAACAGATGCTGAAATCATTCTACCGCTGGCACCATGTGAATATAGTCCGCTGATGGTAGACTTAATTGATAAGTACGGAATAAGATGGTGCCTGTTTGTATAATGGCGCAGGCTTTCCCTTAGTACTGTGGGCATCAAGCTTATGGGATAGCCCCTAATAACGGAGACCCCCCCATGCACTTTTAAGGCGCATGGGGGGGTCTCCCCTTAAATCCATTCATTCGATTCAGCTATTTTTTGAAAGATTTCACTAAGCTTTTGCTTGTCCGTATCATCCAGACAATTTACCAGTTTATCCTCCCAAGTCTGCGCAATGCTCATGATCTCAGCTTGAATGTCCTTTGCTTTCTGTGTTAAATAGATATGATGCACCCGTTTATCATGTTCATCTACTATAACCGTCACATAGCCGTTATCCAATAATTTTTGAATGGACCTTGATGTGGTGGCTTTGTCAACCACAACCCGTTTGGTTAATTGTTCTTTGGTCAAACCATCCTGTATATATAGGTTTAGTAAAAACTGATATTGCCCATATCCGATATTGTATTCAGAGTAATTTTGCAACAGATGGGATGTCCCCAACCTATAAAAAATACTAATATAGTTTCCAATAGACAATTTGTTATCGTTTAAATTTTTACCCATATATCTACCTCGCTTCGGTCCCTAAGGACTTTAATTCTTTAATGATGACAAATGCAGAGAAGGTAACTGCTAACAGGTCTGCTATTGGACCTGCCAACCATACGCCGTCCAACCCCCATATTAAGGGTAATAGAATAAATGCGGGAACTAAAAATATGACCTGTCGGGTAAGGCCAATAAGCATAGCCTTTTTAGGCTTGCCTATGGACTGAAAGTAGTTTGAGGCAGTCATCTGTATACCAATAATGGGCATTGAAAGTAGGTATATTTTGAGTCCTCGTAAAGCAATTTCGGACAATTCGGCATCGCTGTTAAACATATTGATACACATTTCAGGAAAAAGCTGAACCATAGCAAAACTAATTGTTAGTATAATACTGCACCATAACAGGCCAAGTAAATAGGTTTTTCGAACTCTTTCATAGTTTTTAGCACCATAGTTATACCCGATAATAGGCTGACAACCCTGATTTAACCCGAAGATAGGCATGATGTATATTGTACTGATAGATACAATGACAGCCATAGCACCAATTGCCAAATCTCCCCCATGGGCTAATAAGGCTTTGTTAGAAACAACCTGCACCAAGCTGCCTGCTAACTGCATAGCAAATGGTGCCATCCCTATAGCAACAATACCTCTTATAATGCGCCAATCTATCTTCATATAACATTTGCGAAGTTTAATTTTTGAATGTTCACTTTTTGTAAAATAGAATAGTACCCAACAGCTGGCAATAAGTTGAGATAACACAGTGGCATACGCAGCACCCGATATTCCAAGGTTTAGCCCCATAATAAAGATAGGGTCAATAACAATATTTATGGTTGCACCTATAATCATTGTCAGCATGGAAATCTTGGGGCTTCCATCCGAGCTGATGGAATGGTTTAAGCCAAATGCAATCAGATTAAAGATGGTTCCGGTTAATAGGGGTGTTAAATAGCTTAAAGCAAAGGGAAGTGTTTTTTCAGTAGCGCCAAATAAGGATAGTATATTGGAGGCAAACAAATTGCCAAACAAGGCAACAAAGATGCTGGCGAAAATAATACACACAAACCCATTATTTAATATTTGCTGTGCCTTTTTACTATCCTTAGAACCAAGTGCCAACGATATACTTGCGGAGGTTCCAATGCCAAACAGCATTCCTATTCCTGTTATAATGGTTGTTATTGGCATTGTTATGCCAACGCCGGTAATGGCAAGTCCACCTACGTTGGGAATTTGGCCAATATAGATTCTATCCACCACATTATACAGCATATTTACTACCATTCCAATGATGGCAGGGATAGAAAATCGAATAATAAGCTTTCCTATTTTCTCTTCGCCTAAGATATTTTTTTCATGCATTTAAATCTCTCCTAAATATAATAACACAATTTAGTTGCGGGTGCAACCTAATTACTATAGCACAAACTGGTTGCTGATGCAACCAAATTGTGAATTGCAATAACTTCCAAATGCGTCCTTGTGCCAACGCTATATAAAAAGAGCAAAGCGTTGTAGCGTTATAAATAAAGAAAAAAGGCAAGCTATAAAAGCTTGTCTTTTTGTGCATATA
>JAVXNK010000004.1:109942-136743 GCA_036645835.1 Angelakisella sp. | reverse complement strand
TTTTTAGAAAAGGAGGGTTTTATGAAAAAGTCTGAACGACTAAATGACATGATGCTGTTTCTCAACGATAAGAATTTGTTCAATTTAAAAGATTTGATAAAGCGATATTCCATTTCAAAAAGTACAGCACTTAGGGATATACAGTCACTGGAGGAAATGGGGATGCCCATATACTCTCAGTCGGGCAGGAACGGATATTATGGTATTCTTCCAAATAGGCTCCTGTCTCCTATTGTATTTAATATGGATGAGGTATTGGCACTATATTTCTCAATGCTCACTTTAAGTGCCTATGAAACCACTCCATTTCATTTAAGTGTAGAAAAATTAAAGCAAAAATTTGAAAACTGCCTGTCTGCGGAAAAAATTGAAATGCTTCGTAAAACAGAAAAGGTTTTTAGCCTAAGCGCTGTTCAGCACAATGCTCATTGCTGCTTTTTAAAGGATATTTTAAATTTCGCCATAGAGGAGAATGTTTGTCAGATTAAGTACAACAGAAATGGCGATGAAAAATGGTACAGTGTACAGTTCTTTGATATTTCCTCCGCATATGGCCAGTGGTATGCTACGGGATACAATTTTGAAACAAAGAGACCACAGGTGTTTCGTTGTGATAAGGTTGTGGATATTAGAGAGGATACCAAGTATACACCCAAGCCATTTACCGATTTCATAAAGTCAAACGATACATTATATAAGGCTCCCGATGCCGTAAATTTTGAAATTAGAGTATCGAAAAGGGGAGTGGACTTATTCTGGAAAGAGCACTATCCCTCAATGAAGCTCTGCACAGAAGGTGAACGGCATATGATACAAGGTTTTTATAACCCGGGCGAAGAAGATTTTATTTCAAGCTATTTTGTAGGATACGGAGAAAGTATATTGTCTGTATACCCAATGGAATTATCAAAGCTGATACTTGGGAAGCTTAAAGGTTTACAACTGCATTTTCAATCACTGTAACAGTATTTGCACAAAGCAAATATTATCATAGCAACTGAATAAGAGGAGGATAACGATAGTGGACAAGAATAAACTGATGGATAATCTTCAAAAGAAGGGGTTTCAAGTAGAATACTTTGAAACGTCCAAAGAGGCTGTCCAGTATATGACAGATGCATTGTCGGGTAAAACCATTGGGATAGGTGGTTCGGAAACCGTTAAAGCGTTGGAACTGGATAAGGCACTTATGGAAAACAATACTGTTTATTGGCACTGGCTGCCGGAATTAATAGAGAAATACGGCACTGCAAAAACGGTAAGGGATATGGCAAACGGAGCAGAAATATATATCAGCTCTGCCAACGCCATTGCTGAAACGGGTGAGATTGTAAATATCGACGGCACCGGAAACAGGATTTCGGCAACAGCCTATGGCCACGAAAAGGTCTATTTCATTGTGGGGACAAATAAAGTTACGGAAACTTTAGAGGGTGCCATATGGAGGGCAAGAAATATAGCTGCGCCTAAAAATGCGAAAAGACTGAACAAAAAGACGCCCTGCGCCCAAAATGCAGATAAATGTTATGACTGTAATAGTTCGGATAGAATCTGCAATGGCCTTTTGTTATTGGCAAGGCCCATGAGCGGAATGGAAATGGTCGTTGTCTTAATAAATGAAGAATTGGGTGCATGAGTAGCGTAGTGTTAAATACGCTGTAGCCTTGCAATACTATTATTCATAGAAAAAAAGAAACCGCTCGGTAGCAGTTTCTGTCCGGATAAGTCATAGCTTACCGGAAAGGAGCGCGCCGAGCGGTTGTAGGTTCACCGGAATACCAAAATACAGGTTATTTTAGTGCCAATAGGCTTGTGAAAAACTTTTTAGAGCGGGTTGCAAAATTTTCAAACCATTCTTCCGGCTCCTTTGGCTCACTCTCACACACAGGGCAGCAGTCTTTTATGGCAGCCAGCTTATCATGTAGAATAATTTCCAAATGAGTCACATTAACAATAGTTTCGTTAATTGCCTTATTAGCACATAATATCTTATCAATATCATCCGTACTTGCAATGACCTTTTGGAGCTTCTCGCCCTCCGCATTGAGGATATGCGACAGCGCAGCTTCAATGAGGGCTATGGATTCTATGATATCATTGCAGGAGTTTGGCGGCTCGGGGCAGGGTGGTTCGGGGCAGGGGGGCTTCGGACAAGATGAGCCGCAGCAGCGACATATGACATAGTTGCAGTGACAAATCTCCAAATCAGAACCATTCAAAATCCACTCTAAAATATATGGATAGCAGCCATTTTTTGTTGTCAGTATATAAAAGTGGAGGATATGGTCACAGCTGTGTACGCAGGGCATAAAAATAATTGCTTCCACTACATATCCACGAGGTACACTTAGCCTGCAGTGCAGCTTGGAATCGTGCCCATAAACGGCAACAGTTTGCTTTGAATTTTGTACTTCGGTGGCTATATAGCTTGGAGATATGGAAAGTACATTTGTACTATGGGCAGTGCCGAGCCTTTGCAGGGGCTTGGGCTTTTGGCATCCCGTGGGGTCGACGCAGACAATAGAGTTTGCAAATGATACAAGCAGCTGTTTGGTTTTGCAATCAAAAGAAACGCCTGTAATAACAATACTGCATCTTTCACATGGGAATACGGTTAAGCAGTCAATCTCATTGAGAGCGCAGTCCAGTTTAAAGAGTTTATTGACATGATTGCTGCTTGCTGCCCAAAAACAATTATTACATAGATCATAGCAGATACAGGTATAGGGCTTTTGGGTCGTAAAGCACTCCACTTCACAAAGGTGCAGATCATACTTTATAATTTTACTGAGCGCGGAACAGGTCAGATAATAGTAGCAGCCATCAAAGGCAAACCCGTTGTATTTTGAACCGTGCTGGTTAGGTATTGCGCGTTCGCAGATAATCTGTATTGGATTCATAAACTTTTCCTCCCGTTTAACAGGCGACCTTTTGGTTACCTGCTGTATATTATGTAATTGTGGGAGCAATCGTGCATTACCATCTGTGCACATATTGAAGTTTTTATATTTGTCTTATAAGATAAAGCAAAAAAGCCACTCAGATATTACATCGGAGCGGCTTTTATTATATAGTTGGTTCAGTAAATGGAAGCTATGACCGTAGTGAGGAATTTGGAATGCTTAATTCCTCCCGGTATTTGGCAACCGCACGGCGAGAAAGTGTGATGTTGTACTTTTTCAGCTCTTCGCATATCTTCTGGTCGCTTAATGGCTTCTTCTTGTCTTCTGCCGCAATCAGCAGTGTTATCTGCTCCTTAATACTTTGGGTGCTAATGCCCTCATGGGCCTGTGCTCCACTACCAAGTCCCCGTGCAAAGAAGGTTTTCAGTGGGAATACGCCTCGTGAACAGCGTAGATATTTATCTTTTACCGTGCGGCTTATGGTCGATTCATGGACGCCCAGCTGCGCAGCCACATCCTGAAGACGAAATACCTGCAAAGGGGCATTGGGTGACAGAAAAAACTGTTCCTGTCGTGCAACAATGGCACCTGCTACCTTGAGCAGCGTTTCATTTCGGCTTCGAATACAGCTTTGAACCCATTGGGCTTGATGAAGTTTTCGGGTAATGTAGTCAGAAGCTTCTTTATTGGTGCCTTGCTTTAATATATCCATATACATAGGACTAATTTGCAGGTTATAGACAGCATTTTGCAGCAGTGAAAGATGGCAGCGGCCATTTTCAACCGTAACCAGAATATCAGGCTTTATGTAAACCGGTGCGGCAGAAACAGCATATGCTGCTCCCGGCTTTGGGTTTAGCAGCCGAATTCGCTCCGCCGCCGCCGCAACCTCTCCCGCTGAAACATTTAGCTTATCTGCAATGTGAAGAATACGGTTTTGAGCCATAGCAGAAAGAAAATCGGTTACGATACAGCGAGCCAGCAGGTCATCATGAGCCAGCTGCAGGCAGAGGCACTCTTTTAAGTCTGCTGCTCCCACCCCGGGAGGGTCCAAGCTTTGTATCATTGTAATAGCGGTGTCCAGTTGCAGGCGGTTGTAGCCGGTCTCGCTGCACAGAGTATTCCTGTCTACCGTCAAATAGCCGTTGTCATCCAGATAACCAATCAAGCGTTTGGCTGCCAGCTTATCCTCGGGGGATGCACTGCAGTACAGCAGCTGCCGCAGCAGATAATCGGTCAGGCTTTCGGAGGGTGTTTCTCCACACAGCTTCTCCAAAGGATTTTCCTCTCCGTCAAAAACAAGTCCCGCCTCTGGAATACGAGGTTCATACTCAAGCTTATCTGCATTGGTTATTAGCTCCTCATATAGCTGTGTATCTTTTTCCTGGCCAGCTTCCAGCTCTATTACAGGGTTTTCCATGGATAACTCAGTAATATAGTTTTCCAGTTCCTGTGCCCCCATCTGCAGAATATGAACACTCTGTTCCATTCTTTGGGACAGTCCCTGTCTCTGTGTAATATTCATTTCCAGCTTCACGGTTCTATCCCTCCCTCCAAGTGGATGGATTATAAGGCAATAATTGCCTATAAAAAACAGTATATCACAATTGCACAGTTTTTTGTATCTGTAAAGCTTAAAAAAGTGTAATATATTAAATGAAATAGATTTATTATGTCTAGGAATGCATAATAACCGGGCTGTGGAGAACTGCACGAGAGTGTAGTTCTCCACGGCCTGGTTTGTCTTTATACCATCTTAATGCCGTCTTAATACGCCGCTTATAACTCTAACACCGTTTTCATTTTCTATATGTTAGCATAGCTTTAAAGAAAAGGAGGGGTTGCTGTGCAGGTTATGGTGCTCGCGATAGGCGTTGTCGCCCTAGCGGTTTTAGCATATCTTGGTTATCTTCTTATAAAGGGAGACGAAATGTAATGAAAGAGTATCTGCTCTACATCGGTATATTGGTTGTTTTGGCTGTTCCCCTGGGGGGCTATATAGGAAGGGTTATGGACGGAGAGCGTGTGTTTCTTTCTCCGTTTGCAGAGCCCGTGGAAGACATTTTTTATAGGATTGTCGGGATAAGTAAAAAGGAACAGATGAGTTGGAAGCGGTATGCCGCCTGTGCGCTTATCTTTAGCGGCGTCAGCTTAGCAGTGCTTTTCTTCCTGCTGTTGGCGCAGGATTATACCATTCTAAATCCCCAGAGGCTGGGAGGGCTTTCATGGCACCTGGCGTTTAATACAGCTGTCAGCTTTGTTACCAATACAAACTGGCAGTCCTATGCAGGGGAAAGCAGCCTCAGTTACTTCTCCCAGGTACTCGGCCTTACGGTGCAAAATTTTGTTTCTGCGGCAGTAGGTATTGCGGTACTGTTTGCCCTTATACGTGGGCTTCGGCAGGTAAAGCGTGCCACGCTGGGCAGCTTTTGGGTAGATATTACCCGGGTAATCCTTTATATCCTGCTGCCGATTTCCATTGTGCTGGCACTGTTGCTGGTGTCACAGGGTGTGGTACAGAGCGTTGACCCCTATGTCACGGTAGACTTGCTGGAACCTGTTACTCTGGCAGACGGCACCGTTGTTACACAGCAGATAATCCCCCGTGGTGCAGCCGCAGGGCAGGTAGCCATAAAGCAGCTGGGCACCAACGGCGGTGGGGTAATGGGTGTCAATTCTGCCCATCCTTTGGAAAACGCAACCCCATTTTCCAATATGCTGCAAATGCTTTCCATTCTACTTATTCCCGTGGCGCTCTGCTTTACCTATGGGCGCAATGTTAAGGATAAGCGGCAGGGCGTAGCACTTTTTCTCGCTATGCTTATTGTACTCTGCGGGGCACTGGCAGTCATCGCTGTCAGCGAGCAGCAGGGGACTCCACAGCTTGCCCAAAACGGCGCAGTAGACCTTTCTACTGTTCATCAGGCCGGTGGTAACATGGAAGGCAAGGAAGCCCGCTTCGGTATTGCGGCATCCACCACATGGGCTGCCTTTACCACAGCTGCCTCCAATGGCTCGGTAAACTCTATGCATGACAGCTATACCCCCCTAGGCGGTATGGTACCCATGTTGCTTATGCAGCTGGGTGAGGTTGTTTTTGGCGGTGTAGGTTGCGGTCTTTACGGTATGCTGGCCTTTGTGCTGCTTACAGTGTTTATAGCAGGTCTTATGGTGGGTAGAACCCCCGAGTATCTTGGCAAAAAGATAGCCCCTTTTGAAATGAAGATGGCGGTACTGGTTTGTTTGGCTACACCTGTCACCATCCTTATAGGCAGCGGTGTGGCTGCCCTGGTGCCAGAAGTAGCAGCAAGCTTGGGGAACAGCGGTGCTCATGGCTTTTCTGAGCTGCTCTACGCCTACACCTCCGCAGGAGGCAACAATGGCTCTGCCTTTGCAGGTTTTAATGCCAACACACCATTCCTCAATGTAACTATAGGGCTTTGTATGCTGGTTGCAAGGTTTCTACCCATGGTTGCTACCTTGGCTATTGCAGGAAGCTTTGCCCAAAAGCCCAAGGTAGCCCAGAGCAGCGGTACACTGGCTACACACGACGCCATGTTCATTGGGCTGCTCATCTTTGTGGTGATGCTCATAGGAGCCCTTAGCTTTTTCCCAGCACTTGCGCTGGGGCCCATTGCCGAATACTTTCAAATGATAGGATAAAAGGGGATAGTTACAGTATGAAGACCAAGGGTAAAAGTATATTTCGGGATAAAAAGATGCTTGGTAGGGCAGTCAGAGACTCCTTTCTAAAGCTCTCACCCAGAATACAGATACAGAATCCCGTTATGTTTTTGGTTTACATTTCAGCGCTGCTCACCACCTGGATTTTTGTAATGTCACTATTTGGGGTAAAGGATGCCGATTCTGCCTTTACACTAGCCATTGCCATTATTCTTTGGTTTACGGTACTGTTTGCAAACTTTGCGGAAGCCATAGCGGAGGGCAGGGGAAAGGCACAGGCTGACGCTCTGCGGGCAGCTAAAAAGGATGTGGAGGCGCATAAAATTCCATCCTTGCAGCAGCGGAACAACATTATCAGCATATCCTCTGCACTGCTTCGCAAGGGTGATATCGTCTTTGTGAAGGCAGGGGAGCAGATACCCGCAGACGGAGACGTCATTGACGGTGCAGCCTCCGTGGACGAAAGCGCCATTACGGGCGAATCCGCCCCTGTAATACGGGAAAGCGGCGGTGACCGTAGTGCTGTTACAGGGGGAACCACCGTCCTTTCCGACTGGCTCATTATAGAGGTTTCCTGTGAGGCCGGTGAAAGCTTTTTAGATAAGATGATTGCCATGGTAGAGGGTGCTGCCCGCAAAAAGACCCCCAATGAAATTGCTCTGCAAATATTTTTAATAGCACTTTCCATCATTTTTTTGCTGGTTACCATGTCACTGTACACCTACTCCGCCTTTTCTTCCTCGCTCATGGGAAAAACAAACCCCACCTCGGTTACAGCGCTGGTTGCCCTGCTGGTATGTTTAGCACCCACCACCATTGGTGCACTGCTTTCTTCCATCGGCATAGCAGGCATGAGCAGGCTTAATGAAGCCAATGTGCTGGCTATGAGCGGACGTGCCATTGAGGCGGCGGGGGATGTGGATATCCTTATGTTGGATAAAACAGGTACCATCACCCTTGGCAACCGTCAGGCGGCGGCCTTTATACCGGTGGATGGGTACTCCGAAAAAGAGCTTGCCGATGCAGCACAGCTATCCTCACTGGCGGACGAAACACCGGAAGGGCGCAGTATTGTAGTGCTTGCTAAGGAAAAGTTTGATATACGTGGGCGGGACATTGCAGAGCTACAGATGGAGTTTGTCCCATTTACCGCCAAAACCCGCATGAGCGGTGTAAACCTTGCAGGTATGGAGATTCGCAAGGGCGCAGCCGACAGCGTACGGGAGTATGTAGAAGAAAACGGCGGAAGCTACAGCACACAGTGCGACAGTGCCGTCAAGGAGATTGCAAGACAGGGAGGTACCCCGCTGGTGGTCTGCAAGAACCACAGTATTATGGGTGTCGTTTTCCTCAAGGATATTGTAAAGCAGGGTGTGCAGGAAAAGTTTGCAGACCTGCGAAGAATGGGCATTCGCACCATTATGATAACGGGTGATAACCCCCTTACCGCAGCAGCTATTGCAGCGGAAGCGGGAGTGGATGACTTTCTGGCGGAGGCCACACCCGAGGGCAAGCTAAAGATGATACGAGAGCTGCAGACACAGGGACATCTGGTAGCTATGACGGGCGACGGCACCAACGATGCTCCCGCACTGGCGCAGGCCGATGTGGCGGTGGCTATGAATACCGGCACACAGGCAGCCAAGGAAGCAGGAAACATGGTGGATTTGGATTCCTCACCCACCAAGCTTATCGACATTGTGCGGATAGGAAAACAGCTGCTGATGACCCGTGGCAGCCTTACCACCTTTAGCGTAGCCAATGATCTGGCTAAGTATTTTGCCATTATCCCCGCCATGTTTATGGGAATATACCCCGGGCTTTCCGCTCTCAATATAATGGGACTGCACAGTGCAGAAAGTGCCATCCTTTCAGCGGTCATTTATAACGCACTGATCATTGTTGCACTTATCCCACTGTCACTAAAAGGTGTAAAGTATTTTGACTTGTCAGCTGCTCAGCTACTTAGGAAAAATTTGTTGGTTTATGGTTTAGGTGGCATTATAACGCCATTTATAGCGGTTAAGTTCATTGACATACTGCTGGTTGCAGCAAAACTTGTTTGACGGAAAGGTGACCTGACATGAAATCCATTAGAGATATCTTCCCCAAGGCTTTTCGGATGCTGCTCTCCTTCACGGTGCTCTGTGGCATTCTATATACCCTTGCCATTACCGTGGTAGCGCAGCTTATTTTCCCTTATGAGGCAGACGGAAGTATTATTGAGGTAAATGGGAAGCGGTATGGCAGTGAGCTGATAGGACAGCAGTTTACAGGGGATGGCCACCTTTGGGGGCGCATAATGAAGCTGGATACCCAAACCTTTACCGACAGCGATGGAAAAGCACTACTCTATGCTGTGCCTGCCAACCTTAGCCCCGCTTCGGAAGAGTACGAAGCCCTAGTAGCGGAGCGTGTGGAGCGCATACGTACTGCTCATCCCGACAGGGATGGCGTTCCCATACCGGTGGACTTGGTGACCTGTTCCGGCAGCGGACTGGATCCCCACATATCGGTGGCAGCGGCAGAATATCAGATTGGACGTATTGCCGCATACACCAGCCGTACCGAGGCCGAGGTGTCCGAAATTATCGCAAAGTACACCACCGGATGTTTTCTGGGTGTGTTTGGAGAACCGGTGGTCAACGTACTGCAGGTAAACCTGGCATTGGATGGCATATTGGTATAATAGAGATATGATTTTTTGCAAAAATGATGTATACTTAACCTGATATTTACCATTTTTATAGGTGAGGTGAATTTTCATGGAGGATATCCGACCCAGTCCCGATGCGCTGCTAAAACAAATTTCCGCATCTGATACCGCCCGTAAGCGAGGTGCGTTAAAGATTTTTTTTGGCTACGCTGCGGGTGTGGGTAAAACTTTCTCTATGCTGCAGGCCGCCCATGAGGCCAAGGACGCAGGTGTTGATGTAATTGCAGGATACATAGAGCCTCATGCTCGCCCCCAGACCCTGGCGCTTGTGGAGGGCTTAGAGGCACTGCCTGTTTTACAGGTTAAGTATAAGGATATCACCCTTCGTGAGTTTGACATTGACGCCGCTATAGCCCGCCACCCAC
The DNA here is from genome assembly GCA_036645835.1 of Angelakisella sp. Taxonomy (GTDB): domain Bacteria; phylum Bacillota; class Clostridia; order Oscillospirales; family Ruminococcaceae; genus Angelakisella. The sequence goes on along the minus strand of JAVXNK010000004.1, from coordinate 127,075 downwards.
AGCTTATTCTGGTGGATGAGCTGGCACACACCAACGCAGAAGGTTGCCGTCACCTAAAGAGATATCAGGATATCGAGGAGCTTTTAAACCTTGGTATTGATGTATACACCACGGTAAATGTGCAGCATATTGAAAGTCTGAATGACATTGTTGCTGCCATTACGGGAATTATTGTGCGGGAGCGTATTCCCGACCGCATCTTTGACAGTGCCGACCAGGTGGAGCTGGTGGATATAGAGCCGGATGACCTACTGGCTCGCCTGACCCAGAGTAAGGTGTATGAGGAAAAGCAGGCGCAGCGTGCCATGGGAAACTTTTTTACCAAGGCAAACCTAACCTCTCTTCGTGAAATAGCCCTGCGCCGTACAGCCGATAGAGTAAACAAGGCTGCTGAAAAAGCCAAGCCTGTTACACGCAAAAATGATTACTTCACAGGAGAGCACATCCTTATCTGTCTTTCCAGCTCTCCCTCCAATGCTAAGGTAATCCGTACTGCCGCCCGTATGGCGGATGCCTTCCATGGTTTCTTTACCGCTCTTTTTGTAGAAACCCCAAATACCACCGAACTGGAAGAAGAAAACCGTATGCGGCTTCGGCAAAATCTAAAGCTTGCCGAGCAGCTGGGCGCACGTATTGCCACCGTTTACGGTGATGATATTCCTTACCAAATAGCGGAGTATGCAAAAATCAGCGGCATTTCAAAGATTGTCATTGGCCGTTCTAATAACAAAAAGCCTTTTTTTCTGCCGAAACAGAGCTTTATTGACCGTCTTACAGCACTTGCTCCAAACCTGGATATCTACGTTATCCCTGACAATCGGAAGCCTTATGGGCCTACTGACAGAAAAAGGTTTCAGACCCCCATTTTTTCGGTGGCGGATACCGTTAAAACCATGGGTGTGCTCAGTCTCTCCACCATAATAGGCGTTTGGTTTTACCTTATGGGATACAGCGAAGCAAACGTTGTTACCGTCTACATACTAGGCGTTCTGGTTACGGCTTTCATCACCGAAGGGAAGGCATACGGTGTCATTTCCTCCTTCATCAGTGTCATGATGTTTAACTTTTTCTTTACCGCCCCCTACTTTACCTTTGCGGCTTTTGACCCCAGCTATCCGGTTACCTTTTTTATCATGTTTCTGGCATCTGTATTTACCAGTACCCTCACCAAGCGCATGAAGCAGCAGACACGGCAGGCTTCGGTAAAGAGCTACCGTACCGAGGTGCTTTTGGAAACTGCACAAAAGCTGCAGCAGGCCAAAACCATACAGGAGATTATATATGAAACAGCCAGACAGCTTTTAAAACTTCTGCAAAGGGATCTTGTTATTTACCCCTGTGCAGAAGAAAAGCTTTCGGAACCACAGCTGTTTTTGCATGACAGTTCTTCGGCCGATGTCCGTGAAGAATACCTTGCTGCCGATGAACAAGCAGTGGCTCACTGGGTATATAAAAATAATAAGCATGCTGGTGCCACCACAGGTACTTTACCGGGTGCACGCTGTCTTTATATGGCTGTGCGGGGCAACGGAGCGCCATTGGCAGTGGTGGGCATTGCTTTGGAACGCGGGGAAAATTTGGAGGCCTTTGAAAAAAGCATGCTCATTGCCATGCTTGCTCAGTGCGCCATGGCGCTGGAGAAGGAGACGGCTACCGAAGCACAAAGTCGTATTGCCATGGCTGCAAAGCAGGAACAGCTACGGGCAAACCTGCTGCGGGCCATCTCTCACGACCTGCGCACCCCCCTTACCAGTATTTCCGGCAATGCAGGACTGCTGATGAACCACGGCGACAGCCTGGAGGGTGAGAAAAAGCAGGAGCTTTATACCAACATCTACGACGATTCCATGTGGCTCATAAATCTGGTGGAAAATCTTTTGTCGGTGACGCGCCTTACCAACAGAACCATGAACATCAAGCGGCAAAGCGAACTGCTCAGCGAGATTATTGAGGAGGCACTTTGCCATCTGGATCGCAAAAAAAGCGAACACACTATAGAGGTATCCCTTGCCGATGAAATGCTTATGGCATATATGGATGCAAACCTTATTATTCAGGTCATTATCAATATCGTGGACAATGCCATTAAATATACACAGTCTGGCTCCCGTATCCGTATCTCGGCTAAGCGGAAAGGCGAACTAGTGGAGCTGCGTATAGCCGATGACGGTGAGGGCATTTCGACAGAGGCAAAGGAGAAGCTATTCGATATGTTTTTTACCGCAGAAAACCAGCGGGGTGACGCTCGGCGGGGAATGGGACTGGGACTTTCCCTTTGCAAATCTATCATTGAAGCCCACGGCGGAGCAATAGCAGTGAAGGATAACCACCCCAAGGGCACGGTGTTTATATTTACGCTACCGTGCAGGGAAAGGAGTAGTGGAGCAGATGAATAAAGCGCTTATACTGGTGGTGGAGGATGATAAACCCATCCGAAACCTAATTATTACGGCATTGGAAATGCAAGGCTACCGCTACCACACAGCCGAAACCGGTTCAGAATCTATTATGGAAGCCATCTCCTGCAAACCGGACATTATCATATTGGATTTGGGACTGCCGGATATGGATGGGGTAGATATTATCAAAAAAATTCGCACATGGGCCGGCACGCCTATTATTGTAGTATCTGCCCGCAGTGAGGACAGCGACAAGGTAAGCGCATTGGATGCGGGTGCCGATGACTATATGACTAAGCCTTTCAGCGTAGATGAGCTGCTGGCCAGAATTCGTGTGACGCTGCGGCATGCTGCTACTGTTGCTGCGGGGGAGGGGATACCGTCATCTGTCTTTGAAAACGGCGGGCTCACCATCGACTATGCGGCGGGCTGTGCCTTTCTGGATGGAGAGGAAATTCACCTGACTCCCATGGAGTATAAGCTGCTCTGCCTGCTTTCCCGCAATGTGGGGAAGGTGCTTACCCACCACGCTATCCTAAAGGAAGTATGGGTAAATGCCACTGTGGATGACACACCCTCTCTGCGGGTATTTATGGCCACACTGCGCAAAAAACTGGAGGGCGACGGTACCGGTACCAAGTACATACAAACCCACATTGGAGTAGGTTATCGCATGATAAAAGTATAGATATCTACAGAAATAACATTTAAATGCCTGCTGTTTTTGAAATGGCAGGTTTTTTCTGTTCTTATAGATTTTTCCTTGTTACCGTGGTACAATACTTGTAAATGTAATACCGTAAAAGGAGTACCGACATGTCAACAAAAGAAATCGGAATATTTGATATATTGGGTCCCAATATGATAGGTCCTTCTAGCTCTCACACTGCCGGTGCACTGCGAATTGCACATCTGGCACGAAAGATGGTCTCCGGCAAGGTGGTAAAGGTGGAGTTTACCCTCTACGGCTCTTTTGCCCATACCTACCGTGGCCACGGCACAGATAAGGCGCTGGTTGGTGGCATATTGGGCTACGATACCGAGGATGCCCGCATTAAGGACTCCTTTCGCTACGCCGATGAGGCGGGACTTGATTATAGTTTTCTGCCCAATACCGAGGCAGCAGGCCTTCACCCCAATACGGTGGAGGTAACGCTCCATGGCGCAGACGGCTCGGTGACTACCATACAGGGAGCCTCCATTGGGGGCGGTAATGTTATGATAGAACGGATAGACGGTGTAGATATCCACCTGTCCGGCGACTATAATACCCTGCTTATCAAACAGGCGGACATGCCCGGTGTTGTTGCCCATATTGCAAAGGTTCTCAGCGACCGCAACATCAATATCGCGTTTATGCGGCTCTATCGGGAGAACAAGGGTGCGCTGGCTTACACCATTGTGGAGGCAGATGAGGAGATGGGTGCACAGGTAGCAAGTGAGATTAAAAAGAACCCGAATATTTGGCAGGCCCTGCTTATACCAAGATTAGCCTGACCGGAGCGTAAAAATATGAGATACAATGCGGGGGAGCAAAGATGAATTTTATCAGTGCAAAAGAGCTTTTAGATATATGTGATAGTGGCAGTGTTGCCATTTCAGAGGCGATGCTAAACCGTGAAACGGACTGCATGGGCGGGAAGCGGCAGGAACTTGTGGAGCGTATGACCCGTGCCCTTTCCATTATGCGAAGCGGGGTGGAGCTGGCGCTTTCCGCCCCACAGAAGAGTATGGGTGGCCTTATCGGCGGCGAAGCCATCAAGCTGGCAGCCCACCGTCAGGCAGGGAAGTCTGTTTGCGGGCAGATGATGTCCAAGGCTGTTACCTATGCCATGGGTATGCTGGAGGTGAATGCTTCAATGGGACTTATTGTTGCGGCACCTACGGCAGGCTCTTGCGGCGTACTGCCTGCTGCACTGCTTGCACAGCAGGAGGAGTTTGGTTTTTCCGACAGCCAGCTTGTTGAGGTTATGTTTACAGCTTCGGCAGTAGGGTATATCATTGCCCGTAACGCCACCATCTCGGGAGCCGAGGGTGGATGCCAGGCAGAAGTGGGTGCAGCATCGGCTATGGCAGCAGCTGCAGTGACACAGCTTCACGGGGGCAGCCCCGCACAGTGTCTTCATGCCGCAGGCATTGCCATAGTGAATATTCTTGGGCTTGTCTGCGACCCTATCAGGGGTCTTGTGGAGGTTCCTTGTCAGAGCCGCAATGCCATGGGTGTCAGCAATGCCCTTGTTTCGGCCGAGCTTGCCCTTTCGGGTATCAGCAGTCCGGCACCCTTCGATGAGGTGGTAGCAACTATGGCTTCCGTAGGACGGTCGCTCCCCTGTGAGCTGCGGGAGACAGCGTTGGGAGGCATTGCCTGCGCCCCCTCCGCCGTAGGAAGTTAAGGCTTTTAGCTACCTGCGGTTTGTGTCGAAGTGCAATCGAATTAACGCAAATAATGTTGATATTATTTGAAATATATGGTAGACTAAAACCGCAATATTTTGTATTGCTTGGCATGGTCATATGGTAAGGAGGCTTATTTATGGACGAGCACAGAACTCTTGGTGTGAGCAGTATAGCACGGATGGAATCTCTTTCCGAAATGGACGGCAAGTACCTCACCTTTTTTACGGAAAATCAACTTTTTGGTGTCCCTATATCGGATGTGGTGCAGATTGTGGGTATGCAGGAGATTACACAAGTTCCTGAATTTCCCGTATATGCCAAGGGTATTATCAATCTTAGGGGCAGTATTATACCGGTTATCGATGTTCGCCTCCGTTTTGGTAAGCCGGAGAAGGAATACGATGAGCGTACCTGCATTATCGTCACCTTCATACATGAGGCTGCAGTTGGATTCATTGTCGATGCAGTAGATGCCGTTACCAGCATCACCGAAGAGAACATCTCCCCTCCGCCCAGGGTTACAGGGGAGTATACAAGCAACTACCTAAAGGGTATTGCCAAGCACGAAGGTAAGGTTGTCTTGCTTATGGATAGCCAGAGGCTCCTGTCCGATGAAGTGGTATCTGCCATGATAGGCCAAACCGAATAGGAATGTAAACTATATGAAAACATCCGCCGACAAAGTCGACGGATGTTTTTTCTGCCTGTGCAGTCGTTTTAGTTTGAGCACTGAGCGGCATCAATAGCCAGCACAATCATAAGAGAGAGCAGTGTGTTCTGCGGGTCGGACAGTTCCAGTATGTAGGTGTCGGTAAAGTTAAAAAGCTGTTTTGATACATATAGAACCTCCTGCCCCAGGCCGTTGGTGACGCGATAGTCCCACTCCCAAATGTTTCCCTGTACTTCCCAGTCACTGTAGTCCAGTGTATAAACAGGCCGCAGGAAGGATAGCTTTTTGCGGATTTCTCCAATGTAAGTATCCCCTTTATAGATAGCAAAACGGGGAAGAAGGGTGAGTAGCTCTTCCTTTACGGTACCCACATGCTCGCCGTATTTATCATAGATTTCCAGGCAATGACCCAGAGCCAACCGCCCCTTTACGGTAAAGGCAACTGCGCCCTCCTCATCGTATACATCATAGCTGTCCAGCCATGAAAAAAGCCGTTCTTTAAATAAAAGTTTCATGCAGTTCCCTTTCTTCCTTAGTAACGGTATAGGTTAGATAATTGTATAAGCAATAACTATACTATACACCATCTTGGATAAAATAGCCACAGGTACAATTTAGGTATCTGTGGCTATTTTTGTTTGCAAAAGAGCAGTGTTCTCTTTGTTAGCGCCGCTTATCCATTAGCCTTGATAGTAGCTCTTCTTCCAGTTTGCGGCAGTCAACGCAACCTACCCGAATGTTTGGCTTTGTTTTCCCGTGAAAATCGCTTCCGCAGCTTGCAGCCACTCCAAATTCTTCTGCCATCTTTAGATAAAAGTCGGTTTGTTCTGGGGAGTGGTAGCTGCTGAATACTTCAATTCCATCTACCCCTTGCTGCAGGATAGCAGATAGCAGCTCCACATCTTCACCGATGTTGTTTCCGGGGTGAGCAAGCACCGGAACACCGCCTGCCTTTCGAACAAGTGCCACTGCTTCCGGGAGGGATATGTAATGAATTGGAACATATGCCGGTTTTCCCTGAGCACAGTAGTCCCAATAAAAGTTTAGATAGGGATTATCGCTGCGTGTCCCACCACTGCGGTAGGGAAGCAGTAATGGGTTCTGGTCGTTTTGCGGATTGCCAAGCGCTGCTTCTGCAATCATTTCTCCGGTTACTACCCCTTGTTTGGAGAGCCGCCCGATATCAGCTGCATGGATATATATGCCCAGTGCTTCCACTAGCTCAAGGCGTTTTGCTGCCGCTTTCTGTTCCTGCTCAAGAATCATTTTTTCTACCTGAGCGAAGCCGTCAAAGGTGTCATCAATCCAGTAGCCCAGCAGATGGAGGTTTACTTTGCGAAACACACAGTCCAGTTCTATACCTGGAATAAGGGTAATGCCCATAGCTGCTGCCTGCTTTGTTGCCTCCGCAACACCTTGGGTAGTGTTGTGGTCAGCAATAGCGGCAGTACGTACACCTTCCTTCAGGCAGATTGACATCAACTCCCTGGGGGTGTACTCACCATCATCACTATAACAAGAATGTAAGTGCATATCCAGCCATGCCATTTTAGTACCTCCTATCATTTTCCCATGGGTTATTACCCCAATGTTACCACATCTTTCGGTGATAGGGAAGACCTGTTTGCTTCTTTCTGCACTATCCTTGGAGGTGCGCAGAGAAAGATGTCAAGCAGAAAAACAACAATGAGGTTATATTTACGGCATCTTATAAATATACTTTATCAGTTATTCTTGTCCTAGGTGTTTGGAGGGATGAAGGCAGTGAAAAAGTACAAAATAGGCTTTACTCAAGGCGTTTATGATATGTTTCACATCGGCCATTTGAACTTGATTAATGCGGCAAAAGAGAGATGTGACTACCTGATAGTAGCTGTAAACTCTGATTCTTTGGTAAGAGACTATAAGTTTAAAACCCCGGTTATCAGCCAAGCAAACCGCAAAACCATCATTGAGAACATCCGCGCTGTTAATAAAGTTGTCATTGCAGATACCTTGGACAAGGTGCTTTTACATGAGCAGTTCGGGTTCGACGCTGTTTTTATAGGTGATGACTGGAAGAATAGCATCCGGTGGATAAAAACAGAACGAGACCTGAAAAAAATGAGTGTAGATGTAGTTTTTTTGCCCTATACCCCGGAAGTGTCATCTACAATATTACGCAAATCGGAACCATTTAGGATTGCAGAATAACCTCTGTTGGAACTAGTAGTACAAAACTGAATAAAGATTGGGCAGGTGTGGCTGAGCCCAATGAAAAGGTGCGGGTGTCATTTTGTTGGGAGGGAAACAGGATGAGAGATGAGTTGCAACTTGAGGCTGTACAGATGAATGACACCACTTTACTAAGCGAGGAAAGAAAGAGGAGCAGAACGCAGCTATATCTATGTAGTAAGCGTGTCATGGATATATTTTTAAGTGCAGCTGCACTTGTGTTCCTACTGCCTGTTTTTGTTATAGTAGCACTGGCTATTGTTTTGGAGGACCGCGGCCCCGTAATGTTTTGTCAAACAAGGATAGGGAAAGATAACATTCCGTTTACTATGTACAAGTTTAGAAGCATGTGCCTAAATGCAGAAGAAAAGCTGGCCGAGCTTGCAAGGTTAAATGAGCGTGATGGGCCTGTGTTTAAAATAGCAAAGGATCCACGTATTACAAAGGTTGGCAACTTTATTAGAAAAACCTGTATAGATGAACTGCCCCAGCTGATAAACATCATAAAGGGCGATATGTCTATTGTGGGGCCGCGCCCTCCACTGCCAAAGGAGGTTCTACAGTACTCACAATACTCCATGCAAAGGCTTCGGGTAACTCCCGGCTTAACATGCTTTTGGCAAGTGCAAAAGGGGGCCAACACCACCTTTGAAGAATGGGTTGCACTGGATATAAAGTACATAAATGAAAGAAACCTGTGGACGGATGCAAAGCTGATTTTTATGACAATAAAGGTTGTGCTGTCTGGCAGGGGAGAATTCTAAGTAACGGAAACACTGAAAGATATGGCTAACAAAGAAGGGGAAACAAGAATGAGCAGTCCAATACATATTGCGCATATTGTAGGAAAAATGGTGGGAGGCGGCGTCGAGTCGGTAATAATGAATTATTACCGACATATTGACCGTAACAGCATACAGTTTGATTTTATCATTGACAATGATTCCACCTTAGTTCCCGAAGAAGAGATAGAAAGCCTGGGAGGGCGGGTAATCAGAATTTCCCCCTACGGACAGCCGCTGCAATACCACCGGGATCTATATACCATCTTTAAAGAGAATCACTACATAATTGTACATTCACACATCAATACCCTTAGCGTGTTTCCTTTGTTTGCAGCCAAACGTGCAGGTGTTCCCGTGCGAATTGCTCATAACCACAGCACTGCGGCTAAGGGTGAACTGAAAAAGAATGTGCTCAAATATATGCTTAGACCATTTGCAAAGCTGTTTCCAACCCATCTTTGTGCCTGCTCGGAATATGCAGCAAGGTGGATGTTTGGGAAAGCATCCTCTGCAAACGGGGATATAAAAATCATCCCCAATGCCATTGATTTGAGTAAATTTCATTTTAGTAACGACACCAGAAACAACTGCCGAAGGCAGCTTGGGTTAGAGGACAAGTTTGTTGTGGGGCATGTTGGAAGGTTTATGTACCCCAAAAACCATCAGTTTCTAATAGATATTTTTTATGAGGTAACGAAAAAGGATGAAAGCGCAGTGCTTCTTCTAATTGGGACAGGCAAGCTTCGGCAGGGTATACAGGATAAGGTGCACCTGTTAAAGCTTAATAACACAGTAAAGTTTTTAGGATACCGGGAAGATATTGCGGAAATGATGAAGGCAATGGATGTGTTTGTTTTGCCGTCATTTTGTGAAGGGTTACCGGTGGTTGGAGTAGAGGCACAGGCAACAGGATTACCTTGTGTGTTTTCGGACAGGGTTCCGCGGGAGGCAAAAATGTCTCCCATGGCTGAATTTGTTCGTTTAGATGCAGGGGCTGAAAACTGGGCTAAGGTTGTACTAAGCTATAGGGGCTTCAGAGAACGGCATGAATATCATGTTGACAGTCCCATGTATGATATCACCTATGCAGCCAATGAACTAAAGGAGTACTATCTGCGGTTATATACTGAATGCAGTTAAAAAGGAGAAAAGCAGATGACCCAAAAGCAATTACGGTCACTTATGATTTTGTTTATAGTGCCGTACAGTGCATTTATTCAAATTATAATCCTGCCTTTGTTGCCCAAAAAGTTTTTTAACGACGCAAACCTAATTCTAAAGTCTATTTCGGGCACAGCAAGCCTTGAGCCAAATTCCTTCTACCAGTTTTGCAGCAACTTTTTTGGGTCAGTGGGGAAGGCTCTGCATATAGAATCGTTCACACAATGGGCAGCAGTGATATCATCAATTTTTATTATCTGGTTTTTGATATCGATATTAAAATACACAGAGGTTACGGTTTTCCAAGTTCTGTTTGTCTATATGTCCCTAGCACTGCTTAACATCTATGTGTTTCGCATTGGGAAGGATATCATTCAGCTGGTCATGAACATTGCCTGTTATTACATATTGAATTCCAAACTAATGAACAACAGAATAAAGATTGCCTTGACCACACTACTGCTGGTTATTCAAAGCGTCTTTTTTAGATCCTACTTTATACTGGTTGCAGTGTATTTTTTAACACTGATTTTATACATTGGCTTCAAACAGAACTATACGTCCATAGGAATAGTAGGAAAACTGCTTGTACTACTTCTATGCAGCACGGTTGCTTTACTTCTCTTAAAAAAATATGAGCCTGCTTTGTTTCATTATTTAACCATGTGTAGGGATATTTTGAACACCGGTAGATTGGGAGGAGCGGAGGCAAAAACTATTGTGTTAAATGTGTTCCCGATGAGAAGTGCTTCGGTGCCGCTATTCATTTTAAACTACGCTACAAACTCCATAAGGTTTTTGTTTCCGCTGGAGCTTATCCGATTAAGCATATACTACATACCATTTATAGTTTACCAGTTAATTGTTTCAGTGCTGGTTATAAAAAAACTGATTGCATACTGCAAAGATGCATGCTTAAGACTGGAAAATCAATATCTTTTACTTATATTTGTAGTTTCTTATCTATTGGTCAGCTTTATATTTGAACCCGACTTTGGTTCGTTCGTGCGTCATGAGTGTGTTCTTACACCTATGATTTTTTCCATTCTAATGAAGGAGAAAAAGATGAGGTTGCTGTTATAAAAAATGCATGGGAGCTTCAAATGATAAGTATTAAAAATAAGCCTGTTTTTAAAAATGTTATCATGCTATATCTAATGAACATTGCTAAAATGATATTTCCGCTGTTGACACTGCCGTATCTGACACGCGTGCTGTCTCTTGATTGTTACGGAACGGTGCAGTATGTGAAGTCATTTATGGTGTCAATTCAGTTGTTTGTGGATTTTGGGTTTGTTTTGTCAGGTGTAAGGGATATTGTTAAGTGCGAGGGTGATCGGGATAAGATAGGCTCCATCACCGGCACTATAATTGCTTCTAAGGTAATTCTTTCGTTGGTTGCCCTTGTTTTTTTAGTAGTTGCCAGCTTTGCTATTACGCTTCTAAAGGTAAATGTCACCTTTACCATTGTTTCATATGTAGATGTAATGCTTTCCTGTTTCCTTGCAGATTTCCTGTTTAGAGGACTTGAAAAAATGCAGGTGATTACTGCCCGCTTTGTAATTACGAGAGCCATCTCTACAGCACTGACCTTTGTCTTTGTAAAAAGTGATGCAGATATTCTCTGGATTCCCATATTAGATATCATCAGCTCTTTCATTGCAATTATAATCACATGGAAAAAGATTGGGGAACTGGATATACATTTTCGGTGTCCAAGGCTAAGTAAATGTATAGACTGCATAAAATCATCATTTGCTTTTTTTGCTTCCCAGCTGGCAACGTCGGCCTTTGGTGCTTTCAGTACTATTGTAATCGGCCTTTTCATGTCCTCAAACGATGTTGCGCTCTGGAGCATTTCTCTTCAGCTTATAACAGCGGCACAGGCTTTGTATACCCCCATATCAAACGGTATTTACCCCCATATGGTAACAAAAAGAAATATTAGGCTTGTGAATAATATCCTTAAGCTATTTATGCCCCTTATACTACTCGCTTCCTTGGCTACCTGCATTTTAGCCCCCTATATTATTTCTATCATTAGTGGACCTAAATATCTACAAGCTGTAACGGCTTTCCGTTGTATGATTCCCGACCTTATATTTAGCTTTCCCGTGTTGCTATATGGCTGGCCAACACTGGGAAGCATCAATAAAGTGCGGCAGATAACAGTAACAACTGTTGTTGCTGCCATTGTACAGATATCCGGGCTTTTTATATTGCAATTCTGCCATCAATTTACCCTGATAAATATAGCAATATTAAGAAGCTTTTCAGAGTTTTTGTTAATGGCCATGCGATACGGCTACTACAGAATTTATAAAAATGAGTTTGTTTTGGAGGATGGGACAATATGTGCCAAATGAGTAAGATGAGCCTAGAAGAGATGAGAGATGTCCAACTAAGCATACTGGAGGATGTCCATAAGTTTTGCTGCCAAAACAACTTAACCTATTACCTTGCATTTGGTACCCTACTAGGAGCTGTAAGGCATAAGGGATACATTCCATGGGACGACGACATCGATATTTGCATGCCTAGGCCGGACTATGAGCTATTTCTCAATACATATAGCGGTGACGGCTTAAAGGTTATCTGTTTTGAGCATGATGAGAAATACCCCAATCACTTTGCGAAGGTAAGCAACACAAAAACCCTCATCGTAGAAAAATCAAGTATGGAGTATCCATTGGGAGTTAACATTGATGTGTTTCCTATTAATGGATACAACAGTGCTTGGCAAGTATGGGAGCAAGGCTTCTTGAAAATATTAAAAACTATAAAGATAAGCAAGCTCTATAAAAAAAGAAAGCTATCAAAAAACATGATCTTAATTCTGTTTAAACCTCTGTTGTGTTTTTTTAGTGTTCACTCCATTAACTCAAAAATAATAGAAAACTCCAAAAAGAATAGTTATCGCTTGGCTAAGATTTTTTGTGCCGAATCCTTTCGTCCGGTAAAAGCGGGATTAGGAAGTGAAGTCTTTCAGGGCAGAGTAGAAATGCCGTTTGAAAATGGCAGGTACTTTGTTATGCGTGGCTACGATGAATTTTTAAAAAATAAATACGGGAATTACATGGCACTGCCGCCTCAAAGTCAAAGGGTTCCAAAACATAATAGTATCGCCTATATCATAAATTAGAAGGTAGCTTCAAGCTCCCTTTGACTTACCGATTATGTATAGGGTAGGTTTAATCTTTATTTATCCGAAAGCAGCATCCAAACAAAAGGCCAAGGGAAAAAGAAACAAAGGCAGTCAGTACATATCCCATAAAAATACCTCCATTTTATAATAGATAGCGTTGAGTAAGTGATATGATTTTTTGGGAAGGGAGGATGCAGTATGAAAAAGCGTCGGTTTTTAAGAGTAGGATTGATTATGCTGTTTCTTGCAGGAATTACACTGGCGGTATCTGTTTCGTACTACAATGCGAAGCTAAACCTATTAAACTATGACTATTCCGGCAGCATGACCACTGACACTCCGGTTCCTGTTGCCAATGGTACCCTTGGGATTCCTTTGCAGTTGGATGCTGTCATCAAGCTGCAAACATCCACCGAGCAGGTATCGGGAGGCGATATCTATACGGAGGCTGATGTGCTCAATATACTGCTGATAGGAACAGACGAGCGAAAGGAAAAGTTTGATGAGAATGCACGGGCTGACAGCATCATGCTTTTTTCTCTGCATCTTAAAAATCATACGGTAAAGCTTGTAAGCCTGGAACGTGGCATAGGGGTGCCTATTGAGGGCAGAAATGATGATTGGCTCACCCATGTGTTCCGCTATGGGGGAGCTGAACTGCTTTTGCAAACAGTGCGGGATTGCTTTAAAGTAGATGTAGACCGATATGTGCGGGTAAATTTCTATGCATTTAAAACCATAATAGACAGTGTTGGCGGCGTAGATATTGTGTTGACCAAAGAAGAGGTCAAGGCGCTGAATGAGGAAGTATATACAAACGCTGCAACCGATGTTCGGGTGGTTGAAGGGTTAAATCACCTCAGCGGCCATGACACATTGCAGTACTGCAGGTTAAGGTTTATTGATGATGACTGGCACAGAATAGAAAGACAGCACAATACCATTCAGTCTATCGTAGAGTCTGCGAAAGACTTAAACATATTGGAAATTAACGAGATGCTCAATGATACCCTGCCCTTAATCAAAACAAACTTAAAAAAAGAAGAGATAACTTCTCTTCTGCTGATGGCACCTAATTATACGGATGTCACCGTGGAGCAGATGACGTTACCTGTAAAAGGAACATACTGGGGAACAACGGGTAAGGACGGCAGAAGCCTAATTACCATTGATTTTGATAAAAATGCGCAAATTCTAAAGGAGTTTCTGTATGGCAAGCAGGAGGAGTAAAGACAATGAATTGCTCTTTACCCATTAATCCAAGGGAGGACAAAAATGTTTGGAACAGTACAACAAGGTAAACGGTGAGGAATATATCGTTGACCTAAGAGAGTTTTTTAAAGTGCTAAAGAAGAACTGGATAATGTTTGTGGTAACCGCTATCATTTGTGGCCTGGGAGGATACGGGGTGTCGGCTTATGTTGTGACTCCAACATATGAAGCGAGTGCTACTATGATCGTAAATACCCGACAAGATTTGCAGGGGAATGTAACCTATGACCAGATCAATTCTGCTCGAAATCTGGTTGCAACCTATGCAGTGATACTGAAAAGCCATACCGTGCTACAGCCTATTATAGATAACCTTGCACTTAATATGAGTTATAAGGACTTTTTAAAGGATATCAAAATTTCTCCAATAGACGATACGCAGATAATGAAGATAAGTGCCGAGCATAAGAACAAAGAAACGGCTAAGAGCATCGTGACGGAAATAGTAAAGTGTGCTCCCGCCATTATTATGAAAACCGTAAAAGCTGGATCGGTAGAGGTTGTAAGCGAGGCGATGGCACAGGAGGAACCAATTTTTCCAAATGTAAAACTGGTTACACTAATAGCCTCTGCATTTGGTCTGGTGCTAAGTGGATGCATTGTATTTATAAGGGTTATCTTTAATAATAAATTTGCAACAGATGAAGATATACATAAACAATTGGGTATTCATGTAATGGGGGTAATACCGACACTGGCAAAGAGAAGGCGAAACGAAAAGCCACAAAAGAGATACTTAAAGAAGAAGAGAAGACTTACCCATAAGGACAGCTTTATCATAAATGAAAACACACCGTTCAAGGTCGTGGAAGCCTACAAATCTTTGCGAACAAACCTTAACTTTGTTTCGGTAAATAAGCTGTACAAAAAAATTATAGTTACCAGTTCCTTACCCGGGGAAGGGAAAAGCAACACATCCATTAATCTTGCCATTACACTGGCACAAGGCGGCAGCCGGGTGATTTTATTGGATTGTGACCTAAGAAGACCTATGCTCCATCATTACCTAAACCTAGATGTTCAGGAAAACGGCGGGCTTGGTTCCATTCTTAGCGGTCAGGAAAGTATGGAGTCGGTAATATATACAGTTGAGGGCTTGGGTATAGATGTTCTGGTATCCACCATAATACCTCCCAACCCTACAGAGCTACTAGGAAGTAAGTATATGGAGAACCTCATTAAATGTTTGGAAGCAAAGTATGACTACATCATCTGTGACACCCCACCCATATCCCTAGTAACCGATGCAGCGGTGTTAAGCCGGTACTGTGATGGAGTCTTGCTTGTGGTAAAACAAAACTACGCAACATTCAAACAGGTGTTGCAGGCAAAGGATAATCTTGAAAGTGTTCAGGCGAACATAGTGGGGGTCGTGTTAACCCATTGCTTCCGATCGAAGGATGTGGATTCAGAGGTGTACTATTCCTACTGCAGACAATAATTGCCGAGGTGATGAATAACACCATGACAGACATTCATACCCATATTCTTTCAGGCATAGATGACGGAGCGGCTGATGAGACTGAATCCTTTGAGTTAATAAACCTGGAAAGGGTAAGCGGAGTAAGACGAATCGTGTTTACTCCGCACTTTAACTTTGAACGACAGGATTTGGAGGAGTTTATCCATAATAGAGCTGAAGCATATAGAAAGATAGCTACACTGCCAAAGGATGTAGCGGTTAAGCTTGGTGCCGAGGTGTTCTTTTCTCCGAAGCTTTGCGAGCAGGACATTCGCCCCCTTTGCATACAGGATACGAACTATATCCTCATTGAACTGGACACAGCGCACTATCCCTTTGCTCTTGATGAAACACTATATAGAATACAGCTTGCGGGGTATACCCCCATCTTAGCACATGTGGAAAGATATTCGTACCTATCGGACAATCCTAAGCTATTACATCATTGGGTAGAAAAAGGGTGGGTAGCACAAATAAACGCAGGTAGCCTGTTTCATGGATGTCGGCAGAGAAAGCTTGTTATGGGATGGATAAAAAAAGGATTGGTACAGGTGGTTGCCTCCGATGTACATTCTGTACAGAAGCGCAGACCATGCCTAGATAAGGCGATGATGCTTATTGGGAGAAGATGTGGGGCAGAGGTGGCGGACACACTGATAGATAATTCCAAAAGGGTATTTGATGGCGATTCCATCTGTATTGGTGGAGACATTTGGGTAGGGTAGCCCATTGGCGGTACAGTCTATTTCAAAATTGACTACATAATAAAAACCTATCGGCCCCACAGGTATTCACCTAAGGGGCCGATAGGTTTTGTAGCCTAGACCGTTATGCTGATTTTAGCAGCCTGCGCAATCAAATATACTCAGTTTGCTCTGGAGAACACTTTCCAGCAAGGTAACTGCATTTAAAGTGCTTGAAACACTGCTGTTAATACTAATCATATCAGGCTGTGTTGCGCCCGGCATTACAACTATCTTTTGAATCTTTTCGCCCTCAGCATTTAAGATGTGAGCCAGTGCTGTTTGTTCCAGAGCAACCGATTCAATAATATCAATAACTGCCTGCGAGGCCTTAAAGCTTATATAGACAGCGTTTGAATATAGTGGGGCATTGTTATCCACTGTCATGGTGGCAATATTTTTTATACAAGGCTTCACAATAGGGAAAGAGGGCTGCACTTGTGGAGGGATAGTTGCTGTAATAGTCATTGTGAAGGTGGGGGGGAGGAACTCTCCGGTTGGGACACTGCTTACAATTCTATACTCAATAGTATTGCCACTGCTCAAGTTTGTAATGGTATACAGTGTGCTTGGAGGCAAATCCAAACTGCTTGATACAACGGTCAATCTGGAATCAATAACATCCTGCACATTAATTCTAGCGGTGGGTGCATAGGCTGTAGCAGGGTCTATAAAATAGTCCACATTGAATGTTACCGTTGCACCTACTGCGGGATCAATCTCGGATATTGAAGCCGTTTTAATTGGGTTGACCGGATATACCTGTTCACGTATTTGAATGGCTCCACCTAAAATTGCAAGGCCATCTGATGAAATGCTTCTAATATCCAGCACGGCGGTTGTTTGGTCATTTAACATGAGGGGGCTAACGTCAACTCCTGTTAA
>JAVXNK010000004.1:0-109842 GCA_036645835.1 Angelakisella sp. | reverse complement strand
TAAATATTTGTTGTTATAGCCATAATTTTGCTCCTTTTGTATCTATGGTTTTAGCCGTATTTATCTGGTAAGCGACAGTGTCAGTCGACACCACCACAAAATATAATAACGACCCAATAAATTCGTCGCACTATACTTCCACTACACTATATGCAAAGATAGGAGTACCGCTACCGAGGCTTTTAGCATCGGGGAGACTGTATATAAAAGGGCTTTTATAATTGCAAATAAAAAAGGTCCCCTAAGTGATAGGGTACCTTTTCATAACTTATGTTGGACAAAAATAAGCCGTTCAAGCATGATATGCTTTTATTAAGAATATCAAAAGCGCTTAGTATATACGTAAAACCTTATCGAGGTTCCCTGCACATCCATAGAATCTTTTTAAGTTTTGCAGTTCCACAATTCCGCGGCTCTGTTCTTTAATGATATCGTCCACTATAATCCTTAACTCACCGCATATGGGATATTGCATAACGTTTTTAGACATTTTTACGGCACCTTCATGATGTGGAATCATCTCTAATATGAAGTTGCAGTTAATATTGTTGAGTCTGGGGGCACTTTTCATTTTAATAAACATTTCATTCGCTATTAATAGGTAGTTTTTTACATAGGTATCTATGGCTACAGGGTTGCTGGTATATTGCTCACATCTTTCTTCGATTTTTTTCATCTCTTGAATTCCTTTATTTTGGGTTCGAATTATATTGTTTGCCATGTGTTGCAGGCGTAAGTCAGTAGTGTACTGCAACAAGTTTTCACACATTTCAATTGCTGCTTTATGGTGGGGAATCATTGTTTCAATAAAATATAGCGAGATGCTTCTGGAAGGGGCTGATGCCTTAAGTCCGCTTTTCATATCGTCTATCATATCTTGCAATATTGTGTCATACTGGGCAAGATATTTTTGCGTAACATTACTTAAAATTACATTAGTATCAGTCATATAAATCACCTCAATGTATAGTATGAAGTTTATATGTAGTCAGTGCATGTAATATAGTACGATACTGTGAAAGTGATTTTTATATTGACAAAACAATAGTATTTGCATATACTGTTCATATCAAGATAATTTGATATGAGGTGATAGGACATGGGAAGTATCCACCGAAAAAATGCGAAAGTATTTAAGGCGTTTTGTGATGAGAAGCGCCTTGCTATCTTAGACCTGCTTCGCAGTGGTGAAAAGTGTGCTTGTGTACTGATTGACCAAATGGAAATTGGTCAGTCCTCCTTATCATATCACATGAAGATATTGTGTGAGTCCGGAGTGGTAGAAAGTCGGCAAGAGGGTAAATGGACACACTATCGTTTAAGTGAATCTGGCAGCAAACACGCTTCAGAGCTTTTAGTACAGCTAACCACTCCGTACGCAGAGCAAATACCGGATGAGTGCTGAGCTAAAGAAAGCCATCCAAGAGGTGGTTTTTCTTTTGAACGACTTATCAATTTTTTTTGATATGACTTTATATGAATGGGGGAGTTTTCCTGCAAACTTTACAATCACTGTGGCTGTTTTTTCAGGATCAGATACTCGGCATGAAATGGCTGAACAATCTGATTGGCAATCTGCTTTCTACGCTTGGCGTTGATATTAACAACCGCCTTTGGGCAAGCGTACAGTTTTTCCTTTACGATGTTATAAAAATTACGGTACTACTTTGCTTTTTAATTTTTGTCATCTCCTATATCCAGAGCTATTTTCCGCCGGAGCGCAGCAAAAGAATCTTAGGGCGCTTTCAGGGCGTAGGGGCAAATGTGGTTGCTGCTCTGCTTGGTACGGTGACGCCCTTTTGCTCCTGTTCTTCCATACCGCTGTTTATTGGGTTTACAGGTGCCGGGTTGCCCCTGGGAGTAACCTTTTCGTTTCTCATTTCCTCTCCAATGGTTGACCTTGGCAGCCTCGTACTTCTTATGAGCATTTTTGGTGTAAAAGTAGCTGTGATGTATGTGCTAATTGGCCTGGTAGTTGCCGTCATAGGAGGTACACTCATTGAAAAGCTTCATATGGAGCAATACGTAGAGGAATTTATCCGCAATGCCAGCACTGTTGATATCGAATCTCCCACACTTACTAAAAAAGAACGCATAATTTATGCCAAGGATCAGGTGTCTTTTACCTTCAAGAAGGTTTTTCCATACATTCTAGTGGGTGTCGGCATCGGTGCACTCATCCACAACTGGATTCCCGAGCATTGGATTGAAGCAGTATTGGGGAGCAACAACCCCTTTGGTGTTATCTTAGCAACCCTCATTGGTATACCCATGTACGCAGATATCTTCGGTACCATTCCTGTGGCAGAGGCTTTGCTTTTTAAGGGTGCACAGCTTGGGACAATCCTTAGTTTTATGATGGCTGTTACAACGCTCAGTCTGCCATCTATGATTATGCTTCGCAAGGCTGTAAAGCCAAAGTTGCTCGGTGTATTTATCACTATCTGCACCATTGGTATTATTTTGGTAGGCTATTTGTTTAACGCATTTCAGTTTTTATTGATTTAATTTTAAGGAGGAACTGATGATGGCTTTGTTTGATTTTGGCAAGAAGAAAAATGCATCGGAAGAACTTGTGCAGTGTGATTGCGGAGGAATGTGTAAACCCTCCGAGATTGCGGCAAAGAAAGCTGACGAAACAAAAAAAGCATCCTCTGATTGCTGCTGTGGAGGTAGTTGCACTGAAGAAACCATAGTACAGGCCGAAGTCGCAAAGGCTATCGGTGCGTCCGTTAAGGTTCTGGGCTCCGGCTGTGCGAAATGCAATCAGCTGGAAGCTGCTGTAAAGGCGGCTCTTGCTGAGCTTGGGATGGATACTGCCATTGAACATATTGCGGATTTTACACAGATTGCAGCCTATGGGGTAATGACAACACCCGCTCTGGTAATAGACGGCAAGGTGGTTTCATACGGTAAGGTTCTAAAAAAGGATGAGGTAATGGATATCCTAAAAAAGAGCAGGGGGTAGTGCCGCTTATCCCCACATGCAGCAAATACACTGAAAGGATGGCCCGTAAATGAATAAGCCCAAGGTAGCATTTATTTGTGTTCACAACTCCTGCCGCAGCCAAATAGCTGAAGCGCTGGGAAAGCATCTTGCTGCAGATATATTTGAAAGCTACTCTGCAGGAACTGAGACAAAACCGCAAATAAATCAAGATGCTGTACGTCTGATGAAGCAAATCTATTCTATTGATATGGAAAAAACGCAGCACAGCAAGCTACTGGCGAGCATTCCACCGGTGGATATTGTTGTGACAATGGGCTGTAATGTGCAGTGTCCGTTCCTTTCCTGCAAGCATAGGGAGGATTGGGGGCTTGCTGACCCGAGCGGTAAGCCGGATGCAGCTTTTAAGCAAACTATTAAGCGGATAGAGCGCAATATCCTTAATTTGAGCACCCGTATAACAAACAATACTTTATAGAAAGCCACCGGCAAGTAAATTAAACTTGCCGGTGGTTTTTATAGACTTCACTTTATACGGGTCAACAGGCATACTGCCTCAACATGATGCGTGTACGGGAACATGTCTACGGGCTGAATAGACTTTGTGCGATACCCGCCGGCAGTTAGTACCTCCAGGTCTCTGGCAAGTGTCTCGGGGTTGCAGGAGATATATACTACCTTCTTGGGGGCAAGCTTGAGCACCGAAGAAAGAAACGCTTCATCGCTGCCTGCTCGGGGTGGATCCATAAATACCACATCGGCAGTCTCATTTTCTGCAGCCATAGCAGTCATGAATTCGCCGGCATCCCCGGTGTAAAATCGGGCATTGGTAATCTGGTTGCGTCTGCAGTTGCTGATGGCGTCCTTCACTGCGTCACGGTTTAGCTCTATGCCCATAACCTCTTTGCAGTGGGAGCTCGCTATAAGCCCTATGGTGCCTATGCCACAGTAGGCGTCAATGACCCTTTCGTGGCCGGAAAGCCCTGCCAGCTCAATGGCTCTGCCGTACAGAACTTCAGTTTGAATAGGGTTTATCTGGTAAAAGGACTTGGGCGAGATACGGAATACACAACCGCACAGGGTGTCTTCGATATATCCGCTACCAAAAAGAACCTTTTGCTGTTCACCCAGTACCAAACTGGTGTTACCGGCGTTCACGTTCTGCACGATGGTGGTAATGTCGGGATGGCGGTCACGTAGAACCTGAATAAAGTTGTTCTTGGAAGGGAAGTGGGAGGAGCCTGTTACCAGTACTACCATAATCTCACCACTGGCAAATCCCCGTTTTACCAGAACATGACGAAGAAAGCCCCTGCCGGTGTCCTCGTTATAGGGCAACAGTTTAAATTCTGTAAGCATTCCACGGATAGTAACAATAATCTCGTCGGCTTTTTGGTCTTCTATCATGCAGCTATCCACGGGTACTATGCGGTGGGAGCTGGACTGATAAACGCCGGAGACTATCCGCTTACGCATATCTATGCCAAAGGCTGCCTGTACCTTATTGCGATAATGTAGTGGGTTTTTCATACCCAAAATAGGGGAGACCTTCTGGAATTTCTCCAGTAGACGCTCCACCTTTATCTGCTTCCAACGCAGCTGCTGCGGGTACGGCATATTCTGCATTTGACAGCCACCACATTTTTTGGCATGTTTACAGGTGGGAATGGCAGAGTTCTCATTTTGGGGCTTTGGAATTATTTGATCCATCTGGTACCTCGTTTCGGTAATTTTACATATTGTTTCTATTGTACTACATTTTAGACCGTTTTCAATACAATCCTGATTAATGTCATCATAAAAAGTAAAAAGATTAACTATTTGAATGAATTGTCCATATTTGGTCAATATTTTCTCTTGTCAAAATTGACATATGGCTATATAATATTAGATTGAAAAAGTTATATATTGGACGAAATTATTCGTTTTTTAGGGAGAGTAAAAACAATGAATGAAGAGTACAAAATCATCGAAAAAGCAAGAAGAGACGGCATCAAGAGAATTGGCCTAATGACCGGAGGAGGAGACTGCCCCGGATTGAATGCGGTCATCCGCTCAGTGGTGCTTATGGCCGATAAGTATGGTATTGAGGTAGTGGGCATCCCCTATGGCTACCGTGGTA
Source organism: Angelakisella sp. (assembly GCA_036645835.1). Taxonomy (GTDB): domain Bacteria; phylum Bacillota; class Clostridia; order Oscillospirales; family Ruminococcaceae; genus Angelakisella. The sequence goes on along the minus strand of JAVXNK010000004.1, from coordinate 104,773 downwards.
TGCTACTTGGTGGCGATTACTTCAAGGTGCTTACCCCCAGTAGTGTTTTAGGCATTATTGAGAAGGGCGGTACCATCCTGTACAGCTCTAATAAGGACAATCTGTTTAAATATCCCCGCCGTGACGAAACCGGCCTGCTCCATGATGAAAAGGGAAATCTGGTCTATGACAACCTTTCCGAAAAGGCAGTACAGAACCTGCGTGATGCAGAAATTGATGCTATGATTATTGTCGGCGGCGACGGTACCCTTACTTCCGGAAGAGATTATTCCAGAATGGGTGTGCCTGTAGTTGGCGTACCCAAAACCATAGACAACGATCTGCGTTCCACTGAAATTACCTTTGGCTTTGATACTGCCGTTTCCCGCTGCACACAGGTAGTAGAGTGCGTAAGAACCACAGGTGAGGCCCACAGCCGTGTCATGTTCATTGAGGTTATGGGCAGAAATGCCGGACATATTGCACTGCATACAGCCATCTCTTCGGGTGCAGATATTGCTATTATTCCCGAGATACCCTACAACTTCCAGACACTTGTGAAGGATATAAAGGATCGACTGGTTAAGAACGGCACTGTAATGGTCATTGTATCCGAAGGTGCACAGCCTCCTGCAAGCGGTGCATTTACCAACAAGATGGTAGAGGGTTCTCCCGATGCCATTCGCTTTGGCGGTATCGCAAGCGTTATTGCCGACTATGTGGAACGTGAGATTAACGGTACCAGAGATAAAAACGGCTATGCTGTTTCCGAGACCCTTATTGATGTAGAGTGCCGTGCAACTATTGTAGGCTATGCACAGCGGGGTGGCGTTCCTACAGCCAACGACCGTCTGCTGAGCACACGTCTGGGAGCCTTCGCGGTCAAGGAGCTGGTAGAGCACCTTGTGCCGGATGAAAAGGGCAATTTTGGACGTATGATATCTGTATCCAACAACAAGCTGACCTCGGTATCACTGGAGGATGTCATCAACAGCAACACCATGCTGGATAACCAGCGTAGGGTAGACCCCCAGGGGGAACTGGTGGAGCTCGCACGCAATATGAATATCTCTTTTGCTGATCGGTAATTTGAAGCTGAAAAGGCTGTCAACATTTTTGTTGACAGCCTTTTTTTGTAATGCCCAACTCAATGTGGGCTTCATTTTCATAGATATGACCATGGGCGCCATCATTGTGAGGGGGCACTACAGAAAGCTTTTCAGCTTTTCAATGTTGTTTTCTTCAAAGCGAATGAGCTTTTCCATTAGCTCTTTAATAGATGACTCGGCACCGGCATACTCTTTTAGTTTTTTAGTTCCATCCACAATGCCCATGTTGCTGCCAGTTATCAGCATTTCTGCAATATGCGCAGAGCTGCGGTCCACCAGTGTTTGCAGGTTAATCATCAGGTAGGTTTTCATCTTATCCATTGTTCCAATGCCTTTTTCATCATAGCCGTGGCCGCCAAGCATCGTTTTTGCGGTAGTGCAGATAAGCTCGTAGCCGTCCAGCTGTGCCTTTAGGCAGTCTTTAAATTTTCCGTCCTCCACCATCTCCAAAAGCTGATTGATGGTTTCTACCCCCATCTGGGAATTTTGATAGATAAAATTAAGAAGTTCCGCATTTCCATTCATAGTTACATACCCCTTTCATATTGCCGCTTTTGGGGTACTATTCCCAAAAAGGGGAGCGTTATGCTCCCCATATGCTTTAATTGACTTTTGTTTTGTTTGACGGCATAATTGTACTATAGGAAAGGAGTTTGCTATGAAAGATTATCAAAAGGTGTTTGCAGGTATACTGATATCGACAGCTGTTCTGGTTGCCCTAACAGGCTGTTCAAAGCTGATGACTCCCCAAAAGCAGAATGATACAGCTATGAATGTGGCTGTGAATACCCCTGCCCCGGAAGAAGGGCTTATCCCGGTCAAGGTGAAGGGCGGCTTTGTTGCAAAGGTTCGTCATGTGATTCCCGGTTATTGTCTGGATAATTTCACGCCCCAGGTGGCCGTGGTTACCCGTTTCCAGTCCTTGCCGTTTACGGTGTATCTGGGAGAAAAAAAGGCCGCAGAGCTCAAAATTGATGAAACCTATTATTTTGAGATAGACAGCAGCATGACTATAGATATTACACAGCAGGACTACGATAAAGGCTGTGCCGAGGCTGAAAAAATGCTAGTGCTTTATAATCTTCGCATTGCCTCTGTACGTGTTGCCACAGAAGAGGAACGCGGTATGGTACCCATTCCCATGCAGTATGTGAAGGTCTGACGGCTCTCTCATTTTGAACGCAAAAGAGAGGACGGCATGCAACAATCAATTTATAATGGTATACAAGGAGGCTGAGGGAATGGATTGGATTAAACGGTTAAACAGTGCGATTGGTTATATTGAGGAACATTTGGCCGAAGAAATAGAGATAGAGCAGGTAGCGAAGCTGGCGGCTTGCTCGGCATATCACTTCCAACGGATGTTTGCCTATATGGCAGAAGTTCCACTGTCAGAATACATTCGCCGTAGACGAATGGCACGGGCAGCAGTGGATTTGCAGCAGGATGAGGCAAAGGTGATTGATATTGCTCTCAAATACGGATATGACTCCCCAACTGCTTTTAATCGGGCATTTCAGAGTGTCCACGGGATGTCTCCTACCCAGGCCAGGGCAGAGGGAGTACTTCTAAAGGCATATCCTCCCATCAGCTTCAAAATTACCATTAAAGGAGCTGCTGAAATGAACTACAGAATTGAGAAAAAAGAGTCCTTTCGCATTGTGGGGCACTCCGCACCCATGAGCCAGAACATGGAGGAAAACTTTGATGTGATTCCAAAGATGTGGCAAAAGGTTGCTATGGAGGGCGGGATTGAGAAGCTGTGCGGGCTGATGAACAGCGAGCCCAAGGGGATACTGGGTGTCTGTGGCTGTCAGAACGTGGATGACAGCTGGAGCTACTACATCAGTGTGGCAACCACCGCGCCTACACCTGCTTCCATGGACGAGTGTGTCATACCTGCGGCAACCTGGGCTATCTTCCCCGGTGAGGGCACAATGCCTCAGGCGATACAGGAGTTGGAAAAACGGGTAATGCAGGAGTGGCTGCCTACCTCCGGCTACGAATATGGCAACAGCCCCGACATTGAAGTTTACTTCGATGCCAACCCCCAGAACTCCAAGTTTGAAGTCTGGATGCCGGTTGTAAAGAAAGTGGAATAATAAAACAGGGCAACCATGCCAAGTCAGCGTGGTTGCCCTGTTTTTATACAGTTTTTCCCTTTTTAAAGACCTTTACAGGTATTTCTAGGATGAAGATGATACCCAGTACAATGGCTACGGCAATCTGGATGGTATCCAATCCTTTTCCAATGGCCAAGTCTGCCTGTTCGGTAATGGCATAGTAAGCTGTCCAGTAGACACCGGCGCCCGGAACCAATGGCAAGATACCCGCTATGAGGAAGACTGTGACGGGACATTTCATGCGGATGGAGAAAAAACGAGAGAGAACAACTACCAGCATGGTGGCAAAGAAGGAGGCTTCCGGAGTAGAAAGGTAAGGCCGCAGTAGTAGGAAACAAAGCCAGCCGGCCGCACCGATAGCACCGCAGAGAGGAAAATGTTTTTGGTCCACGTGGAAAAGTAGAGAAAAGGCAACTGTGCCCGTAAAGGCGGCAACAATATGCAAAAATATATTATCCACTACAGTATGGCACCCCCAAAAAATCTACTAACCACGGTATAGACAATACCCACTCCACCGGCAATGCAGAAGGTAATGAGCAGTGCATCTAACATTCGCACGCTGCCTGCAATATAGTCGCCGTCTGCAATGTCTCGGATAGCGTTGGTAAAGGAAACTCCCGGAATCATGGGCATAATGGAACCAATGATGATTTGATCGAAGTGGTCGCCCAAGCCAAGCCGACACAGAATGATAGCGCAAAGGGTAATAAGCGCGCCGCCGCAGATGTAGCGAGTAATCTTGGAAAGCTTTTTGTCCTCGGTGCGGTAGAGAAAGCTGTAGAGCAGCATACCCACTACCAAAGCCGACAGACAGTCCTTTATGCTGCCGCCAAAGAGAAAGCAGAAGCTTGCACAGCCTATACCGGATGCTACTATGCGCACCAGCGGGTTTCGTTTGGGAAGTACAGATATCTCCATCAGTTTTGCGTAGGCTTCCTCAACGCTGTGCTGTCCTGCAACTATTTCTCGGGAAAGTTGGTTTACCGCCTCCACCTTGTCCAGCCTTACGCCACTTATGGGAATATGCTTTACCTTGGCAAAGTACTCTTCATTTACGCCACCCGCAGTGGTGAAGATACCACTGCTGAAGATGAAGGTATTGCAGGAGTGAACCCCATAGGCATGTGCAATACGCAGAATGGTATCCTCCACACGGAAGATTTCCGCGCCGCTGCCCAGTAATATATTACCCGCTAAAACCGCGGTTTCCAACGCATCTGCGTGGTTTTCCTTCATGCTGCACACCCCTCACTAATCATACAAAGTACATTATATCCGCCATGGCCTTATCTTACAAGAATAATTTTGTTAAATTGCATTTTTGTGATACAATGTCTGTATAAAAAACCAATGAGAGTGGAGGGGAAAAATGATGTTTCAGTTGGTACTGGGTAGGAGCGGAAGCGGTAAAACCATGCTGCTCTGTGACCGTGCAGCAGCCTCGGCCCGTCAGGGCAAAAAAGTACTTATGCTGGTGCCGGAGCAGTTTTCGTTCGAGACTGAAAAAAGAATGCTGTCCACCCTCTGTGGTAAAAGCAGCCTAAACCTGACAGTGCTCAGCTTTAGCCGTCTTTGTGAAAATATCTTCCGTACCTACGGAGGCCTAGCTGGTAAGCGGCTGGACGATAAATCTCGTCTGGTGCTCATGAAGCTGGCGATACAGGAGATGAGCGATACACTGGAACTGTACGGCCGCCAGAGCAGGCGCACTGACTTTCTGACAACCATGCTGCAAACGGTGGAGGAGCTGAAAAGCAGTGGAACCTATCCGCCACAGCTTCGGGAAGCCATAGCAGGAATGGAAGATGGACAGCTGCTCCGTAAGCTTACCGATATCACCGCCATCTATGAAGCCTATCAGGGCATTGTGGAGCGGAACTATCAGGACCCGCTGGATGACATTACCCGTGCGGTGGGACTTGCCGTAGGCAGCGGATTTTTCAGTGAATATGAAGTATATATAGATGGTTTCAGTTTCTTTAGCCCGCCGGAGCGCAGGCTCATTGAGCTTATGCTGGAACAGAGCGAAAGCGTCACACTGGCGCTTTGTTCGGATGGCCTTAGCGAAGGGGACGACCTAGATATCTTTCACGACCAGAAGGCTGCCGCGCGGTGGTTTATTCGCCGCTGCGCCCTGTCGGAAATAAAGTGCAAAAAGCCTATTGTTTTAGAGCAAAACCTGCGCACACAGAACCCTGCTCTGCTGGCTATAGAGGAATTTATGGCGCTGGGTAACCGCAGTGAGGGCGTTAGCAGCAATGGGTTTGCCATTCTGCGGGGCGAGGATAAATACGATGAAATTCGCTATGCAGCAGCGGAAATTACCCGTCTGGTGCGGGAAGAGGGCTACCGCTATCGGGACGTGGCAGTGGTTTGCCGCAGCCTGTCCGATTACGAGACAGCGTTGGAAACCATTTTTGCAGCCTACAGCATCCCGCTTTTCTTTGATAAAAAGGAGCAGGTAACCTCCCGCCCTATCATTTCGGTAGTGACTGCTGCTTTGGATGCGGTGCGTGGAGACTGGAAAACCGAGGCCATTCTGCGCATTGCCCGCAGTCCTGCTTCCGGTGTATCTATGGAGGCGGCTGCGGCACTGGAAAACTACGCCTACATCTGGTCACTGGCAGGGGGCGACTGGGCAACACCTTTTCAGAATTCCCCAAAGGGCCTCAGTGGTACCCTTTCTCAGGATGACAGGATACAGCTGGAAGCATTGGAACAGCTGCGAAACAGGCTGTTGAACCCGCTCATAAAGCTGAAGAATAGTCTTTCCCACTGCACAGGGGCCAGCTTTGCCATGGGCATCTATAACTATCTCTGCGATGCTGACGTTGCAAATAATCTGCGAGAATACTACAGCACCGACGAAAACAGCCTTGCAATTATGGAAGAAACCGATACCCTCTATAGCACTTTAATTGATATCCTGGACCTGTTCTCCGACAGCATGAGGGAAACCAGCTTTTCTGTTGCTACCTATACCGAAATGCTGGAGCTTGCCATTGACTGTATAGAGCTTGGTTCCATTCCCAACACCAATGACCAGACCATAGCGGGCAGTGCCGACCGCATCCGTATGGACTCGCCTAAGGCTGTCTTTGCCGTGGGCGTAAACGAAGGAGTATTTCCCGCGAAATATTCTCCCTATGGCGTTTTCAGCGACCAAGAACGGGAACGGCTTATTGAGAGCGGTATTGAGCTTTCGGCCTCCCGCTTTCAGCGCGCGCTGCTGGAACGCTTTTTCCTCTATAGCACCCTTTGCGGGGCAGGGGAGCGGCTTTATATCTCCTACAGTGCCGCCACCCTCAGCGGAGGGCAGCAGGAACCATCTCTTATTGTGGGACAGCTTAGTGGCATCTTTCCCGATGCTCTTATAGATGCCGCCACACAGCCTACCGACTTCTATGTGGCCGACCTTTTTACGGCACGGGAGCAGTATGTGCGCCGTCTGGGTGCAGGACTGCCCACCCCTGAGCTTGCGGAAGCCATTGTGGAGGAAGGGGATGGCAGCTTCATTACCCTTATGCATAGCCTTGCGGAGGGTGCTCCTGCACAGGGGATACAGCGACCCACAGCGAAAGCGCTTATAAACGGTAAGCTAAACCTTTCGCCAACCAAAATTGAAAGCTTTTTCCGCTGTCCCTATCTCTATTTTTGTGAGACTATGCTGCGCCTGCGAAAACGAAAAAAGGTGGAGTATACCCCTCTGGAGTCCGGCTCGGCCATTCACTATGTGCTGGAACATCTACTTCGGGAGCTTTCCGGCAAGGGTATCTCCCAGCTTAGTGACGAGGTGCTGGAAGCCAAGGTGTCTGACTTGCTTACTGCCTATATTGCTACACTGACACTGGATAGTTCACAGCTGGCCAACCGCTTTAAATATCAGTTTCAGCGGCTTGTTTCAGTACTCCTCATGCTGCTGCGACATATAGGAGATGACTTTGACCAAAGCCTGTTCACAGCGGCAGGAATGGAGGTTACAGTGGCTTCAGATGGTGATGTAAAGCCGAAAAGCTTTACAGTGGGTGAGGGCATAAATCTTACAGTAAATGGAAAAATTGACCGTGTGGATCTCTTTGAAAACGGTGATGAGCGGTATGCCCGTGTAGTGGACTATAAGTCCGGCGGTAAGGACTTCGGGCTGGACGAAGTTTTCTACGGCCTCAATATGCAGATGCTAATCTATCTCTTTGCCCTTTGCGATGATAAGACCGGTCCTTTCGGCGAGGTAAAGCCTGCGGGCATTCTTTATATGCCGGGAAAGGTATCTGCCGCAAACATTACCCCCAATGCCGACCAGTCATTGGTGCGCTCCATTATTGACGATACTCTGCAGATGAAGGGTTTGCTATTGGAGGACGAAGTGGTGCTTCGGGCTATGGAGCGGGAGTTAGCGGGACGGTATATCCCTGTAAAGACCACCAAAGCCGGAACCTTGGCCGCCAGCTCCAAGGTAAAAAGCGCAGGGGAGTTTGAACTAATAAAGCAGACCGTTGCCGCGCGGGTACAGGAGATGGGCGAAGCCCTCGCTGTGGGCAAGGTTGCTCCGCTTCCTGTTCGGGGCAAGGGGATAAACCCCTGCGACTACTGCGACTATGGCGTGCTCTGCCGCAACAAGAACACTGCGGCCTTTAAAGACATTACCCTGCCGCCTCCACAGGCGGCGGCTCTTAATAACCCCACGGGAGGTGATACCCATGGCTGAGGTGAAATGGACGCCTGCACAGCGCAGTGCCATTGAGGGCAGCGGCGGAAGCCTGCTCATTTCAGCGGCGGCGGGCAGTGGAAAAACTGCAGTGCTGGCACAGCGTGTTATGCATCACATTACAAATAAGGAGCACCCGGTAGATGCCGACAAGCTGCTTGTTGTTACCTTTTCCAATGCTGCGGCAGGGGAGATGAAGCAGCGTATCTCCCGCAAGCTGTGGGAGCTTACCGAACAGCACCCCGGCGACCGTTGGCTCATGCGCCAGCAGCTTTTGCTGGACTGCGCACAGATAAGCACCATTCATTCCTTTTGCATTCGGCTGCTTCGGGGCAATTTTCACATTCTGGAACTTCCGGCCGATTTCCGCATTGGGGACGAGCGGGAGCTGGATGTGCTACGGATGCAGACAGCCCGTTCGGTTATTGTAGAGCGGTATGAAACCGGAACCCCCGTATTTTTTGACCTGGTGGAGCTGCTGTCCTCCTCCCGAAACGATACGCGTATGGAGGCGGCGGTGCTTCGGCTTTATGGCTTTGTACGAAACCACCCTTTTTATGAAGAGTGGCTTCATAAGGTGCTGTCCAGCTACAGTGACGAACAGCCTTTGGAGCAAACTTCATGGTTTTCCATTATTATGGATTATGCTACCGATGCCATAGAACATTGTCATAGCATCCTTACCACTGCACTTTCACGGATGCAGCAGGATGAACGGCTCTATAACGCCTATTCTGGTGCGTTCATAAACGACCTTGCCCATATTACCCGCTGCAAGACCGTATTTGAGGGACGGAACTGGGATGCCTGCCGGGCTGCTGTAGGGGATATTACCTTTGGAAGCTTAGGGCGGCTTGCAGGCTACGAGGATGAGGCACGAAAGGTACAGTTTCAGGATATCCGCAAGGAAGTGAAGGGCATTGTAAAAAACCTGCAGGATAAGCTGCTTTTTCTTTCAGCGGAGGACTACCAAAACGATATGCGCAGCCTTGCCCCCGTGGTAAGCGAGCTCTTTGATATCACTATGGAATTTGACCGGAAGCTCAGCGATGCCAAGCTGCAGAAAAAGATGTTGGATTTTGGTGATTTGGAGCACTATACCCTGCGTCTTCTATATGATACCAAGGATGGACAGCATACCGTATCCGCTTTGGCAAAGGAGCTGCGGGAGCAGTACCACGAAATACTCATAGATGAGTATCAGGACACCAACGGTACACAGGAAATGATATTCCGTGCCCTTAGCAAAGAGGACGGCAACCGTTTTCTGGTGGGGGATGTAAAGCAAAGTATCTATCGTTTTCGACAGGCACGCCCTGAGAACTTCTTGGAGAAGAAAGAGAACTTTGCACCTTTTGATGGAACAACCTTTCCCGCAAAGATATCACTTTCTGCAAATTTCCGTACCCGCAGTGAAACTACCGGCCTTATTAACTTCCTCTTCGGTATGGTTATGAGCAAGAAGATAGGGGAAATGACCTATGCCGAGGAGGATGCTCTCTATAGTGCGGGCAGCTACGACTATACTGAAACCATACCTGTGGAGCTGCTGGTTACCGACCCAGCCCTTGCCCCGGACGAGGACAGCGGAAGTTTGGAGGCTCGCATTGTGGCCGCCGAAATCCGTAAGCTGCTGGATGCCCGAATACCCGTAGAAGGAAAGGCGGGGAAACGAGAGATACAGGCAGGGGACATCTGCATTTTACTGCGCTCTCCAAAAAACAAGGCCCAGAACTATATGGCTGCGTTGGATAAACAGGGCATACGATGCTGGTCGGATAGGCAGGAGGGCTTCCTTACCTCTAACGAAGTAGCACCAGTGGTTAGTTTTTTAAAGGTACTTGCAAATCCGCTTTTAGATTTGGAGCTTAGTCAGGTGCTCTGCTCCTACCTCTATGGGTTTTCTAGCGACGATCTGGCGCAGCTGCGGCTTACCAAAGGGGAAAGCCTCTTTGCGTCACTGCTGCAAAAAGCAGAAAGCGACCCCAAATGTTCCGCTGTGGTGGAGGACTTCCACCTGCTGCGCCACGAGGCCATGTCCCGTCCTGCCTCCGGTGTTTTGCAGCTTATTTACGCTGTCACCGGTGCCGAACACAAAGTGTTGGCTATGGTGCAGGGGGAGGCGCGCCGGGGCAACCTGCGTCTGTTGTCCGAATATGCCGCCTCTTATGGCGGCGGAGGGGACTTTGGAGGCTTTGTGGACTATCTGTACAGCTTGGAGGAGTTTGAATGCGACCTGCCCTCCGCTTCCATAGCCGCAGGAAATGCAGTTTCCATTATGAGCATCCACAAATCCAAGGGACTGGAATTTCCCGTAGTGTTCCTTTGTGACACCACAGCCCAGTTTAACACTATGGATTTGGTTTCTGATGTGCTGATGCACCCTGAACTGGGCTTTGCCTGTGTGGTACGGGATAACCGCCGTATGACACAGCATCGCACCATTCCGCTGACGGCTATGGCGCTGGAAAATAAGCGGGCTATGCTATCGGAGGAGCTGCGTATTCTCTATGTGGCAATGACCCGTGCCAGAGAGCGGCTTTATATTACCGCTACCGATAAAAATCTTGGAAAGCTACAGAGTGCGGCAGCAGCGCCTGTAAATGGCGATAAGCTTACCGGATGGACAGCCCGCAGTGCAGGCTGCTACTTCGATTGGATTGCCGCTGCACTTTGTAGACATCCCGATTTCCCAATGGACATTCTGGATATGCCCATTATACCCGTTGCCCGTGGTGAAGGTCAGGGAGTGCTGTCTGTGCGGGTGGTACTGCCAACCAAGGAAACGGATGACCTTTCGGAGCATGCTACAGGAGGTGCCGCCCCCAGTGCTAGGGCAGTAGAAGCGTTGCGAAAGCGTATGCACTGGGAATATCCTTTTACGAAAGATACTGTAACTCCGGTGAAGCTTTCAGTGTCGCAGCTGACCAAGGGTGTGGATAAAAAGGACTATTTCTTCACCCGCCGCCCAAGGCTCCTGACCGAGCAGAGCCTGACCCCTGCCGAACGGGGCATAGCCGCCCATAAGTTTATGCAGTTTGCCGACTTTGACCGTGCTGCCGTTGACCCCGAGCAGGAAATTGCTCTGCTGGTACAGAAAGGCTTTTTATCTCCCGAGGAAGGGCAGTTTGTAGAAAGAGATACGTTGCGCCGTTTCTTTGAAAGCGAACTTGGCAGACGGGTACTCTCTGCCGATAGCATCTATCGGGAAATCCGTTTTATGCAGGAGTTTACCCCTGCCGAAATGGCCGACATCAACCCCGCATTTGCACTGGAAGGAAATACAGTGGTGCAGGGTGTTGCAGACTGTGTTATAATAGAACAAGAAAAAGGCATTATCATTGACTATAAAACCGATCGGGTCACAAGCCTTGCCACACTGGCAGAGCGGTATACACCGCAGCTTGGCCTCTATCAGCGTATTTTGGAACAGCTGCTGGAGGTAACTATTTCGGAACGTATTCTTTATAGCTTTGCCCTGGGACAATGGATAGAGGTTTAGGTGGAAACAATATGAAAACAAAGCTAAACGAAAATAAGCCTTGACATTCTGCGCATCCACTGTTATAATACTTGAGAAAACAAAGTAGAACATCAGTCGTTCTCACCTGCCCGGTTTTTTACCGGCACGGTCAATAGTATGCGGGCAGTTTATTCTGCTATGTTGTAGTATTGAGCACGGGTGACGTATGTTGTCCGTGCTTTGTAATTTTTAACCAAAAGAAAATGGAGGTGCTTTGCTATTAGCAACAAAGAACTGCAGATTAATGAGGAGATCAGGGACAAAGAGCTCAGAGTAATCGGCGACGACGGTTCTCAGCTGGGAATACTGTCGACAAAGGTCGCACTGGATATGGCTATTGAAAAAAACCTTGACCTTGTAAAGATTGCTCCTCAAGCCACGCCGCCCGTCTGCCGCATTATGGATTACGGTAAGTTCCGTTTTGAGCAGGCAAAGAGAGAAAAAGAAGCGAAAAAGAACCAGAAGGTAATTGATATCAAGGAAGTACGGCTTTCTCTCAACATTGATACCCACGATTTTGAGACAAAGGTTGGACACGCCAAGCGCTTTCTCTCCGACGGCGACAAAGTGAAGGTATCTATCCGTTTCCGCGGCAGAGAGATGGCGCATGCACATCTTGGCAACGGAATTATGAAACAGTTTGTGGAAGCATGCGCCGAATACGGCAATGTGGAAAAGATGCCGAAGCTGGAAGGTCGCAGCATGATTATGTTTCTAACTGCAAAGACTGCAAAGTAACACATTTAGGAGGATTTAAGAAATGCCAAAGCTGAAAACTCACTCCGGCGCAAAAAAGCGCTTTAGCCTCACCAAAACAGGAAAGATCAAGAGAGCAAAGGCCAACAAGCGTCACCTACTCAACGGCCATGGTAAAACCACCAAGACTAAGAGAAGACTGCGCATGGGTACCTACGCAGACAAGACCAACGTGAAGGCAATTCGCCTGCTTCTGCCCAACAGCTAATTTTAGACAAGAACAAATGGAGGTAAATAGATATGGCTCGTGTTAAAAGAGCGATGATGACCCGTAAGAGAAGAAAAAAGATACTGAAGCTTGCCAAGGGATACTTTGGTGCTAAGAGCACACACTTTAAAATGGCCAAACAGGCCGTTATGAAGTCCGGTAACTATGCCTTTGCTGGTAGAAAGCATAAGAAGAGAGACTTTAGACGTCTCTGGATTACCCGTATTTCTGCTGGTTGCCACATGAACGACATGAACTATTCTCAGTTCATGAACGGACTGAAGAAGGCAGGTATCAACCTCAACCGTAAGATGCTTTCCGAGCTTGCTATCAATGATGCAGCTGCATTTGCTGCACTTGTAAATCAGGCGAAGGCGGCTCTGTAATTTGCAACTACTTACGCCCGCGTCTTGAAGTGATGCGGGCGTCTTTCCTTATATTTGCGTGAGAAGGAGTTGTTAGTGTACGGCGATAGAGCTGTGTAGTAACAACTGTTTCGCACATGACCCGTGAGCGGTACATGAGGTGAACAATGGAACAACTGTCGTCGAAAGAGAATAGTATCATAAAGAGCTGTAAGGCTCTTGCAGAAAGCGCCTCGGAGCGCAGAAAGCAAGGGCTTATTTTCCTTGAAGGAATGCGGCTTTGCGGTGAGGCGGCACGGGCTGGTGTCCGCATAGAAACGTTGCTTTGTACCGAGGAAGCACTGGGAAAATGGCAAACACAGCTGTTGCCGCTTCGGGAACAGGCGGCCTATTCGGCGGTTATTACCCCACAGCTGGGAAAGCACATTTCCCAAACCCAAACGGCGCAGGGGGTATACTGCATCTGTGCCATGCCGGAAAGCACACCGCCCGATATGAGGGCGGGAGGTAGCTTTTTGCTGCTGGATAGGCTTCAGGACCCCGGCAATATGGGTAGCATCATTCGAACTGCCGAAGCATTTGGTACCCACTGCATCATACTGTCACAGGACTGTGCCGACATTTGGTCGCCCAAGGTGCTGCGCAGTACCATGGGTAGCTGTTTCCGCCAGCAGATATGGATTACAGACAACCTGCCGCAAACAGCAAAAGAGCTTGCCGAAAACGGTGTAACTGTGTACGGTGCAGCGCTGGATTCCCAGGCTGTTACCCCCGCAGAGCTTTCCAAAGGCAGCAGCGGTATTGCCGTTGTTATCGGAAACGAGGGAAACGGCATCAGTCCACAGGTGCTGGAGTGTTGCAGCCACCGTCTTTACATCCCTATGACTGCCGAAATAGAGTCTTTAAATGCAGCCACAGCGGCAGCAGTACTCCTATGGGAGCTTTCCAAGCTTCCGTAAATGAGAGCTTACGAATACGGACAGCAAGGGAGGGCATAGTATGAGCGCAACACTGCACTGGATGATGTTTCAGCGTGTGTTTGGTTATGGCACCATACGTGCCCAGAAAGTTATGGAAGCAGTAGAACATCCTACAAACCTTTTAGAGATGCCCTCTGCTAAGCTGGATAGTCTGCGCCTGCTTACCAAGCGGGAGGCTTCGGTGCTGCGGGGCAGGGAACAGCTGGAGCGGGAAGCGGAAAACGCACTGGATAAGGCACTGCGCCTAGGATGTACCGTGCTTACCCCGGACAATGACAGTTACCCTAGGCGGCTGCGAAACATATACTCGCCGCCTTTGGTGCTCTATGTTTTGGGAAGCCTAAAAGGGTTAGATGAGCAGCCTGCCATAGGCATGGTAGGTACTCGCAAGTATACCGACTACGGCAAACAGGTAGCCGATGATTTATCCCGCCAGCTTGCAGTACGCGGAACAGCCATTATCAGCGGTCTTGCCGCAGGCATTGATACCATTAGCCACATAGCCGCACTTAAGGCGGGGGGACGCACGGTTGCAGTGCTTGGGAACGGTCTTGATATTATCTATCCTACATCCAATACCGAGCTTCATGGACTTATCCTGAAAAATGGGGGTGCGGTAGTCAGTGAATTTCCACCGGGAGAGGCACCGCTGCCGTTTCATTTTCCCATACGTAACCGTATTATTTCAGGGCTTTCACTTGGCGTTGTAGTGGTGGAGGGCACCCGGCACAGCGGCTCGCTTATTACCGCGGGACATGCCGTGACACAGGACAGAGATGTGTTTGCAGTTCCGGGGGAGATATACTCCCCGATGTCACAGGCTACAAACTGGCTTATCGGGCAGGGTGCCACGCTGGTCACCTGTGCACAGGACGTTATTGACCAGTACCCTTACATTTCCTTTCTGCCCGCCGCTCACCAGGAGCCGGTGCAGATTTCATTTGATATTCCGGGCACAACTGTATATAATGAACAGAAGAAACCCAAACCAGCTGCAAAGGCTAAGGTGCAGCTGGAAGATACTATGCCGGCAGTACCCACATACCTGAGTGACAACCAGCGCAGAGTGCTGGAACAGCTGAGCAGGCAGCCGGTAACCTCTGACGCCATTGCCCTTGCAACAGGTCTGACGGTGCCGTCCATCCTTGCATCGCTGACCCAGCTTGAAATATTCGGGCTTGCAGATGCCTGTGCAGGGCGCAGATTTATACGAAAAGCATAACTTCAAATATGAGTTTAGGTAGGTAAGAAATGTCAAAGCTAGTTATCGTGGAGTCACCTGCAAAAGCAGGTACAATTAAGAAATATCTTGGAAGCGGCTATGAGGTCATGGCTTCTATGGGTCATGTGCGTGACCTTCCCAAGAGCAAGATTGGTGTGGATGTAGAGAACCACTTCCAGCCCAAGTATGAAACCATAAAGGGTAAAGAAGATCTGATTAAAAAGCTGAAATCGGCAGCCAAGAAGAGCGATATGATCTATCTCGCAACCGACCCCGACCGTGAGGGAGAAGCTATCTCTTGGCATCTGGCAGAAATTCTGGGTGTGGATATCTCTCAGGAAAACCGTGTTACCTTTACCGAAATCACCAAAAGCGGTGTAAAGAATGGTATGGACCATCCCCGCACACTGGATATGCAGCTGGTGGATGCCCAGCAGGCACGCCGCATACTGGACCGTATTGTGGGCTATAAGATAAGCCCATTTCTTTGGAAGAAGATTCGTCCCAAGCTTTCTGCAGGACGGGTACAGTCGGTTTCCGTACGTATGATTGTGGACAGGGAAGAGGAAATTCGTGCCTTTACCCCAGAAGAATACTGGTCCATAGATGCCCAGCTTTCCAAGCAAGAAGGCAGCCGTCAAGATAAAAAGCCCTTTGCCGCCAAGTACCACGGCAGCAACGGAAAAAAGAAGGAGATTGCCACCGGCGAGGAAGCCGACAAGATACTGTCCGAAATTAAGGATAAGCCTTTTGTAATTTCTGCAGTAAAAAAAGGTGTTCGTAAAAAATCTCCTGCACCGCCTTTCATTACCTCCACCTTGCAGCAGGATGCTTCCCGAAAACTGGGGTATCAGGCCAAGCGCACCATGAAGATAGCCCAAGAGCTATACGAAGGTGTGGAGATTGAGGGTCTGGGCGCAGTGGGTCTTATCACTTATATGAGAACCGACTCTCTGCGCATCTCCGACGAGGCGCTAAAGGAAGCTGACAGCTATATCCGTGCCTCTTTCGGTGAGAGCTATGCTCTGCCTAAGCCCAGAGTATTTCGCACCAAGAAAAATGTTCAGGACGGGCACGAAGCTATCCGCCCAACTATGATAGAGCTGGCCCCCCAGAAGGTAAAGGGAAACCTTACCGCCGAGCAGTTTAAAATCTATAAGCTGGTGTGGGAACGGTTCATTGCAAGCCAGATGGCCGATGCACTGCTGGATACGGTTTCTGCCGATATCGCTGTAGAAAACCACTGGTTTAAGGCTTCCGGCTTTACTGTAAAGTTCGATGGCTTTACAGCACTTTATACCGAATCCAGTGACAATTCCGAGGAGGAAAGCACCCGTCTGCCTGAGTTTTCCGAAGGAGAGATACTTACCGCCGAGGTTATACAGCCAAACCAGCATTTCACACAGCCACCACCCCGCTATACCGAAGCTTCTCTCATTAAGGAGCTGGAGGAAAACGGTATTGGACGTCCCAGCACCTATGCTCCCACTATTACCACCATACAGGCCAGAGGCTATGTGGAGCGGGAACAGAAGGCTCTTCGGCCCACTGCCCTTGGTGAGGTTACTACCAAGCTCATGAAGGAGCAGTTCCCCGATATTGTGGATGCCAACTTCACCGCCAGTATGGAAACCAAGCTGGACCTGGTAGAAGACGGTGAGCAGGACTGGGTAAAGATGATGGAAGAATTCTACGAGGGCTTTGATGCTACCCTGCAGCAGGCGGAAAAGAACATGGACGGTACCCGCATGAAGGTGCCGGACGAGGAAACCACCGAAATCTGCGAACTATGCGGGAAAAACATGGTCATTAAGCATGGGCGGTTTGGAAAGTTCTTAGCCTGCCCCGGCTTTCCCGAGTGTAAAAACACCAAAAAGCTGGTACAGGAAACCCCCGGCAACTGTCCTCTTTGCGGCAAAAAAGTACTTGCCAAGAAGTCTAAGGCAGGCCGCGGCTACTTTGGCTGTGAAGATAACCCCAAGTGTGCTTTTATGACATGGGACACACCGCTTGCAGACAGCTGTCCCAAGTGCGGTGCCACTCTCTTCCGTACCGGCGGAAAGGGTAAAAAGACTCACTGCCTGAAAGAAGGCTGTGGATATATTAAAGGTGATACTGAATGATGGTTACAGTAATAGGTGCAGGGCTTGCCGGCTGTGAAGCTGCGTGGACACTGGCACAGAAGGGCATAGCTGTTACGCTGCGGGAGATGAAGCCGGAGAAATACTCCGATGCCCACAGTTACAGCGGTTTTGGCGAATTGGTCTGCTCAAACTCCTTGAAAGCTACCCGCTTGGCTTCGGCAGCGGGACTACTCAAGGAGGAGATGCGCATGCTGGGTTCCCTTATACTGGAGGCAGCCGCTCTGTCGGCTGTTTCGGCAGGGGGTGCACTGGCGGTAGACAGAGAGCGTTTTTCCGATATTATCACTGAAAAGGTAAAGGGTCACCCGCTCATTACAGTAGTTGGCGGGGAGGTAACAGCTATTCCCGAAGGCGAGGTTATCATTGCCACAGGGCCGCTTACCTCCAAGGCGTTTTCGGATGCTATCGGGGAGCTTTGCGGTCAAAAATACCTCAGCTTTTATGATGCCTCCGCTCCCATTGTAACAGCGGCATCCATCGACCCTGAAAGAACATTTTTTGCTTCCCGCTATGACCGCGGTGAAGCAGACTATATCAACTGTCCCTTCTCAAAGGAAGAATATGAGGCTTTCTACGAGGCACTCATTTCAGCAGAGACGGTGGAGCTTCATGCTTTCGAGCGGGAGTACTTCAAAGTTTATGAGGGCTGCATGCCCATAGAGGTTATGGCGCGCAGAGGACAGGACACCATTCGGTACGGCCCCATGCGTCCAGTGGGCATTATTGACCCAAAAACAGGACACCGACCTTGGGCAAACTTACAGCTTCGTCGGGAGGATGAGGCAGGTACCCTTTATAATCTGGTAGGCTTTCAAACCAACCTGCGTTTTCCCGAACAGAGACGGGTGTTCTCCATGATACCCGGGCTTGAAAATGCAGAGTTTGCTCGCTACGGTGTCATGCACCGCAACACCTTTATCGATTCCCCCAGGCTACTTTCCGGCACCTTTAACCTAATAAAGGAGCCTAGAATTTCTTTTGCGGGGCAGATTACCGGTGTAGAAGGCTACATTGAGTCGGCGGCCAGCGGTATTCTGGCAGGACATGCCGTTGCAGCACGGCTTGACCGCCGTGAGATAGAGCCTCCTCCTGCGGATACCATGTTGGGAGCCCTTTGCAGGTATATCAGCAATCCCACAGTGGAGGACTTTCAGCCCATGGGCTGCAACATGGGGATACTTCCCCCTCTCGGGGAGATAGTAAAGGGTAAGGAAGCACGGTACACGGTCATAGCCGAGCGTGCTGTTGCCTCTATGCAGAAGTATATCGATACCATTCGTTAAACAACCAACAGGATAAAGAAGGGAACGTGTGAAGTTATGACAAGAGTAATTGTAGATGCCTTCGGCGGTGACAATGCACCGCTGGAAATCATAAAAGGCGCCAGACAGGCGGTAGATGAACTAGGCATTACCGTTATACTCGCCGGCGACGAGGAAAAAATACAGCAGGCTGCCCGCAGTGAAAATATCAGCCTTGCCGGCATTGAAATTGCACATGCTCCCGATGTAATACCGGTGGATGAGGAACCCACCAAGCTACTGAAACAGTATAAAAACTCCTCTATGGCGGTGGGCTTTACCCTGCTGGCCGAGGGCAAAGGCGATGCCTTTGTCAGTGCGGGCAGCACAGGGGCACTGGCTGTTGGCTCTACCTTTATTGCAAAGCGGATAAAGGGCATTAAGCGTGCCGCCATTGCCGCTGTTATCCCCAACCAGAATGGCTGCTACATGCTGGCCGACTCCGGCGCAAATACCGAATGCCGCCCTGAAATGCTGCGGCAGTTTGCTGTTATGGGCTCCATCTATATGAACAAGGTACACGGTATTAAGAACCCCCGTGTAGGCCTTGTGAATATTGGCACTGAGGATACCAAAGGCGGTGACCTACAGATAGAAACCAACAAGCTGCTAAAAACTGCGGGGCTTAACTATGTGGGCAACATGGAAGCCAGAGAACTGCCCTTAGGCGGCTGCGATGTGGCTATCTGTGACGGCTTCACGGGAAACATTATTCTAAAGCTTACCGAGGGTATGGGTAAGATGTTGAAGAATGAGCTGAAGGATATGTTTTTAGCAAGCTTTGTTACCAAGCTGGGAGCTGTGCTTGTTTCGGGACAGATGAAATCCTTTAAAAATAAGTTTGACTACAAGGAACATGGCGGCGCAATGCTGCTGGGTGTCAGAAAGCCTGTCATTAAGGCACACGGTTCTTCTGACGGTCTGGCTATAAAGAATGCCATCCGTCAGGCCAAGCTCTGCCATGAAAGCGGTATTATCCCCACCATAGAACAGGCACTTGCTGCCATGGGGGATGCTACTGCCAATACCGAGGAATAAAAAATCACATAGAGGTGCAGTTATGAGTTTCGAGGAGAAGATTGGATATAGTTTCCAAAACAAAAAGCTTTTACAGCGGGCGCTTACGCACTCATCCTACGCAAACGAATCCAAGGAGCGCCCCGAGTGCAATGAGCGGATGGAGTTTTTGGGGGATGCGGTACTGTCATTGGCAGTTTCCAACCACATCTTCCACCGCTACCACCTGGACGAGGGTGACCTCACCAAAATTAGAGCTTCTTTGGTATGTGAAAAGTCGCTCTTCAAATTTGCCAAGGAGATAGACCTGGGTGATGCGCTTCTGCTTGGCAAGGGTGAGGAGCAGATGGGCGGACGGACACGGGCGTCTATCCTTTCCGATGCCTTTGAGGCAGTCATAGCTGCTATCTACCTGGATGGCGGTATGGAGGAAGCTGCAAAGTTTGTTCTGCGCTTTGCGATAAGAGAGCTGGAGCAAAGCCGTAAGCATGCATTTGTGGACTACAAAACCATGCTGCAGGAGATTGTGCAGAAGAACCCAGAGGAAAAGGTGTCCTATGTACTGGTACGGGAGGACGGCCCCGACCATGAAAAGACCTTTGAAGTGGAAGTTCACCTAAACAGCAATGTAATAGGCAGGGGTGCCGCCAATAGTAAAAAGAGCGCTGAACAGTTGGCTGCCAAGGAAGCACTGGAACTAATGGGTGAGTGTAGTGTCAGGTAACATTGCTATCTTTGTCCCACACAGCGGTTGCCCACAGCAGTGCAGCTTCTGCAATCAGCGCACCATATCGGGCACTGAACAGCCGCCTACCGGCTTAGAAGCTGCCCGCATCTGCCGCACCGCACTGGAAGGCTTGCCGCAGCGTATAGGGCAGGTGGAAATTGCATTTTTCGGCGGTAGCTTTACTGCCATTTCCCGTGAATATATGGTAGAACTTCTAGAGGCAGTACAGCCGTTCCTTTCCGACAGCAGAGTAAAAGGTATACGAGTATCCACCCGTCCCGATGCCATTGACGTCCCGCAGCTGGATATTTTGCGCAGGTATGGCGTTACTGCTATTGAGCTGGGTGCACAGAGTATGGATGATGCGGTTTTGCACCTAAACCGGCGTGGACACAGGGCTGAGGATGTATGTAAAGCAGCTAAGCTTGTCAGAGAATATGGCTTTTCTCTGGGACTTCAGATGATGACAGGACTATATGGAGCCGATGAAAACTCTGACTACGCCACAGCATCTGCCTTATGCGCTCTTTCTCCGGATACGGTGCGTATTTACCCAACGGTGGTGTTAGAAGGCACCGGACTAGCGGAGGAGCTGCGGGCAGGACGGTACAGCCCGCCCGGTGTGGAGGAGACCATTCCTCTTTGTGTAAGGCTGCTTGCGCTTTTTGAAGAACACCACATCAAGGTTATCCGTCTTGGCTTACAAGCAGCGGAAACGCTTACTGCGCAGGTTTTGGGCGGATGCTACCATCCTGCACTGGGCGAGCTTTGCACAGGAGAACGGTACTACCATGCACTTTTAAATGAAATAGAGCGTATGGGCGGACGAGACTTCATTCTGCGCATCTCACCTCGGCTGCGGTCACAGGTGACGGGGCAGAAGAAAAGAAATATTGCAAGACTTCGGGAAAGCGGCTACAATATAAGCTGCTATACTGATACCGCTTTGACAGACAAGGCGTTTCTACTGGATAAATTGGACTAAAGGGAGAGAAGCATAGTTGAAGCTACGGGGAATAGAACTACAGGGCTTTAAGTCCTTTGCAGACCGAACCAAGCTATCCTTTGAAGACGGCATAACCGCCATCGTAGGACCCAACGGCAGCGGCAAGAGTAATGTCAGTGACGCTGTTAAGTGGGTATTTGGCGAGCAATCGGTGAAATCTCTCCGTGGCGCAAAGATGGAGGATGTCATCTTTGGAGGAACCCAAACCCGTAAGGCACAGGGTTATACAGCTGTGTCTCTTACCGTGGAAAACAGCAACCGGGTGCTGGATATTGACAGCGACGAGGTCATTATTACCCGCAAGCTTTACCGCAGCGGTGAGAGCGAATACCGTGTAAACAACAACCCCGTACGGCTAAAGGATATCCATGAGATGTTTATGGATACCGGCCTTGGACGGGATGGCTATTCTATTATTGAGCAGGGCAAGATTGCCGAAATTGTCAGTGCCAAGAGCAACCAGCGACGTGAAATCTTTGAGGAAGCGGCGGGTATCTCCAAGTTCCGCTATCGCAAAGGCGAGGCAGAGCGCAGACTTATGCAGTCGGAGGAAAATCTGGTGCGCCTACGGGACATTATGGGCGAGTTGGAAGGGCGTGTAGCTCCTCTGAAAGCACAGGCGGACAAGGCCAAGCAATTTTTAGTGGTTATGGAAGAGAAGAAGTCACTGGAAATTTCCCTGTGGCTGGAAAAGTTGGAAAAGCTTCGGGTACAGCTACGAGAGTTGGATGACAAGCTGCTCATATCCCGCAGTGACCGTGCTGCAGCACAGAAGCAGCTGGACGACATAGAGGAGAAACTGGAAAGCTTTTCAAAGCGAGAGCAGGACTTTCTCATCTACATAGACCGCAAGCGCAATGAAATACGTACCCTACAGGAGGCTGTTTCGGGCGCACAGGTAACCGTTGCGGTGAAGCAAAATGATATTTCCCATAATGAATCTGCCATAGAAGCATTGGAGGCACAGCTTGCTGCCAGTACTGCCACTGCCCAGACTATGGATGAACGAATAGAAACCCTTCGTAAAGAGCTTGCCGAATATACTGACAGCCTGACAAAGGCACACGCAGCACTGGACGAACTGGTTGCAGGCGGAGAGGGCGCACAGCAGAACCGTCTGTCCTTGGAAACACACCTAAAGTCCCTTTCCGCACAACGGGAGGAACTTCGGGACAGCATCAGCCGTGCACAGGTTTCCAAAGAAACGGCAGAAACTCTGGTGGCCGAAACAGTTGCCCGTTTGGAGACTGCCCGCAGCCAGACCGAGCAAAAGGACGAGCTGCTCAGTACCCTTAAGGAGGAATATCGCACTGCACAGAGCTTTGCCGAGGAGCTTGCCGAAACTATAGAGGGACTAAAGAACAGCACCGGCGGCTATGAAGTAAAGCTAAGCGGACGCAGAGAAAAGGCTGCAGGTCTGGAGGCACGTATCCGTTCCCTGGAGCGCAGTGCAGGGGAGAAGCTGCAACGTGCGCAGCTGCTTACCGATATGGAGCAGAGCATGGAGGGCTTTTCCGGAAGCGTGAAGCTGATTATGAAGCGGGTAAGTGCAGGTGCGCTCCGTGGAGTTATGGGCACCGTTTCCTCCCTTATAAACGTAGATGAAAACTATGCCACTGCCATTGAAATAGCACTGGGTGCTGCCATGCAGAATATGGTGGTGTCTGATGAAACTGTGGCTAAGCGTGCCATCGCTATGCTGAAAGAGGCGAATGCAGGCCGCGCTACCTTTCTGCCTCTAAGCACCATTAAGGGTAGCCGTATAAACGAGCCAAGCCTTATAAAGCTGCGTGGATATATCAATGTGGCATCTGCTTTGGTAACAGCCGAAGCATGTTACAGCAACATTATTGAGTCGGTTTTGGGAAGAACTATAATAGCGGAGGACATGGACGCAGCCATCGCTATTGGTAAGGCTTGCGGTAACCGTTACCGCGTGGTTACGTTGGATGGACAGGTCATTAACGCAGGCGGTTCCCTTACAGGCGGTTCCGCAGGTAAAAGCGGCAGTATCCTCAGTCGTAAAAATGAGATTGAAGCACTGCGCAGCGAGGCCAAGGAGCTTACCGAGGAAGTACACAAGCTGGAACAACAGTTAACCGCCATTCGGCAGGAAACTGCGGGTATGGAGGCACTACTGGAAGGCATAAATGCCGAAGCACGGACAGCAGGGGAGGACCTTATTGCTGCAAATGCCGAGTGCAAGCGGCTTTCTATGGCACTTGCCGAAGCAAAAGAACGCAACAACAATGCCCTTGCGGAAATAGATTTGTTAAAGACCCGTGTGGAGGAGCTTCGTGGACAGGGACTTTCTTCGCTGCAGCTGATAGAGCGTATGAGCCAGAACCTAAACGAAGTGGAAACAGAAATAGCCGCCACTACCCAGAAGAGGGATGCCCTGGTAGTGGATATGGAAACCTATACACAGCGGCTTTCCGAACAGCAGATAGCGTTGGCTTCGCTTGAAAAGGACTGCCAGATGCACCGTTCGGCTTTGGAAAGCCTTGTAGAGCAAAAAGCCGGCAGTGCCAGCCAGCAAGATGGACTGCGGCAGCAGGTGGAGCAGCTTGCTGCAACCAATAGGCAGCTGCAAGGCGAGATAGATGCAGTGGCACAGCGCACCGCCGCAGGCAAGGAACAGATAAACCGCTGCCAGCAAGAAATAGATGCCAAACAGGCCGAGCGACAGAGCTTGGAGCAGCAGACCGCACAACTGCGCCGGGAAGAAAAAGAAGCATCTTCCCGCCGGGAAACGGTGTCGCTGGAGCTGGGAAGGCTGGAGGAACGGCGACTTTCCATATCCACTGAAACGGACACCATCGTCTCCAAGATGTGGGATGAATATGAGCTGGCACGCAGTGAAGCAACCCAGCTTGCCATTCCCATAGCAGACCTTGGTGCTGCACAGCGGCGACTTTCGGAGCTGAAAAACAAACTGAAAAACATGGGCCCCATAAACGTAGCAGCCATTGAGGAATACAAGGAGGTTGCCGAGCGTTACGAGTTCATGAAAACCCAGATAGATGATGTGGAGCGGGCAAAGGCAGAACTTACCAAGATGATAACCCAACTCTCCGCCCAAATGAGTAACCTATTTATGGAGAAATTCACCGCTATTAATGCGAACTTCTCCGAAATATTTGTGGAGCTGTTTGGCGGCGGAAAGGGTGAACTAAGCCTTACTGACCCCAGCGACCCGCTGGAAACCGGCATTGATATCTTTGTGCAGCCTCCGGGCAAGATTATCAAAAACCTGTCGGCTCTTTCGGGCGGCGAACAGGCCTTTGTGGCCATCTGCATCTATTTTGCCATTCTCAAGGTAAGCCCTGCGCCCTTTGTTCTCATCGATGAGATAGAGGCGGCGCTGGATGATGTAAACGTCACACGGTTTGCGGGTTACCTGCGAAAGATGACCGAAAAAACACAGTTTATCTGCATTACCCACCGCCGTGGCACCATGGAAGAGGCCGACGTTCTGTACGGTGTCACCATGGAGGAGGAAGGCGTATCCAAGCTGCTTCGGCTCAATGTTTCGGAGCTAGAAGAGAAGCTTAAGCTTACCAATCTTAAATAGAAAGCTACCCCCTATCTGTACCCAATTTTATTCAGTACCAATGTGAGGAGGACACTATCTACAATGGGATTTTTTGATTTTTTCTCCAAAGGTCTTAAAAAAACCAGAAGCAACCTGTCTATGAAGATAGACGGATTTTCCGGCAAGCTGACCGAGGATACCTTGGAGGAGCTGGAGGAAATACTCATCCTTTCGGATGTAAGCATAGCCACCGCAGGCAAGATATGTTCCATGCTGGGCGCAAAGATGAAGAAGAAAAGCATTGATGCCACCCAGCTTCGGGCAGAACTGCGGGACACCATTGTGGAGCTACTTTCTCCCGATGTGGGGCTGGACCTTTCCGGCAAGCCCACCGTTATTATGGTGGTGGGGGTCAATGGTGTAGGTAAAACAACCACCATTGGCAAGCTGGCACATCACCTGCAAAGCGAGGGCAAAACGGTGCTTATGGGCGCTGCCGATACCTTCCGTGCCGCAGCAGGAGAACAGCTGAGTGTTTGGGCAGAGCGCAACAACTGTCAGCTGGTGCACCATGCCGAGGGCGCAGACCCCGCCGCCGTTGTTTTTGACAGCATTGCAGCAGGCAAGGCACGTGGCGTAGACGTTATTATCTGCGATACTGCAGGGCGGCTGCACAACAAGAAAAACCTAATGGATGAGCTTTCCAAGATGAACCGCATCATCCTGAGAGAGGCCCCCAACAGCAGCAAGGAAACACTGCTTGTTCTGGATGCCACAACAGGACAGAACGGCCTAAGTCAGGCCAAGCTTTTTGCAGAAGCCTGCGGTGTTACCGGCATTGTCCTTACCAAGCTGGATGGCACTGCTAAGGGCGGTGTGGTCATCTCCATACGGGAACAGCTGGGGCTGCCCATCAAGTTCATTGGAGTAGGGGAGCAGATAGACGACCTAAAGCCCTTTTCTGCCTACGACTATGCCACAGCATTGCTCTTTGAGGAGGGTCGGGTATGAAGATGATAATTGCAACCAACAATGCACACAAGCTTGTAGAATTTCGGCGTATCCTTTCACCTATGGGTTACGATGTAGTTTCCCAGAATGAAGTTTGCCCGGGTATAGAGGTGGAAGAGGACGGCACAACCTTTGCCGAAAATGCCTATAAAAAGGCTTTTGAGATATTTACCCGTACGGGACTGCCCACCGTAGCAGACGACAGTGGACTTTGTGTGGATGCCTTAAGCGGTGAACCGGGTGTATACTCGGCACGGTATGCAGGGGAGCCCCACAGCGACAAAGCATGCAATGACAAACTGCTGCGCAATATGCAGGGAATACCTGATAGCGAACGTACCGCCCGGTTTGTCAGTGCTATCTGCTGTATACTGGGCAAGGACGATGTCATTGCCTGTGAAGGAACCTGCGAAGGCATGATTGGCTATGAACCCAGAGGCATGGGCGGTTTTGGTTACGACCCCTTGTTTATGGTAGGGGAGAAAAGCTTTGCCGAACTTACCGGTGAGGAAAAGGATGCGATCAGCCACAGGGGTGTGGCACTGAGAATATTAGAAGAAGAAATGAAGATGCGTAAAGGTTAAAAGTCCTTTGCAGCGAAGAGGAGAACTACATTGCTTACATCAAAACAAAGAGCTATGCTGAAGAGCATTGCAAACACCACCGAGACTATTTTACAGATTGGTAAGGGCGGTATAGGCGATCAGCTGATTACACAGGTAGATGATGCGCTAGAAGCCCGCGAGCTGGTAAAGCTCCATGTGCTGGAAACTGCCCCCGAGGGCTCGAAGGACCTTGCCCAGCAGCTGGCCGACGCTACCCGTTCGGAAGTTGTTCAGATTATTGGAAAGAGGATTGTCCTCTACCGTAAAAACATTAAAAAACCCATCATTGATTTGTCCGAGAAGAAGACAGCTAAGAAGTAAGGCGGAACAATTTCCCAGAAAGGGATGGTCATATACATGGCAGATATTGTGATATATGGCGGGACCTTTAACCCTATACACAACGGACATGTCGGCGTATGCCGCTATGTTTTGGAACAGCTTGGGTTTCATAAGGTTTTGCTGATACCCGCGGCTTCACCTCCTCACAAGGATGCCCCTGAGTTGGCCCCGGGAACAGACAGGCTGGCAATCTGCCGTCTTGCCGCCCAGCTACTGCCCAACGTCGAAGTTTTGGACTGGGAGCTACTCCGCGGAGGCCGAAGCTACACCATAGACACCGTGACCTACCTGTCACAGCAGTACCCGAACGACCGCCTGTTCCTGCTTATGGGCAGCGATATGTTCCTTACCTTTCGGCAGTGGCGGCAGTGGCGGGACATAGGAAAATACGTTACGTTGCTGGTGGCCTCCCGGGAGACCGATGACCGACAGCAGCTTATAGAGCAGCAGCAAAGCTTGTGCACCGATGGCATTACCTCACAGGTCATGGAGAATCCTGTAACGCCCCTTTCCTCCACTCAGGTGCGACGGGTTCTTGCAGAAGGCGGGGGAGAAGGATTGGTTCCCGCCCAGGTGCTGGATTATATTCGGCAGCAGGGGCTTTATGGCTGTGGTTATAGCCTTGCACAGCTGCGGGAAACAGCGAAATCCCTTATGAACCCACAGCGGTATCATCATAGCGTCTGTGTGGAACGGCAGGCCGTTCATTTGGCACAGCTTTATGGTGGCGATAAAAATAAGGCTGCTGCAGCGGCTATTCTCCATGATATCTGCAAAAATATGCCCAACGACCATTTGTTGCAAATGCTTGCGCTTTCTGCTACAATAGTGAATATTGATTTTTCCGCACAGCCTCAGCTGCTCCACAGCTATGCAGGAGCAGTTTACATCCGGGACAGGCTGGGCATTACGGACGATGATATTATAAATGCTGTGCGATACCACACGACTGCCAGAGCCGGAATGTCGCTTCTGGAGCGGATTGTCTACCTTGCAGACTTAACTTCGGAAGAACGAAACTACCCGGATGTGGCGGTTATGCGTAGTTTGGCGGATAGCTCACAGAATGAGGCTATGCTCTATGCGTTGGAGTACATCGTGCAGGATTTGGAAAAGCGAGGACTTGCTGTCTGCGAATATACTAGGGCAGCCCTTGCAGAATACAGAAAAAAACAATCATAAAGAATGAAAAAACAGCGATGCTATTATTACGTATGTGCCAACGAATGTGCGCAAATGCGCAGTTTTATGGCATGCTAAAAAAGATGGAGGAACTAGAGTGAACTTACAACCTGAACAGCTTGTTTCGAAAATTGTAAAAACCCTGGACAGCAAGCAGGCGGTGGATATTACCGCCATGAAGATTTCTGACCTGACCACTATCGGCGACTACTTTGTAGTAGCTTCCGGTAACAGCAATGCACAGGTAAAGGCATTGGCAGAAGAGGTTGAGAACCAGCTTTCAAAGCTGGGCATTGAACCCAAAAAGGTGGAGGGCGGACAGTCTGCCCTGTGGATACTCATGGATTACTACGATGTTATTGTACACATCTTCTACAAGGAGACTCGTGAATTTTACAGCATAGAACGTCTGTGGGCCGATGCACCACGTGTTGACATTGACGAAATCTTAAAGTCTGAATGAAATTAGTATAACCTTTGTGATGGTTCGACTTATCTTCCTGTGTAGATGTAGTCGGCTAAAAACGGCGGAAATGCGAAGTTTGATTTAGAATCCTTTTGATTTATAGAACAGTAAACCAATCATTAAAACATAGAGGGTGGATTTTTTGAGATACGATTATAAAACGGCGGAAGGCAAATGGCAGAAAAAATGGGAAGAGAACAACTGTTTTGCAGCCTCTTCCGACTATACAAAGCCCAAGTACTATGCCTTGGTGGAGTTTCCATATCCATCAGGTCAGGGACTGCATGTAGGACATCCCCGTCCCTACACCGCCATGGACATTGTTGCCAGAAAACGTCGTCTGGAAGGGTACAATGTATTGTTCCCCATGGGTTGGGATGCCTTTGGCCTGCCCACTGAAAACTTTGCCATCAAGAATAAAATCCATCCGGAGAAGGTGACACATGACAATGTAGCGCGCTTTAAAAACCAGCTGCAGAGTCTTGGCTTTTCCTTCGACTGGAATCGTGAAATAAACACCACTGACCCTGACTATTACAAATGGTCCCAGTGGATATTCCTGCAGCTTTACAAAAAGGGCCTTGCCTACAAAAAAGAAATGTCGGTAAACTGGTGTACCTCCTGCAAATGCGTCCTTGCCAACGAAGAGGTGGTAGGCGGTGTTTGCGAGCGGTGTGGCAGTGAGGTTGTTCACAAGGTGAAAAGCCAGTGGATGCTGAAAATTACCGAATACGCTCAGCGGCTCATTGATGACCTGGACGAAGTGGACTACATCGACCGAGTAAAGACCTCCCAGATTAACTGGATTGGCCGCTCCACCGGTGCACAGGTTAGCTTCGGCACCACTGCAGGGGACGACCTGGTAGTCTATACCACCCGCCCCGACACACTCTTTGGTGCTACTTATATGGTTATTGCTCCGGAGCATCCTTTGGTAGATGCTTGGGCCGACCGCATTGCCAATATGGATGAGGTACGGGCTTACCGTGAGGCTTCCGCCAGAAAGTCCGACTTTGAGCGTACCGAGATGGCCAAGGATAAAACCGGTGTCTGCCTTGATGGTGTGCGGGGCATTAACCCCGTGAACGGCAAGGAGCTGCCTATCTTTATTTCCGACTATGTACTGGTTACCTACGGTACCGGTGCCATTATGGCTGTTCCCGGGCATGACACCCGTGACTGGGAGTTTGCCAAGAAGTTTGACCTGCCCATCATTGAGGTGGTACAGGGCGGCGACGTTGAGAAGGAAGCCTTTGTTGACTGCGCTACCGGTATAATGGTCAACTCTGAAATGTTGGACGGCCTTACCGTAGATGAAGCCAAGGCTAAGATAATTTCTTGGCTGGAGGAGCATGGTAAGGGAAGCGCAAAGGTTAACTTTAAGCTGCGTGACTGGGTATTCTCCCGTCAGCGTTACTGGGGTGAGCCTATTCCCATTATCTACTGCGAGAAGTGTGGATATATCCCCCTGGAGGAAAGCCAGCTTCCGCTGCGCCTTCCTATGGTAGACAGCTACGAGCCCACCGAAAATGGTGAGTCTCCTTTGGCGAAGCTTACCGACTGGGTCAATGTGGAGTGCCCGCACTGCCATGGCCCTGCCAAACGGGAAACCGATACGATGCCCCAGTGGGCAGGTTCTTCCTGGTACTTCCTGCGCTACACCGACCCCACAAACAGCGACGTACTGGCTTCCAAGGAAGCGCTGGACTACTGGCTGCCTGTGGACTGGTACAACGGCGGTATGGAGCATACCACCCTGCACCTGCTTTACTCTCGGTTCTGGCACAAGTTCCTGTATGATATCGGTGTGGTAAGCACCAAGGAGCCATACCAGAAGCGTACCAGCCATGGTATGATACTGGGCGAGAACGGCGAAAAGATGTCCAAGTCCAAGGGCAATGTTATCAATCCCGACGAGATAGTAGAGGAATACGGCGCCGATACCCTACGACTCTACGAAATGTTCATCGGTGACTTTGAAAAAACTGCTCCGTGGAACACCTCCTCTCTGCGAGGCTGCAAACGCTTCCTCGAAAGAGTATGGGGACTTTTGGATATCGTCACCGAGGAGGAAGGCTACTCTCCTGAGCTGGAAAGCGGCTTCCACAAGATGATTAAAAAGGTTACGGATGACATTGAGTCACTGAAGTTCAATACCGCCATTGCCGCTATGATGGGAATGCTCAATGATATATATGCAAAGGGCAGCGTAACAAAGGGCGAGTTGCGAACACTTATCATTCTGCTGGACCCCTTTGCCCCTCATATTGCCGAGGAAATGAATGAGCTTTTGGGCAGCGACGTTATGATTACCGACCAAACATGGCCTATCAGTGACCCTGCAAAATGTGTGGACAGTACTGTAGAGATTGTTATTCAAATCAGCGGAAAAATAAAGGCTCGTATGATGATAGATGCTGATTATAGCAAGGAGCAGGTGGCGTCCGAGGCCATGGCACTGCCCGCAGTAGCAGAAGCTATCAGTGGGAAAACCATTGTCAAGGAAGTCTATGTTCCGGGGAAACTTTATAATATTGTTGTGAAATAACGCAACAACTACTTTGAAACACTTGACATTGTTACTAGTATTGTTGTATAATAACTTTTGTTATCATGCAAGGTTGCATACTGTATAACGGTAAATTTTAGGGGTATCCACCTTTACGGGTTGATATAACTCCTGCCGTGTGGCGTGGGGAGGGAATAGGTAAATGGCAGAAATTAGAATTAAAGATAACGAATCTCTGGACAGCGCTCTGCGCCGTTTTAAGAGGTCCTGTGCCAAGTCAGGTGTTTTGGCAGAGGTTCGCAAGAGAGAGCATTATGAGAAGCCTTCGGTTAAGCGCAAGAAGAAGTCTGAGGCTGCTCGTAAGCGCAAGTTCAAATAATTTGCGAAAAAAGCGAGCCTTTGGCTCGCTTTTTGTTTTGGAGGACACTATGTTTATTCTCTACCCCAATGAGATGTTTCACAGAATATATGATATTCCCGTGGGATTTTTCAGGGAAAGAGGGATAACCACCCTGCTGTTGGATGTGGACAATACCCTGACTACCCACAACAACCACGAAACAGATGAAAAAATTATGGCGTGGTTGGATATGGTACGTGCAGAGGGCATGCGCCTCATGATTTTATCCAATAACAACAGGGAGCGGGTAGAACCGTTTGCAGCAAAGTTGGAAATGGGCTGCATTGCAAATGCAGCAAAACCACTGCCTATGAAGCTTCGTAAGTCGCTAAAAATGCTTGGGGTACACCGGTCGCAGACCGCTATTATTGGCGACCAGATATTTACCGATGTGCTGTGCGGACGGCTCTGTGGCTGCACCGCCATACTGGTGGAGCCTATAGAACCCGAAACTCACGGCATTTTTCCGTTAAAACGAAGGCTAGAGCTACCTATACTACGGGGTTTCCGTAAAATGCATAAGAAGAAGTTTGGAAAATAAATTTCAAACAGAAAACTCGCTGTAAATCCCTTGAAAGGACTGGTCATAACAATGATATGGTTTGGACCCGCAGGTACTGCTGAAAGCTTTGACACCATGGGATACAAAAAGACCACGCAGATAGCTGAATATGTGGAGCGCATGGGGCTGAATGCCTTTGAGTACCAGTGCGGCAGGGGTGTGCGGGTAAACGCCAATACCGCAGCAATACTAAAGGCTGAGTTTGCGGCTCGTGGACTGCGTATGTCGCTGCATGCACCCTACTATATCTCTCTTTCCGGTGTGGAGGAGGAAAAGCGGTTGGCCAGCATCGGCTATATTTTGGAATCGGCCCGTGCGGCACGTTTGCTGGGTGCGGACAGAATTATTGTCCACTCCGGCTCCTGCTCCAAGATTACCCGTGAAGAAGCCTTGGCTCTTGCCAAGGATACACTGAAAAGAGCACAGCAGGCCTTAGATGACGAAGGGTTAGGGGATATCACCATCTGTCCTGAAACCATGGGGAAGATGAACCAGCTAGGCACACTGGACGAGGTGTTGGAACTATGCACCATAGATGAACGCCTTGTTCCTTGTATCGATTTTGGACATCTTAATGCCCGTACCTTGGGTGGCATGAAAACCTCCGAGGACTTTGACCTGGTGCTTCGCAGCATTGGAAATAAGCTGGGGCAGGACCGCCTCAAGGTGTTCCATTCTCATTTTTCCAAGATTGAATATACCGAAAACGGCGGAGAAAAGCGACACCTCACTTTTGAGGATAAGCTTTACGGCCCCGACTTTGAGCCGCTGGCCGAGCTTATCGTAAAGTACGGCTGTACTCCTGTTATTATCTGTGAATCGGCGGGCACACAAAGCGAGGATGCCGCCGCTATGCGGGATATCTATACATTGGCGGAAAAAGCCGCCAGGTAATTTAGGACAGTAGAAAGAGGTCAGAGATATGAGCAATCGGATTGATCGTTTTAGAGAAAAGCTTCCCCAGGGTGTGGATTGTGCCATTGTCACTTCCAACTATGGAAGACATTACTTTACAGGATGCCGCTCGGATGCAGGCACACTGGTTGTAACCAGGGATAAAAGCTATTTTATTATTGATTTCCGCTTTATAGAGGATGCCAAGCGTACTGTAACAACCGCTGAGGTTATTTTGCAGGATCAGCTGTATTCTCAGATACTGGAGATACTGGGCAGACACAACGTTAAAACAGTTGGACTGGAAACCTCCTATATGACTATGGGTGAGTTTACCCGTATGCAGGAGAAGCTTCCCGGCATCGAGCTGCTTTCCGGCGGTGAAACCGACAAGGTCATTGTTGACCTACGCGCCCACAAGGACGAGCAGGAGTTTAGAGCAATGAAGGCGGCACAGGATATTGCAGACAAAACCTTTACCCACATGCTGAATTACATTGAGGTAGGGAAGACCGAACGGGAATTGGCTCTGGAACTGCAGTACCACATGCTCTGCCTTGGAGCAGAGAAACTTAGCTTTGATACTATCTGCGTATCCGGTGTAAATACCAGCCTGCCCCATGGTGTGCCCACCGATAAAAAGATTGAGAATGGTGAATTTCTTACCATGGACTTTGGTGCTATGGTGGACGGCTACTGCTCGGATATGACCAGAACTGTTGCCATTGGACATGTCACCGACGAGATGGAGCTGGTATACAGCACTGTTCTGAAAGCACAGCTGGCATCTCTGGCTGCCATTGTGCCCGGAACACCCAACACACAGATTGATAAGGTTGGTCGTGATATCATCTATGCAGCGGGTTATGAAGGCTGTTTCGGCCATGGCACCGGTCATTCGGTGGGGTTGGAAATTCACGAGGAACCCAGATACTCTATCTCCGGCAGTGGCGTCTGCGAGGTAGGTCATGTTATGACCGTTGAGCCGGGAATATATCTGGAGGGTAGGTTTGGCGTAAGAATTGAGGATATGATATACATTGGGGAAAACGGCATTAAAAACTTTGCATCCAGCCCCAAGGATCTTATAATTCTTTAAGAAAACAATTTTAGCCCTTAAAATGCCAACTCTTTTAATGAAAAGTCTTGCAAAATACAGCCAGACTATGTTAAAATCATTAAGATAAGCAATACTAAAACTTTGGAGGTACTTTCCTATGATTTCTGCCGGCGATTTTAGAAATGGCGTCACCTTTGATATGGATGGTAACGTTGTTCAGATTATTGAGTTTCAGCATGTCAAGCCGGGTAAGGGTGCGGCATTTGTAAGAACCAAGATCCGTAATGTTATTACCGGATCGGTGGTTGAGAGAACCTTTAACCCTTCGGACAAATACCCGACCGCCTTTATAGAGAGAAGAGATATGCAGTACCTCTATGCCGACGGCGACCTTTACTACTTCATGGACAACGAGACCTACGAGAACATCCCGATTAACAAGAGTGCGCTCAGTGACAACTTTAAGTTTGTCAAGGAAAATACCGATGTTAAAGTGCTGTCCTATAAGGGCTCTGTGTTTGGTGTAGAACCCCCCTTCTTTGCCGAGCTGGTTATTACCAAGACCGACCCCGGCTTTGCAGGCAACACTGCTACCAATGCAACCAAACCCGCAATACTGGAAACCGGGGCTGAGATAAAGGTTCCCCTATTCTGCAACGAGGGCGAGGCTATTCGTGTAGACACCAGAACCGGTGAATACATGGAGCGCGTATAAACTGCAAGAAAAAATATTTTAGTGCCACAGGCACAGTGAAAGGAAGAAGCTACCATGATGACTATAACCGAAAAGGTTGCTTATCTAAAAGGAATGGCGGACGGAATGAGATTGGACGAGTCTGCTAACGAGGGGAAGCTCCTGAAGACTGTCATTGATGTTCTGGAGGATATGGCGCTTACCATCTCCGACGTAGAGGACACCATTGGCGAGCTGTCTCAGCAGGTTGATGAGATCGATGACGATCTGGCTGCTATCGAAGATGAGTGGTACGAGGATGATGAGGACGAAGACTGCGACTGCGAAGGCGTTCGCTATGAAGTCGAGTGCCCTGTTTGCGGCGATGTTATCAGCATCGATGAAGATCTGCTGGAGGAGGGTGCTATCGACTGCCCCAACTGCGGAGAGAATCTAGAGTTTGATTTTGATGACGAAGAAGAAGAGGGTTGCTGTGGCTGCGGATGTGACCACAACCATGACGAAAACGAATAAGCTTTTTTGACAGAATAGCAATATTACAACTGGCGGGGAACTCTCTTCGCCGGTTGTTATATGTCTGAAAGCAGTTAGACATTTTTTTAACTATTTTACAGGGAAGGAACAGGTGCCAGTTGATGAGCAAAAACTCCGGCAAATCTGTAAGGAACATTGCCTTTACAGGATTGCTCTTTTCTATGGCTCTGGTTCTTAGTTTTCTGGAATCTATGCTACCTGTATTTCCTATGTTGCCTCCGGGAGTCAAGTTGGGTCTTTCCAACATCGTTACAATGTATGCGCTTTTTACGCTGGGGGCACCATCCGGAATTACAATTGCGGTTTTGAAAGCCTGCTTTGTTTTTCTTATGAGGGGCTTTGTAGGTGGTGCGCTTAGCCTTGCAGGCGGGGTAACTTCCGTAGCCTGTATGCTAGCCATCTCATTGCTACCGGGTACAAAGCGCAATTATCTTTTGCTCAGTATTTTCGGAGCCGTAGGTCACAATGTGGGACAACTTGTTTTAGCGGCTTTTCTCCTTAGCACACCCGGTATCCTTTATATTCTGCCCATTCTGCTTTTAGCAGGGGTAGGCATGGGTGCAGTTACGGGCATTGTGCTGCGTTCGGTTATGCCGTATATTAACAGGTTAAACCTAAAGCGATAATAAATAAGGCAGAATGGCTTTTTTATTCATTTGGTGGTGCGGCCTTGTAGCCGCCGCCCTAAAAAGCGCATGGCAGATATGCCGAATGCGCTATTAAAACTATCGAGGATAATTTAAATAATGGGGGGATTAGCAAGTGTCATTATTTAGCAAATCACTACATGGCGTAAAGGTGAAGCATCACAAGAACACTGCTGCCAGCCAGTCAGTCAAAATGCCAGTTCCGGACAAGGTTGTTATACCGATGATACAGCACATGGGCAGTGCCTGCCAGCCGCTGGTAAAGGTAAACGATCTGGTAACGGTAGGGCAGAAGATTGGTGACGGTGAAGGCTTCCTTACCTCGCCCATCCATGCTAGTGTATCTGGCAAGGTGGTAGAGCTGAAGGATTTTATCACTGCCAGTGGTGCAAAGTGTCAGGCTGTTGTCATCGAAGCGGATAAGGAGCAGACTCTTTGTCCGGAGCTTACAGTTCCTACAGTAAATAACCTTCAGGAGCTGGTAGCTGCAGTTCGCGAATGCGGGCTGGTAGGACTGGGAGGCGCAGGCTTCCCCACACACATTAAGCTGAACCCTAAAAACCTGAGCGAGGTAGATGCCCTGGTGGTAAATGGTGCCGAATGCGAGCCCTACATCACCTGTGATATGCGCCTGATGCTGGAGGATACCCAGGGGCTGCTTGATGGTATTTCTGCTGTCAAAAAGCATATGGGACTCAGCACGGTTGTTATCGGTATCGAGGAAAACAAACCCGAGGCTATTGCAAAGCTTACTGCTGCAGTTGCTTCTATGGAAGGTGTCAGCGTAAAGACCCTAAAGGCGAAATACCCTCAGGGTGCTGAAAAGGTACTGGTATATGAGTGCACCGGCCGTGTGATACAGGAGGGCAAACTGCCCGCCGATGCAGGAGTGGTGGTCAGCAACGTTGCAACCCTTGCAAAGCTTGCAAACTACCTGAAAACCGGTATGCCACTTGTAGAAAAAATGCTTACTGTAGACGGCAGCGCCGTTGCGGAGCCCAAGAATATTGTAGCTCCCATCGGTACCAGTATTGCCGACATTATGACCTTCTGCGGCGGTTATAAAACCGAGCCTAAGAAGATACTTATGGGCGGCCCTATGATGGGTATTACAGTACCGGGAGATGATTTCCCGCTGCTGAAAAATAACAATGCCATTCTTGCCTTTGATGAGAAGGACGCAGCGCTGGAACCCGAAACCGCTTGCATTCGCTGCGGTAAGTGCTTCTACGTTTGCCCCTTTAATCTGGCTCCCGCAAGCCTGGATAAGGCCTACCGTACAGGCGACGTGGATGCCCTGCGCAAGCTAAAGGTAAACCTTTGCATGGAATGCGGCTGCTGTTCCTATGTCTGCCCTGCAAAGAGAGACTTGGTAATGTCCAACAAACTTGGAAAACAGCTCCTGCGTGAGCAGAAAAACTAGGGGGTGTACTGAATTTGGCTAGTAAACTAATTGTTTCGCCCTCTCCTCACGTGAAGTCGGGGGTGTCAACAAGCTCTATTATGATGAACGTTGCAGCGGCACTTATGCCTGCTGTGGTTTTCTCCGCACTCATTTTTGGTTATCAGGCAATCGTACTTATTGCAGTATCGGTTGCTGCGTCAGTTCTTGCCGAGTACCTGTACCGCAAGCTTAACCATCTGCCACAGACGGTAGGTGACTGGAGCGCGGTCGTTACAGGCCTACTCATAGGCATGAATGTACCTGCATCGCTTCCTCCATGGATGGCGGTTGTAGGTTCCATTGTAGCCATCATTATTGTAAAGCAGCTGTTTGGCGGCATCGGCGATAACTTTGCCAATCCTGCCATTGTTGCTAGAATTTTCATGTTTATATCTTTTTCCAGTGCCATGTCTACGTGGCCCAACCCCAACAACTATGTCGGCTTTACCGTTGACGCAGTTTCCGGTGCTACCCCTCTTGCTATCCTTACCAAGGGCGGAATGGTAGCAGAAGCGCCCGACATGATTAATATGCTGCTGGGTATTCGCGGTGGTTCCGTGGGCGAAACCTGTACCATTGCGCTGCTAGCCGGTGGTATCTACCTCATTGCCAAGAAGATTATAAGCCCCACCATTCCGGTAACTATTCTGGCTACCATAGTGGTTATGTCCTTCGTTACAGGCCTTAACCCTGCGTACATGCTGGTTTCCGGTGGTACCATGCTGGGTGCCTTCTTCATGGCTACCGACTATGTAACCTCTCCCACCAGAGAGTCCGGCAAAGTCATCTTCGGTATTGGCATCGGTGTCATTACCATGCTCATTAGGGCCTACGCCTCCTATCCGGAGGGCATGTCCTTTGCTATTTTGATAATGAATATCATTGCTCCACACATTGACAATTTACCAAAAAAGATGCCATTCGGAGGTGTTTCTAAATGAAATTTTTAAAGGAATTCGCAATACCCGCAGCGGTACTTACCCTGCTATGCCTGGTTGTTTCAGGAGCACTGGTGCTCACCTACAATACTACACAGCCTATCATTGAAGCGGCTAAGGTTGCTGAATCCAACAAAGCCAGATCGGAAGTCCTTTCCGGCGGCGATAAGTTTGAGCAGGTATCGGTAACTACAGCTGATGTTGTAGAAGCCTACAAAGCATCCAACGGCGCAGGCTATGTTATTACCACCAAGACCAAGGGTTACGGCGGCGATTTCAATGTTGTAGCCGGTATCAAGTCCGATGGCTCCATTGACAAGGTCAAGATGATGAACGCCAACGAGACTCCCGGCCTTGGTTCCCGTGTAGGAGAAGAGGCATATACATCCAAGTACTCCGGCAAAACCGGAAATGACGTAGACAGTGTTGAGGCTATTTCCGGCGCCACTGTTTCTTCCTACGCATTCCGTCACGGTGTGAAGGTTGCTTTTGAAGCATACGGTGAGCTGGCAGGTGTTACCTTCGAGGAGCCGAAGTCTCCTGAGCAGGTACTGTTCCCCGATGTAGAAGCTTTTGAGGATATCACTGTCGAGGGTGCTGTAAAGGCACTGAAGGCAGGGGACAAGGGTGTTGTCATTGTTACCGAAGCACAGGGATATTCCGGTGCTGCTACCAAGATGCAGGTTTACACTGCTATTGGCCCCGACGGCAAAATTGTTGGCGTCAGAATGGGCGACAATTCTGAAACACCCGGAATAGGTTCTCAGGTTAACGACGACGCATATACCTCTCAGTATGTCGGTAAAGAGAATGCCGATGGCATCACCGCTGTTTCCGGCGCCACCGAATCCTCTGAAGGGTTCCAGGCAGCTGTGAAGCAGGCTATGGAACTCTATGCTGCCAGTGCTCTGAAAGGAGCGTGAGGTTGATGAGTAACAGACTGAAAACCTTAACCAACGGTATTATTCGGGAAAACCCCGTTCTGGTTCTGGTGTTGGGTACCTGCCCAACACTTGCAACCTCTACTTCGCTGCTCAACGGTCTGGGCATGGGCATTGCGGCAACCTTTGTTCTCATCGGTTCCAATATTGCCATTTCCTTGCTAAAGAAGGTTATCCCCGATAACGTACGCATTCCTTGCTATGTTGTTGTTATCGCCGGCTTTGTGTCGGTGGTGGAGATGCTGATGAAGGCCTATGTGCCGGAACTGTACAGCACACTGGGCATCTTCATCCCTCTGATTGTTGTTAACTGCATCATTCTGGGCCGTGCCGAGATGTTCGCCAACAAAAATGGCGTTTTCGATTCTACCCTCGATGCAATTGGCATGGGCATTGGCTTTACCCTTACGCTGGGCGCAATGGGTATCATCCGCGAACTTCTGGGTAGCGGCACCATTGCCGGCCTCCAGATACTTCCCGAAGCTATTCAGCCCATCATGATTATGAAGATGGCTCCCGGTGGCTTTTTGACCTTCGGACTGCTTATTGCTCTGGTTAATAAGCTTACCAAGGGCAAGGCTATTAAGAAAAAAGAAATAGCATGTGCCGGATGCCCCTCCAAGGGTGCCTGCGGCGGCGCTGAGAATGGAGGGTGCTAAGGAATGGCAACAAATCTTATTGTAATACTGTTTAGTGCTATTTTGGTAGACAACTTCGTTCTGGCAAAATTTCTAGGCATTTGTCCCTTTTTGGGCGTTTCCAAAAAGCTGGATTCTGCTGTTGGCATGAGCCTCGCGGTTATCTTCGTTATGCTTATGGCTACTGCTGCCACATGGCCCATCTACACCTATGTTCTGGTGAACTATGGGCTGGAGTTTATGCAGACCGTGGTTTTCATCCTCATCATTGCTGCTCTTGTGCAGTTGGTGGAGATGATCCTTAAAAAGTTTGTTCCTGCCCTGCATAAGTCTCTGGGTATCTATCTGCCCCTTATTACCACCAACTGCGCTGTACTGGGCGTTACTGTGCTCAATATCGGCGAAGGCTACTCCTTTGTGGAGTCCATGGTGAACTCTTTGGGTGCAGGCCTTGGCTTTATGTTGGCTATGGTACTGTTCTGCGGCGTTCGTACCAGAATAGCAAACAGCAAGGTTACCAAGAGCTTTGACGGTATCCCCATAACGCTGATTGCTGCCTCCATAGTATCCATGTCCTTCATGGGCTTTGGCGGTCTTATCGAAGGAA
This sequence comes from Angelakisella sp., assembly GCA_036645835.1. Lineage (GTDB taxonomy): Bacteria > Bacillota > Clostridia > Oscillospirales > Ruminococcaceae > Angelakisella. The sequence continues at coordinate 64,596 of JAVXNK010000004.1, read as the reverse complement.
TGATTAAGTAAACAAATGAAGTAAGGAGGCAGAAACTGATGTTGTTATCGGCGATATTGATTGTTTCCGGCATCGGTCTTGTCTGCGGTGTGATACTGGTAATAGCAGCTAAGGTTATGTATGTACCGGTAGACGAAACCGTCATAAAGGTCCGTGAAGTACTGCCGGGTGCCAACTGTGGCGCCTGTGGGTTTGCGGGTTGTGATGATTATGCTAAGCAGCTGGGAGAGGGAAACGGCGTAAAGACCAATCTCTGCACCCCCGGCGGCGACAGTGTTTCGCGCAAGATAAGCGAAATTTTGGGCGTAGCCTATGCAGACGTAGAAGAGGTAAAGGCAAACGTTTACTGTGCGGGAGATTTTGACACCAGCGAGTACGTTATGGAGTATGAAGGCCCTAAAACCTGTAAGGCCTGCAATACCTTTTATCAGGGCAGAAGAAGCTGTACCCACGGCTGCTTGGGCTTTGGTGACTGTGTAAATGTCTGTAAGTTTGGCGCCATTGAAATTGTAAACGGACTTGCAGTTATCGACCGTGCCCTTTGCACAGGCTGCGGAGCCTGCACCAAGGTATGTCCTAACCTGATTCTTGGACTTGCCAAGGATACTGCGCTTGTACATGTTGCATGTTCCTCTCACGACAAGGGTGCATATACCCGTAAGGTCTGCAAAGCAGGCTGTATCGGCTGCATGAAGTGTCAGAAGACCTGTGAGTTTGATGCCATTAAGGTTACTGACAATCTTGCATCCATTGACACCTCAAAGTGCACCAACTGCGGAAAGTGCGCAGAGGTATGTCCTACAAAGGTTATAAAAATCTGCGGCTAGCAGAAAGCATAAAATCGCCTGCGGTATCGTTGAGATATCGTAGGCGATTTTTATGCTTTCCCTGTAAATGTATTTGTGTTTTCAGTAGAAGAGTGATATAATAATCGTAAACGCTTATTATAAATTATGCGCAGGACGATTGCCGTCCCTATGCGCAAATGCATCAAAACGCTTTGTATTTTTGGTGTAATAATCATAAACGTTTATTACATATTACACACATAGCATCCATATTTAGCGAATCATTTTCGGAGGTGCAAAATGGAACAGCAAAAGGTATTTGCTACAGCATTGCGAGGCTTTGATAAAAGAGCCGTGCTTGACTATATCTATGAGCAGGATGTGCTCTTCAAAAAGAAGGAAGCGGAGCTTACCCAGCGGCTGGAGGAATGTGAAAGCAAGCTGAATGAACAGCAGCTCCAGCAGGAGGATGAGCAGTCCGCAGAGCTGTGCCAGGAGCGTATAGACGCACTGGAACGCACCTGTAGTGAGCAGCGGGAAGCGGCTGCTTTGTTACAGGAAAAATGTGAACGACTGCGTCGCGAGGCAGATCAGTATGCACAGGCTGCCAGAAGCAAGGAAGGCGAACTTCAGCTGCAAACCGAACTGAACCGTCAGCTGCAACAGAAGTGTGAAATACTGGAGGGCAAACTTCAAACATTGGCCGAACATCTTTTGGCTGAACGTGAGGCATCCGTTACCCAGACAGTGAACACTGATGATGGGGAAGATATAGCGGATGTAGTAGAAACACAGCAAGAAGCTTCTACTATGGAGGTGCCTTTGCTTCAGGAAGCAGAGGACGATACAGCTCCAAAGACAGAGTTTACCGACCTGAAAGGCGAGATTGACGAATTCCGTCAGTCGGTCAGCAAGACACTGCTGAACTTTGAAGCAGCTCTTGCACGGCTGGAAGCTGATAAAAGCGACGAGATAAAGCTTGGCGAGGATTCCTCTTTTTTTCGGTAAAGCCGGACCCGCGCAGAAGGTACATAGGTGAGCTAGCGGAAAACTATACGCGTGCTAACCGGCATTAGTTATCTTCCCATGCCCTACATGGCAGTTAGGCTTTTAAGAGGCTAGACGCCATGTCTGCCACCTGCCACGGCACCGCAGTTGCGGCCTAGTGGTAAGGCAATAAAAATAGTTTAGCAAAGGAGGCGGAGCAATGACAGATACCATGCAAACAACAACCTTTCAGTTGTTTTGGGAACAGTTTTTGGCTATAACAAGCTCTATTGAGATAGCGGATATTCTGGACATTGCTATTGTCGCCTTTCTCATCTACAAGCTGATTGGACTTGTGCGTGAAACCCGTGCAGGGCAGCTTGTTAAAGGTGTGCTAGCCATACTGCTGCTTTTTGCTGCGGCAGATTTCTTTAAGTTTCGTATGCTAGAAACCATACTGCGCTTCATACTTACCTACGGTGTTATGGTGCTGCTGGTACTGTTCCAGCCCGAACTACGAAAAGTGCTGGAACAGGTTGGACGAACCAGCATATCCTCCATACAGTTCTTTGCAGCTCCTGCAGAGTCAAAGGAGCAGAAGCGGCAACGTATGATGGAGGTTATAGATGCGGTAGTGGAAGGCTGTACCATGCTGGCACAAACCCGTACAGGTGCGCTGCTGGTCATTGAGCGGCAGACAAAAATAGGGGATATTATCGGCACCGGTACAATCATAAACTCTGACCCCAGCAGTGAGCTGATACAAAACATATTCTTTCACAACTCTCCCCTTCACGACGGCGCACTGGTGGTACGGGATGGAAAGCTCTACTCCGCAGGTTGCTTTCTCCCGCTTTCACAGAACAATGAGATAAACAGAATGCTTGGTACCCGCCATCGTGCTGCCCTTGGTATGAGCGAGGTTTCCGATGCCGTTATTGTGGTGGTTTCAGAGGAGACAGGTGCCATTTCGGTAGCTATGAGCGGGCGGCTCGAGCTGAAGCTTACTCCTCCGGCACTGAAAGCTGTACTATACCATCAGCTGGTTTCCAATGGCGAGGATGAAGGTAACCCAAGACCGGAAAGAAAGCTATTTAGGAGGATACGCAAATGAAAATTAACCTATCCTCCATCTTTAAAAAGCCTAGTACCATGGCCGTTTTTTCCATTGTCTTGGCGGTGGTCAGCTGGTATGTAGTGGTTTACTCCATTTCACCTACTGATGATAAGGAGCTTGTAGGAGTTCCGGTTCAGATAAATCTTCCGGCTACCTCCGACCTCAATATTGTGGAAGGTGGGGATACCACCGTTACTGTCAAGGTAGAGGGTATGCGGTATAATATTGGCAACCTTGCCCCGGAAGAGGTGCATCTACGGGCAGTTCTTACCAATGTGAGCCGACCTGGCAACTACGATCTGAAGATTGAGGCAGTAAAGCCGCTGAATGACCGCTATGAGGTAATCAGCATCTATCCAGAAAGCATAAACGTGACATTCGACCGCGAGATTACCCGTGAACTGCTGATTGAACAGCATATTACGGGCGTATCGGTGCCGGACGAAGGTTACCTGCTGGGAGATATCTCCATAGAGCCCGGGAAGGTAACGGTGCAGGGCCCTGAGAAGGATGTAGAGCGCATAGCCAGAGCAATGGTAAAAACAGAACTTACTGAGCCCTTTACCACATCTGAAACGCTAACGTTGCCCATTGTGTTTTTGGATGCCTACGGTGAGGAGATAAAAACCAAGGCTAACGGTGGTTATATTTCCACCAGCTATGACACGACTACGGTGCACATTCCGGTTTTGGAGGTAGTGGAACTACCCCTTACCGTTTCCTTTGTAAATGTTCCAGATGAATTTCCACTGGAGGAGCTGGAATATACCCTCTCCAACGATACCATTACAGTTGCAGCCACCAGTGATATCATTGGGCGGTACTATGAGGTACCGGTGGGACACATCGACCTATCGCAGCTAGATTTGGTGAAAAACAGCAGCATCACCTTCGATGTGGAGCTGCCCGACAACGTGGTAAACTACAACAACATTGAAAATATAGTAGTGGAATTTGATGTGAATGGTCTTTCTGCAAAGACTATGAAGCTGAAAAATATCTCTACACTCAATGTTCCCCCGGAATACAATGTGTCTATAAAGAGCAATACTATTAGCAATGTGCGGCTTATAGGTGACAAGAAGGTGCTAGATACCGTCCTGCCCGATGGGGTAGTGGCAGAGATAGACTTCTCGTTACAGGAGCTGACAGTGGGGCAGTATCCCGTTGCTGTGCGTATTTATATGCCCACCAATGATCTGGTTTGGGCCATAGGAAAGTATCAGGCGGTTGTTAGTGTAACCGCAAAATAGTAAGGATGCAGGGGGCACGGCTTATCCGTGCCCTTATTGCGTGAAGAAATGGAGATACTATGACAATACATGTTGGAAATATTACAGTGGGCCTTAATGAGGATCAGAACAGATGCTACGAGCGGGCTATATCAAAGCTAGGCATCTCGGCAGACCAGGTGCTGGAGCAGTATATTGTAAAGCATTCGGTGGATGCACGTAAACGCACAAACATTTTACTTAACTATACCGTTGGACTTAAGCTTCGGGACGAAAGCACCGTTAAGGCGGGTGACGGTATCCGCATTATAAACAGGGAGGACCTTACCTTTGCCGTAGGCCAGAAACCCTTGGAACATCGCCCGGTGGTTGTAGGGTTTGGCCCCGCAGGTATCTTTTGCGGGCTCTATCTGGCACGGCTAGGCTACCGTCCCATTATTCTGGAGCGCGGTGGCAGTATGGAGGAGCGGATAAAAGCCGTGGACAGCTTCCAAGGTGGAGCTGCACTGTCCCCAGAATGCAATGTGCAGTTTGGTGAAGGTGGTGCTGGCACTTTTTCGGATGGAAAGCTGACTACCCGTATCAATGACAAGCGCTGTGATGCCGTACTGGCTGAATTTGCTGCTGCAGGTGCACCTGCCGAAATATTGCGGAGTGCAAAACCGCACATAGGAACCGATTATATTCGGAATGTGGTTAAGGCCATGCGGCAGGAGATTATCAGCCTTGGGGGCGAGGTACGCTTTAACACAAGGCTTTTAAACCTGATAACTGAGAATAACAAGGTAAAAGCAGTAGTGACAGCAGATGGGGAAATACCCACTGAAACAGTGGTGCTTGCCATGGGGCACAGTGCCAGGGACACCTTTGAAATGCTGTGGAAGATGGATGTCCCCATGGAGACAAAGCCCTTTTCCGTAGGTGCTCGTATTGAACATCTACAGAGCGATGTTGATAAGGCACTCTATGGTGAGTTTGCAGGACATCCCTTGCTGCCAAAGGGTGAATATCAGCTTTCGTGGAGGGATAACGCCAATGACCGTGCTGCCTACACCTTTTGCATGTGTCCCGGTGGTTATGTAGTGCCGGCTGCCTCTATGGAGGATACCATTGTTACCAACGGTATGAGCTACTATGGCAGGGACGGCAAAAATGCAAATTCCGCACTGGTAGTTTCAGTGGATAAACGGGACTTTGGAGAAAACCCCATGGATGCGGTAGCCTTCCAGACTGCCATTGAGCGGAAGGCATTTGCGGCAACTTCGGGCTACAAAGCGCCTATCCAAACAGTTAAACGCTTCTTAGAAGGAAGAGCAGGTGCAGAACTAGGACGTGTAGAACCTTCCTATTCCATTGGCACACAGGCAGCCAATTTTGACAATATCCTTCCTGCTATAGTAACTGCCTACATGCGTAAGGGCCTTTGTATTTTGGGGCATAAGCAGGCAGGTTTTAATACACCCGATGCAGTACTGACAGGACCGGAAACCCGTACCTCTTCACCTGTACGCATCCTGCGTGACGGGGAAACGCTGTGTAGCACAGGTGTTTTGGGACTGTACCCCTGCGGTGAAGGCAGCGGCTATGCCGGAGGCATTATGAGCGCAGCGGTGGACGGCATACGGGTGGCGGAAAAGATAATAGAAATTTACAAACCATTTGCGTAATTTAGGGAAATTTGGTATACTGATTAAATAACGTTTCCACTGGCGGTAGGCCTAGTAGGAGATGCGAAGGGAGGGACAGGCAGTGGATTTTATACCATGGGAAAAGCAGCTGAATAGAGCGTCGGAAGAATCGCTGCAGGCATCTACTGAACTGCCTCTCTTTTTTCGCAGGCTTTTGGCTACTCGGGATACCCATGCCCCCCTTGCTGCACCACACGACCCATTCCTAATGAAGGACATGGCTGTGGCAGTAGAACGTATACACCGTGCCATTGCAGAAGGGGAACGGATACTGGTCTATGGCGACTATGACTGTGACGGTGTTACCGCTACGGTTATGCTGTACGACTACCTTGAAAATGCGGGTGCAGATGTATTATACTATATACCACAGCGGGAGGAAGAGGGCTATGGCCTTAATATGACCGCAGTGGGGAAGATAAAAGAAGCAGATGTTCAGCTTGTCATAACGGTGGATAATGGCATTTCGGCAGTAGCTGAGATTGCAGCAGCCACAGCAGCAGGCATCGATGTTATTGTAACCGACCACCATCAGCAGAGCGGTGCGCTCCCAGTGTGTACGGCAGTACTAGACCCACACCGAGCCGACTGCGACTATCCCTTCAAGGGACTGTGCGGTGCGGGTGTAGTGTGGAAGCTACTTTCGGCATTGGAAAACGATACCGAAGGCATGCTGTTGGAGCTATATGGTGATTTGGCAGCGCTAGGTACCATGGCGGACATTGTTCCTCTTGTAGATGAAAACCGCCTTTTGGTGCGAGCGGGGCTATCGGCAATGGCTGTTACCGAACGGGAAGGGCTTATCGCTCTTGCTCGGGTAGCCGGTATATCCCTGGATAGCATAACAAGTGAGCAAATCAGTTTTGGTATAGCCCCCAGAATTAATGTAACAGGCAGAATAGCCTCGGTGGACCTTGCTGTGGAGCTGCTGCTCTGTCAGGACCCCGAAGAAGCGGAAACACTTGCCAAAAAGATAGACAGTCTTAACAGTGAACGCAAGGCGATAGAAGCGGATATCGTGACAGATATCGGGAAGCTTATCAGTGAACAGCCTGAAATAACCGCATCACGGGTATTGGTGGTCAGTGGTAAAGGATGGCACCCGGGTGTCATCGGCATTACCGCTGCCAGGCTTGTAGAGCGTTACCGAAAGCCCTGCATCGTTTTAACCCAGATGGAGGACGGCGAACTGCGGGGATCTGCCCGTAGTGTGGAGGGTTACTCCATCATTGATGCCATACATGCCTGTGGGCACCTGCTTATAAAATACGGCGGGCATCCTATGGCGGCAGGCCTGTCCTTAGCCGGTGACAAACTTTCCGAGTTTCAGGCGGCTCTAGCGCAGTATAGTGCGCAGCAGTATCCGGTTATGCCAAGGCACTGCCTCATGGTAGATAGCGACATTCTTCCTACCGATATTACACTGGAAAACATTCAGCTTCTGGAAAGCCTACAGCCCTACGGTTGCGGCAATCCGCAGCCGGTTCCCGTGCTGCGGGGAATGGTACTGGAAAGCATAACACCCATTGGAAATGGGAATCACCTGCGGCTGGGGCTTTCTTTCGGCGATGCCAGGCTGGAAGTTCTGTATTTTGGAATGACTGCAGCGGGCTTTCCCATTACCATAGGAACTTTGGTGGACTGTGCGGTGGCTCTTTCAGTGAATAGTTATAAGGGTGTGGACCGCCCTTTCATAAGGATAGTCAGCCTTGTACCTTCCTCCTTCCCCATGGAGGCAAAGCTCCATGGTTGTGAGCTTTATGATAGCTTTCGCAGAGGAGAGGCTTTTTCCCCAGAAGACGTAACAGCAAACCTATATAGCCGTGAGGAGCTATCTATTGCGTTTCGCCTGTTGCGGGAGCTTTCACCCTACAGTGGAGGAGCAGATTGGCTCTTTTCCCGATTGGGTAAGGCCTTTGGTTATTTCCGACTGATGGTGTCATTGGATATCTTAACCGAGCTAAACCTCATTTCCTCAGTTCGTCAGAGTGGAAACACAATTTACACAGTTCTACCGGCATCAGGTAAGGCAAATATACCCGATGCACCTACATACAAGAAGTTAGCCGCCATGAAGCTTGTTCATGAATAATAGTCCGGCGGCAAAGGGGATGGTAACAGCTTGAAAGAAACAGACGGTATATTTGAGAAACTACGGGAAGCCATAGAACAAACGAATAAACAGTATGATATGGACCGGATAGAGAGAGCCTACCTATATGCCAAAGGTGCCCATGAGGGGCAGCTACGCAAATCGGGAGACCCATATATCGAGCATCCTGTTCATGCTGCCATTATTCTGATAGAGCTCGGTATGGATACCGACTCTATTGTTGCTGCGCTTTTACATGATGTTGTTGAGGACACACCTTCTACTGTAGATGACATTAAGAAGAACTTTGGTGCTGACGTAGCACTGCTGGTAGATGGTGTTACCAAACTGGGTGGCATACCCTTCTCCTCCCGTGAGCGGCAGCAAGCGGAAAACGTCCGAAAAATGCTGTTGGCTATGGCACAGGATGTTCGGGTTATTATAATTAAGCTTGCCGACAGGCTCCATAATATGCGTACACTGGACTACCAGTCCGAAGATAAGAAGCGGATGATTGCACTGGAGACCATGGAGGTGTATGCACCTTTAGCACACCGCCTGGGTATCAGTGGACTCAAAGAGGAGCTGGAAGACCTTTCTCTGCACTATCTGGATCCCATAGCCTGTAATGAAATAGAAGAACAGCTTGCCATGCGTAAGGATGAGCGGGAAGCTTTCTTAAACCGTATTATTACCCGCATCAATGAACGTCTGGCCGCAGAGCATCTGAACGCCCAGCTTTATGGACGGGTCAAGAGCATGTATGGCATCTACCGCAAAGTATATATGCAGGGGAGAAATATTGACGAAATCTACGACGTTTACGCCGTAAGAATTATAGTGGATACCGTTCTGGAATGCTACAATATTCTGGGCGTTATTCATGATATGCTGCGCCCTATTCCCAATCGATTTAAAGACTATATCTCTACGCCCAAGCAGAATATGTACCAGTCTCTGCACACCACCGTCATTGACAAGGAAGGTATCCCATTCGAGGTGCAGATACGCACATGGGATATGCACTACACCGCCGAATATGGTGTTGCAGCGCACTGGAAGTACAAGGTAGGCCTTAACGGAAAGGATAGCCTGGACCTGCGTCTGTCGTGGATACGGCAGCTGCTGGAATCCCAGAAGGAGTCCGACGATGTAGAGGATATAGTAAAATCCATCAAAAGTGATATTGCCCCCGAGGAAGTATTTGTTTTTACCCCCAAGGGAGACGTTGTCAGTCTGCCTTTAGGAGCTACGGTTATAGATTTTGCTTACGCCATACATTCGGCAGTAGGCAATAAGATGACCGGTGCTAAGGTTGACGGCCGTATGGTTTCGCTGGATTTCAAGGTTAAAACCGGCATGATTGTAGAGGTTATAACTCCGTCCGGAAAGGGCAATGGCCCAAGCCGTGACTGGCTTAATATTGTGCGTACTTCCGAAGCTAAAAACAAGATACGCAGCTGGTTTAAGAAGGAAAAGCGTGAGGAGAACGTCAGCGAGGGCAGAACAGCAGTGGAGCGAGAGTTCCGCCGCAACCTGATAAGTATTCCGGACGAGGACAAGGAAAGCTTTATGAGCGACCTTGCTACCCGTCAGCGGTATAACAGCATAGATGATTTCTATGCGGCTATTGGCTATGGCGGCCTGTCTTTGCAAAAGATTATGCCTAGGGTAAAGGAAGACTTTGCAAGGATTTACCGAGCAGAACCCAAAAATGACCTTGTGGTTCAGAATATACCCAAAAAGCGCAAGGAATCCAAGGCTTCCAGCGGTGTTATCGTGGAGGGGCTGGAGGGATGTCTGGTCAAATTTGCCCGTTGCTGCAATCCGCTGCCCGGTGATGATATTACCGGCTTTATTACCCGTGGATTTGGCGTTTCCATACACAAAAAAGATTGCGTCAACGTAATAAATGCCAACAATGAGCCGGAGCGTTGGGTGCAGTGCATCTGGGCTTCCGAGGTTCGTGAAACCTTCAAGTCTACCATTGAAATTATTGGTTCCGACCGTCAGGGCCTGCTTGCAGATGTAAGTATTGCACTAAGCAACATGCGGCTGCCCATTCACACACTGCTTGCCCGGGAGATGAAGGATCATCTTTCCAGCATACAGGTGACCATCGGTATCAGTGACCTGGATGAACTGAAGAGTATTATTGCTTCGCTTAGGAAGATAAGCGGCATCATATCGGTGGAGAGAACAGTACAATGATTATAGTAACAGATAGCCAAAAGCTACAATATGAGCTGAGCAATGTGGCCCGGCTCTTTTTCCCTTCTGAGGAGATGCAGTGGGTAAGGATAGGGGAGAGCATAGACCATACTCAGGCGGTGGTACTGCCCACTGAGCAGGAGTGCACGGGCGGACACTGCATTTCGGTAACGTTACATCTTCCCGACGGCAGAAGCCTCAACTGCAGTGATACGCTGTGCAGTTCCGACATAAACGCGCCCATTGAGCTTGGGAAGCTGCTTTACAGGCTGCTTAGCGAGCTTACCGGCCGTACCATTGACTGGGGTGTGCTTACTGGAATTCGTCCTGTGAAGCTTGCCAGGAAGCTGCGCACCGAAGGCAAATCCCCCCGCGACATTGAAGCTGTTTTTATAGAGCAGTACCTAACTACACAGGAAAAAGCAGCACTTTGCCGCCTTACCGACGAAGTGCAACAGGATATTGTAACCTCTGCCTTGCCCCGTGGCTATAGCCTCTATATCTCTATACCATTTTGCCCATCTCGCTGTAGCTATTGTTCCTTTGTCTCTCACTCCATAGAAAAGACATGGAAGCTTATACCGGAGTATCTGGAAAAACTTTGCCATGAACTGCGGGAAACTGCAAAAATAGTAGAGGAGAAGGGTCTTGTTCTACAGTCGGTCTATATGGGCGGCGGTACTCCTACGGTGCTGACAGCCCCGCAAATGGAGCTGGTGCTTACGGTAGTGCGGGAGTGCTTTGACCTTTCCCACTGCACAGAGTTTACCGTAGAGGCCGGTAGGCCGGATACCATAACCCTCGATAAACTGGAGGTTATGCGCACGCTGGGTGTGGATAGAATCAGCGTGAACTGTCAGACTATAAATGATGATATATTGGAATCAATTGGAAGAAAACATAGCGCCAAGGACTTTTTTGATGCGTATAATACTGTTAAGCAGTTTGGCTTTACAGCCATAAATGTGGATTTAATAGCGGGTTTACCCGATGACACCCTACAGTCCTTCCAAAATTCGTTGGAACAGGTAGCTGCACTTTCTCCCGACAATATTACGGTGCACGCACTTACTGTAAAGCGTGCTGCCCGACTTATAGGCAACAAACAGACCATACTGGGCACAGGGGCGGAAGCGGAATCTCCTGTGTCCCGAATGATAAGCTACTCTCAGCGCAGGCTGGCAGAGCTAGGTTACGTTCCTTATTACCTATACCGGCAGAAGGGAACGGTAGATTCCTTGGAAAATGTAGGCTTTTCACGAAAAGGCAAGGAGTGCCGCTACAACATTTTTATTATGGATGAAACCCATACTATTTTATCTGTAGGCGCTGGGGGTGTCACCAAGCTGGTCATGCAGGGCGACAGCGAACAATATGGTGAGGAAAATGTCAGAATAGAACGAATATTTAATTTGAAATACCCCTATGAATATATGGAAAGATTTGATACAATGTTAGATAGAAAGCGGAGCATTCTAAATTTTCCGCTGTAATAAACAGAAAAGGAGTTTTTTACTTATGACAGTATCATTTGACGAACTCATTCAAAAAGCTAAGGAAGTTGCAGTTACAGCAGGAAAGATTGCGGGAGATGTTGTCGGGGAAGTGGTAGACACCTCCAAGGCAAAGCTGGCCGAAGCGAAACTGAATGCGCAGATCGGTGAGGTAAATGAGCGCCTGGGCATGATTGTTTATGAAGCCTTTAAAACCGGCAAAGATAGCCTAAAACTGCAGGAGATGCTGGTTAAGGAACTGGACAGCCTGTACAAGACTCTTGAGGAGCTTCGCAAAACTACACCCGTAAGTGGGACCGATATATTCTGTACCCAGTGCGGCGAAAAGAATCCTATGAGTGCTTCCTTCTGCACCAAGTGTGGGACCAAGCTTGTTCCTGTGACCGAAAACGAGTATGTGGTTGATACTGAGATTATTGATATCTCTGAGGTGGAAGAGACTGCGGAAGAGATAGCCGCCACCGTGGAGGAAACTGTAGAGCAGATAGCTGCCACAGTTGAAACTGCAGTGGAAGAGACTGCAGCAGCAGTTGAGGAAGCTGTAGAAAAACTGGACCAGTAATATGCTATAAAAAAAGACCGCTTTTCATTATCTGAAAAGCGGTCTTTTTTATGCTCCTGCAAAGTTAAAGACAATTCCGGACACTGCAGCTATGGCAATGACCACAACGGGATGTAGATTTTTCTTTTCCATAAGCACCCATAGGACAATAGCCAATATCAGCGATTTCCAATGAATGAGCTGGGAGAGCATTCCGCTGCTGCGGAAGGCATCCAGCCGTACAATAGATATCTTGATGACCGACAGAGCTGCTGCCGCTATAAGAGCCACAGAGGCGGGGCGTAGGCCATAAAAAGCACTGCGCACCTGTGGCTTTTCGTTAAAGGAGCTTAAAAAACGTGCTATGATAAGAATGATAATGAGCGAAGGTGTAATGAGACCCAGCGTCGCAACGATACTGCCTACAAGTCCCTGAGTTGTGTAGCCTACATAGGTGGCCATGTTAACGCCGATTGCCCCGGGGGTAGATTCTGAAATGGCAATCATATCAGCCAGTTGCAGTTCAGTAAACCACCCTGTAGCAGCCGACATATCATACAAGAAAGGTAGTATAGCCAGTCCGCCGCCTACGGAAAATAGTCCTGTTTTAAAAAATTCCCAGAAAAGCTGCAAGAGTATCATTGTTTTGCCGCCTTTCTGCCGTGGAGGAATATTCCTGCTACTCCAGCCAGTACCACAAATATGGCGGGGGAAAGGTCAGTAAAGATACTGCACCCAAAAACCGCAAGAAAGATAGCTAGGGTAACCTTATCAACTATGGCGTTTTTCCAAAGCTTTACAACTGCGGAAATGATGAGTGCACAGACAGCTGCACGGATACCGGTAAAGACATCTTGCACCAGTGGAAGTTCTGCAAAGTTTTGAATGAAAGCAGCAATGACGGTGATGACCACTACCGAGGGGAATACCATCCCCACAGTGGCCGATATGCCACCCCATATACCTGCTACCTTATTGCCCACAAAGGTAGCGGTATTAACTGCAATAATACCGGGAGCACACTGGCCAATGGCGTAATAATCCATAATGTCTTCATTGGAAACCCAGTGGTACTTTTCACAAACCTCCCGTTGTAGAATGGAAAGCATGGCGTAGCCTCCGCCAAAGGTAACGCTACCTATTTTAGCAAAGACCAAAAATAAAGTTAAAAGCACTTTCAAAATTCGCAGTCCTCCCGTAATTTTTAACATTGCTTTGCATATAATAGTAGATATTCCATTGCAAATAGCAACATGGAATAGACAACTAATATATGTAAAAAGGGTGATTTCAGAATGACGTACAGACCTGTATACTATGGCGAAGATGAGAATGATTCACAGGTTGAGGAAAAAGGCGGTATTCACAAAGGACTATGGTCTGGTGTATTGGGGGATGTAGATGATTTTATCTTCTACTACAGCGGTGGGTGCGACGAGGGTGAGATGGGGGAATACCGTAGTACCAGATGATCGGGATTGCCGCTATCAGAGGTATAAATTCGCGGCACCCTTCGAGATATAGCGCAGATACGCTCATAGTGTACCGTATCGGTAAGCGCTGCAAGCTGTTCAAAGGTAACTTCACAGTCGCCCTCACTGCCGGCCAGTATTACACGGTCGCCCATGCAGCTGTCGGGAATATGGGTTACATCCGCCATCAGCTGATCCATACAGACCCGCCCCACCACAGGGGCATACTGTCCCCGTATAATAACCTGTGCAATCCCTCCAAGTTTCCGAGGGTATCCGTCCGCATAGCCTACTGTAATGGTGGCTATGCGGCGTTTGCTGTCGGCGGTATATATGCGGCCATAGCTTAAAGTATCTCCAACCTCAATCTCTTTAACCATAGCAATGGTAGAGCAGAAGGTCATAAGAGGGGTGAGATGTACTTTCCCTGCAAGCTCGTCGGAAGGGGCGAAACCATACTGTGAAATGCCTACTCTCACCATATCCAGCTGGGTTTCAGGGTAGAGGATGGCTGCGGCCGAGTTTGCACAGTGATGCAAACCGGTAGAAATGCCCGCCTGCTCCAAATGAGTACAAGCCTCCTGAAAGCGGTGCAGCTGTTCTCTGGTAAAATCCACCGAGCGATCACTAAGTTCATCAGCAACAGCAAAATGTGTAAAGGTACCGGTTAGCTGTAGATTGCCCCCCATTATTTCTTTGGCATCCTCCGCCAGATGGGGGTTTTGTGTATTGAAGCCAAGTCGACCCATACCGCTATCCAGCTTTAGGTGGCATTCCAGTGTAACGCCTGCTTCCTCGGCAGCAGCTTTCAGTGCCAAGCCGTATTCCTGGGAATACACCGCTTGTGTCAGATGTTCCGATGCCAGCAGGGCAGCAGAAGTAGGGGAGGTATAACCAAAAATCAGAATAGGTTTTACAATGCCGTTTTTGCGTAGAGATACGGCTTCCTGTATGGTAGCGACACCAAACCAGTCGGCCCCAAGCTCCTGTAAGGCTGTCGAGATAACAGCATCTCCGTGCCCATAGGCATCAGCTTTTACTACCGCAAGGTATTTGCAGTGTAAAAGACTTCTAATATTATTATAGTTATGACCCAGAGCATCTAGGGATACCTCTACCCATGTGCGCTGTTCGTCTAACATATCTGTCATAGTAACATCTCCTGTATATAAAGTTTTCGCTATCTTTACTAGTATAGAATAAACACTCGCCTTTTACAACACTTTTTGATATACTTATGCTAGGAATGTTACAGGATAGGAGTGCGTGAATGGTTTGAGCAATTACAGCGGCGGCAGGGTACATTTTTTAGATGAATTTCGAGGTTTTTTAATACTGTTTGTGGTATGGTACCATCTGGTATATGACCTGATACTGTTTGGTATGGAGTGGGATTGGTTCTTTTCTCCCACTATGAATAATCTGCGTAATCTCTTTGTGTTTCTACTTATCATGATTTCTGGCATATCCTCACACTTTAGCCACAGTAACATGAAGCGTGGGCTGAAAACGCTGGCTTTCGCTATGGTGCTGACTATTGCCACCTACATAGCCATGCCATCACAGCTCATTATCTTTGGAATACTACACTTTTTTGGTGTTGCCATGATACTGTATGGCCTGCTGGAGAAACCTCTTAATAAAATCCCCTCCGGCGTGGGGCTTGTCGTATCACTGCTATTGTTTTGCATAACCTTTGATATCTACTATGGTGTGCTTGGCATTGCAGGGTGGGGGCTTACTGTACAGCTTCCGGCTTTTCTTTACAACCAGCCACTGCTATTTCCACTGGGTTTTATGTGTACGGGGCTAACATCAGCCGACTACTATCCTCTTATGCCTTGGTTTTTTGCATTTTTAGCAGGTGGGTTTTGTGGGAAAAGCATAAAAGCGGGACGACTCCCTGCATACTTCTATCGCTCTCACTGTAAACCGCTTGCCGCTATAGGCAAACATACCCTTCTCATCTACATCCTGCATCAGCCTATCATATATGGCACACTGCTTGTTATGCATAATCTGTTTGGCTAGGTATAATTCGTCCATGTCGCCCGTATGATGGCAAAAGGGGTGATGTGTATGAGCTTAGAGGAGATGAAGATACTGGGCATATCGCTAATGGGGCCGCTGCTAGGCTCTCTCATTGGTGTTGCTATACGTCCAGGAGAAAGTTTGCTCTTTGGCATGCTTAGCTTTGCAGGTGGCACCATGCTGGGGATATCTTTTTTACAGATGATACCCGAAAGCATTATGATGGGTGGAACAGTAGGCTGCATGCTGGGTGTTTCTATTGGTGTGTTGGTTATGATGCTGGCCGGTGACTTTGTAAACGGGGTGGAACGTGGCAGCGGAAAAAGTAGGGCAAAGCTAGAAACGGCTTCACTAATGATGATAGCGGCTATCTTTATCCATAACTTCCCCGAGGGTATCGCTATGGCAGCCGGCACCCATATGTCCCAGGGAGGGAAGGCTATGCTCATTGCCATTGCAATCGCTACCCACGACATTCCAGAGGGTATTTGCAGCTCTGCACCCTATTACTACAGCACAGGAAAACGTCTTCGGGCGTTTTTGCAGTCTGCCTCCACTGCGCTGCCGGTAATAGTGGGGTTTTTCCTAGGGAAAAGTATCTTTGCATACATCAATCCCTATGCCATGGGAATGGTTATGGGCGCGGTGGCAGGTATGATGATATATGTATCCTGTAAGGAGCTGATACCAACCTCCCAAAGCGGGAAGACACCAAAAATATCTATGACAGCACTGATGATGGGTATTCTGTTTGTACTATTGCTAGGGAATATGTCATAGGGACGTAACAATACCGGAGGGATTTTCTTGATTACGAATACAATTATAAAGCGAGTAGTTCTGCCCGAAGGGCGGCGTATTATCTGCATCAGCGATATTCATGGGCATCTAAACTACCTAAAGGCACTTTTGCAAAAGGTAAGCTTCTCCAAGGAGGATATTCTAATTATTGTAGGAGACCTCATTGAACGGGGCGTACAGAACGTGGATACCATCCGCTTCCTTATGGAACTACAAAACACACACACAGTGTATGTTCTTATGGGCAATGTGGATGGATGGATGATGGAGTGCTTTCAAGAAGATAGCCCTGAGCCACTGGAGCAGGTGTTTGAGGAGCTGTGTGCACGTAACCAAACCTTTGGGGGCAGTCTTTTTGCGGAGGTCAGCCATCGGTTGGGGATGCCCTTAACCTGCCCACAAGATATTCCTGCAATCAGAACCGCCTTTCAAACCCGCATGGCTGCGGAATATCAATACTTACTAAGCCTTCCGACTGTTTTAGACACCCAAGCCTATACCTTTGTACATGGGGGTATTCCTACATGTAACCTTGCGCGATTGGATATGCAAGCTCCCTTCGAATACCTCAAGAACGATAATTTTGTAGCAAAGGGGTTTGTCTTTGATAAATATGTAATTGTGGGGCACTGGCCTGCTGTGCTACAGGATAAAACACGGGCCTGCCATCTGCCAAACGTTAATGAGGCTCAGCATATTATAAGCATTGACGGTGGCTGTGGAGTTAAGCCGGCAGGACAGCTCAATGCCCTAATTATCCCCTATGTAGGTTCACAGGAGTTTTCTTTTGCATACTGGGACGATTTGCCTACTGCGGTTGCTGTGACGCCTCAACAGGCTTCTGAAATGTCTATTAATATCACGTATAGTGACAGCGCCATTAAAATTCTAAAGCGGGATGAAGAATTTTCTTACGGAGAACATCTTTCTTCCGGATATCGCCTTTGGATAGAAAACTCTTACATCTGTGATATCGATAGTGCAGAGCCTTACTGCCCGGAATACACGGACTATCTGCTGCCAGTATCGGTAGGGGACAGGTTATCGGTCATAAAGCGGACAAGCAGAGGGTATCATGTAAAAAAGGGTGGCGTAGAAGGTTGGTATAAGGGAACTCTTAAGGAATAAAAAACAAGGAGAAATAAAGATGATACAGTATATTATAGCAGCTGAACATAACCCACTATGGGCGGAGATGTATGAAAGGGAAGCTTTCGAAATAAAGCGTATTTTACATGCCGAACTGGTGGAGATACATCATATTGGAAGTACTTCGGTGAAAGGATTGCGGGCAAAACCCGTTATTGATATTATGCCTGTGGTAAAGGATGTAGCTGCTGTAGACATACACAATGAAGAGTTTGAACAACTGGGCTATGAATGTATGGGTGAGTATGGCATGCCTGGGCGACGATTCTTTCGTAAAGGTGGGGATAACCGTACCCATCATATCCACATATTCGAAGAAAACAACCGCACAGATATTCGTCGCCATCTGGCAGTCCGAGATTATTTGAGAACGCACCCACAGGTGGCTAAGGAGTACGGGGATTTAAAGGCAGAACTGGCTGAAAAATTCCATGATAGCATTGATGGTTATTGCGATGGCAAGGATGCTTTTGTAAAAGATATAGAGCAGAATGCCCTTGCTTGGTATGGAGAACAAAGAGAAGTGTAAAAACATAGGGCAGCCAAACCGATACAAACGGATTGGCTGCCCTGAATATTTTTCGGCTAGGGTATTCCTAGAACTCTGCACTGCCAGTGGTTCTGGGGAAGGGGAGTACATCACGGATGTTGGTCATACCGGTAATATACATAATAAGGCGCTCAAAGCCTAGGCCAAAGCCCGCATGCTTGGCTCCGCCAAAACGACGAAGGTCCAGATACCACCAGTAATCTTCCTCGTGGAGGCCAAGCTCTTTAATGCGTGCAACAAGGTTTTCCAAACGTTCCTCACGCTGAGACCCGCCGATAAGCTCACCGATGCCAGGAACCAGAAGGTCCATAGCGGCTACTGTCTTATTGTCATCATTCATACGCATATAGAAAGCCTTAATCTCCTTGGGGTAATCAATGACAAACACAGGTTTGCCAAACACCTTTTCAGTGAGATAACGCTCATGCTCGGTCTGCAGGTCGCAGCCCCAGTATACGGGATACTCAAACTGGTCTTTTACCTTTTCCAGTATCTCTACTGCTTCGGTGTAGGTTACCTTTCCAAACTCAGAGCTTACTACGTTTTCAAGTCTTGTAATGAGTTCCTTATCGTAGAACTGGTTGAAGAAAGCAATTTCATCGGAGCAGTTGTCCATTATATAGCGCAGAACATATTTAATCATATCGGAAGCCAGTTGCATATCATCATTCAGGTCAGCAAAAGTAATTTCCGGTTCCATCATCCAGAATTCCGCAGCATGGCGGGGTGTATTGGACTTTTCTGCACGGAAGGTGGGTCCAAAGGTGTATACCTTGGAGAAAGCCATAGCCATGCACTCTGCTTCTAGCTGACCGGAAACGGTCAGGTTGGTTTCCTTGCCGAAAAAGTCCTGGGTATAGTCAATCTTTCCCTCGGGGGTACGGGGTGGGTTTTCCATATCCAGCGTGGTCAGGCGGAACATTTCGCCTGCACCTTCACAGTCACTTCCGGTGATAATGGGGGTATTGGCATATACAAAGCCGCGCTCATTAAAGAACTTGTGAATGGCGTAAGCGGCAACAGAGCGCACACGAAAAACTGCACTGAAGGTGTTGGTACGAGGACGCAGATGCTGTATTGTACGCAGATATTCCAGCGTATGCTTCTTCTTCTGCAGGGGGAAATCAGGGGAAGATGCGCCCTCCACCAGTATTTCCGAGGCGTGCAGCTCAAAGGGCTGTTTGTTGGTAGGAGTAAGCACAATATTTCCGGTAATCACCAGAGCCGCGCCTACATTCTGCTTTGCAATATCGTTAAAATTAGGAAGCTTTGCATCCTCAAAAACTATCTGAAGATTACGGAAGGAGGTTCCGTCATTCAGCTCAATAAAGCCGATAGACTTGGAATCACGAATGGTCTTTACCCATCCGCCTACGGTAACCTGTGAATCAATGTAGTTGTTTACGCTTGCAAATAGGTTTTTAAGCTCGGTCCTCTGCATTGTTGTTATCCTTCTTTCCGATGATATAATTACATATAAGGGCGAAAACCGCCCTGTGTATAACTTAAAAATGGCTTGTAGAGACATTATAGTACGAAAGTGCTATTTTAGCAATGCTTTATCGGAAGTTTGTTGACGGTATCGCTTTTTTAATTTATAATGAGAGCAGGAAATATTCGGATTTTTACACTTTATAAACAGCAGAAAAGAGTTGAAGATATGGACTGGAAGCAAAGGGCAGAAGAAATAGCGGAGAAGGCTTGTCAGGTTCCACAGATAAAGCCGGAGGAAGTACCGGAGCTGGATCTTTATATGGACCAGCTGCTAACCTTTTTGGATAAGCGGCTAAAGGCGGTTAAAAGGGGAGAGGATACTGCGTTTGTGACCAATACCATGGTTAACAATTACACCAAGGCTAAGCTAATTCCTACAGCGATACACAAGCGGTATCAGAAACAGCATGTGCTGGGGCTTAGCATGGTAGGTCAGCTGAAAAAGGTACTGTCCATGCAGGATTTGGGGAAAATATCTGCTACAGTGCAGAGTAGCGAGGACGAGGACACCCTATATAGGTTGTTTTTGGAGGCGCAGGCCAGTTCTACAGAGCGTTCACGAGAGCTTATACGAGAAGCGGCAGAACGCTGTGAGGCTGCAGGAGTTACAGGTAACACGGCACTTGCAGTGCTGGCAGTGCAGCTTGCGGCTGAGGCACAGTGCAGAACGCTGCTTGCAGAGCAGCTACTTGATGCTATTGAACCACCTAAAACTGAGGAAAGCAGGAAAAAAGGCAGGCAATGAGACTAAGAAGAAAACCATGGGCCAGACCCGAGCTTGCAGAGTGTAGCTTCTTCGTGGATGATCCTATACTGAATAGAAACCGTTGGCAACAAGAGTTTGGGAATAATAACCCCATGCATTTGGAGCTTGGATGTGGTAAAGGACGGTTTATAGCAAGGTTGGGCAGTGAAAATCCAAATGTGAATTATATCGCAGTAGATCTGAAAAGTGAGGTTTTAGGCCTTGCAAAGCGTAAAGTCGAAAGGCTTTACAGCGTGTCTGAGTTTGCACCACAAGACAATCTGCGCTTAATGTCCTATGATATTGAGCGTATTGATAATATGATTGGTGAACAGGATAAAGTGGAGCGCATTTATATCAATTTTTGTAATCCGTGGTTTAAAGAACGACATGCCAAGCATCGCCTGACCCATACACGGCAGCTCCTAAAGTATAAAACCTTCCTTAGTATGGACGGAGAAATTTGGTTTAAAACCGATGATTTGCCGCTTTTTGAGGATACATTGCTCTATGTCCAAGAGGCTGGTTATACTGTACGATACTGCACCTACGATCTCCACAACTCAAACTTTACTGAAAATGTAACCACCGAGCACGAGGATATGTTTGCAGAGCAGGGAATTGCTATAAAGTTTCTTATAGCAGCCCCAAAAGGCATATAAACGATATTCAAAATATTTATAAAGATGGAGGACGATATAATGAAACTAGGTATAAAGGCAATCATGGGGATAGTATGTGCCATTGTTCTCTTGGCAACTGTTGTCATTGGCTTTATTGCAGTTCGCAGAAACAAAGATAGCTTCTGTGAAGGCTGCGATGGTGATGATGACCTGTGGGATGAAGAGTGGGACGAAGAAGACTGGCGGGTCAGTGAGGATTCAGTGGAGGAGACTACGATTTAAACTTGCAGCAATATGTTATAAGGAGTGGTTTGTATGGCAACAAAGAGCATTATAACCATAAGCCGTGAATACGGCAGCGGCGGCAAGGAAATTGGACAAAAGTTAGCGGAAAAACTTGGTATCCCTTACTATGACAAGGAGATTATCGCTATTGCCGCAAAGCAGATTGGTGCATCGGAGAAGTTGTTTGAGGAAAACGATGAAAAGGGTGCTACCAACAGCTTTATTTTTTCCATGTCGGTGCTCAAGGATACCGCATCGGGCAATTTTCCGCTGTCTGACCGTCTCTTTATGGTGCAGTCTCAGGTTATTCATGATGTAGCTGATAAAGGCCCCTGTGTGATTGTGGGGCGCTGTGCGGACTATATCCTGAAGGAACGCGACAATATGATAAACATCTTTATTCATGCGCCCATGGCAGACCGTGTAAAAAGAGCTGTGGAGGAATATGGTATACCCAGTGATAAGGCTGCTGGCGAGGTTGCAAAAACTGATAAGCGTCGTGCGGCTTATTATGACTACTACTCCTTCCTAAAGTGGGGTCAAGGGAATCACTATGACCTTTGCATTAATAGTGCCATAGGCATTGACAGTGTAGTAGAGCTGATAGCTGCCTATGTAGCCATGCATGAACAGAAATAATATGACATAACAAAAAAGCACCCCTAGGGGTGCTTTTTTGCTTTACTATAACTTATTAAAGGTTAATCCACATTTAGCATTGCCATAATACGCTCAACAAATTTCTCCCGCTCTATGTCCACAACAAACCATGCGTTGGGCTCATGCTTGGCGTCACTATAGAGGTCGGTGACAGTTCTGCCCCGGGTAATGGTGCCCTTAGTCTCCACACCTACCCAGCAACGTTTGGTGGTAAAGTAGCTGCTATCCAGCGCATACATCAGGGCACAAGGATCGTGAAGGTGTGCGCCATCCTGTCCGTAGAACTTCAGTGAGTGGTTTAGGCTATGTTGACAGACTTCTGCAAAGAACCTATGCACAGGGGTACCAACCGCCCGTATCTTTTCAATCTCCGCACCATTCAGGGTGGATTTATGGGTAACATCCAGCCCACAGGCATAAACGGGAATGCCACTGCGAAATACCATTTCGGCAGCTTCGGGGTCAACATAGATGTTAAACTCCGCAGCAGGGGTAGTGTTTCCACAGCCGACAGCGCCACCCATAATTACAATGCGCTCAATAAGCTGGGGAAGGTTATTATATTTAGAAAGAGCAATGGCAATATTGGTCAAGGGTCCTACAGCAATTAGCTGTAGCTTTCCACCCAGACGCACCGCTTCACGGTGAATAGCATCCCATGCAGCTTCCTTTTCGGTGGTTCTCTTGCTTTCAGGAAGTTCTATGCCTTGCAATCCATCTTTGCCATGCACCTCTGCTGCAGTGTGTAGTTCGCGGAACAGGGGCTTGTCTGCACCTATATAAACAGGTACCTGTGCACCTATCAGGTCCAGTACTTTCAGAGTGTTGGGGGTGGTTTTAGAAAGCTCTACGTTACCTGCAACAGTGGTAACTCCACAGATTTCAAGCTCATTTGAGGCAAAGGCAAGAATGAGCGCCGCAGCGTCATCTATGCCAGTGTCACAGTCTATCATTACTGGAATCTTTGTCATCTCATTCACTCCTTTCGCCGTAATAGGTCACTGCCTCTACCAAAAGGTCAATAAAGGCGGGGCGGTCAATATCAAAAATAACGGTAGTGTTGGGAGGATTCTTGGTGGAGCCGTTCATGTCGGCAATGGTAGCACCCTTACAGTAGTCGCCACCGGTTTCCACATCCACAAACAAGTGCTTGGTGGTCATTATCTCAGGCTTAATGAGTGCAGCCACAGCTACCGCGTCGTGTACAGGGGCGCCTGCATAGCCACGAGCCTTATGAAACTGGTAGAAAAACTCCAGCCAGTCAGCTACAACCTCGGCAACGTGGTTGCCCACTGCCCGTATCCGTGCAGAGTCCTCCGGGCAAACCAAAGCCCGCTCGGTTACATCCAGCCCCGCCATGATAATGGGAATACCGGAACCAAACACCAGCTTGGCTGCTTCGGGGTCTACAAGTATATTGAACTCGGCAGCAGGAGTCCAGTTTCCGCTTTTTATACCACCACCCATAAGGGAGATTTGCTTTATCTTTCCTTTAAGCTCAGGGTGAGCCAGCAGCAGTGCAGCAATATTGGTCAGGGGGCCGGTTGGCACCAGTGTAACGGCTTCTTCACTTTCCCGAAGAACCTTTGCCATGAGTTCCACAGCGGATAGGGGAGACAGCTCAAAGTCCGGCTCAGGCAGTGCTGGACCATCCAGTCCGGATTTTCCATGGACAGTAGGTGCAATAATGGCTTCTGACACTAGTGGTTTTGATATACCCTTGCCCAAAGGAGCACGAAGCCCAATGAGTGTCATAATGCGCATAGTATTATAGGTGGTTTTTTCAATAGTCTGGTTTCCGCAGACCGAGGTGACAGCCCGGATATCCAAGAGGGGAGAGGCATTTGCCAAAACCCACGCAATGGCGTCGTCGTGACCGGGATCGCCGTCCAGTATGATTGGTATCTTTTTCATAGAGCCTCCACTACAGATAAGATGGATACTGCTGTGGTACCAAATGGTCATTGGCTCCACAGCAGTATCATAGTTTTGAATTTTGTTAGTTGCTTGTACCGAGAACTGCTTTCTTCTTGCTCTTTGCTTTGCTTTTGCTCATGGTTCTGCCCGCATAGATAGAAAGACCAACAATGGTAAATACATATGGGGTCATCTGGAGGAGCTCAGCAGGGAGCCCCAGACGCTGCATGTTGTTTGCCAGAGCATCTGCAAAGCCAAACAGGAAGGAGGCTAACATGGTACCTATTGGTTCGCCACGACCCATTGCTTCAGCAGCAAGAGCGATAAAGCCTCGGCCTGCTGTCATATTGGTGTTAAAGCTAGACATGTAGCCCATGGACATGAATGCACCGCCTAAACCGGCAAGGATACCCGAAAGCCCCAGTGCGATGTAGCTGATGCGACGGACACTTACGCCTACCGAGTCGGCGGCGTTGGGGTTTTCACCCACGGCACGAATTTTCAGTCCAAGAGGGGTTTTGTAAAGCAGTACCCACACCAGAAATACGCAGAGCAGTGCTACATAGGTCAGCAGGTTATGTCCCGATATTATCTCACCCAACACAGGAATATCCTTGATGATAGGAATGTGGATGGTAGGCATTACCTTGCTGGCAAGGTTCGCAGAGTAGCCTCTGTCGCCGCTGGCAAGATACATAAAGAATACTGTACCGCCACCACCCAGCATATTGACCGCAATACCAGCAAGAATAATATCGGTTTTCAGCTGCAGAGCAAAGAAACCAATGCCCAAAGCCACCAGCATACCCATAAAGATAGCGCAAAGGAGGCCGATGGTTGCACTCTGGGTCCATGCACTGAAGATAACGCCAGTAAGGGCGCAAATCATCATAATACCTTCAAGACCGATGTTGGTAACGCCAGCGCGGTCAGCAACCACTGCTGCCAAGGCGGCAAAAAGAATGGGGGTGGTAATGCGTAGGATGGAGAAGGCAAAGTCGATAGAGAAGATGGTTTCAAGAATGGATTTCAGCATTATGCCTCAACTCCTTTCTGAGTAGTTTCAACTGCTCTTTCAGCAATCTCATCCTTAGCATCCTTAACCACCAGCTTGTGGCGATACTTGGACAGGAACTGTTCCGCTGCAAAGAAGAGGAATATGACTGCCTGAATAATGCTGAGCATTTCGGCAGGCACATCGGTATTTAGCTGCATTAGGTCACAGCCACGGCGCAGGTAGGCCATAAAGAATGCCGCGACAGGGACAAAGATAGGGTTGTTTTTTGCAAGAATAGCAATGGTAACACCGTCCCAACCATAGCCGGGAAGCTGTTTCCATTCAAAGCGGTTGTAGTAGCCCAGTACCTCAACAGCGCCTCCCATACCGGCAAGCAGTCCGCCGATAACCTGACACATAATGACGGTTGCACCAACTTTGATACCAGAATACTTGGCAAAGCTCTTGTTAAGGCCAACAATGCGTATAGCATAGCCCCATTTTGTACGGTAGAGGAAGAGCGAAACCAGAACGGTTGCCACCAGTGCAATAACGATACCCCAGCTCAGATTGGTCTTGGGAATTAGCTTGGCAATCTTTGCGGTGGGCTGGAAGGGGTAGGACATGGTCGCACCCTGTGTACGGTCTGCATAATAATAGTTAAGCAGATACACACCCAGCTGTAGCAGTATGTAGTTCAGCATCAGGGAGGATACCATTTCGCTGGCTCCCAGCTTGGTTTTCAGTACTGCCGGAATCAGCATTGCCATTCCGCCTACCAGCATAGCGACTGCAATACAGACGATAGTATGCAGAACAGGGGGAAGCTGTAGGTAGATAGCCACCACCGAAGCTATCAGAGCACCAAAGAAGAGGGTGCCTTCTGCAGCCAGGTTAAACTGGTTTGCATTAAACATAACGCAAACCGCAAGACCGGTAAAGATGATGGGTATCATACGCTCCAGAATAATGTAGAAGTAACGCACTTTGGTAAAGGGACCAACAATCAAATTGTAAAGCGCATCAAAGGGAGTTTCGCTGATAACGAAGATGAAAATCATGGCAACACTGAGTGCCAGCAAAATGGAAGCGGCGCCGCGGACAATCTCAAATTTAAAATTCTTACGCATGTGCCACCCTCCTTATTTCTTCTATAGATTGACGTTTAAGCCCCAACATGTATTCACCCATTTCTAGGTCGGTTAGGGTAGAGGTATCTTCAAAGTACGCCACAATCTCGCCGCCATAGAATACCACAAGACTGTCGGAAAGCTCAATGATTTCGTTTAGGTCTGCCGATACCAATAGTACAGCAGCACCTTCACGGCTAAGTTCTACCAGTTTTCTGCGGATAAACTCGGTGGCGCCAACGTCGATGCCTCGGGTAGGCTGGTCAGCTATAATTAGCTTAGGATTGCAGGAAAATTCTCTGGCTACAACCACCTTTTGTATGTTACCTCCGGAAAGCATCTTCACCTGCTGCTTTTCAGACTTACATAGCACCAGATAGTCCTCAATCAGCTTTTTGCTTTCCGCATGTATTTCATTCATATTAAATAGTGCGCCATTATTAAACTGAGGTTTGTCATAACGGTCGGATATGAGATTTTCCTCAATGGTTCCGCCGCCGGCAACACCAAACAGCATTCTGTCCTCGGGAATATGGGATACGCCCAGTCCTCTTATGTAACGCTGACCCTTGTCAGTAATGGTTTCGCCGCACACCTCAATTTTACCGGTATCGGGGCGGTTCATATCAAAGAGCATCTCCACCATTTCCTTCTGGCCGTTGCCTTCGACACCTGCAATACCCAGGATTTCGCCCTTCCGAACATTAAAGGAGACGCCGTTGAGCATTTTCTTTCCATACTCATTTTCATAGTGAATATCGGTGACTTTGAGAATAGTATCGGTAGGCACTGCCTTCTCCTTATTCACCTTCAGCACAACATCACGTCCGACCATAAGGCGGGAGATATCTTGCTCGGATACATCAGACGTATTAAAGACACCCATAGATTTACCTGCCCGCATGATGGTAAGCCTATCGGTAATCTGCTTTATTTCTTTTAACTTGTGAGAAATAAAGATAATAGTATGACCCTGTTCTTTAAAGTGAATAAGCTCCTTAAAGAGTTCGGTAGTTTCCTGTGTGGTAAGCACTGCAGTTGGTTCGTCCAGTATGAGTATCTGGGCACCCCGCACCAAGGCTTTTAGGATTTCTACCTTCTGTTTCATACCTACAGGGATGTCCATCACTTTTGCGTGAGGTTCTACATGCAGATTGTATTTTTTAGCATACTCCTCGGTAATTGCAACAGCCTTATTGTAGTCGAGAAACACTCCACCCTTTTTGGGTTCCATACCCAGAACAATATTTTCCGCTACAGTCAGGGAGGGGACCAACATAAAGTGCTGATGCACCATTCCAATGCCCTTGGCGATTGCAACATTTGGCGAGGAAAGTACAACCTTTTCGCCATTAATGATAATTTCGCCCTCCTCGGGCTGTTCCAAACCAAAAAGCATCTTCATTAGTGTAGATTTTCCGGCGCCGTTTTCACCCATTAAAGCATGAATTTCTCCTTTGCGTACAGAAAAATCAACATGCTGATTGGCGGCGATTCCATTTGGATAGACCTTGGTAATGCCATTCATCTGCACTACAATATTCTGATCCTCCATATAGTATTTCCTCCCATTGATGTTAGTAGGGTAATAGTAAAGGGGGAGCGCCAGCTCCCCCTTCTTTTGCAAAAGTGTAAGCTGCCAGCAGCTTAGTCCTATTAGGGACGGGCAGCTTCTCTGATAGCCTTTACGTCAATAGCGGGGTCAAAAGCAGTGCTAACCTTGATCTCGCCAGAAGCAACCTTGGGGGTCAGGCCGTCAAGAGCCTTTCTGATATCCTCGGGAAGCTTAGTGTAGTTGCCGGTGGTGGTCAGGCCTACGCCGCCTTCGCCAAGACCCAAAGAGGTGGTCTTGCCAAATTCCAGCTTGCCATCCTTCATCTGATTGATTGCAAGAACCATAGAATCGCCGATGTTCTTTAGGCCAGAGAAAGCGGTAACAGCAGCCATTTCGGGCTGGCTGACTGCAAAGGTAGCCTCTTGGTCAGAGTCAACGCCGATGAACCAGCCCTTGTTGTCCTTGGCAGACTCGGCAGCACCGTTACCGGCTCCGCCTGCAACGCCCCAAACGACATCGCACTTGTTCTTGAACATAACGTTTGCAAGCTCTTTGCCTTTTCCGGTATCAAAGAAGTTGCCAACATACTGGGTGTCAACCTTAATGTCCTTATCAACAGCCTGTGCACCCTGAATGTAACCTACCAGGAAGTCATTGATAACGGGACCATCCTCGCCGCCAACAAATCCAATGATCTTTTCGGGATTCATTCTTTCAATGTTGGAGGTGGTCATCAGAGCAGCAGCGGTACCTACCAGGTAGCCGAGGTCGTTCTGCTTGTAGGTAATGCTGGCAATGTTGGGGGCAGTGCACTCGCCATCATAGTACAGGAACTTCTGGTCGGGGTTGTTCTTGGCAGTCTCTGCCAGGTATTCGGGCATCTGCCAGGTGCCGCAGATGATGAGGTCATACTCGCCGCCCATGGCAAGTTCGTCCAGGGTGGTCTTCCACTTGGGCTTGTCAGCATCGGTAGCACCAAGCTCAAAGGTCTTGTATTCGATAACGCCGTCGCTGGCAAGCTTCTTGAGGCCTGCTTCGCAGGAATCAAAGAAGGACTTGTCGCCGAGGTTGCCGTTAACGATGTTAGCAACCTTCAGTTTTTCTGCCTTGGGAGCCTCAGGAGCGGGGGCTGCGGGTGCTGCAGAAGCCTCAGGAGCGGGAGCAGGGGCAGCAGAAGTCGCAGGTGCAGGGGGAGCGCCGCATCCGGCGAACATAGCAATAACCATAGTCATTGCAAGCAGGAACGATAGGTACTTTTTCATTTCTTTTCTCCTTTTTTTGACATAATCAAAAATAACAGACGGATGGTAATTTCGTCCAACCCTCTTAGAAATCATTCTACTACCCATACTAATAAAAGTCAATTGGTTTTTGCCATTTATAGATATAAATAGGCTTCATATTTTTTATTATTATGGTGATAATAAACATTTGTGTTATTTAAATGCTATCAATATGTATATAAATGTTGGTTGAAAGTTCAATAATAATAAGGTTGCATATTTAAGGTGCAGTGTTATAATAATGGTAATAATTATAGTTACAGGGGGAGAGCCATATGTCAAAGAGAGTTTTTCTAATTGTATTGGATAGTGTAGGCATAGGTGAGATGGCAGATTCGGCAGAGTATGGGGATGCGGGGAGCAATACTCTTGCAGCCTGTGCCACATCTGATAAGTTTCATGTTCCTACCCTTCGTGAGTTGGGTATCTTTAATATAGATGAGGTGGGATGTGGAGATCCCGTGGAGCATCCTGTGGGAAGCTTTTGCCGTTTGGCAGAATCATCTAAAGGAAAGGACACCACCATTGGACACTGGGAGATTGCAGGTATTATATCGGAAAGCCCACTGCCAACCTACCCGAATGGCTTCCCAAAAGAGATACTTGACAAACTGACTGCAGCTACGGGGCGCGGTATTCTGTGTAACCTGCCCTATTCCGGCACAGCTGTACTGGATGACTTCGGAGAGCAGCATATGAAAACCGGAGACTTGATTGTCTACACCTCCGCAGACAGCGTACTGCAGATAGCTGCCCACGAGGAGATTGTTCCCATTGCAGAGCTTTATAAAATATGTGAAATGGCTCGTGAAATTATGAGCGGGGAACATGGTGTAGGAAGAATTATTGCCAGACCGTTTTTGGGGACTCCCGGTAGCTTCATGCGCACATCCAACAGACATGACTATTCGCTACTACCTCCTGCGCCCACACTGTTGGATGCATTGTGCGAGCATGGCATGGATAGCATTGGCGTAGGTAAGATTAATGATATCTTTGCGGGCAAGGGCATTAGCTCCTTTGTGCGTACAAAGTCTAATTTTGATGGCATGAACAAAACAATTGAGTATGCAGCACGTGACTTCCACGGCCTTTGCTTTGTAAACCTTGTGGATTTTGATATGGTGTATGGCCACCGCAACAATGTGGAAGGCTATGCTACTGCACTTACTGAGTTTGACAAGCAGCTTGCCGAACTTCTTCCCTTGTTACAGCCAGAGGATGTTCTTATTATTACAGCAGACCATGGCTGCGACCCTTCTACCCCCAGTACCGACCACTCTCGAGAGCATACCCCTATGCTAATAGTGGGTGACACCATTCGACATGGGGTCAATTTGGGCACGCAAACAGGTT
This sequence comes from Angelakisella sp., assembly GCA_036645835.1. Taxonomy (GTDB): domain Bacteria; phylum Bacillota; class Clostridia; order Oscillospirales; family Ruminococcaceae; genus Angelakisella. The sequence goes on along the minus strand of JAVXNK010000004.1, from coordinate 34,378 downwards.
TTTGCAACATAGCTGCTACCATTGCGGACTATTTGGAAGTGAAGGCAGATATTAAGGGGCAAAGCTTCTTAAAACAGGTTAAAAAATAGAATATTTCTCCTATTAAACGGAGCGGTTTTGCTGTAAAGGTATTTAGCCTTACGGCAAAACTGCTCTTTTTTGCGCTATAGCACCGCAACCAAAGGAATTTTGCTTGTTTTTCCGTGGCAATCGTCGTATAATACTTTCATATGCTCAAAGTTTGAAATGGCTGGGCAGGCAGTATATTTTTTGAAATGAGGTTCGCTGTAGAATGAATGTACAGGTTCGCAAATTTTTTAAGGAATGGGTAATTCCCTTTGCAATAGAAATTGCAGTGGTACTGCTTCTGGTGAAGTACGTATTCTTCTTTGTGATTGTACCCACCGGCTCCATGATTCCTACGATACTGGAACGCAGCTTTCTGTTTGCTACACGGGTGCACAATCCTGAGGAAAGCTTGGTTCGCGGGGATATTGTAGTATTTAAATCGGATGAACTGGGTATCACTCTGGTGAAACGGCTTATTGGGTTGCCGGGTGAGAAGGTTACCATTGATGAGACGGGACAAGTTTTCATTAACGGACAGATGATTGAGGAAAGCTATGTAAAAAATCAAGCCAAAATAAGTGGTGAGTTTGAGGTTCCCGAGGATTGTTATTTCTTTTTAGGAGACAACAGGAGAGGTTCCTTTGATGCCCGCGGATGGGAAAACCCTTATATCTCTGAAGATAAAATTGAGGGAAAAGCAGTCTTTACCATATGGCCGGTCAGCCAGTTTGGCGTGCTTAAGTAATCCCTGTGTTTATAAACCTTCCTATCGAAAGGAGCGCCTATGAGCAAAGCAGCCACCTATACTATTATTTTGATGGGTACTACCATCTTTGCCAAAATACTTGGCTTTGCCCGTGAGCTATCCCTGGCTTATGTTTACGGAGCATCGGCAATAAGCGACGCCTATGTCGTCGCTTTTTCTATTCCGACCATTATCTTTTCCGGTATTGGCACTGCCATACTTACCAGTTATATTCCTATTTATACAGGCCTGCAAAGAAATGAACCTCATGAGCTTAAACGCTTTAACAACACCGTCATGACCATGGTGTTTATGTTGTCTTTAGGGATTTTTGCGGTATTCCTAATCTTTGACCGTCCCATTGTCCAGTTATTTGCACTGGGCTTTGAGGGTGAGACCTTGGAGATGGCGGTAATACTATCCCGCATTATGATGGCTTCCATTCTTTTTATTGGTGTCTACTTTATATTGCAGGGATTTTTACAGATACAGGGCAGTTTTTTTGCCGTAGGTATGGTTAGTGTTCCGCTAAACATTGCAGTAGTTGCATCAATATTGTTTTCAAAGCCCGAAACCTACCGTCTGCTGGGATGGGGTGTTGTAGTAGGCTATGCCGCCTCCTTCTTAATGCTGTATATTGCTGCCAAACGCCATAAATACAGCTTTCAACCCAGCTTTAATTTTGGTGATAAGAATATACGACGTCTAATATGGTTGGTGTTTCCCATCTTTTTGGGGAAGGCTATTACACAGCTAAATACTATGCTGGACCGAACCATTGCATCGGTACTGCCAGAGGGCAGTGTTTCGGCACTAAGCTATGCCAACCGCATTACCGGATTCGTCACCGCAGTATTTGTAGTATCTGTGGCTACAGCTATTTTTCCGCAGCTTTCTAAACTGAGTGCAGGAAACAATACTAAGAAGTTGAAATCAACCTTTGTAACCAGCTCTGGGATTATGTCGTTATTGGTGCTTCCTATTTCGGCAGGTATCATGATATTCTCGAGGGAGATTGTATCGTTACTCTTTTTACGGGGAGCCTTTACTGCAGCAGATGTAGAACGTACTGCACAGGTACTTTTTTTCTATTCCTTTGGTTTGTTGGCCTTTAGCATTAAGGATGTTATGATCAACGTGTTTTATGCTATTGAGGATACAAAGACACCTACCATTAACTCGATTATTACACTGGTGCTGAACACGATATTTAACCTGATATTGCTAAAACCTATGGCACACAGCGGTTTAGCATTGGCCACCTCACTTTCAGGAATTATTACACTGGTAATGCTGACTGTAAGCCTGCGCAGGAGGATAGGGCAACTGGGACTTAAACGACTGTTTATCAGCCTTTTTAAAATGTTGCTGGCCACCTGCGGAATGTCTGCTGCTGTGGTGCCGCTTTACAATATGGTCTTTACCCTTACCCAGTCCATAGTAGCTTCACTGGTGATAGCCGTAGGTTGCGGAGCAATTATATATGGTCTTTTGAATATCCTACTGCGTACCCATGAGATGGGATTAGTTGTAGTTGGAGTGTGTGAAAAACTGACAGGCGGTCGAAAAAAGTTTAAAAACAGGCTGCCGTAAAGAAACGACAGCTTGTTTTATCTTAACGGAAGATACAGCACATGAAGTATAAAAGTGCTTTGAGGAGAACAGTTGCCAATGACCATAGAAATTATACAGAATTACATCATTGAGAATGGCGTATGGATGTTGGTATTATTTGTGGCCATGGAATATCTGGGGTTGCCCGGCTATCCAGGTGGCATTATCCTGCCTGCTATAGGTATTATGAGTCGCATGGGCCTGGTACCGCTGCATACAGGTGTTATCATTGCACTTATAGTAGGCAGCATTACCATGGTGGGCGTTTACCTTGTAGGCTTAAAGTTTAGCCAGTGGTCGGTCACCAAATTATCACAAAACCAGAAATTTGCAAAGTCCTATGCCCGTATGCAGGAGCTTATTAGAAAGTACGGGGCACCATCCATATTTGTTGTGAGACTTATTCCTGTGGTACGTACTTTTGGCAGTATCATTGCGGGGATACTTGGAATGGAATGGCGTTGCTATTGTATTTATTCCTTTTTGGGAAATTTGGTATATACCCTGTGTGCAATTGGCCTAGGATACTTTGCCACAGGGGTTTTTGTATGAACAGGAGGGACAGACTATGAAAAAAAAGGTAATGATTGGTATGAGCGGCGGTGTGGATAGTTCTGTTGCCGCCTTTTTGCTAAAAGAACAGGGCTACGAAGTGGTAGGCACCACCTTTATGCTTTGGGGTGAGGAAACTACGACATCTAAGTGCTGCTCGGCAGATGACATCAGTGATGCACGGTATGTTTGTGCGCAGCTTGGAATTCCTCACTATGTTTTCAACTTTAAAGAGCTCTTTAAAACCTGTGTGGTAGATAGCTTTGCAAAGGAATACTGCGAAGGGAGAACTCCAAACCCATGTATCCTTTGCAACCGATACATTAAGTTTGATGCTTTTTACCGCAAAGCGCAAGAGCTGGGGTTTGACTATATTGCCACAGGACATTATGCAAAAACCATCTATAATGACAAGACGTCACGCTGGGAGCTAATGCGGGCAGCATATCCTGAAAAGGATCAAAGCTATGTGCTTTACCACCTAACACAGGAGCAGATGGCTTGTTTCCTTCTGCCTCTAGGCGGATATCCAAAAGAAGAGATACGCCGCATAGCAGAGCAAAATGATTTAGTGGTAGCAAAAAAACCGGATAGTCAGGACATTTGCTTTGTGCCGGATGGGGATTACGGCGCATTTTTGGAGAGCTATACCGGAAGGACAGCCAAGGGCGGCTATTTTGTAGATAAGCAGGGAAGAGTCCTTGGAAAACATAAGGGTATCAGCCACTATACCATTGGTCAGCGCAAAGGCTTGGGTATCTCCTTGGGTAAACCGGCGTTTGTATCGGACATTTCACCAGTCAGTGGAAATATTACGCTGGTGGATGATGAGGCAGAACTGTTCAGAAGCAGTATACTGATAGGGGATGTGAACTGGGTAGCCGCAGCGCCCATAGTTGTTCCAATAACCGCACAGGTTAAAATACGGTATTCCCATAAGGCTGCTACTGCGACAGTGTCACCACTTGCTGACGGTAGGTTGAGTATAGAATTTGATACTCTGCAGCGAGCCCCCACCAAGGGGCAGGCAGCAGTGCTCTATGATGGAGAACGGGTACTAGCGGGCGGAACAATAGAATAGGTATCCTTATAAAGCCACCCTTGGCACAGTGAAACTGCTGTGCCAAGGGTGGCTTTTCATGCTGCATCAAAAGGAACTCAACCCATAGGTGGGGCATAAACTAATAATGACCGTAGAATACGCTGCGGTAATCATTAGAAAGGAGAACGCAAGGTGGAGAACTATCGCAATGGCAACTACAACGCCAACCGCAGGATGGCGGAGGCACAACACGGAGCCCACCACGGGCAAAGAGGAATAGCTGCGGTTATTACCGACAATGTGATAGCAATAGATAACAAAAGCGTAGCAATGGCCTATGTACCATGGCAGAGATGGGATGAGGTTTATCCTCTGGAAAAAGCGTTGGAATGCGGGACGCTGTTCCCCGAACTCTTTAAGCCGTTTATGGGGAGGCGCTGATTATGACTAAAACAAGCTGTGACAAGGAAGCATTAATGCTAAAGGTACAGACCTATGGTTTTGCTGTATATGAGGCAATACTGTATCTGGACACTCATCCCTGTGACCCGGTAGCGCTACAGGAGATAGAGGAATTTAAAAGGCTGTACCATACAGCTGTCATGGAGTACAGTGAAAAGTATGGACCGCTGACAGCACAATCGCCCTGCATGCAGGAAAACAGTTGGGCATGGATAAACTGCCCGTGGCCATGGGAATTGGGGTGAGTAGTATATGTGGATATATGAAAAAAGGTTAGAGTATCCTGTAAAGATAACCAAATGCAATCCAAAAGCAGCACAAATTATTATGGCACAGTACGGCGGCCCGGATGGCGAACTTGGTGCTTCACTGCGGTATCTGTCCCAACGCTATACCATGCCATATAAGCAGGTGGTGGGGGTGCTTACGGATATAGGGACAGAGGAACTCGCACACATGGAGATTATTTGCGCCATTGTATACCAACTGACACGGAACCTTTCCATAGAAGAGATACAGAAGAGTGGTTTTGATAAATACTTTGTTGACCATACAACTGGCATATGGCCAATGGCCGCCTCAGGCATGCCATTCAGCTCGGCAACATTCGCCAGCAAGGGAGATCCCATTACCGATCTGCATGAAGATATGGCAGCAGAACAGAAAGCCCGCACTACCTACGATAATATACTTCGCCTTGTGGATGACCCAGATATTCTGGACCCCATACGCTTTTTGCGTGAAAGAGAGATTGTTCACTATCAGCGGTTTGGCGAATCTCTACGCATTACACAGGATAACCTCGACAGCAAAAACTTCTATGCCATCAACCCTGGCTTTGATGGGCCTGGCGGCAAGTGCATAGGCTAACAATTATAGGCAAAAAGCAGCCGCTGACTCCAGTCAGCGGCTGCTTTTATATAAGTATTAGTTGAGGCTTTTCCAAAGGTCGTAGGCGGAACCTCCAAGTTCATTTAGGTTGTTGATAAACGATTTGTAAAAAATCCTCTCCTGCTCCTGTAGATCGCGAATTTTTGTATTTGTTTCAGGCACAATGGGATTATCCAGTTTATTCAAAATCCTTATGGCAGTGTTTTTTGCAGATTCCACACTGTTGCCAAAAATATCATTGCTGCCGGTTAGATGGTTTTGCTCAGCCTGAACAACCAGTGCAGCAGGAATATGGGTCATCATACCATTTTTGCCAATGCCCAAACCGTTTACTCCCGTTTGTTCCGCAGCCTTGTTCCATGCCAGCTTAACATTCATAGGAGCGTGAGGGCCAAATGAATCAAACCCATTGTCAGTTTTTTGAGGTGAAATGCGGCTTGAAAAATCGCTGCTTTCTTCGGTAACAACCTTGTGAACAGGGATAGAGTTGCCCATGCATCCGGGTCGTTTATTATTTTGTATCAGCATATTTCATTCACCCCTTTAATAGTAGCAAAGTCCGACTCCCATATAATTCAATTTTATTCCAAACTATTAATTGTTGTCAATACCAATTATGGGATTATTTTTCATTTTTTTATCTATAAATTTCTATTTAGCAACAAAACAGCAGGAAAAACGCTCTTTTATCTCGAACATTTGTGCTTTTTATGGTTTACTTTTTTGAGTTTCCGTAGTAAAATGAAATCCATAAGGAATATTAATATTAAATAACGGGTAGAGGCAGGTAAAAGGTATGCCGGACAAATTTATATTACACTCCAACTATCAACCTACCGGAGACCAACCGAATGCCATAGAGAAGTTGGCTAAGGGAGTGCTTACGGGGGAGAAAGCTCAAACACTTTTGGGTGTTACAGGTAGCGGTAAAACCTTTACAATGGCCAATGTAATTGCAAAGGTTAATAGGCCCACCCTCATACTTGCTCACAATAAAACGTTAGCGGCACAGCTTTGCAGTGAATTCCGTGAGTTCTTTCCCGAAAATGCGGTAGAGTATTTCGTTAGTTACTACGACTATTATCAGCCGGAAGCCTATATAGCATCTACCGACACCTACATTGAGAAAGATAGTTCTATCAATGATGAAATTGAAAAGCTGCGCCACTCGGCTACTGCTTCACTTTCAGAGCGTAGGGATGTTATCATTGTAGCAAGCGTGTCTTGCATCTATACCTTGGGTGACCCCATAGATTACCGTACTATGGTAGTTTCGCTACGCCTAGGCATGCGAAAGGACCGTGATGAACTGATACGAAAACTGGTGGAGTTGCAGTACGAGCGAAATGATATCAACTTTGTGCGAAATAAGTTTCGCGTACGGGGCGATGTAGTAGAGATATACCCTGTATACTCCAGTGACACTGCCATCCGAGTAGAGTTCTTTGGAGATGAAATCGAACGAATTGGGGAGATTAACGTTGTCACCGGCGAGGTAAAAAACTTTGTTTCTCACGTAGCCATCTATCCGGCCTCTCACTATATTATTCCCAGAGAGCGTATGATGGAGGCACTACAGGATATCCGTAATGAATGTGATATGCGAGTGAAGCAGTTTCATGAGCAGGGCAAACTGATAGAGGCGCAGCGCATTGCGGAACGCACCAACTATGATATGGAGATGCTCATGGAGGTGGGTTTCTGCTCCGGCATAGAAAACTATTCCCGTGTACTTTCAGGTCGTGCTCCGGGCAGTGTGCCTTACACACTGCTGGACTACTTTCCAGAGGATTTTCTGCTTTTTGTGGATGAGTCTCATGTTACACTGCCACAGGTGCGGGGTATGTATGGCGGTGACCGTGCCCGCAAGACAAATCTGGTGGAGTTTGGCTTCCGCCTGCCCTCCGCTATGGACAATCGGCCGCTGAATTTTGATGAATTTACCCATAAGCTCAATCAAATTATCTATGTTAGTGCCACCCCCAGTGCCTATGAGAAGGAACAGAGTAGCCTGGTAGTGGAGCAGGTGATACGTCCCACAGGTCTACTGGACCCTGAAATTGATGTGCGCCCTGTGGATGGGCAGATTGATGACCTTATTTCGGAAATTAATATGCGTATAGCCAATGAAGAGCGGGTGCTGGTAACTACTCTTACCAAAAAAATGGCTGAAGACCTTACTGATTATCTGGAGAAGGCCGGTATAAAGGTGCGATATATGCACCACGATATTGATACCATGGAGCGAATGGAGATACTTCGTGACCTGCGCAGGGGAGAGTTTCATGTGCTGGTGGGCATTAACCTTTTACGGGAGGGGTTGGATATTCCGGAAGTATCGTTGGTAGCCATACTGGATGCGGACAAAGAAGGCTTTTTGCGCTCCGAAACTTCACTGGTGCAGACCATAGGCCGTGCTGCAAGAAATGACCATGGAAAGGTTATTATGTATGCCGACCAAGTGACAAATTCTATGGAACGTGCCATCAGCGAAACCTACCGGCGTCGTGAGATACAGCAGAAATACAACACAGAGCACGGTATTACGCCTGTCTCTATCCACAAGGAAATTCGTGACATTCTGGAAATTTCCACAACCGAAAGCGGTGAAAAGAAAAGCCGTGGCAAGTATATGGACCCCAGAGAACGAGGAAGTATGATTGCGAAGCTGACGGCAGAGATGAAGAATGCGGCCAAGCTGTTGGAGTTTGAACATGCAGCATATATCCGTGATAAGATTGAACAGCTGAAAAAAGAACGATAAATTTGACGCGGGGGTAACAGCTTTGGGTAAGGATAAAATTATTATAAAAGGAGCGCGAGAAAACAACCTAAAAAATGTTGACTTAGTGCTTCCGAGAGATCAGCTAATTGTATTTACAGGACTTTCCGGCTCCGGCAAAACTTCACTGGCTTTCGATACCATCTATGCAGATGGGCAGCGCCGTTATGTGGAGAGCCTGTCATCCTATGCGCGCCAATTTTTAGGACAGATGGACAAGCCGGATGTAGATTACATTGAGGGACTTTCTCCTGCTATCTCCATAGACCAAAAAACAACATCTAAAAATCCACGTTCCACAGTGGGAACCGTTACTGAGGTATACGACTATCTCCGTTTGCTCTATGCACGGGTGGGAATACCACATTGCCCCATCTGTGGCAAGGAGATTATGCAGCAGACAGTAGACCAAATTGTTGACAAGGTGATGAACTTTACAGAGGGTACAAAGCTGCAGATATTGGCCCCGGTAGTGCGTCAGCGCAAAGGTGAGCATCAAAAAGAGTTTGATGCTGCTCGCCGCTCGGGCTATGTTCGCGTACGGGTGGACGGAAATATATATGAGCTTACAGAGAGTATTGTGCTGGAAAAAAATAAGAAGCACACCATTGAAATTGTAGTTGACCGGCTTGTAGTTCGAAAGGACATGCGCTCCCGTCTGGCAGACTCGGTAGAAACTGCCTCTGCTTTGGCAGGTGGCTTGGCTCTCATCAACATCATTGATGGCGAAGATATTTTATTCTCCCAGAACTATGCCTGTCCCGATCACGATGTTTCCATTGAAGAGCTGGCTCCTCGCATGTTTTCCTTTAACAACCCATATGGTGCATGTGAGAAGTGTACAGGATTGGGTGTGTTTCAGCGTGTAGACCCGGAGTTGCTTATCCGTGACAGGGAGCTGAGCATCAAGGAAGGGGCTATCCGTGGCTCCGGTTGGAATTATCAAGATGGCGGCATTGCGCAGATGTACTTTGATGGCCTTTCCAAAGCTTATGATATTCCTTTGGATATTCCAATAAAAGATGTTCCTCCTGAAAAACTAAATATTATCTTCTTTGGTACCAAGGGTGAAAAGTTTGTAATGCAGCGTGAAATTGGCAGTATGAAGGGTTCTTACAATTCCGATTTTGAGGGTGTGGTAAACAATCTGGAGCGGCGCTACAAAGAAACCAACAGCGAATATATGCGGTTTGAAATATCAAACTATATGTCCGCGGTAGAATGCCCTGTCTGTCATGGCGACAGACTGAAAAAGATTATCCTTGCGGTTACGGTAGGGGGTAAGAACATCTCCGAAATATGCAGGATGTCGGTTTCTACTCTGCTGGAATTTGTAAATGGACTGCAACTGACCCGTACACAGGAGATGATTGCAGGGCAGATTATCAAAGAAATTAAAGAACGTCTGGGATTTTTGGTCAATGTTGGTTTGGAATACCTGACCCTTGCTCGTTCATCCGGAACACTTTCAGGGGGAGAAAGCCAGCGGATACGTCTTGCTACCCAGATTGGTTCTTCACTGGTAGGCGTGCTATACATTCTGGATGAACCCAGCATAGGGCTGCACCAGCGGGATAACGACCGGCTCATAGCCACCCTCAAGCGTCTGCGTGATATCGGCAATACGGTAATTGTTGTGGAACATGATGAGGACACTATGGCGGCCTCCGACTTTATTGTGGATGTTGGACCCGGTGCGGGTATTCATGGTGGCGAAATTATCTATGCAGGTACTCCGGACAAGATTGTGGATTGTCCACAGTCTATAACAGGCCGATTCCTCAGCGGTAAGGAGAGCGTACCTGTGCCAAAGATGCGCCGAAAAGGGAGCGGGGAAATGCTTACTATACGCGGGGCTGCAGAAAACAACCTGAAAGAGATTGATGTTGCGTTTCCGCTTGGTACCTTTATCGCAGTTACAGGTGTTTCCGGCTCAGGAAAGAGCAGCCTTGTAAACGAAATACTATACAAGGGGCTGAATGTGGCTATTAACAAGTCCCGCATGCGGCCGGGAAAGCACCGGCGCATTGAGGGCATGGAGTATCTGGATAAGATCATTGATATTGACCAGTCGCCTATTGGACGGACACCACGCTCCAATCCTGCTACCTATACAGGTACCTTTAACGACATTCGCGAGGTGTTTGCGTCTACCAATGATGCGAAGATGCGCGGCTACAAAATAGGCCGTTTCTCCTTCAATGTAAAGGGTGGACGCTGCGAGGCTTGTGAGGGTGACGGAATACTCAAGATTGAAATGCACTTCCTTCCTGATGTATTCGTTCCATGTGAAGTTTGCAAAGGTCGTAGATACAACCGCGAAACTTTGGAAGTGAAATATAAAGGCAAAAGCATTCATGATGTGCTGGAAATGACGGTGGAGGAGGCGTTGGAATTCTTCCAAAACCATCCCAAGATTAGCCGAAAGCTGCAAACTCTGTATGATGTAGGACTTGGCTACATCAAAGTAGGGCAGTCGGCCACTACTCTTTCGGGTGGTGAGGCGCAACGGGTAAAGCTAGCCACGGAACTTTCCAAGCGGGGAACTGGTAAGACTATGTATATACTGGACGAGCCTACCACAGGTCTTCATGCGGCCGATGTTAAGAAGCTGATAGAGGTGCTACAGAAATTTGTAGACAATGGAAATACCGTAGTAGTAATTGAGCATAATATGGATGTAATCAAAACCGCCGACTATTTGGTGGACTTAGGCCCCGAAGGTGGAGACAAGGGTGGATCCTTGGTGTTCTGTGGAACGCCGGAGAAGATTATAGCGTGCGAAAAATCCTTTACAGGGCGATATCTGAAAAAATACCTGAAGTAGGGAAAAAATACCTTTACAAAAGTATACCCGTATGGTATATTATTATCAATAGGCGTTATTGCCTAAAAAAACAATAAAACGGAGGATATTAATATGGCTAAGTATGTTTGCAGTGTTTGTGGTTTTGTGTACGACGAGGCAGAGGGCTATCCTGAAGGTGGTATCGCACCCGGAACTCCATGGAGTGAAGTTCCCGAAGATTTTACCTGTCCTCTTTGCGGCGTAGGTAAGGATCTATTTGAGGGCGAATAAGGATGGAGATAAAATCTGGTATTTACTCGGTCGGAGCGCAGAATCCTGCGCTCCGAGTATTTGATATTGTAATGTCCGCCGATTACGGTACCTCCTATAACTCCTATTTGGTTAAGGGCAGTGAGAGGCTGGCGCTAATTGATATTTGTCATAAAACTTTTTATCCCCAATATTTAGAGAACATCAAAGCAGTGTGTAATCCTGCCGATATTGATGTGATAGTGCTTAATCATAACGAACCTGACCACACCGGTGCATTGGCGCAGCTGCTGGGGGTGCTTGGGGATGTCACCATATATACCACACAGGCGGGCTCCATCTACGTTAAGGCCATCACTAACCGTACCGATTTGAAGATTGTGGTGGTTAAAGACGGGGACAGTGTTGATTTGGGCGGAAAAACACTGAAGTTCGTTCCTGCGCCATTCCTACATTGGCCTGATTCCATGTTTACCGCATTACCGGAGGACAAGGTTGTTTTCACCTGCGACTTTTTGGGGACACACTACTGTGAACCTTATGTATTTGATAAGGTCATGGCCTATCCTGAAAAATACAGGACAGCGTTTAAAAACTACTATGATGCCATTTTTGGGCCCTTTAAGAAATATGTTTTGGATGGTCTTGCAAAACTAAGTAAACTTGACTTTGACATGGTTCTGCCCAGTCATGGGCCTGTGCTGACAAAAGGCGAAAAAGGGCAATTGGACTACACTATGGAAGCCTATCTACAGTGGAGCACTCCGGTGCCCCGTGAACGTAAGTTGGTTCCCGTATTCTACACCTCTGCCTACGGCAACACCCGCGCCATAGCCGCCAAGGTAGCAGAAGGTGTGAACTCTGTACTGGACGCCGAAGTAAAACTTTATGATATTATTGAACACAGCATGGCTGAGCAGGTTCATGTGCTCAATGAATGTGATGGCTTTGGCATTGGCACGCCTACCATTAATCGCGATGCTGTACCGCCTGTTTGGCAGCTTCTCAGCAGCTTTGATGCTATTGGCAGTGCCAAACGTCCCTGCGTAGTCTTTGGTTCCTATGGATGGAGCGGGGAAGGCGTACCCAATGTTTCCGCACGACTTGCCTCTCTCAAATGCAACCTGGTTGCTGAAGGACTAAAGGTATCCTTTGTGCCTACCGATGCCGATCTGCAAAAGGCATTTGACTTAGGTGTGTCACTGGGAACTGCAGTTAAAGGTTAGTTTCTTGTAAGTTATCCTTGACATTTCCCTTTTAATCGACTATAATCCACTTAAATGCAGTGAAGGAAACAAGTACAACGGAATTGCCGTCACAGAGAGCTTTTGGTTGGTGAAAAAAAGCGTCGGACGTCTGTTGGAATACATTCCGGAGCAGCGGCCTGAACAGATAGAGTAGGGCTTGACGGGTGTGACCGTTATATCACAGGAGTTTATAGGAACTCCAAAAGGGTAGTGTGGTGACATACTGCTAAACTGAGGTGGTACCGCGATTAAATTCGCCCTCTGCGCTAATGCGTGGAGGGCTTTTTGTTGTGCAAAAACAAAGGAGGGAGCATCCGTGAGAAAATCCAATGACTTTACAGAGTTATTAAACGGTAGGCTAATACCAAAGGGTATGGCAGGGTATCGTTTCGAAAAAGAAGGGCATCGGCAATACCGAGATTGCTTGGTAGTTTACTGTGATGGAAAAATGCGCTTTGAACGATACTGTTATGGAGAGGCAGCGGGGCTTGTTTTCGGTGTGTGGGTAGATAAGATTGCACCAGATGGGACCATTACCTATTGCGAACCTTTTGATATCGCAGTAAAACCGGATGTGCTTCCAAAAAAGATATCTTCCATGCCGGACGCTGAAACCCTCACTATAGATGACAAACCAGAACTTTGGAAGGTCGCAGCAAAGCTGAAAACCAACCCTCAAAATGGATATACTTGGATTAAAGTACTACTTTTATCAATAACCAAAAAATAAGTTAACAGGAGAGAAAAACACCATGAGTAAAGTATTTGAAGAACTGGAACGACGGGGCCTGATTGCCCAGATGACCCATCCTGAGAAGATTAAGGATAAACTGGATAACCAACAGATTACCTTTTATATTGGCTTTGATGCTACCGCTGATAGCCTTCATGTAGGACACTTCCTGCAGCTAGTGGTTATTAACCACATGATTAAGGCCGGGCATACTCCCATACTGCTACTGGGCACCGGTACTACTATGGTGGGTGACCCTACCGGTAAAACCGATATGCGTAAGATGCTGACTCCCGAGGAGATTAACTACAATGCTGACCGCTTTTTGGAGCAGATGGGTAAGCTTGTTCCACTGGACAAGTGCATTATTGCCCGAAACGGTGACTGGCTGCTGGAACTTAACTACATTGAGCTACTGCGTGATGTAGGTGTGCATTTCTCGGTCAACCGTATGCTTACTGCCGAATGCTTTAAAAGCAGGCTGGAAAAGGGACTTTCTTTCATCGAGTTTAACTATATGATTATGCAGAGCTACGATTTCCTTAAGCTCTTCAACGACTATAACTGCACCATGGAGCTAGGCGGCGATGACCAGTGGTCCAATATCATTGGCGGTGTGGATCTGGTTCGTCGTGTAAAGGCCGAGGAAGTTTGCGGTATGACCTTTACCCTTCTTACCACTAAGGAAGGAAAGAAAATGGGCAAGACCGAAAGCGGCGCAGTATGGCTCAATCCTGAGAAGTACTCCCCCTACGACTTCTTCCAATACTGGCGAAATATTGACGATGCAGATGTTATCAACTGTCTCAAGCTGATTACCTTTGTTCCGATAGAGGAAATAGAGGAGATGGAGAAGTGGGAAGGCAGCCAGCTCAATGCTGCCAAGGAGCGTTTGGCCTACGAAGTTACGAAGTTTGTGCATAGCACCGAGGATGCCGACAAGGCATTGGCTGCTGCAAAGGCACTGTTCGGAGCAGGCGTGGAGGATGAGAACATGCCTTCCAGTACCCTTTCGTCTGCCGACTTCACTGATGGTGAGCTGGGCGTTTTGGATCTGTTGGTGAAAACCGGCTTGGTACCCTCCAAGGGAGAAGGTAGACGGCTTGTTGAGCAGGGCGGCATCTCTATAAATGACTGCAAGGTAACCAACGCAACCGAAAAGTTGACACTGGTACAGTTTGAAAAACCTGCCATTGTCAAAAAGGGCAAAAAGGTCTATCACAAAGTTATAGTAGAGAAGTGACCTAATTAGGGAATATTGCGCAAAAGTTAGCTTTAGCGAAACGTTTGGCTTGCGCCATGGTTATAAATAAGAACAGGCTTGCGATGGAGAACGCTCTCTGCCGCAAGCCTGTTCTTATTTATTGAGGTGCTTTTGTCTGCGATGTTTGCGTAGCTTACATGCGTTTTCCATAAGAAAGGTATTCCGAAAGCTACTATTAACCTTTTTGCTTGATGACACCGCTGCGATAGGCTGCAAGCAGCATCTCCAAATCTTCAATCTTCCCTGAAATGATACGGCCTTCATCTGTGTCGGAAATCTTCATGCGTTGTGTATATTCCTCTACGGGAATGTTTTTTGAATGCATATCTACATTATCGCTGATGACGGTTTCAACCCCCGTAAAGGGCTGATGTTCCGAAAGCATTAACTGATGAGAATTGGACACAAGGGTGTAGCCGGATATACCGGTTATGGGCTGATAGGCTTTGGATATGCCGCCGTCGATAATAAGTAGCTTGCCACCCGCTTTTACAGGGGATTCACCAGCCAATATCTTAATGGGTACATGTCCGTTTACGATATGGGAGCATTTAGCGGTTACACCAAATTCCCTTAGAATCATTTCTGCTGTTATACGGGAGTTTATGTAGCTGTAATACCAGTTTTTAATTTCATCCCAACAACTGTGGTCATCAATAAAGCACCGTTCAAAGGTAGTCATTTTGCTCTTTCCGTTAAGAGGGGAGAGCTGTCCGCACCACAGGAACCACATAAAATCCAGTCCGGCATCCTTTTCCTCACCCGTGCTGTAGGCGCCACGGCGGCACATCTTGTCGCAGAAGTCCAACAGGGCTTTTCCGCTATACTCCACCCCGTCTACGGTTAAGGTAGCAAAGCTTCCGTCCTGCTCTAGAGGGATACAGCCATGATACATTAGGTTGTTGTTGTAGATTTTATACATTGCACCTTTTTTGAAGAGAAACTTAATATGCTTTTGCAGCTTTTCGCTGTGCAGGAAGGACATTTTTAGCTGCTCCATTACTGCCTCCTCCTCGCGGGTCAGGCGGTACGGATCTTCCATATTCACGGTGGGGAAGTTTAGGTCGTTCATTTGGTAGGATATACCGTCAATAATAATTTTACCAGTAGAATAGTCAATCTTATCAAGGAGCAACCGATTTTCCATTTGATACTCAGGGTGTTTCTTAATAAGCTGTCCTTCCAGCTTAAACTGTATCATACAGATGGCCTTGTGCATTTTGGCAGCCAGCTGGTTGTCGTTGCTTTCCAGCTCGCCTACAGGCACATTGTCCACAGTTTTTGGTACAAAGGGAGTGCATGGGTCATTGTGATACTGCTCCATGGCAAAGACTGCCAGAGGTCGCACATTAATGCCGTATCCGTCCTCCAGCACATCAAAATTGTTGTAGCGAATACTGTTGCGGATGACGTTTGCAATGCAGCTGGTCTCTCCACAACCGGCACCCATCCACAGGATGTCGTGGTTGCCCCATTGGAAATCTACATTATGGTGGCTACATAGGTCATCCATTATAAAGTGGGCACCCGAACCACGGTCAAAGATATCTCCAATAATATGCAGCTTATCAATAATCATTCGCTGTACCAACTGTGAAAGCTCGATAATAAATTGATCAGCACGATCTATCTCAATAATAGTTTCCAGGATGTTTTCGAAATACTCCTGTTTATTTGCTTCAAAATTATCGGTATACATCAGCTCTTCGATGATATACTGAAAATCTACAGGCAATGCCTTTCGCACTTTGGAACGAGTGTATTTGGAGGTAGCTACACGGCAGACCATAACAAGCCGCTCCAAAATATCACGATACCACTTGTGGGTATTTTCTCCCCGGGAAGCTATATCTGCCAGCTTTTTTTCAGGGTAGTAGATAATTGTTGCAAGGAGCTGGCGGTCATCCTCGGAAAGGCTGTCCCCAAAAAATTCATCAATCTTCCGTTTGATAGAGCCGGAAGCATTTTTAAGAATATGGGTAAACACCTCATATTCCCCGTGAATATCACTGATAAAATGCTCTGTGCCCTTGGGAAGGTTGAGAATAGCGCGGAGGTTAATAATCTCGGTAGAGGCTGTTTGAATGGTGGGGAAGCCTACCGAGAGAAGTTCTAGGTATTTCTTATGCTGGGTCAGAAAATCTTCACTATATTCCATGGTTCTCCTTTCTATCCGACAGGTGCTCAAACTGCAGCCTTGACGGAAAAGGCTTTTTCCAATACCGTAACAGCACGTAGGTAGCAGGCGGGCGAGACGATAAAGGAAATATCAATTTCTGAGGTGGTTATCATTACAATATCAATGCCATCCCCTAACAGGGAGCTAATAGCAGAGGCTGCAACACCATTCATCTCGCGCATTTCCTCACCGTACAGCTGTATCTTACAGTTACCAGTGGATACCATAATTTTTAGTTGCTTGTACTGGTCGCGGATGCGGCTGATAACGGTAAGAACCTTTACTACCTGTGCAGAGTCGGTAGTAAAGGAGATGTCCATGGTGGAACCCTGGGGTACCGTTTGGGAAATCATATCGATTACAATGCCTTCTCCGGAAAATTCGGAAAAAATTTTCCCAATAAGAGTTGGGTTGCTGGTTTCGTTACGTATGGTAATCAGGGCCACATCGTCGGCAGTGGTTATTCTGGAAACTCCGTTCATAGCTATCATTCCTTTCCGAATCCTTATTTCTAGGCCTTGGCCAAATCGGACATTTCATAAAGCCCTGCCTCGCAGCCACAAAGAAATGCAGCAGCAGAGAGGGCTCCTTGTGCGAATATCGCCTTGGAGTAAGCGGTGTGGGTCAGGGTAAGCAGCTCATCCTGACCCGCAAAGATAACCTCATGTTCACCAACAATGGTGCCTCCCCGGATGCTGTGGATACCAATCTCCGTAGGGTCCCGTTTTACACGGTTACTGTGACGGTCATAGACATATTTAGCATCGTAGGGGACTGCCTGAGAAACAGCATTTGCCAACAGCAGCGCTGTTCCACTGGGGGAATCCACCTTTTGATTGTGGTGTTTTTCTACAATTTCAATATCGAACTGCCCACCAAGCACCTTAGCTGCAATTACCGCCAGCTCCCGCATGAGGCTTACTCCCAATGACATATTGGCAGAAAAGAATATCGGGATGGTGCGGGAGGTATCTTCAATGTGGTCAATCTGCACCTCTGAAAAGCCGGTGGTAGCAATCACCAGCGGCTTTTTACGAAGGATGGCAAAATCAGTTAGATTATCCAGCGCCTTTGGTGTGGAGAAATCTATAATTACATCAAAATCCTCCGATATGGCATGAATATCGGTATAGATAGGGAAATCCGTTGACTTGTTGTCTTTGTGGTCAAAGCCTGCAACAACTTTGCAGTCACTTCGCTGGGCAGCCGCAGCGGCTACCACCTGTCCCATGGTGCCGCAGCAGCCGGAAAGGACTATCCTAACCATAGTGTTACATCCTTTTTGTATAGATTCAGTGCAGAAGCCCGACTTTGGTGAGCTCTGCGGCAAGACGCTTCCTATTTGCATCCTCCATTGGAGTGAGGGGGAGACGGCAGTTGCCGCATTTGAAGCCCATGAGATTCATAGCTTCCTTAATAGGAATAGGGTTTACTTCACAGAAGATGGCTTCCACCAGGGGCAAGTACCTCAGCTGTAACTCCAGTGACCTTGCGATGTCGCCGCTAAGATAAGCATCCACAATGTCATGAGTCTGCTGCGGTGCGGCATTTGCCAATACCGAAATTACCCCTTTGCCGCCCAATGAGAGGACAGGGACAATCTGGTCGTCGTTGCCGGAATAGATGGTTAACGCTTCGCCGCACAGTTGTGCAGTTTTGGCAATGGCGGAAATGTCACCGCTGGCCTCCTTGGTGGCCACAATTCTGGGATGACGGCTAAGCTCCAGATAAGTCTCCGGCTTTATGGTCATGCCGGTTCTACTAGGTACATTGTAAAGGATAATAGGGAGTGGGGTAGAGTCTGCTATGGCGGTAAAATGTGCCACTAGCCCTTTTTGGGTGCATTTATTATAGTAGGGGGTAACATGCAGCAGTGCATCGGCACCGGCTGCTTCCGCTTCTTTGCTGAGCCAGATGGCGTAGGCGGTGTCGTTGCTGCCTGCACCTGCAATAACAGGTACACGGCCCGCAACCCGCTTCACCGTATATTTAATACATTCTACATGCTCATCATCCGTCATAGTAGAGGACTCACCCGTGGTGCCGCAGATAACGATAGCATCCGTTTTGCCCATTATTTGCATATCAATGAGGGTGCCAAGCTGCTCATAGTCAATGGAGCTGTCTTCCCGCATAGGGGTAACAATGGCAACAGCCGAGCCGGTAAAAATAATATCTTTCTTCATATTAGCCAGATGCCTCCTTAATTAATCCAAGAAACCCTTTGCCGCAAGCAGCTCTGCCATAAGGATAGCGCCGCCTGCTGCTCCTCTGACGGTGTTGTGAGAAAGACAAACGAATTTGTAGTCGTACTGAGAATCTTCCCGAAGGCGTCCGATGGAGATAGCCATGCCCTTTTCCAGATCACGTTCGGTTCTGGTCTGGGGGCGGTTATCTTCGGTGAAGTAGTGCAGGAACTGCTTAGGTGCGGAGGGGAGGTTCAGTTTCTGAGGTTCACCCTGAAAGGATGCCCACCGCTCTAAGATTTCTTCTTTGTCTACCTTTTTTGCAAGAGAGAAGAAAACGGCAGCCATGTGGCCGTCAGAAACGGGAACACGAATACACTGGGTGGTAATGGCAGGGCTGGAGGCCAGCTTGATTTCTCCATTCTCTACCTGTCCCCATATCTTCATTGGCTCCTTCTCGCTCTTTTCTTCCTCACCCCCGATAAAAGGAATTACGTTATCCATCATCTCAGGCCAAGTATCGAAGGTTTTGCCGGCTCCGGAAATAGCCTGATAGGTACAAGCAAGTGCCTTGGTTACGCCCAAATCCATTAGTGGATGCAGAGCAGGAACGTAGCTTTGTAGCGAGCAGTTGGACTTAACTGCGATAAAGCCACGTTTAGTACCAAGTCTGGCTCTCTGTGCTGCAATGACCTCAGCATGATGTGGGTTTATTTCAGGAACAATCATAGGGACATCAGAAGTGTAGCGGTGAGCGGAGTTGTTGGACATTACAGGGCATTCGTGCTTTGCATACTCCTCTTCCAGTGCTTTTATTTCATCTTTCTTCATATCCACTGCGCAGAACACAAAATCTACAGCATCAGCTATGGCAGCTACATCGGCAGTGGCATCCATAACGTTCATTTTATTAATTCTTTCGGGAACAG
Source organism: Angelakisella sp. (assembly GCA_036645835.1). Lineage (GTDB taxonomy): Bacteria > Bacillota > Clostridia > Oscillospirales > Ruminococcaceae > Angelakisella. The sequence goes on along the minus strand of JAVXNK010000004.1, from coordinate 14,625 downwards.
GGGTGGCCATGGCCCAGCGGTTGCCTACAGCTTCTGCATAGGTTTTACCTGCAGAGCGGGGGGAAGCTGCTAGTGTAGTGACCGTGAACCAAGGGTGTCCCTCCAAAAGAGAGATAAACCGTTGTCCAACCATACCTGTCGCACCAATTACACCTACACGATATTGATTCATTGTTTGCTGTCTCCTCTCGATAGCATATAATATCTTATGTCAATGCTTACTCAGCATGTTCATACTTCTAAAAGTTATTTTATAAACAATCAGATATAGTAAAAAAACCGGTTGAAAACCGGCAGCACATGCAATATAATAGAAGTGTTGTACCTATGGCAGCCAACAGCCGCCATAGCCCCATCACGATAGCTCGCCACCCAACGGTGACAGTTACAGTCTTGTTCAAATCTGCAACCAGACAGGCAGATGCCGTTCTGCCCTCTTCGGCGGCGTTACCTTTCACTCTGCTAAAACCTTGGCGGTTAAACAGACAAAGCTACTTTTTAAAGCCGCAACCTCTATCCTGCATACAATATTTATTTTCTCTAATCTTAGCATTATGCGGGTATTATGTCAACTAAAAAGGAACTTACTAAAATGAAAAAATCAGAATTCTACTTTGATCTTCCGGAGGAACTAATAGCCCAGACGCCGCTTGAAAAACGGGATAGCTCTCGGCTGCTCTGCCTACAGAAAAGCACAGGCGCTATTAATCATAGACATTTCCATGATATCTATGATATGCTCCATAGTGGTGATGTGTTAGTACTAAATGATTCCCGCGTGCTGCCCTCGAGGCTACTGGGACACAGGGAGGGCCACACCGGAGCCATGGAGTTCCTGCTGCTGGAGCAGAAGGAACGGGATGTGTGGGAGATATTGGTTCGGCCTGGAAAGAAGGCAAAGCCGGGGGCAAGGTTTGTTTTTGGCGAAGGACTGCTCATGGCAGAGATTGTAGAGGTGCTGGAGGGCGGGAACCGTCTGGCGCGCTTTGAATATGAAGGCAACTTCTTTGATGCGCTAGATAGAGTAGGACAGATGCCCCTGCCGCCCTATATTACTGCAAAGCTTGCAGACAAGGAACGGTACCAGACCGTATACTCCCGCGAGTTGGGAAGCGCAGCAGCCCCCACTGCAGGGCTGCACTTTACCCCGGAGCTTTTGGGTGAACTGCGTGAAAAGGGTGTAGAGGTAGCCATGGTGACACTACATGTTGGTTTAGGAACCTTTCGCCCTGTAAAGGTAGATGACATTACGGAGCACCACATGCACTCCGAGCACTACGAAGTGTCGGAGGAGACAGCACGAATTGTTACCAAGGCAAAAAAAGAGGGTAGGCGTATCATTGGAGTAGGGACAACCTCCTGCCGCACTCTGGAATCGGCCTTTGCAGATGGGGAACTGAAGGCGGGTAGCGCCTACACCAATATTTTTATCTATCCCGGCTACAGCTTCAAGTGTATTGATGCGCTCATAACAAACTTTCACCTGCCGGAAAGTACGCTTATTATGCTTGTCAGTGCGCTGGCAGGGTATGATAATACTATGAACGCTTACAAGGAAGCAGTAAAGGAACGGTATCGTTTCTTTAGCTTTGGCGATGCTATGTTTATTCACGACTGACTGAAACTAAGGAGAAAAAACTAGATGTATGAACTGCTAAAACAGGAGGGCTCGGCCAGAAGGGGACAGTTTACTACTGTCCATGGGACGGTGCAAACTCCGGCCTTTATGAATGTAGGTACCTCGGCGGCCATTAAGGGTGGCATATCCTCACTGGACCTACGTGACACCCTAAAGTGTCAGGTGGAGCTTTGCAACACCTACCATCTGCATGTGCGCCCTGGTGATGATGTTATCCGCCAGATGGGAGGGCTTCACAAATTTATGAACTGGGAGCGTCCCATTCTCACCGATAGCGGTGGATTTCAAGTGTTTTCACTGGCTAAGCTGCGGGTTATACAGGAGGAAGGCGTCACCTTCAATTCTCATGTGGATGGAAAGCGTATCTTCATGGGACCGGAGGAAAGCATGCGCATCCAGTCAAATCTAGCCTCTACCATTGCTATGGCCTTTGATGAGTGTATAGAGAACCCAGCCCCACGGGACTATGTGGAGCGCTCAGTGGCCCGCACAACGCGCTGGCTGCACCGGTGCAAAAGTGAGATGGACCGTCTCAATGCTCTGCCCGATACCATTAATAAGCACCAGATGCTGTTTGGCATTAACCAGGGTGGTACCTATGATGATATCCGCATAGAGCATATGAAGGAGATTGCAGAGCTGGACCTGGATGGTTACGCCATTGGGGGACTAGCAGTAGGGGAGTCTGCGGAGGTTATGTACCAAGTCATTGACGCGGTAGAACCGCACATGCCAAAGCAAAAACCCCGTTATCTGATGGGGGTGGGTACTCCCGTCAACATTATTGAGGCGGTAGCCCGCGGTGTAGACCTCTTTGACTGCGTTATGCCCAGCCGCAACGCCCGACACGGACATCTGTTTACATGGGATGGTATTATCAATATACAGAATGCCAAGTACCAGACCGACGGTGCACCTATAGACAGCCATTGCGACTGTCCTGCCTGCAAAAATCATTCCCGTAGCTACCTGCGTCACCTCATTCGCTCCAATGAGCTGTTGGGCATGCGCTTGGCTGTTATGCATAACCTTTACTTTTATAATACACTTATGGAAGTTATTCGTGAACATTTGGACAACGGAACCTTTGGAGAATTTTACAAGACGGCTATTCCTGTATTGGGAAAAAGGATATAAACGATAAATTTTACTTGAAACCCTGTCCAAAATTATGTATAATATTATTTGTATCTTTTAAGGCAAAATATTTTTAAGCCGTTTATTCGGCAGAATGGGAGACTAGTATGAACCTTTCACTTCTTACCGTACAGCCCGACCCCACCATGAGCATGATCAGCACCTTCGGAAGCCTTGCACTGATTATTGTTATCTTCTACTTCTTTATCCTACGTCCTCAGCAGAAGAAGGAAAAGCAGTCCCAGCAGATGCGTTCCAGCATTGAGGTTGGCGATGATATTGTTACCATCGGCGGCATTGTTGGCACCGTTGTTAGCTTGAAGGAAGATACCATTGTTATTGAAACCAGCGGTGACCGCAATAAGATGCGTATTACTCGTTGGGCTGTTCAGCAGAACACTACCCCTAAGGAAACTACCCCTACCAAGTAATTGATCTACTGCAGCAGTGGCGCATATAACCTCCAACTGTTGAATATATTAGAAACAGGGACATCTCTGTTTTTGCTGATTTGATAGGAGGAGTTGCAGATGAAAAAGATACCTGCAGGTGCGAGTGTAAAGAATATGACGGAAAACTATAAGGTGGTGGCGTTTTCCTGCCTTATGGGCATTATTATAACTGCCGCTATTCTCTTTATTGCAGCACTTATCATCTCTTCAGTGGACTTTCCGCAAAGTGGCATTGCACCGCTGGCCATAGGGGCTTCGGTGGCCGGTTGTTTTGCGGCAGGGTTTCTCTGCGGCCGAATTACCAAGGGTGGCGGACTCCTATACGGCTTAGTATGCGGTCTTGTTATTTTCTTTCTTTGCCTGCTTTGTGAGGTTTCCTTTATGGGTGGGGAGATGGGTATGCTTGCACTGTATAAGCTGGTGGTATGTGTGACTTCAGCCATGATTGGTGGAGTATTAGGCGTAAACAAGAGAAGAAAAGTGCGCTAAACGATTGAAATTTTCAGTTTTTATGCTATAATAAGGTTATTAAAGTGAAACAGCCGCAAAGTAGCGGTGGAATGGAGAATGTATTAATGAAACATGTTAAAACACTAAATAAGGCACACCTTAAGGAAACAGCAGCAAAGGGTGGCTGCGGCGAGTGCCAGGCTTCCTGCCAGTCCGCTTGCAAAACTTCCTGCACAGTAGCAAACCAGAAGTGCGAAAACGGCAAATAAAAATTAGTAAAAATCAGTCGATAGACGATGGAACAAGGGACAGCCAATCTGTCCCTTGTTTGTTGTATGAATGGAGCAAAACAGATGATACATGGATATAAACAAGGCGGCTACAATATTATATTGGATGTGCATAGTGGAGGAGTACATGTAGTTGATGACATGTTTTATGACCTCGTTATGAGCCTAACACCTCCCATTGACGATATTTGCCCCACCGATGTTCTGGAGACACTCTCCAAACGGTATAGCAAGAACGACATTGTTGAAGCATATGAGGAGGTAGTGGCCCTTTACAAGGAAGGCTCTCTTTTCTCAAGCGATGATTATGATAAGTTTAAGAACCTGATGGTGCTTTCACCTATAAAGGCGCTGTGTTTGCACATCTCCCATGACTGTAATCTGCGCTGTGAGTACTGCTTTGCAGGCACAGGCGACTATGGAAATGGCAGAAAAAATATGCCTGCTGAGGTGGGCATGCTTGCCATCGATTATCTGATAGCAAAGTCTGAGAACCGCAGAAACCTTGAGGTAGACTTTTTCGGGGGAGAGCCTCTGCTGAACTTTGAAGTGGTCAAAGACGTAGTAAACTACGCCCGAAGCTTGGAAGCTAAGCATAATAAAAACTTCCGGTTTACTATTACCACCAATGGCTTGCTTCTGGACGACGACAAGATTGACTTCATTAACCGTGAAATGTCCAATGTGGTGCTGTCTATTGATGGCCGCAAGGAGATTAATGACAAGGTGCGTCACCGTGTAGACCAAAGCGGCTGTTACGATTCCATCCTGCCAAAATTTAAAAAACTGGTAGATAAGCGTGGAGATGGTCAATACTATGTACGCGGAACCTTCACAAAGTACAACCTGGACTTTGCCGAGGATGTACTACACCTGAACAACTGCGGGTTTGACCAGCTTTCGGTAGAGCCTGTTGTTTCTGATGCAAAATACCCTTACTCCATTACCGAGGCCGATTTGCCGGAGATCTTTAATGAGTACGAGCGGCTTGCGCAAATCCTCATAGAACGCCGCAAGGAGAAAACCGGCTTTAACTTCTTCCATTTTATGATGGACTTGGAACAGGGCCCCTGTGCTATTAAACGACTGCGAGGCTGTGGTGCAGGCAACGAGTATGTTGCCATTACTCCGGATGGTGAAGTATACCCCTGCCATCAGTTTGTAGGTAACAGCGAGTGGAAGATGGGCGATGTTTATTCCCAGAGTATTGATATGGAGCTGAAACAGAAGTTTGCATCCTCTACTGTCTATGGTAAGGAAGAGTGCAGAAGCTGTTGGGCCAAGTTCTATTGCAGTGGCGGCTGCAATGCCAACAGTGCTACCTACTGTGGTGACATCCTGAAGCCTTACAAGCTCTCCTGTGAGCTGGAAAAGAAGCGTGTAGAATGTGCCATTATGGTAAAGGCAGCACTGATGGAGGATATGCCTTCCTTTATAGCGGATTGCTGCGACAGCAATTGTAACCATTGCTAATAAGGAGAAAGGGTGATTCATATGAGTATTATTGGTGTAATAGGTGCAGGGAATATGGCTTCTGCCATCGTTGACAGCTCCATAAACTGTGGTTTTCTGACCCCCAGTGAGGTAATGACCTACGATGTGGATCCTGATAAACTGAGCTCCATGAAAGCAAAGGGTATTGCTGGGGTAGATTGCATTTCTGATCTGGTGAAAACCTGCAAATACATTCTGTTATCGGTAAAGCCACAGGTTGTTCCGCAGGTGCTTCCCGAGATAGGAAGTCACATGTCTGACGATAGTGTTGTTATCTCTATAGCTGCCGGAATTTCTGCACAGTTTATTCGGGATGGCTTAGGAAAAACAGATGCAAAGATTATTCTGGTTATGCCCAATACTCCTATAATGGTAGGGGAGGGGGCTGCAGCCTACTGCTGTACTTCTAATGTGAACTATGAAGAAAAGACCTTTGGCAAGGGCCTTTTTGGAGCCAGCGGCACTGTGGAAGAGATTTCATCCGACAGAATGAACGAGGTAATTGCAGTGCATGGAAGTACACCTGCATATATATACCTCATAACCAAGTACTTTTGTGAATATGCAGCAGCCCATGGTATTCCCATGGACGTAGCCAACAGGCTATTTTGCCAGACCCTCATCGGTTCAGCTAAGATGATGACCGAAACAGGGCAGAGCCACGACCAGCTGATAGAGATGGTAACATCTCCGGGAGGAACAACACTTAGCGGACTGAATTCGCTGAAAGACTCTGACCTGTGCAAAACGATACATGATTGTTGCGATGCTACTGTCAAGCGTGCCTATGAGCTGGGCGCTAAGTAACACCTGCTTGTACTAAAAAAGCCCCCTTACACATATGATGTATAAACGAAAGAATCGTTATGCACCTATTGGTAAGGGGGCTTTTCTGATGATAAAAACAAAAAGAAACGGTAAAAACCTAGATTCAATATCAGCATATCTTCAGGCGAGAGGGAGCACATTTGCCTTCATCATGTTTTTCTTGGGTGGGCTTCTGGGAGGAAGCTTATTTTGCGTAGGCGGCACCGATGGGGGAGAGATTATACGTTCCATTGTAACAAACGAGCTAGCACTACAATTGGAACGTAACTTTCTACAGCTTATGATGAGTGCAACTTCCGGTTTTGCAGGAATATTTATCTTTGCATACCTTTGCATCAACTGTAGCAAGGGTGCAATTTTGGTTTACCTGATACCGCTGGTGCACGGGCTTTCGGTGGGGTCGTTTATTACTGTTATCCTATACAGCTACGGTTTTTCGGCTTTTGCCTATGTTGCAGTCTGCATTTTTATGCCAAAACTGGTAGAAACTCTATTGCTGCTGTCTCTTTGCAACAAATCTTCCCGTTACTGCAAGGAGCAGTATGGGGGACAGGGCACACGCCGTAAAGGCAGGGAGGTGTTTCCCACCTGGCTTTACCTGCTGCTGTTTGCAATATACTTCGCAATAGAAAGCTTAATCGTTTTTACTTTCCGCTGGTTGCTGTAAAAGTTACCCTTCTAGCATCTTATTCATTCGAGAGATTCCTGTCCTTTTTGGCTTTTCGAACAACTCCGGATAGGGGGGAAGCGTTTGCTGCATTTTCCAGCTGGCTTCCGGATATATGGGTATATATCTCGGTAGTGCCTAGGTTAGCATGGCCTAAAATCTCCTTGAGAACTCGAATATCCACATTCCCGTGCTGGTACATCAGTGTAGCGGCAGTGTGCCGCAGCTTGTGGGGGGAGATGCCCCTTCCGCCAAGGCCTGCAGTGGTCAGGTGTACTTCTACAATCTGCTCTACACGACGAGGAGTCAATGGTTTTCCGTTTGTAGAAAGAAAGTAATAATTATTATACTGGGGGACAGGGGAAGCTTTTCGCACACTATCATAGCCTTCTTTGGCTGCCAGGCAGGCATCGTTTAGATATACAACACGTTCCTTATTTCCTTTACCCAGTAGCCGCAAGGAGTGCTCACTCTGAAAACTATCCATCTTAATACCTACCAGTTCGGATACACGCATGCCACAGTTGAGCAAAAAGGTAATCATACAATAGTCCCGTTCTGCATATTTGCCGCCAACAGATGAAAGCAGCCGTACGCTCTCCTCAAGAGTCAAAAACTTGGGGAGAGCTTTCTTTTTAGAAGGCGTTTCCAGGTTATCCATGGGGTTTATAGGTAACTTATTGGTTTTTTCAGCAAGATAGCGATAGAATGCACGAATACTGGAAACCTTACGGGAACGGGTAGCTGCATTATTTTCATTTTTGGACATGGCGAAATTCAGAAACCCATAGGCATCCGAGATAGTGGCACCAATAATTAACTCTTCGGGGATATCCGAAATAGTAATATCAGCTAAATTTTTTTCATCCATGGGGAGCTGGTAATGAGAAGCCTTTAGGTAGCGAAGAAAAAAACGTAAATCCACATAGTATCCATCGGCAGTTCTTGGAGAACGCCCTTTAATAGTAAGTATGTATACTAGAAAATCACGCAGCAGAGAGGGTGCCTCATAATTGTTTATATTTAGCATATTTAAAGGTGTAGACAATACATAAATAACGCCTCCCTATTTCTTTCAGATGATATTTCGCTAAATACAAATTTAGCGAAACTTGGGGAAGACCTATAACGGTAAATAAGGGCATAGCTTAAAGACTCTTATTCTGACATTTACCATACCGCTTAGTTGTATCATCCTACACTACTCCTTTCATAGTATAATACCAGTATACACGTATCCCTAAAAATACGCAAGATTTAGCGTAGCATAACAGTGCATCCTCTTCGTTGCTTATTCTTCCATTAGTGGTAGTATTCCGCCTATATCCACTAGTTTCCCACCCTTCAGAAAAACGGGAATGACCTGATGCCTGTCTAGAAAATTCTGAACGGCTACACCGGAGCGATAACAGGCCAGGTTTCCTGTAAAAGCTAATCGGTTATGGTCAATAAGCCCACAGCACCCACCGATAAAACCTGTGTCGTATCCATCCAGAACAATATCTCCGGGGTCAACTAGCAAAACATCTATTTGAGCGGCTGTAAGCAGCCTATAAAGAGTAACATCGGCTGTTATTGCAGCTTTGGGGCTTACAATTGCTACAGAGCACCGTGCGTAGCCTTGTTTAGAGTGTATAATTTGCAAACCGCGGCAATCACAATATTCTTTCAGTTGCAAAGGAATGATGTGTGATAAGCCAAAACAGCAATTATTTAGTAGCAAAAAGTTTAGCGAAATGTCTTGTGGATACTCCTCACCAAGTTTGGTGTATATTTTTTGAATTACAAACCCAAATTTGGTTAATTGGCTTTCTAAGGTACTTTTGTCCTTTGCAATTAGTATATTGGAGCTTCCCAGGTGTAACAGTTGTAAGTCGCTGTGGTATGCTACGGGGGTTGGTAGAGTCTCTGCCCTGCCAACCTTTACTACCTCTATTCCCTCTTCTTCAAGTGAGGTGATAATATCGTAGGCGTTTTCCGAAACGGCAGCTAGCCGTACCCTGCTTGTGGGTAGGTTTGGTAAGACAATGGGCTTCATAGGTTCACTTCCTTTTATTATTATCTAATATAACAAACTACCGTGGTAAAAGCAACCTTGCTGCCTTTACCACGGTAGTTTTTAGATGTCCTGACGTAATGCCTCCACAGGATGCAGCCGTGCGGCTACCAAAGCAGGGTAAACACCAAATACAACACCCACTGATACTGAAAAAACAAAGATGCCTCCTACAATATTAAGGGGAAGTTGCAACGGGATTTTCAGCAGCATAGAAGCCGCTGTTATAGTGGCTATCGCTGCTACGAATCCTGCGGAACAGCCTACAAAGGAGATATTGAATGCATCTAATAGAAATTCCCACAGAATGTCCAGTTTTCCTGCTCCAATGGCCTTTTTTATACCTATTTCCCGTGTGCGTTCCTTCACCGCGGAAAGCATAATGGTCATGATACTAAGTCCCGACACCAAAAAAGAAATGCTTCCGATAGCCATGAGTACAATGGTGACAATTTGAAAGATATTATTGAGCTTGTCCTTTTGCATGGCTAGGTTGCTGTGACGATACAAATTCTTATATCCAGCCTTTTTGCTGAGCGTCTCACTAATGCGAGTTCCAAAGTATTCGTAATCCTCATTTTCCCGCAGCTGTAAAAAGAATTGGTCAATGGCTTCCCTTCCCGTTACTTCCATCTGAGTGGTATACGGAATATATACAAAAGAAGGAACGTAATCTCCTACAATATTGGTGAGTGCTCCGCTGTCATTTCCTGAAATACCCACCACCTCAAAGCTTTCCTCCCGGTCGCCAAGGCGGATAGTAATGGCTTTGCCTATAATATTTGAGCGTTTATAAAAAGCTTGTGCCAGGCTTTCATCAATAATACACACCTTGCTGTTTCCAGAAAGCTCGCCGGTACTGAACATTCTGCCGTGCATCAGCTTTACCTGTGCAATCTGTGAGGTATCCTTATTAATGCCACATATCACTGCCTCGCCCACAAAGCCTCTTGTGGACACCTGTGCTATATTTATGATTAAGGGTGCGGCCACCGACACCTCAGGCAAGCTGTTAAGATAGGTCAGTTCCCTGCCACTGAGCTGATTAAGCAGCTTGTCACTGGCTGAGATGGTAATGCAGTTGAAACCAAGCTTATTAAGTTCATTATTAAGCATCTCTTTGCCCGAAACGCCGATAATGGCAATAACCAGTACCGAATATACACCGATAGCTATACCAAGAATAGTTAGGGAAGATTTACGCTTTTTCTGCCGGAGCAGTCTGCTGATACTATGGTGCATCTACACACTATCCTTTCTTGCTGGAAAGTTCCAATGCATACCGCTTTTGTAGCTTGTCGGCGGGTACATCTGCTACAATATCACCGGCGCCAATGCCCTTGGTTACCTGTATGGTATCTTCCAGCTCAATGCCTGTTTGAATATACCTCTTTTTAAGAACGTTATTAACTGCCAAGTATACATACTCATTATTTGCTTCATCCTGATGTATAGCTTCATAAGGTAGCGTGAGAATGGTTTCTTTTTTACCTGTTTGAATAACACAGGTGATACCTGCACCATGCCGCATGGAATCAATAGGTGCTGTAACTAAAATTTCCACATCTATTACTGCGTTGTACCCCCCTGTAGTGACTCCGCGGGATACGCTGTTGCCTACCGAGGTGACTACGCCTGCATACTTCTGGTTGTTAATCTCGTTGCCGCTGATAATGGCTTCTGCACCTATAAAAATACTGCTGGCCTCATCTGCCGGTATCTGTACAATAGCTTTGTAACTATCTAAGCCTAAAATGGTACAGAAGAGACTTCCAGCAGGGATAAATCTCCCCTCACTAACATCGTTCCATGTAATGATTCCTGATATAGGCGCCTTGGCTATCTTGGGGGTAGGTGTCTTTGTAGTTATCCTCTCCAGTATAGCAGGAGCTTTGCTGCTGTCCGTTGGCACCTCCATGCCATACTGTGCCGCCAACGCCTCCAGTTCTGAAGAGTTTATCCTTGTTTTAGGTGCATCTAAGGATTGGCTGAGGAAGGTTTCGGATATGTCGGGTGTGTCGGTTATGGCAATCACTTGTCCTGCAGTGACCCAGCTCCCGTTTACCGCTGCAAGCTCCTTTACCACCACATTGTCGCTTACGACCATCTGTACGCCTTCTTTTGCCATTACATAGCCGTTACAGATAAGCTGTGGCTGGTACTGCTCCTGTGTAGGCTTTATTACACTATAACGTGTAACGCTTCCGATAATCCGTTCCGGCAGCATGCCGACACTTAAAATAAGCACTGCCGAAAGAATGCAGAGAATGATTTTCTTCATAATGCGCTCCAATCCGCCAAATAAGTAGGCACAAAAAAACCAGCCCTCAAGCATGGTTGCTAAAGGCTAGTTTTTGTAAATAACGGGAATTTATGTCCGCTTTTCAGATAATTGCACAAAAAAGAATTGGTGCTAAAAATAGAGCGACGCAACACAGTATATATGGCAGTTAAGCGGAAAAATTAAGAGTTAGATACTCTAAGGGAAAAGGATGGGTGCTGAATATGAATTTGATACCGTGCAGCGAAAAATGTATTCATCAAAAGGATGGTTATTGCAGCTGTGACCAGGCAGGGAAAATCCCCAAAAATGTGGCGCACCCACAGATAGAATGTCTATACTATTCTGCGTTGCCACAGCGACCCCCTCTATCCCTTAAGGATACGGAAGGCTTCGGAAATGTTTGAGACGCCGTAAAACACCGCGTCCGGATACTGGCTTTTGTCCAGTTGGTGCAGGTTGCTTTTGGGGAGGATAAACGTATTAAAACCTAGGCGGTAGGCCTCCCCTATACGCTGGGCTGCCTGTGAGGTAGAACGTACCTCTCCGGCAAGCCCCACCTCCCCCATTGCTACCAGCTTGGAGTGTACGGGACGGTCTATCAGGTTAGAAACAAGCGCAACAGACACCGCTAAGTCTGCTGCAGGCTCATCAATGCGCATACCTCCTGCCACATTTATGAACACATCCAGATTGCCCATAAAATATCCCCCGCGTTTTTCCAACACGGCAATGAGCAGGCCTGTCCTGTTATAATCGAAGCCGGTGGACACCCGTCGGGGTGTGCCAAAGCTGGACTTTGCCACAAGGGCCTGTACCTCCACTAGGAGAGGTCTGGTGCCCTCCATGAGGCAAGTGATGCAGGTGCCGGATACGTCTGTTGGGCGGCCTGTCAGTAGCATCTCCGAAGGGTTCTCCACCTCGCCCAAACCATTCTCGTTCATTTCAAAAACACCAATCTCATTGGTAGAGCCAAAACGGTTTTTAATAGAGCGCAAAATACGATAGCTTAGGTTGCGATCGCCTTCAAAGTAGAGCACAGTATCCACCATATGCTCCAATACCTTGGGTCCTGCTATACCACCGTCCTTGTTTACATGGCCCACCAGAAAAATGGGGATTTCGTTGCTTTTGCATACGTTCATAAGCAACTGTGCCGATTCTCGCACCTGTGTAACACTGCCGCAGGAGGAGGATATGGCGGCAATAGATATGGTTTGTATGGAGTCCACAATAACCATATCCGGTTTAGTTTTTAATATGGTATCATAAAGCTGCTCTGCATCGGTTGAGGAGGTCATAATAATGTTGTCTCCGGCTACCTTCAGACGGTTGGCCCGCAGCTTTACCTGCCGCATGCTTTCCTCACCGCAAACATACAGTACATTCAGGTACCCCTCCAGCTTGCCGCACATCTGCAGCAGGATGGTAGACTTACCTATGCCAGGGTCGCCACACACAAGCACAGCTGAACCAGGCACAATGCCGCCGCCCAGAACGCGGTCTAGCTCCTTCATACCAGTTTTATATCGTAGGGATTCATCTGCGGATACCGAAACCAGTGTTTTAGTTTCGGCAGCCAAAGCGGGATTATATGCAGTAGTCTTTGGCGTGGAGGTTATGGGGGTGGCGGCGGAACGCAGCTCTTCTGAAAAACTATTCCAGTTTTGGCATTCGGGACATCTGCCCAGCCATTTGGAGGTTTCATAGCCACACTCGGTACATACATAGACACTTTTTGATTTAGACTTAGGAGGCAACTTCTGTCACTTCACTTTCTTCCCTGTTCTGAAACTTCATCAGTGAATAGCAGATAGTCATAGCTATCTGCTCCTGATAGTTAGTGGTGGTAAGCTTTTGTGCCTCATCTGCATTGGAGATAAAACCACATTCCACAATCACCGCAGGAGTAATATCATTATTATATAGGATAAATAAGTCCTTGTCAGCCTTTTTTATTGTGCGTTTGTTATCCGGTTGCAACAGCAAGCGGAAATTATCCTGTATGGTCTGCGCCAGTACGTCGCTGTCTTTAGATGTTGGTGAATAGAACACCTGTGCCCCATGGACGTAGGCTTGAGGAAATTTATTCATATGAATGCTGACTGCAACCGAAGAAGGGTTTGCGGTCATTATGCCAAGGCGCTTGTGAAGATCGGAACGCTTCATGGAACGCACTGAACTATTGCCTTCGTCATGGATGGAAACGTCGCTGTCCCGTGTCATAACGACATTGAAGCCGAACAACTCACAGAGCAGCCGTTCTTTCTCAGCTATGGCAAGGTTTATCTCCTTCTCATTGACACCATTAGACTGTGCCCCGCCATCAAACCCACCATGTCCGGGGTCTAGCACCACTGTAGGCTTATTACTTGTAGCAACAGCTACAGTCTGCATGGCCATATGTCTATCCAGATGTGGCAATAGTAATAAAATCACTGTCAAAATTGCCGCTGTAGCTACCACAAACAGGTCAAATGCTTTGTTTATTCTCATATCCGCCCACCGCCTCAAAAAATTCTGGCTTATTAGTAGAATTTATGCGATGTGAAATGGTGGTATGCAGAATAGCAAGGCATCAAAATATCTTAATAAAATTCTTCTGTTCCTTCCGAAGCGCATAGCCACAGTGCAGGTAAAACTTATGTGCGCCTTCCCGGTTCATACCGGAGACTAAACGGACGCCTACGCAGCCGTCTTCACCAGCCCACTGCTCCAACGCATCCAATAGCAGGCGGCCTGCACCCAACCCGCGGTATTCTTCATCTACGGCAATAGCCATAATGTTTTTTAAAGGGTCGGAATATGTACAGTTATAGTCGCTACCATGAATATAGCCAATAACCAGATCTTCTTTGTAGGCTACAAACAATTTATCACTGTGGCTTTGGAGCAGATAAACCAGACGGCTTGCTGTTTTTTCCAATGGATATTCATAGCCAAAGGTATATTTATTGATTTCACAGATGCGAAGGGCATCTTCAGAAGTGGCTTCTCGAATCTTAAGCATGGCATTCACTCCTTTTGTATACGATATACTTATTAAGTGCATTGATATGCATGGAATAAAACTGCTCGGGATGTTCTGACACCATTGCCTGCACCGTTTCAAATTGCTTTCCTTTTATTTCTTTTTCTATAATGGCTCCGGATGTTGGTTTTGCAAAAAGTTCTGTCATTACATTACCCTCACCTTTAAAGTATTACAACAGAGTTGCCTTCATCCAGTATAGCACAAAAAATAAAAAAGCCAATCCAAAAGGATTGACTTTTTTATTTTGGAGCGGGTTACGAGGTTCGAACTCGCTACCTCCACCTTGGCAAGGTGGCG
>JAVXNK010000003.1:154317-156385 GCA_036645835.1 Angelakisella sp. | reverse complement strand
CATAGCGACGGAAATGCCCATTGGCATGACAGTCGCTATTTCATTCCGCCGGGGCTACTGCTCTGGACATGGAGGGGCGAGTTAGACGGGCGTAGCACGTCGTGTCCGACCCGATTGTCCAGCGGGGATGTCAAAGGGGGAACCCCTTTGGGAGCTTTTGTTTACTTTGGGCGGCTCCAAAGTAAATGCCACCGCCGGCATGAGGCGGGGTACACGGCTGTGTATATCAGTGATGAAACAACCTCATGCCACAAAATGCCATTGCAATGTTGTATTTGTTGCAGGTTTCAATAACCTGATCGTCACGGATGGAACCGCCTGCTTCCACAATGGCTACTACGCCGCTGCGGTGTGCACGCTCAATGTTGTCACCAAAGGGGAAGAAGGCATCACTGCCCAAAACCACTCCGGTATTACCTGCAATCCATGCCGCCTTTTCGTCAGCGGTAAGCACTTCGGGGCGGGCAGTGAATATCTCCTGCCATGCGCCCTCAGCCAGTACATCCTCGCTTTGGTCGCTGATATATACATCAATGGCATTGTCACGGTTGGCACGGCCCAGGTCACTGCGGAAGGAAAGTGCCAGCACCTTGGGATGGCTGCGCAGCCACCAGATATCTGCCTTGTTTCCTGCAAGCCGCGTGCAGTGAATACGGCTCTGCTGACCTGCGCCCACCCCGATAACCTGTCCATCCTTTGCATAGCAAACTGAGTTTGACTGGGTGTACTTTAGGGTGATAAGGCTAAGCAGCAGATCCCGCTTCTGGTCTGGGGTAAAGGTCTTGTTGTCGGTCACTATGTTTTCCAGCAGGCTTTCATCAATTTTAAAGTTGTTGCGCCCCTGTTCAAAGGTAATGCCGAAGATATCCTTGTGCTCTATTTCGGGGGGAACATAGTTTGGGTCTATGGCAACAATGTTATAGCTTCCGCCACGCTTGCTCCGTAGGATTTCCAGTGCCTCGGGGGTGTAGGAGGGGGCGATAACCCCGTCGCTCACCTCTTTTTTTAGGATAGCAGCGGTTGCGGCATCGCACTCGTCGGAGAGGGCGGCCCAGTCACCAAAGCTGCTCATGCGGTCGGCACCACGGGCTCTGGCATAGGCACAGGCAATGGGGGAAAGCTCCATGCCCTCCACAAAGTAGATTTTCTTCAGTGTATCGGAAAGGGGTAACCCAAGGGCTGCACCTGCAGGGCTTACATGCTTAAAGCTGGCGGCGGCGGGAAGTCCTGTTGCCGCATGAAGCTCCTTTACCAGCTGCCAAGAATTTAGGGCATCCATAAAGTTAATGTAACCGGGCTTTCCACCCAGTACGGTGATAGGCAGTTCACCTGTGGCAGAAAATATCTTTGCGGGTTTCTGGTTAGGGTTACAACCATACTTCAGTTCAAGTTCTTTCATGTTGTCTCCTTTTCTATTCCACTATATCCGGTTGTACTTGTTGATAATGGTGTCGGAAGGCTTTCCTGTGGCAAGGTCGATGTACCGTACAAACAGACTAACCTTGTTGTCGGTATTCAGACTGTTCCATAGTAGGTTCTCAAACTCAGTTTTGTCATTTGGAATGGCCACCTTAACTGGCTCACCCTCAAAGCTGGGAATGGGGGAGCCGTCGCAGCGGTAGGTGTGTATAAAGTGACCCTCACCTGCTACAGGCTGTGGGTAGGTAAAGTAGTATCGGTGGGTACTTTCGCCGTTTCCGTCGCTGCTTTTCAGGATAGAAAGGCGGTAGTTTGCACTGCCGTCCTTTACCGTTACCATTCCGGATATTCTGGGTGTCCAGTTGGGGCCGTCGGGCTCAAAGGTACGGGTTTCTAGGGCACTTTGAAAGCTGTCGCCACGGGTGATAAAGTCATATATGGTATCGGTCTGGTCACCGTTGGTAACTATGGTATCACTTCCGTGCACCCGCACGGGGGAGTAGATGATGAGCGAAGGGTCGGTAAGCTTTGCAGGGTCGGCAGCCTCGGTACGAATGCCCTCTCCGTCATTTGTAAATATGCGGTTGCGGCTATTTTCACTGCGCCCCATAATGAAATAGGCAATCACCGCATTTTTACCATCGGCAGA
>JAVXNK010000003.1:61044-154217 GCA_036645835.1 Angelakisella sp. | reverse complement strand
AGTGACCGCCACGTATGGCATATATGCAAGGGAACGAAAAACCCGAAATGCGTCAATTTCATTTCAATGAAGCTGCCACCAGTTCAACTGCCTTGGGCAACAGTACCCATTCTGCCTCTTCCATCACACGCTTTTGCAGCAGCTCGGGGGTATCCCCTTCTTCTGTTGCCACTGCCTTTTGCAGTAGGATGCGCCCACCGTCGCAGACCTCGTT
Organism: Angelakisella sp.; assembly: GCA_036645835.1. GTDB lineage: Bacteria > Bacillota > Clostridia > Oscillospirales > Ruminococcaceae > Angelakisella. The sequence continues at coordinate 154,003 of JAVXNK010000003.1, read as the reverse complement.
TACCAGATGTACCGTAGCACCGGTAAGCTTTACGCCCCGTTCCAGTGCTGCCTCATGCACCCGCAGTCCGTAAAAGCCTTCGCCGCAGAAGCTGGGGATCAGGCTTGGGTGCACATTAATAATACGGTCACGGTAGGCGGCTATGAAGCTATCCCCCAGTATAGACAGGAAGCCTGCCAGCACCACCAGCTGAATATCGTGTGCTGCCAGCTCTGCCAGCAGTGCGGCATCAAACTCTGCCGCTGTGCCAAAGTTCTTTCGGCTTACTACAACGGAGGGTACTCCTGCAAGCTTTGCCCGCTCCAGTGCGTAAACATGGGGTCGGGAGGAAAGCACCAAAGACACCTTGGCGTGGGGAAGCTCTCCACGGTGCTCCGCATCCAGTATGGCCTGCAGGTTAGTGCCCCCGCCCGAGACCAGTACTGCTACCCTTACCACAGGTCTACACCTGTTTCGCCGGAGGCAACCTCACCCAGAAGGTAGGCCTGCTCACCATGAGCCTTCAGAATACGAAGTGCCTCATCCGCACGGTCGCCGGGGACAATAACCGCCATACCAACGCCCATGTTATAGGTGTTGAACATGTCCCGCTCGGGAATATTGCCCTCACGGGCAAGCAGATGAAAGATGGGAGGAATGGAGAGTTTCTTCTTTTCAATGACAGCCTTACAGCCGGCACCCAGTGCCCGTGGAATATTCTCATAGAAGCCGCCACCGGTAATGTGGCTTACTGCCCGCACGGGCACCTTATCCAGCAGTGCCAGCATAGGCTTTACATATATCTTGGTGGGGGTCAGGAGGGTTTCACCCAAGGTTGCCCCCAGCTCGTCGCTGTAGCGGTCCAGTCCCTTGTGCTCCAAATCAAACACGCGGCGTACCAGTGAAAACCCGTTGGAGTGCACACCGGAGGAGGGCAGCGCAATAATGGCATCTCCTGCTTTCATGGTGTTTGCATCCAGTATCTTGCTCTTATCCACGGCACCTACGGTAAAGCCTGCCATGTCGTATTCATCCTCGGGGTAGAAACCGGGCATTTCGGCAGTTTCGCCGCCTACCAGTGCACAGCCCGCCTGCACGCAGCCTTCGGCCACACCTGCCACAATAGCGGCTATGCGCTCGGGAAAGTTCTTGCCGCAAGCAATGTAATCCAGAAAGATAAGCGGCTTTGCACCTGCGCAAACCACGTCATTGACGCACATGGCCACACAGTCAATGCCCACCGTATCATGCTTATCCATTAAAAAGGCAATTTTCAGTTTGGTTCCTACGCCGTCGGTGCCGGAAACCAGTACCGGACGGGTCATGCCGGTCATATCCAGCTCAAAGAGGCCACCGAAGCCTCCTAAGCCCCCCAGCACACCGGGAATGGTGGTACGGGCTACATGCTCCTTCATCATCTGCACTGCGGTATACCCTGCGGTAATGTCTACGCCCGCCGCCTTGTAGCTTTCGGAAAAGCTGTTCATCTCACTCATTTGGCACCTCTATAAACGTTATTTTAGTTTCTGTTCGTACTTATCATTATCTATACACTTAGGAGGTTCTATGGGGTACTCCCCTGTAAAGCAGCCTTTGCAGTAACCGCATTTGCTGCCCACTGCCAGCTTATCCAGATGCTCTACACCCAAAAATCCGATGCTGTCTACGCCGATAATCTGTCCGACCTCTTCCACGGTACGGTTGTGGGCAATGAGCTTATCCTGACTATCTATGTCGGTACCGAAGTAGCAGGGGAACAGGAAAGGGGGTGAGGACAGCCGCATATGCACCTCAGTGGCACCGGCCTCCCGCAGCAGCTTTACTATCTTCAGGCTGGTGGTACCTCTTACAATAGAGTCATCCACTAAAATTACCCGTTTACCCTTTACGGTGGCGGCAATGGGGTTCAGCTTTTTGCGCACGTCATTTTCCCGTTCCTTCTGGGTAGGGGCAATGAAGGTTCTCCCAATGTATTTGTTTTTTAAGAAGCCCATGCCGTAGGGAATACCGCTCTGGCGGGCGTAGCCAATGGCGGCATCCAGTCCCGAATCGGGCACGCCAATGACCACATCTGCATCCACAGGATGGTCCAACGCCAAAAATGCGCCTGCCCGTTGACGGGCCATATGTACACTTGCACCCTCCACCACCGAGTCGGGGCGGGCAAAGTAGATAAACTCAAAGACACAGAAGGAGGAGCCCTTGTTGCAGTGGGTGTTTATAGAACGGATACCGTCGCTGTCCACCACTACTATTTCGCCCGGCTCTATGTCACGGACAAACTCTGCACCCACAGCATCCAGTGCGGAGCTTTCGCTGGCGATAATGGTGCTACCTCCTATTTTTCCGATGCAAAGGGGGCGGAAGCCCATGGGGTCACGGGCGGCTATTAGCTTTTTGGGGGACATAACTACCAAGGAGTAGGCACCCCGCAGGGTACGCATGGCACCCTCCACCGCAGCCTCAATGCTGGGTGCGGTAAGCCGTTCCTTGGTTATGGCATAGGCAATCACCTCGGTGTCAGCAGTGGTGTGGAAAATACCCCCCAGAAGCTCCAGCTCCCGCCGCAGCTCCACCGCATTGGTAAGGCTGCCGTTATGAGCCAGCGCCATGGTGCCCTTAATGTGCCGTACAGTCATGGGCTGGCTGGCACTGCGTCCGCCGCCGGTGCCGTAGCGGCAGTGTGCCACTGCCATCTGCCCGGTACCAAGGTCGGTAAGCGCCGCCTGTGTAAACACTTCGCTGATGAGACCAACATCCTTATGGGAACGAATAACACCCTCATCGCCCACCGCAATGCCGCAGCTCTGCTGTCCGCGGTGTTGCAGAGCGTACAGGCCATAGTAGCAAGCCGATACCACATCTACTCCGTCGGGGCTGTAAATACCAAAAACGCCACATTCCTCATGCAGTTTGTCCATCATATGTGTAATCCCCATTCTTTTATAATTTTAGTAATGCAATCTCGTCCTGAAGCCATTCTTCCTTTTCCGAAAGCTGTGCCTGCATGTTGGCTCTGTCTGCGGAAAGCTTATCTGCCAGTGCTGTGTCGGTTATGGCCAACATCTGTGCTGCCAGTACCGCTGCGTTTTTTGCGCCGTTCAGTGCCACTGTGGCCACCGGAATACCGCTAGGCATCTGTACTGTGGCAAGCAGTGCATCCAAGCCATCCATAGCGCCGCCCTTTATAGGAATGCCGATAACCGGGAGCGTGGTACCTGCTGCCATAGCACCTGCCAGATGTGCCGCCATACCTGCTGCCGCAATGATGACCCCAAACCCGTTCTGCCGTGCGCCCTTTGCAAAGGCTGCTGCCGCTGCCGGTGTTCTGTGTGCGCTCATAATGTGCGCTTCAAAGGGAATATCCAGCCTTCGAAGCTCTTCACAGGCACCCTTCACTGTTTTCCAGTCACTGTCGCTGCCCATAATAACCGCTACCTTTTTCTGCCCTGTCATCCTGTGCACTTCCTTTCCGTAAATAAAATTCCAAGGTTGCTGCATGTCCAGTTTTTCTATGCTTTGGCATAGAAAAAAGGGCATGATGCAGTTCTGCACCATGCCCCTAGAATGTAACTATATTCGCACCTATGCCTACACCATTCCCGTGGAATACCGCGTGAAAACAGTGCAGAGGAATTCTCTGCAAACAAAAAAAGCCTGCACCACTCCCGCAGTACAACGCTTTGAAACGTGCCGGTCTGCAGTCCATGTAGCTCAGCCTCCTTTTTATTCGGAAATCCCGAAGAAGCAAACTTCTTACCCCCTAAGTTTAGCGACTTTCTTTTGTAAAATCAACCGTTAATCTGTGAAATTGGAAAATTTGGTCAAAGCACTATATACAGCATGTAGTTCCAAACTTTATTGGCTATTTTTACAAAGCAAAACCACCTGTAGACTTTTCCGCCTGCACATGATAGAATTTTACTAAGAGGAATGCCATGTGGCATTCACGGAAGGAGCAATATCTTGATACGCATTAGTTTTTTTACCCTTGGCTGCAAGGTAAATCAATATGAGACCCAGGCACTTTCCCAGCGTTTTTCCACAGAAGGCTTTCTCTGCTGCCCCGAAGGGGAGGATGCCGACGTTTATATCATTAATTCCTGTACTGTAACCGCACAGGGCGACCGCAAGACCCGTCAGCTTCTGCGCCGACTGCGCAGGGAGCACCCCGAGGCGGCTATAGCCCTTACCGGATGCTATCCTCAGGCCTTTCCGGAGGAGGCTACCGCTCTTACCGAGGTAGATATTCTCACCGGTTCCAAGGACCGTGGGGGACTGGTAACTGCAGTTCGTCAGTTTCTTGCCACCCGCCAGCGGGTAGTGGCCATACAACCCCACAGGGCAGGAGATAGCTTCGAGGCTATGTCGGGGGAGGATAGCGCTTCCAAAACCCGTGCATTTATTAAAATAGAGGACGGCTGTGAAAACTTCTGTGCCTACTGCATTATTCCCTACGCCCGTGGGCCAGTACGCAGCAAGCCCATGGAGGAGCTGCACAGGGAACTGCTACAAGCTGTGGCGGCGGGACACCGTGAGGTGGTACTGCTGGGTATAAACCTGGGCAGTTACGGGCGGGATACCGGCAAGCGGCTTATCGATGCAATAGAGCTTAGCTGCTCCATAGAGGGTATAGACCGGGTACGGCTAGGCTCGGTGGAGCCCGACCTGCTTACCCCTGAGGATATTCGCCGTATGAGCGTGCAAGAAAAGTTCTGCCCCCAGTTCCACCTGTCGCTGCAAAGCGGATGCGATACGGTGCTTACACGGATGGGCAGGCACTACACCACTGCCGACTATCTGGCTATTGTTTCGGAAATTCGCCGCTGTTTCCCCGACGCCGCCCTTACCACCGACATGATGGTGGGCTTCCCCGGGGAAAGTGACCAGGAATTTGACCTGTCGGTGGCCTTTGCAAGGCAGATAGGGTTTGCAAAAATTCATGCCTTTGTCTATTCCCCCAGAACTGGTACTCCTGCCGCCACTATGAGCGGACAGGTAACCTCTCAGGTAAAAAAGCAGCGGATAAACCGACTGCTGGCCGAAGCGGACAGCTTGCGGACAACCTTCCTGCAGGGGATGGTGGGTAGCGTACAGCAGGTACTGTTTGAAGGTGGAATGCATAACGGTGTTCAAACAGGCTATACAAAAAACTACACCCCTGTATCGGTTTGCGAAACAGAGGTGCTGAAAGGTAACATTATATCCGTCCTTATTACCGAAGTGGCAGGGGACGGTTGTACGGGTATTCTTATGCCTGTTTAGTTTCACTGTTCAGTTTAAAGCTGCGCACCTGGCGGACCGTTGCTTCACGGTGAAGCTGGTATATGCCACAGGAAAAATGCAGCTGTCGGGGTATAGGTTTAACCAAGGGGGACGGAAGTCCCCTTTTTTCTTTATCGTTAAACATATACCCCGTATGCGGCACAGATAACACGGATTGATCAGCGCTTTTTACCCAGCTCCTGTATCAGCTGCTGTAAAAGCTGTTGTTGCGTTGCGGTAAGAGTTTGCGGTACTTTAATGGACACCTCACTTCGCGAGACCGGCAACGGGGAATCGATGAGCCCCAAAAGGTAGTCCGACGATACGTTAAACAGCTCTGACAGGCGAACCTTTATCTGGTCGCCCGGCTCACTGCGCTCTTTTTCGTATGCCGAAATGGTGTAATGGGAGACATCCAGTTTTTCGCCCAGCTCACGCTGTGAAAGCCCCGCCTTTTTTCTTAGTTCGGTAAGTCTGATTCCTATCATAATCTAACCCCCATTCTGTCACATTTTTTGTTTTTGCTATATAGGACAGCGTCTGTAACCGACGCTATCTAAAAAGCTTCCCTCCACAAAAGAAGCATTTTTATGACACAATCGTTGTTTACAGATGGTAGTCTTTGTCCCGTCCGCTGCGGTAGCTGGAATACTTCCCGCTGCGCTGCTTCATCCGGTTTACCCGCATCAGCAGAGCTGTGTACAGCAGAATAATCAGCACCACAAAGACAATCACAAACTTTACCCAGTAGGAGTGAATGGCATTGGTAATCCATCCCCATGTTCCCAAAAGCTTGGAATAGTATAGGTTTGAGGTGGCTACTAGCGGCACACTGCCTATCTCCTCATCGGCAAAAATAAGCTTAAGGCGACCTACCTCCTGCCCCTTGGTCACGGGCGCAGTAAGTGCATCCGGTACATCGGGGACGTACTGAATGCTGGAAGCCTGAATATCATTGTGTAACAGGGCAGTAAACTGCTCGGCTGTAGCCAGCCGTACAAAGTCACCGTCGTAGGAGTACTTTACAGGAACCTCTACCAGTTCCTCTCCACGCTCTACGGCAGTACGGATGCTGAAGCTGTCAAATACCCACTGGTACAGCTTTTTGGTCTCGCTGAAATTGAGCGAGGCAGGTGTGGTGGGTGTGCCGTCCGCTTCGTTTATGGGGGCGCCCAGCAGAACGGTTAGATAGGTGTATCCGTTCAGCTTTGCCTGGGAAGCCAGGCAGCGGCCCGACTCGGGAAGTGTTCCCGTCTTTATGCCCTGTATGGGGCCGTAGTAGTAGGAAGAGCTGGGCTTTATCATTTCATTTGTGCTGTGCACATAAAAGGATGCGTCACGGTTTTGCAGGGTTACCTTATAGCTGGGGGTGGAAACCATCTCCGCAAAGAGCGGGAAGGTCATGGCATGCTTGGCAATAATGGCCATATCCCGTGCAGAGGAATACTGCTCCGGGTCATGCAGGCCGTGGGGGTTTGTAAAGTTGGTATTGGTACAGCCTAGTTCCACTGCCCGCTGGTTCATCATATCCACAAAATGCCCCACCGAGCCGTCGCCAACATAGTCAGCCAGCATCAGGGCGCACTCCGCTGCGGACTGCAACACCATATCGTACAGAATATCCTTAATAGACGCCTTGTCATTGGGCCAAAAACCGCCTGTCTGGGCACCTGTTCCATATATCATGTCATTGAGGTATATCTTCAGGTAGGCGCTTTCCCCCTCCAGGTCCTTTACATTTTCCAGAACCAAAATTGCCGTCATCATCTTGGTAAGCGATGCGGGGCTTACACGCTTGTCCGCATTTTTGGCGACCATCACCTGTCCGGTCTCCATATTCTCCATATACACAGCCTCTGCCCGTATCTCAAAGGGGGGCTCGTAGGGTTCAGAGGCAGCGTAGGCCGGCAAAATTCCCGCCACCGATGTAAATATTAAAATAAAAGCCAATAGTATGCTGGTTTTTTTCATGGACAATCCTCGCATTTTCAGTTACAATGTACCTATCGCCCCACAAGCGGTGCGCCGCTTGCGGAACGGATTGTCCGCTCGCAAACTCGCTCAACATACGGTAGGGAACCACGGTCCCCCCCGCATACGCCCCCCTCCTTATGTGGGAGGGGAGTACATAGTCAGGCTGCACCCTTGCTTTATGGGGAGATTTCTCTCGTTGTATGTGCTATCTTGTTTAGTATAGCACATTTACCACAGTTATTTCTATAGAAAATTATTAATTTTCAGGAGGTATAGATAGGATGAACGAAAAAAACTATGGATTTGATACATTGGCTCTGCATGCGGGGTTTTCCGGCGATGCATGTGAGGGTTCCACTGAGGTTCCCATACATGCAAGTTCCGCATTTCACTTCAAAAGTGCCGAGCATGCCCGGGAGCTTTTTGAGCTAAAAACAGGGGGCAATATTTATTCCCGACTGGGCAACCCCACCGTTACGGTGCTGGAGGAGCGTATTGCTGCTCTGGATGGCGGTACCGGGGCTGTAGCTTTTTCTTCGGGACATGCTGCCATGTTTTCCACCATACTCTGCCTAGCCGAAGCCGGGGACGAGTTTGTCTCCTCCATTAACATCTACGGTGGCGCTATTAACATGTTTGCTGTTACCTTGGGGAACCTTGGCATAAAGGTAAAGTTTGTTTCCGGAAACGACCCTGCCGACTGGGAAGCACTGGTAACCGATAAAACCAAGGCATTCTTTGTGGAAGCAGTGGGCAACCCCAACGCCAACGTTGCCGACCTTTCCGCAATCTCCGCTGTTGCCAAAAAGCACGGCATCCCCTTTATTGTAGATTCCACCTTTACCACCCCTGCCATCCTCCGTCCCAAGGATTTCGGCGCAGATATTGTTATTCACTCTGCCACCAAGTTCCTGTGCGGACACGGAAACGGCCTCTGCGGGCTTGCTGTGGACTGCGGCACCTTCCCATTCTTGGGCAACCCCCGCTTTCCACGGTATAACAACCCCGATGTAAGCTACCACGGCGTTGTCTTTGCAAAGGACTTTGCAGCAGCACCCTTTGCCACCCGTCTGCGGGCGCTTACTCTGCGGGATTTGGGCGGCTGCCTTTCTCCCTTCAATGCCTATCTGGTACTGCTGGGCATTGAAACACTGAGCCTACGCATGGAGCGTCACTGCCAGAATGCACTGGCGGTAGCCACCTACCTGAAGCAGAACCCCGCCATTACCTTTGTATCCTGCCCGGCTTTGCCCGATTCCCCAAACTACGCTCTGACACAGAAGTATCTTGGCGGCAAGGGCGGAGCGGTGTTTACCTTTGGGCTCCGGGGCGGACGGGAAGCCGGCGGACGGTTTATTGACGCACTGCAGCTTATCGGCAACGTGGCCAACGTTGGCGACACCAAAACACAGGTCATTCACCCTGCTATTACTACCCACAGCCAGCTGAGCGCCGAACAACTGGTGCAGTCGGGCATCACCGACGAAACGATCCGTATTTCGGTGGGGCTGGAAACCGTTTCCGACATAATAGCAGACCTAGACAAAGCCATAGCCAAAGCCGTACAGGGATAAGGGAGCCACATGATATATCTGACCGGAGACTTTCACGGCGAAAAGAGTCGTTTCGATTCTAAAGCCATTAAAAAATTAAAGAAAAACGACACCCTCATCATCTGCGGAGATTTCGGCTTCGTCTGGAACGGCAGTGAAGAGGAACAGAAGCTTCTGCGCTGGATAGGGAAGCGCCGCTACAATGTACTGTTTGTAGAAGGCACCCACGATAACCTGAAGCTGCTGGGCGACTACCCCACCGAGGAGTGGAACGGGGGACTTACCCACCACATCTCCGGTAGGCTGCGCCATCTGGTTCGGGGTCAGCGGTTTGTCATAGAGGGTGTCAGCATACTGGCCATGGGCGGGGGACAGCCCGATGACAACGCCCGCCCGGGCATCGAGTGTTGGGATGGGGTACTGCCCACTAAGGATGAGGTTATGGCTATCTGCGACCAGATGGATAGCTACAGCTGGCAGGTGGACGTAGTGGCCTCGCACCAAGCACCTACCAACATTGACGGCTGCTTTACCCGAGACTTACGGGAAATCAATATGCTTACCGCACTGATGAATACCATTCAGCGTAAAAACAGCTTTAAGGTCTGGTGCTTTGGCAGCTACCACCAGAACAGGCTGGTGCCGCCCTTTTATCATGGGCTTTATGATGAGGTTTACTGTGCAGGAGGAGAAAAGCAAGGCTTTTTTCATAAGAAAAAGAAACAGGATAAAAAAAACGAGGCGTAAGCCTCGTTTTTCTTTTATCCCTATGTAGAGGGTTATTCGTCGTCTACCTCTGCGGTGATATTGGCATTTGGTGCCGCACCCAGCTTTTTGGGCTTTGCTCCTGCACCCTTTTTCAGCTTATCGGCGTTCTCCATAACCAGAGCGGCTATCTCTTCGCACACCTCGGGATGCTCCTTAAAGTACTGCTTGGAATTGTCACGGCCCTGCCCCAGACGGGTTTCCTTGTAAGCAAACCAGGAGCCGCTCTTGTTGACGATATCCAGCTGCACTGCCAGATCCAGCACTTCGCCCTCTCTGGAAATGCCCTCGCCGTACATAATGTCAAACTCCGCCTCTTTAAAGGGAGGAGCCACCTTGTTCTTTACTACCTTAACCTTGGTGTGGTTGCCCACTACATCGGTGCCGCTCTTCAGCTGCTCCTGACGGCGAACATCCAAACGCACCGAGGAATAGAACTTGAGCGCACGTCCGCCGGGGGTGGTTTCGGGGTTGCCGTAGGAAATGCCTATCTTCTCACGAAGCTGGTTGATAAAGATAACCATGCAGTTGCTCTTGGAGATAGCGCCGGTGAGCTTGCGCAGAGCCTGCGACATCAGGCGTGCCTGAAGTCCCACATGGCTGTCGCCCATTTCGCCCTCTATTTCAGCCTTGGTAACCATAGCGGCTACCGAGTCCACTACCACAACATCCACTGCACCGGAACGCACCAGTGCTTCGCAAATTTCCAGAGCCTGTTCGCCGGTGTCGGGCTGGGAAACCAGCAGCGAGTCAATATCTACGCCCAAGGCTTTGGCATAAACAGGGTCCAGTGCGTGTTCTACGTCTATGAAGACCGCTTCGCCGCCCTTCTTCTGTGCCTGAGCCACTACATGAAGCGCAACGGTGGTTTTACCCGAGCTTTCCGGCCCGTATACCTCCACAATTCTTCCGCGGGGAAGCCCCCCTATTCCAAGCGCCATATCCAGCGACAGGGAACCGGTGGAGATAGCCTCTACATTCATAGTAATATTCTGGCCCAGCTTCATAACTGCGCCCTTACCAAACTGTTTTTCAATGTGTGCCAGCGCTGTTTCCAGTGCCTTCTGCCTATCGGATGCGGGTGCCACGGGAGCAGTTACGGTTTTTTCCTTCTTTTTGCTATCATATGCCATTGCTTTCTCTACCTCCTGAAGCCCCGGTTCTGCCAAGGCGTACTGTTTCATGTATTCATTATAGTATAAGGAATCTTCAAATGCAACGATATCCGGGTTGATTTTTGGATTTTTTCGAACTTTTGTTTGCGCTTAAAGAACAAAAATCATTGCTTTCTAAAATTTTCCCCCGTTTTAGGGTTTTCTTTTTCACATAATAATGGTATAGTATGCTTGTTATGTGGCGATAGGCTTGTAAAGCTCTTGTCGCAGTTTGGCTCCAAAATATCCGGGAGCCGTGATCTGTTATGCCGCTTCGGCAGCGGCGGAAGTGAGTAATTTTGTATGAAAAGAGAAAAATCCTGCGGAGCCCTGGTCTTCCGCAAAAACAATGACTCCTATGATTTGGTGCTGCTCCGGCACAAATTTGGTGGCCACTGGTCCTTTCCCAAAGGCCATGTAGAGCAGGGAGAAAACGAACATCAAACTGCCCTTCGGGAGGTGAAGGAGGAAATCGGTATTCCGATTTGCTTAATGGATGGCTTTCGTGAGAGTGTAGAGTACTTTCCGAAGCCCGGCGTAAAAAAACAGGTGGTCTACTTTCTGGGTAAAGCACTGGAGGATAAGCTTATCCGACAGGAGGAAGAAATCAGCGAAGTGCGTTGGGTGCCTATTGAGCAGGCCAACGACATGGTGACCTTTTCAAATGACAAGCGGCTTATCCGTCTGGCAAAAAGACGGTTGGGTGTTTCCCGTATGCGAACCTCTGAACCCGTTTAAAACGGTTTACTGCGAAAGGACTGTATTTTAGGATGTTTAACCAACCGCCTTCCACACAAAAAAGGCGATTCAGTTTGTTTAAAGCTGCACCTGTTCAGGTAGTTTGCCTGAGCTTTATTGCGGTTATTTTAGTAGGCACTATCCTGCTCATGTCTCCAATAAGTTCTCGCGAGGGGGTTCTGACCCCTTTTTCAGATGCGCTCTTTACAGCCACCTCTGCCACCTGTGTAACAGGATTAATCGTAGAGGATACCTACCTTCACTGGACCGGCTTCGGACAGTTTGTCATTCTTATGCTCATACAGGTTGGCGGACTGGGGCTTATTACCCTTACCAGCCTAGTTAACATTATGATTGGTAAAAAACTAGGCCTACGAAGCATGGACCTTGCTAAGGAATCTATGAACACCGACAGCTTTGCCGATGTCAAGCGGATGGTGCGTACCATTTTGGTGGTCACACTGTCTATCGAAGCGGTAGGTGCTGCCATTCTGGCGCTTACCTTTGTACCCAAGTACGGCATCTTTGAAGGCGGCTTCACCTCCATATTTTTATCTATCTCGGCCTTCTGCAACGCAGGTTTCGACCTGCTGGGGCGAGAGGGTGCCTATGTATCGCTGACCAACTACACCTCACAACCCATTGTCTATATACCCATTGCCATGCTTATTGTATTTGGAGGTCTCGGCTTTGTGGTTTGGCGGGAGCTTTTTTACTACCGCAAAACCAAAACTCTGTCACTACATTCCCGTCTGGTATTGGTCATGACCGGCGGACTTATTTTGGTAGGTATGGTCGCTTTCCTTATCTTCGAATGGAACAACCCCAAAACCATGGGTGAACTATCGGTTATGGATAAGCTGGGCGCCGGACTGTTCCAGTCTATTACCACCCGTACTGCCGGCTTCAACAGCATTGATCAGGCCGGCCTTACCGACCTTTCTAAAATAACCTCTATTGTTCTTATGTTCATCGGTGCCGCTCCCGCCTCTACCGGCGGTGGTATAAAGATAACTACCATGGCAGTTATCTTTATGACCATTGTCAGTGTCATGCGTGGCTACGATGATACCGTTATTATGAAAAACAAGGTAGACAAAAAAGCCGTTTACAAGGCTATGTCCCTGTTCTTCCTGGCACTGCTGCTGGTTATCACCTGCAGTATGCTTATCCACTTTATGACCGACACTGCGGCAAACCCCATAGATGTGGTCTTTGAAGAGGTTTCCGCCTTCGGTACCGTGGGACTTTCTACAGGGCTTACCGCTCAGCTGGGCGTTTTGTCCCGCTACCTGCTCATTCTGTCCATGTACCTGGGACGGGTGGGACCCCTGTCACTGGTCATTTCACTGGCCATGCACGGAGGCAGCCACAAAGAGGTTCTCCCTCAGGGAAAAATACTCATCGGATAACCCAAACTATAAAGCTACTGAACAAGGGCGCTACGAAAACAATTTCGTGGCGCTCTTTTTTCCATTTTGTGTATAAACTGGACATACATGGAATATACTCCTTTATGTAAAAAATGCAAGAGGAGGCGCAGGATTTGTGAAATATACCCGTCATTCCCCATGGAGTACCCTAACCGCTCTGGCGCTGGCTGTGCTGATGGCCTTCTCCAACGTCGGTTTTGCGGAGGAAGGTGACCTGCCGGTAGGGTCTTCCAACCTAACCCCCGAACTCTCCGAGCCGCTTACACCGCAGCCGGAGCCGCCCATACCGGAGCCGGAAACACCCTCATCCCAGCCTCCTTCCGAAGGGGGTGACCTACCCCTGGGACTATCCGACCTGCCGCTGGGGCTTAGCTCATTTACACTGTTGGCAGCTGCTGCACCCGCACCGGCCCCCGTGTATCTGCCGGTGACGCTGTACAACTACAACCACACCGCCATTAACGACGCTATCCGGGAACAGAACCCTGGCAAAGACGATGATGAGCTTTTGCTGATGAGCGATACCAATGCCGGACCACAGAACAGTTGGACGGGAAGAAACATGGACAAGTCGGTGATACAGGGCATTGTGCTGCCCAAGTTGTCGTCTGCCGGCACGCCCCAGTCCCGCTTTGGAAATTCTGCATTTTTTGGTCCAGAACCCCTTGACGGGAAAAAAATCTATGATGGCTACAGCTTCCCTTTCATCAAGGATGATAGCGGTTATTTTACCTTTGATAGCCGAGAAAATCATCTGCATATGCCCGATTCCGGTAAGCAGCTGATTACCCATAGCGGTGAAGGCCCCACCTTGCCGTTTTGGGGCAGCAATATAGGTGCACTTTCCGGCCCTACAAATGGCGTAGGCTTTTTCCCCTTCAACAACGACCTACCCAAAGGCAGCCAAAAAGCTCCTGCCGACTACTATTTCGGCATGAATATGTCTATTCCCTTTACTATGAAATTTGGCGGCCACATCGACGACGCTCGCACTCAGCCTATGATCTTTGAATTTAGCGGGGACGACGATGTTTGGGTGTTTATCGACGGTAAGCTTGCGCTTGACCTAGGCGGCATCCATGGTGCTGTAAGCGGCAAAATAGACTTTTCCAAAAAAAACGTAACCACCAGCTCGGTTTGTGGAAGGTTCAGTGGTCCCAACGACAGCCCCAAATTTTATCCTATGAACGGCGACAGTGTTACTGATACCTTTGCCAGCCTTGGTATAGGTGGTTTTGATGGCGAACAAGCTACCGAACACACCCTGCAGTTCTTTTACCTGGAACGGGGCGCCGGAGAATCACGGTGTACCATGCGCTTTAATATTGCCGACCCACCCATGTCCGTTACAGCAGGAAAGACGCTGGACAAAAACCATGCTGCCCACGGCGACCCAATCGTCACCTTCTGCTTACAACAGCTGGATAGATCAGATAGACCTATCTCTACCCAGTATCGCTCTCTGCGGTTTGAGGAAGGCAGCACCGCCCGTCAGGAAGTCATCTTTGACGACCTTTCAGCAGGAAGATACCTGCTTACCGAGCTTTCCACCCTGCGGTATCGGCAAGATAGCATTATTAATATTCAGAACGGCACAAAAAAAGGAGCCGGCGTAATATTTACCTTAGACGAAAAACGCATCCAAGGCTCTGCCGATTTTAAAAACAGTAAAAATCACAACCGTTTTCTTTCCCATACCGACCTTGCGGTAAATACAATCATTTTGGAACGTGACAACAGCCATAGCGGTTAGGAGGACGGCGCCCTTGATAGTGATAAACAAAAAACTGCGGGAGCGGCTGAAAAAGGCCGCAGGTGTGCTGCTCCCGCTGACACCTGTAATACTGGCGGCTTTGCTGCTGCTTCCTGCCTTTATTGGCTGGCATAGTTTTGTAGTGCTCAGCGGCAGCATGGAGCCTGTCTGCCACACAGGTAGCTTGCTCTATGTGCGTCCTGCTACACCACAGCAGGTAAAGGCCGGTGAGATTATTACCTTTATCGGGCATACAGGTGAACCTGTAACCCACCGCGTAGCCGAGGTAGATACCGCACATGAGCTCTTTATTACCAAAGGCGACGCCAACCTGACCACCGACCCCATTCCCGTATCCTTCAGCGCATTGGTTGGCAAGGCAGTTTTTTCCATACCGCTGCTGGGCTACCTGTCGCTGTTTGTAAAAAGCGCTGCCGGCATGGTGGCTCTGGGCCTTGCGGTGCTTACGGCAGTGGTACTGTGCCTGTGGCCAAAAAAAGAGAAACCCAAAACATGAAACGAGGTTCGCATATGAAAAGAAAGCTGATATCCGTGACGGTCACCATAGCCACTCTTACTGCGGTGTTACTCAGCGCAGGGGCAACCTCCGCCTACCTAACCCACCGTACCGCCCCTGTAGCAAATATTATTACGTTGGGCAATGTAAAAATTAGCCTGACCGAGGAGGGTTGGACTGAGGGCGAACCCAAAACCCTTGCACCCGACAGTACCCTTTCTAAAAAGCCGGTAGTGACAAACACCGGCACCGAAACTGCATGGGTACGTCTACGTATAGTGTTGGATAGCAACACGCTGGGTTTATTGAAGAATGGCATCCTGTCCTTTACCGGTGTTGATAAAACTAATTTTACATGGAGTAAGTCCCCGGATACGTTTACACAGCTGACCGACCAACAGGTGGCAAGCGGTATGGAGCTTATCGCCACCTATAAAAACCAACTGCAACCCAACCAGTCTGCACCCCCACCCTTTACGGGCCTCCATCTAACCGACGGCCACCTGGAAACCGAACAAAACGGACGGCTATCCATTACGGTTACTGCCGAAGCAGTGCAAACTATGGGCACAAAAACCGCCGACCAGTGTTTCGGCACCCTATAACCTTTGACCGCGAAAATCTAAAATATAAAAAATGGAGTGAATGAAATGAACACAAAGAAACTGATTGTAGCATCTTCCGCACTGGTACTGGCCGCTAGCCTTATCGCAGGAGGCACCTATGCCTACTTCACCGACTCCAAAGCCGTCGGTAACGTAGTCACCTTTGGCAATGTAAAAATATCCCTGACAGAACCAAACTATGTGGGCAATACGTCGGCTGTCAACGTTGTTCCCGGTGCTTCCATTACTAAGGACCCCACCATTACAAATGTCGGAAATAACCCCTGCTATGTGCGGGCAAAGGTAGATGTCGTTGAAACCTACCTGTCCAATGATGCAAAGGTTGCCCCTCCCACCGTTGCTATTGAGGATATTGCAGAACTGAACACTACATGGAAAAAGAGCGGTGACTATTACTACTGCCAGACTCCTCTGTCCGCTACCGACGCTGCCACTGCCTCCTCCACACTGTTCGGCAAGCTAAATATCCCTACTGCATGGGGCAATAACTATGCCGACCTGAAGCTTAAAATTGACATTTCCGCCGAAGCCATTCAGTCCGAAAACTTTGACCCTATTATGAATGGCACTGTTATCATTGGATGGCATGAGGGCGATGTTCCTGCCAAACCCTAAATAACCCCGTATATAGATATTAAAGTGGAGGTTTCCTATGGTTACGCTGAAAAAAACGGCAGCCGGGCTGCTGGCGGCAATGCTTTTTCTCCTTGGCGGCACCGGTAACGCCTTTGCGCTGGAAGGACGGGTGGAATATACCGGCGGTGCAGAAAAGTTTATTTTCCTGCCCGAGGGCGACCTCTTTTCTGCTATGAAGTCCCTTGTTCCGGGGGCTGTAGCGACCATGGACATTACCATTCGAAACAGTACCGTTCGCTCCGACCTTTACCTCTCGTCAGAGGGAGGCGACGAACTGTTGGCACCCCTGACCCTTACACTGACGTTGGTGACAGCCGAAGGCAAGGAATTGCCTCTCTATGCAGGACCTGCTAACGGCTCCACAAACGGCTTTATCCATCTGGGGGACTATAAAAAAGGGCAGACCGCATTGCTGCGGGCTACCCTGACGGTGCCAAAGGAACTGGATAACTCCTATATGGATGCCTCCGGAAAGATAAAATGGATATTTGCCGCTACCCAATATACCTTCCCTTCGGACGATGATGACGATGATGATTCGGTCACCGTTACGGTGCCGCCTGTCATAAAGCCATACGTCAAGCCAGGTGTTCTGCCTGAAACGGGTAGTTCCGGCACTCTGTAGCATTTAAAGCTACAGTGAACCGGTGTTACAGGGTACTAATCAAACACAAAGTTCGGGGTTTCTTCCTCTATTCCTTTTAGCCTGCCAACTGCCACAATGCGCTTTTCGGTAGTGCCTATGGGCTCGCAGGACGTAAGGGTAACTGCCGAGTAGGGACGGCAATGGATAATGCTCCAGTCATTCGGCTGTACGATTACTGTTTCCTCCCACTGGTAACAGAAGATGCTTCCATCATACACCAGATATACATTGTCCCCCTTTTGCAGCTTATCTATGCTGTAGAAGGGGGATCCGTGTATGTCACGATGTCCCGCAATGCTGACGTTGGGGTTGCCCAGCGAAGGTAGCTGGGCATTGTCGTAAAGCCCGGGGGAGCTTTGCAGCGTTGCGTCATCCACCCCGTCGCCCACAGTGGTATCCAGTTCCATGCGGGGTACCACCAGCCGTATGCTGCCCCCTGTGTATTCCACCCGTTTGCTGTCCTCAAACAACGTGTCGGTGGGGTAGGTAATACGGGCATACACCCGAGCTACCGGGGTAAGGTTGCCTTTACCCATTACCATGGAGGCGTTGTTGTTGGGACGGTGGGTTACATATAGAAATAAAATGGGTATTAGGTACAGCAGGAGAAGCAAAAAAATAATCAACGCACGTTTCGAATTTTTACTCATAACAATGAACCTCCTTGGTTTGACAACCCTTTCATATGGTGTTAGAATACCATTTATTAAGGTCGAAACAGGAGGAAGCTTTGCGATGGCCGAAAAAACCTATAAAAAGAAACAGTTGGTGGAGTATGCCTTTTGTGACCATAGGGGCGAAGCACGCCTTTCCTACCTGCTGGCTATGGCACAGCAGATAAGCATGGAACACTGCGACAGCGCAGGGGTTGGCGGCAGCTTTTTTTATGACCGGGGCGCTGTTTTCCTGCTTGCAAAGCTACGGCTGGATATCCCCCGCACTCCAAAGGGCGGTGAGCTTTTGGAACTGCACACACGCCCAAACCTACCTGTGCGGGCACAGTACCGCCGCTGCACCTCCTTTTCCACACAGGATGGGGAGCTGCTGTGTGACATGGACTCCCGCTGGGTACTGGTGGACATAGAAAGCCGTCGTGTGCTGCGCAGGCTTCCTGAAGGGGTGGAGCTACCTTTTCTGGATGCCGAGGAAATCTCCGACTTTCGCCCTTTTTTCCCAAAGGAATTTACCCTGCGGGAGAAGCTGACAGTGCGCTACTCCATGCTGGATGTAAACAACCATATGAACAACACCGTTTATGGCGACATTGTTGCGAACCTATTGGAACACCGCCTGTTGGGGGAAGAACGGCTGCGCAGTGTGGAGATATTCTACCACCGTGAGGCGCTGCCCGGAGATGTTCTGACACTGTGGAGCTGTGAAGAGGAAAACCGCTTTTTTATCCGTGCCACTGTAGGGGAAACCGTCTGCTTTGAAGCTTCCGGCACACTGGAAAAAGTACTTTAGAATGTAAAAAAGGCACCCGAAAGGGTGCCTTTTCATATTTCTATTCTCCCAGCAGATATCGGTTTCGTGCTGCTACACGCTGCCTATGCTCCCGGAGTACGGTGGGGAGGAAGATGAGCATGCTGCCTGCCATAACCACGGTACATACCCACACATAGGGACGTATGCCCAGGGTGGCAATAAGCTCACCGCCAAGGTAGTTGCCCAACACACAGCCCACGCCGTTGGAGATGGCACCAGAAAGCATGATAGCCATACCCTGATACCCCTCGGGAGCAACATTTACCAAGTATTCTGCGTTTATGCGCAGGTTAAAGCCAAAGCCCGCTGCCTGCACCACCTGTGTGGCCAGCAGTACCCACAGATTATCCACAGTGGCCATAAGCACATAGCGAAACACCAGTATGCCCAGTGCCGTAATGTAGATGTACTGCGGTGGGATGCCCCTTATAATAAGACGGGAAGCCAGCAGCATAAAAACCACCTCACCCATAGCGGTAAGGAAGAGGGCAATACCAAAATGACCGCTGTTTCCCCCTACATTTTCTATCACCATAGGTAGGTAAGTATTGGATGCACGGGTTGCAAAGTTAAAGAGACACATGCAGGCGGTAAAGACTACATACTTGCGGTTGTGCAGCAGTACGCTGACAGCCTTTCCAAAGCTAACCTGTACCGCAGTGGAGATATGAGGCCCCCGGGTGCTTTCCAGTCCGCTGGGGTCTGCCAGAAAGCAGGCCACCAGTACAGTAATGCCTCCCAGTACCACATGGAGAATAAAGAGGGACTGCACACCGAATGGGGCAATAAGGTTGCCCGCCATAAGCGCCATAATCGCGTAGAAGATGGAGCCGCCTCCCCGAACGGTGGCGTAGTCCATACCCTTGGTTTTGTTGATAACCCCTACTGCCCAAGCATCCACCATGGAACCGGCACTGTAAACAAACATGGAGATAAAGGTCATGTAGAGCACCACTACTACCGCACCCATACGGAATATCCACGGTAGGGGAACCGCCGCCAGCGTACCCACGGCCATGACCCCGATAAATCCCTTTTTGGGGGTGGTTACATTGTCCACCAGATAGCCATAGAGAGGCTGTATGAACATGATTACCGCACATTGCAGCGTGGTAACGGTGCCGCAAACCGCAGCGGAAAACCCATATTCACGAAGTATGGTTACCGTGAAACCAAAGATGGTGCAGTAGGACGCCCAAAAAAATCCTTCCAAAACGAAGAATCCTAGGTTACTGCGCCTAAAATCCATGGTACACCCTCCTGACTCTAAATTATGTCACTTATAAATGAGACAGCTTAACAGTGCTGAACCATTGTAACCGGAGAATAGGGAACGGGGGCAAGCCACCACTAATGTTGCAGTGCCGCTAAAAAGTCTATTTAAACTTTACAGCAGTGCCAACGACCATAATTTCCGAGGCTCCCTGCATAATGTGGGAGGAATTGTACCGGATGCCGATAATGGCGTCCGCATGCAAAGTCTCGGCCTCGTCTATCATCCGCTTGGTGGCAATGGCTCGGGCTTCATTCATCATTTCGGTGTAGGAGCAAATCTCTCCACCCACAATGGTTTTAAGCCCCGACAGAATGTCTTTGCCTATATTCTTGGAGTGCACGGTACTGCCCTGCACCATCATCAAAGTTTCCAGCTCCTTGCCGGAGATAAAATCGGTAGTGACCAACAGCATTACAGCACTTCCTTTCGGTTTTAATAAGCCTTACCCCATATAATCATATGCTTTGCAGGCTTTCCGCAGCAAACACAGGTATCGCCCAAATCTTCCTGTACGCTGGGCATACAGCGGCTGGATACGCCTGCTTCTTCCTTCAGCTGCAGTTCACAGGCCTCTTCGCCGCACCACATGGTTTTTATAAAGCCGTTCTTTCCGTCGGCAATGGCTTTCAGTTCTTCCATGTTCTTCGCGGTATAGGTGCGGTTTTCCCGGTTTTCCAGTGCCTTATTGTACAGTCCGTCGTGAACAGCGGCCAGCAGTTCGGCAACCTTTTCTTCCAGGCAGTCCAGCGACACAAAATACTTCTCTCTGGTGTCACGGCGTACCAGTACACACTGGTTCTGCTCCATGTCCTTGGGGCCTATTTCCAGACGGAGGGGAACACCCTTCATCTCGTACTGTGCAAACTTCCAGCCGGGGGAGTTGTCGGAAAGGTCTATGGAGGTACGGAAGCTCTTTGCAAGCCGCTCCTTTATCTCGGTAGCCTTCTCCGCCACGCCTGCCTTGTGCTGGGCTATGGGAAGCACCACTATCTGTGTGGGTGCAATAGCAGGAGGGAGCACCAGGCCGTTATCGTCACCATGGGTCATAATGATAGCGCCGATGAGACGGGTGGAAACACCCCAAGAGGTCTGATGGGGGTATTTCAGGGTGTTGTCCTTGTCGGTATAGGTAATATCGAAGGCGTGGGCAAAGCCGTCGCCAAAGTAGTGGCTGGTACCGGACTGCAGCGACTTTCCGTCGTGCATCATGGCCTCTATGGTATAGGTGGCCTCGGCTCCGGCAAACTGCTCCTTCTTGGTCTTGCGGCCCTTTACCACGGGGATAGCCAGATACTTCTCGCAGAAGTCGGCGTAGATGTTCAGCATCTGCTCTGTTTCGGCAATAGCCTCCTCAGCAGTAGCATGCATAGTATGGCCCTCCTGCCACAGGAACTCGGAGGTGCGCAGGAAGGGACGGGTGGTTTTTTCCCACCGCACTACCGAGCACCACTGGTTGTATAGCTTGGGCAGGTCACGGTAGGAATTGATAATATGAGAATAGTGCTCGCAGAACAGTGTTTCAGAGGTGGGGCGAACACAAAGCCGCTCAGTAAGCTTTTCATTGCCGCCGTGGGTGACCCAAGCCACCTCGGGAGCAAATCCCTCCACATGGTCCTTTTCCTTCTGAAGCAGGCTTTCCGGAATAAACATGGGCATATAGACATTTTCATGTCCGGTAGCCTTAAACATGCCATCCATAATCTTCTGTATGTTCTCCCATATAGCATAGCCGTAGGGGCGCAGAATCATGCATCCCCGCACCGAGGAGTAGTCACACAGCTCAGCCTTCTTCACCACGTCGGTGTACCATTTGGCAAAATCCTCATCCATTGAGGTGATGTCGTCCACAAGCTTTTTTTGTTCGGCCATTTTTCCTATTTCCTTTCACGTTAAACTATATCATGCATTAGACAGTTATATATAGTATTATACCTGTTTTCCCACCGTTTTCAAGGGATTTATCCCATATGGGGCTACGGGGAAAAAAATAGCTGCCGCAAAACTGCGAACCCCTGCCCGCCTGTTTTACAGCAGCCTGTTTTTTAGGTAATCTGTAGCTCTTTTATGCTCTCTCTTCCAGATATTTCACAATATCGTCCACAGTGTGAACGCTCTCGATATCATCATCGGGAATCTCCATATCGAACTCATCTTCCAGTGTCATAACCAGATCCACCAGATCCAGAGAATCTGCTCCCAGATCGTCTACCAAATCGGTTGCAAGAGTAATTTCATCTGCATCGACATCCAGCTGTTCTGCCAGTATCGCTGCCACCTTTTCAAATACCATAATAACATAACCCTTTCTAAAAAAAATATAGAGCTGAAATCACTCATAATTTCGCCCGGAGAAGCCTTCGGCGGAGGCTCGCCGCCACGACTTCTGTAGCCAGCAATCATTTGCTGTCCATATGATATCTTGTTTTTGTGCTGTTGGCAAGTGGTTTTTGAAAAGTTTTTAATCTTTTTATAGCCAGCTATAAAAAGTGCCATTGGGTGGGGAGCACATTTGTGCGTATCCGCCTGTCCATAGGTTAAAAACAGCACTGTTGTTTTTATTACACGGTACAAACAGCTTCATCAATGTCCGCCATGGACGGACTATAGACGGCATATTGGTCCTTGCCCCACTCCTTGGCGGTATAGAGCGCAAGGTCCGCATTGACATAGAGCTGGTTAAAACTGCTGCCATCCACAGGTGCCATGGCAATGCCCACACTGCAGCCGGTGCAGATTTGTTTTTCCTCCGGTGTAAACAGGGTACGGAATAGCTGACACACCTGGTCGGCCCTGTTTCGGGCATGTTCCAAGCTCTTTATGTCACGGCAAAATACCACCAGTTCATCGCCGCCGATACGCCCCAGAATATCCGTGCTGCGGAACAACCCCCGTAGCCCGTCGGCAGAACGGGTAAGGACAGTATCTCCTGCGCAGTGTCCGTAGGTGTCGTTTATCTTCTTAAAGTCATCCACATCTATAATGAGAAATGCGTGCACCCGCTCCGTATCCTCCGACAGTATGCGGTCAATCTCCTTACGGGTGGCCATCTTATTTAGCAGCTTGGTCAGCGGGTCACGGCTGGCCTTCTCCTGCAGACGTTCCTCCTCCCGCTTCTGCTTATCTACATCCCGGGCTCTTGCTACCACACGCCACGGGTTTCCCTTTTCATCCAGAATACAGGCAAGGCTCATCTGATACCAGCGGTAACAGTCATCTACTCCCTTGGCACGCAGGGTAGTTTCGGCATACCGCTGCTCGCTCATAACCAGCCGCAGTGCATCACGGAACTTTCCGGCGTCCTCCGGCTGCACAATGCCGCTTGTAACTATCTTGTGGGAAAGGTCGCCACCCTGCAGCGTGGGTGAAAGCAACAGGTCAAAGTTCTCACAATATACCACATAGCCTGTCAGCAGGTCGTACTCAAAGATAATATCGTTGGAGCGCTGGGAGATAAGTTTATACCGTGCCTCACTGGAGCGTACCCGCTCCTGCTGCTCGTGCAGAATGCGTACCTGCTGCTTATTGCGGTACAGCACATAGGCAACAACCAGTATAAAGGCAGTAAACAGTCCACACAGAACATGGTATACATCCTTGCTTATTTCGGCCACCTGCTGGTCAATGGCGGCGTAGGGTATCATGCTGAATATAAAATGATTTCCTTCGGTAGGTGCATAGGCCATAATCACCTTCATTCCACCTGCCGAAAAAACAATGCTTCCACTCATGGACAGCTTCATATCCTGCCGGACAGTTTCCGCACTGCCGCGCTCCAGATCCGTAACCCCATCCAAATAATCAAACAGGTTCCGATAGGTGGGCATAATGTTGTTTCCATAGGTAGAAAGCAACAGACCGCCCTCATTGTCGGTCAGCAGTAGGCATCCTTGTTGTCCCAGTACCGAATACCTGTACTGGGATACCGTCTCCTGTATCTTTTCAATACTTGGCCCATCCTTGCGGTTTATCTCCAACTCCATAACAGACCCGTAGCTATTTAATAGCTCGACGAGCCAGTTTTCTGCACTTTTGGCGATGCTGGCATCCAACTGTTCCTGAAATGATAAAAAGGAAAAGAGGAAGGTGGCTACAACCACAAAAATAACCGCCAAAAAAAACCTTTGTTTTCTTTTGTTGCCGTGGTCTGTGGTTGCTTGCATTACCATTGTCCCCACTTCCTTAGCCTGTCCACGCTGCCCCTAAAATGTAGGGGACGGCAATATATAATTTATAGTATAACGGGTTTAAACGACATTTTCAACCGAATTAAGGCGTTGTGAGGAGAGAATTTATGTATAATTGTGTAATATTTTGTCTTATTTCGCCGCTGTAGCGTCCCTGTGCAATTTTTCTTTTTTTTTACACAGGAATGTGGTATGATATTTGTTGCTATACCCACGGAACTATTACCCCCATTATAGGAGGAATAAGCACTATGTCCTTTAAAAAAGAAAACATTCGCAACTTTTGTATAATCGCACATATTGACCATGGCAAGAGTACCCTTGCCGACCGTATTCTGGAACAGACTTCCACTGTGGCACATCGGGACATGGCGGAGCAGCTGCTGGACAACATGGATTTGGAGCGGGAGCGGGGCATTACCATTAAAGCCCGTGCTGTCCGACTGAATTACCGTGCCGATAACGGCGAAGATTACGAGTTCAATTTAATAGACACCCCCGGACATGTGGACTTCCACTACGAGGTTTCCCGTTCCCTTGCAGCCTGCGAGGGGGCCATATTGGTTGTGGACGCTTCACAGGGCATAGAGGCGCAGACACTGGCAAACACCTATCTTGCTGTGGACCACGGCCTGGAGGTGGTACCGGTGGTCAATAAAATTGACCTGCCTGCTGCTGACCCCGAGCGTGTCTGCCACGAGATTGAGGATATCATTGGTATCCCTGCACTGGATGCACCCCGCATTTCCGCTAAAAACGGCATTAACATACACGAGGTGCTGGAGCGGATAGTCAGTGACGTACCGCCTCCCGTAGCGCCCGTGGACGATGCACCCCTACAGGCACTTATCTTTGACAGCTACTACGACAGCTATAAGGGCGTTATCGTCTATGTCCGTGTCATACAGGGGCACATTACCCCCGGTATGACTGTAAGGATGATGGCCACCGGTGCCGAATTTACCGTAGTGGAAACCGGTTGCATGGGTGCCACCAGCCTGACCCCCCTTACCGAGCTCTGTGCCGGCGAGGTAGGTTATCTGGCTGCCAGCATTAAAACGGTACAGGATACCCGTGTGGGTGATACCGTCACCGATGCCGATAACCCTGCCTCCAAAGCCCTTGCTGGTTACCGCCATGTAAACCCCATGGTGTTCTGCGGCGTCTATCCTGCCGATGGCGCACGGTACCAGGACTTGCGGGAAGCACTGGAAAAGCTACAGCTAAATGACGCATCCCTCTCCTTTGAGCCGGAAACGTCTATTGCACTGGGCTTTGGCTTCCGTTGCGGATTTTTGGGCCTACTTCATATGGAAATTATTCAGGAGCGGCTGGAACGGGAGTACAATCTGGACCTGATTACCACAGCACCCAGCGTTGTGTACACCCTAACCCTGACAAACGGAGAAACCATAAATATAGACAACCCCACCAACTATCCCGACCCCGGAACCATTGTGGATGCCCAAGAGCCCTATGTCACAGCAAGTATCTTTACCCCTAGTCTCTATATTGGCAGCATCATGGAGCTGTGCCAGCAGCGGCGGGGTATTTATAAGGACACCAAGTATCTGGACACCGACCGGGTGGAGCTGCACTACGATCTGCCTCTTAACGAGATTATCTACGACTTCTTTGATGCCCTGAAGAGCCGTACCAAGGGCTATGCCTCCTTTGACTACGAACTGGCTGACTACCGCAAGAGTAAGCTGGTAAAGCTGGACATTCTCCTGAACGGTGAGGTTGTGGATGCCCTGTCCTTCATTGTCTTTGCCGACAATGCCTACCCACGGGCACGGCGGATGGCCGAGAAGCTGAAGGATCATATTCCGCGGCAGATGTTCGAGGTTCCCATACAGGCAGCCATCGGCGGAAAGGTTATCGCCCGTGAAACGGTAAAGGCTATGCGTAAGGACGTTCTGGCCAAGTGCTACGGCGGCGATATTACCCGTAAAAAGAAGCTGCTGGAAAAGCAGAAGGAAGGCAAGAAGCGTATGCGCCAGCTGGGTACTGTAGAGGTACCGCAGGAGGCGTTTATGGCTGTGCTGAAGCTGGATGAGTAGGAGGGTTTGTTTGTGAAACCAATCTCACTATACCTCCATATTCCTTTTTGTGTACAGCGGTGTGGCTACTGCAACTTTTTTTCCACCACCCGCACCGAACAATGTGGAAACTATATTGCCGCCCTCGGGCGGGCTATTGCGACGGCTCCTCTGGATAACAGAGAAGCCGTTACGCTCTATTTTGGCGGTGGTACCCCCTCGCTTCTGGGGGAGGGCCTGCTTACCCTGCTAACTGCCATACGGGCACGGCTGCCCATAGCAGCGGATGCAGAAATTACCCTGGAGGCAAACCCTGCCACCATTGACCTACCCACCCTAAGGAAACTGCGGGAGGGGGGCTTTAACCGTATTTCCTTTGGCCTGCAGTCCGATGATGACGACAGCCTAAGAAAGCTGGGTAGACTCCATAGTGCGGAGCAGGGGCGGCAGTCGGTAGCGCTGGCACGTCAGGCAGGCTTTACGAACATTTCCATCGACCTGATGCTGGGCACACCCGAACAGGATATGGAGCGGGCAGTGGCTCTTTGCAAACGTGCGGTGGAGCTGGCCCCCGAGCATATTTCTGCCTACCTGCTAAAGGTGGAGCCGGATACCCCCTTCGGACGCAAGCACATGGAGCGGTTCTGTGCCGACGGCGATGCTGCCGCCGACCTCTATCTGGCAGCCTGTGCGGTTCTGGAAGGTTCGGGTTACCACCACTATGAGGTAAGCAACTTTGCCAAAAACGGCTGTGAGAGCCGCCATAACAATGCTTACTGGAAGCTGACCGATTACCTGGGCATAGGCCCTTCGGCCTACTCCTTTATGGACGGACGGCGGTTCTACTTTCCCAGTGACCTAGACGCTTTTACAACTGCCGAAGATGTCTGGCAGAGTGTGGTGGATGATGGCACAGGCGGCGGTGTGGATGAGTACGTCATGCTGGCTCTGCGGTTGGCAGAGGGGCTTTCACTGCCTACCCTGCGGCAGCGTTACGGCATAGATACCGCCCCCATGGAACAGCGGGCAGCACTGCTGCAAAAGCAGGGCTTGCTGGTAATGACTGACGAACGCATTATCCTTACTGACAGTGGGTTTTTGGTGTCCAACTCGGTAATAAACTACCTTTCGGAGGGTATTTAACTGCATTTGTCGGCTCTTGTTAATAAAAATGCCCTTTTGCTTTACTTTTCCTCTTCTTTTAGGCTACAATTAAATAATAAAACTGCCGCCTGAAGTGCGGGGATGGTTTACGTAAGCCGCCAGGCGGCAACCCTACTGCTTACTATGGTGAACAGTAGGGTCGTATTGTATAAAACCATTTTGGTAATTGCATGAAAGGAAGGTGGACAGTATGAACAGAGGATATACCTACCACAGCTTTACAAGAAGCCTGTGTAATCATTGTAATACGCTCATTGACGGTAAAATTGTATATAGCGCCGACGAGGTAAACATTATAAAGAACTGCCCTGTGTGCGGGGAACAAACCGAGCTGTTGGAGGAAGACACCAACTACTTTTTGTCAAAAGCTAAGTACGACAGGGACGGCACCACCAGTACGGTGCAAACCACCACAGATAAGGGCTGCCCTTACGACTGTGGGCTTTGCCCCTCCCACGACCAGCATAGCTGTATTGGGCTTATTGAAATTACCAAGAACTGCAACCTGGGCTGCGAGATGTGCTTTGCCAAAAGCAGCGGTCAGGGCAGTGACCTGTCGCTTGAAACCATTGGCGCAATGATGGACTTCTACATGGAGGCCGAGAACGGCGCAGCTGAAATTCTGCAAATCAGCGGCGGTGAACCCACCCTGCACAAGGATATTCTGGAGATTTTGCAGATGGGGAAGGACAAAGGCTTTCCATATGTAATGCTCAACACCAACGGCATCCGCATTGCCGAGGACGAGCACTTTGTGCGCCGGCTTTCGGAGCTTCGCGGTGGCTTTGAGGTGTATTTGCAGTTTGACGGGCTGGATGACGAGGTATACCAAACACTGCGGCACAAAAAACTGTGGTCAGTAAAGGAAAAAGCCATTCGCCTTCTGGAAAAATATAAAATTCCCACTACGCTGGTAGTGACAGTTGCCCATGGTGTGAACGATAGCCGCCTGGGCGAACTGCTTACATACAGCATGAAAAAAAGCTGCGTGCGTGGGGTCAATTTTCAGCCACTCTGCTTCTACGGGGAGAAAACTTCCCCCCGTGTCACCCTTTCGGGAGTTTTACGGCGCATAGAACAGCAAACCGGTGGTATGCTGCGGCTTACCGACTTTATCCCACTGCCCTGCAATGTTGAGCGAGTAGCTATTACCTACCTACTGCGTGGAAAGGGTGGGTTTACACCCATCACTCGTGACCGTGACCTCAGTCAGTTTCGGGGGGAGATTGGCAACACCTTTCTCTTCACCGTTGAGGATACTATTAAGAATTTTGCCGATGACAGCAAAATTTTTAACGTCTGCGCCTGCTGCGACTTCATAAACGATATAAAGAAGTACCTGCCCGCAGATTTTATACTGAAATCCAAAGAAGAAAAGCTGCAGTTTGTAGATGAGAACACCTTTCGTATCAGCGTCAGCTCTTTTGTTGACCGCTATAACTTTGATATGAAGTCGGTACAGAAGGAATGCGTACACATCATTACACCCGACCTAAAACGAATACCCTTTTCCACCTACAATATGATTCATAGGAGCCGCTATGATGCCTATTACCTTTAAGGGCTGTATGCTGTACCTGTCGGTAAGCGCAGTAATTATTACACTGGTGGCGGTCACGTTGGATTTCAGCCTTTTTGGGGGAAGAACCGCCGTCCGCCGTTCCCAAAAATCCATTGTTGCAACCGGCTCCATGCTGGGCTTTTCTGCGCTCTATTTCATAGCCCTGCTGCTTACCAAGCGCAGCCTGGATGATAACCGGTGGATGTTTATGGGCACACTCTGCATTGTCTCCGGAGCCTGCATAAACGTTGCGGGGCGGTTGACCCTTGGGAAGCAGTGGGCAAACCATATTAAGATATATGACGGTCACCGGCTGGTGGACAGCGGTGTTTTTGCATGGGTACGTCACCCGCTGTACGCCTCCATTATGCTCATGCTTTTTGGTGGGTCGGTACTGTTTCAGAACCTGCCCTCCGCACTGCTTACGCTTTGTATCTTTATCCCCTTTATGTACTACCGTGCCCGACAGGAGGAGCTTTTACTGCGGCAGGAGGTATCGGGCTACACCGAATATATGGCAAGGACGGGAATGTTTCTTCCACGCCTGCCATGGATGAAATAGAGGAAAGGAATGGGTACAACTATGACTGTATTTAAACCCGCTGCCATAACGAAAGGTAGCTTTGCTTTTTGCAGGGCAACGGTGGCTATCCTGCTGTGGCTGTCCATTTTGCTACGGTCGGTGCCGCTGCTCTTTGTCGTGTTTTTAATTATGCTATTTTCTGCCATCTTCAAGGTGGAAAGGGCCCCGCTAATACTGCTCTACCGCTTTACCGCCGACAGGCTGCACAAAAGCGAAACCATTGTGGTAGACGAGCGTGGCATCTTCTTTTCCCATGTGGTGGGGTCGGTGTTTGCCGCACTCTGCCTGATACTGCTCTTCCTGTTTGACGGACTGCTGCCGTGGGTGGTTACAGGACTATTCGCCGTGCTGCAAACCTCCGCTGCCTTCGGCTTTTGTTCTGCGCTAAAGCTTTACAACTGCATGAACAACGGTACCTGCTGCCGTGTGGGCAGGTTTGCAAAAAAGGTACGCGACCATGTTTAATGCCTACTCGGTGTGCATGGTGCTGGCGTTTCTGGCAGGCATTGCCTACTATTTTTACTACAACCGGGGCGGCAATAACGAGCATGTAATGACGATTGTTACATGGGCACTGGTGTGCGGCTTTGTGGGCGCCAAGCTGCCGCTGCTACTGGAGGGTGCATCGCTTATAACCCTGCTTACCGGAAAGTCCATTATAGGCGGGCTGGCGGGGGGCATGCTGGGCGTATACACAATAAAGCGAATAAAGCATATCCGGCTACGCATTGGCAATGTAATAGCACCCTCGGTTGCCCTGGGAATGTCCATTGGCAGGATAGGGTGTTACCTGAACGGCTGCTGCGCAGGTATCCCTGCATCATGGGGTAAGGACTTTGGCGATGGCATTACCCGACTGCCCACACAGCTTTTTGAGGTGGTGTTTCACCTAACTGCCTTTCTGCTGCTGCACCGTGCACGGGGCAGGGTAAAGACCCCCGGGCTGCTGTTTAAGCTTTACCTACTCTGCTACTTTACCTTCCGGTTTTTCATGGAATTTATCCGCATAAACCCAAAGCTCTATTGGGGCATGAGCGTATATCAGGTGCTTTGTCTGGCAGGTATACTTTTTATGCTGTTTACCATTCACAACATGCGAAAGGAGAAGTGCTATGAGTGATTTTCAAAAAGGTTGGCGTGGTGCAGCTATGGGGCTGGGGGCTTATCTTGTGAACGTACTGCTGGTCTCCCTAATTTTGACTGGTGTTTTAGGCAATTTCAGTTTACGCAACTTTCTTTCCGGCTTTTTGGGCATAGCAGCTTTTGGTTTTATTATTGGCATTGTCTTTGCCATAGTGGGCACAGCCACAGCAGTAGCCAAGGGTCCTCGGGGTGCGGTTAAGCCCCTCATTATTACCTCGGTAATCGTCTTCTGCTCTGTGGGCGGCTGCTTCGGATTGCTGGGAATATACTAACATAGCTACCCTTATACCTCATTTGTAAACATTCTGTTAATAAAAATGGCATTTTGCTTTACTTTGCCTCTTTGCTTCAGTTACAATTGATATATAGGTTTGTACTTAGGGTAGGGATAGCATACAACTATATTGGGCCTTTGTCGTCTATGCTGCACCGGTGCCGTCGTCAGGCGGAAGTGACAAATCCCAAATAATCTTTGGAGGACATAAAACATGATTAGAAGCATGACCGGCTACGGCAGAAGCCAGCAGCTGCGGGGTGGCAGAGACATCACCGTGGAACTGCGTTCCGTAAACCACCGCTACTTTGAGTATTCCTCTCGCATTCCCCGCAGCTGCAACTTTTTGGACGACAGACTCAAAAAGCTGGTGCAGGGTACCGCCTCCCGGGGCAAGGTAGATGTAAGCCTTACCGTAAA
The DNA here is from genome assembly GCA_036645835.1 of Angelakisella sp. Classification (GTDB taxonomy): domain Bacteria; phylum Bacillota; class Clostridia; order Oscillospirales; family Ruminococcaceae; genus Angelakisella. The sequence continues at coordinate 122,832 of JAVXNK010000003.1, read as the reverse complement.
TGCGGTTGAGGGTACAAGTGCCGAGGTGGTCATTAACCACGCACTGGCCGCTGAATACCTGACTGCCCTGCGCACACTGGGGCAGGAGCTGGAAGTAACCGACGACATTACCCTTTCCGCACTGAGCCGTTTTTCCGATATCTTTACCGTTCGCAAGGCGGAGGAGGATGAGGACCAGCTGTGGGCCGACGTAGAAGCGGTAGCCAAGGAGGCCCTTGACCGCTTTGTGGAGATGCGTATGCTGGAGGGTGAAAAGCTTCGGGAGGATATTCTGGGCAGGCTGCTGCTGATAGAGGACTGCGTTTCCGCCATTGAGGAGCGTTCCCCCCAGACGGTGGCGGAGTACCGCGCACGGCTGACTGCAAAGCTGCAGGAGGTGCTACAGAGCACCACACTGGATGAACAGCGCATTATTACCGAGGTGGCCATTCTGGGCGAAAAGCTGGCAGTGGATGAGGAGACGGTACGGCTGCGCAGCCACATCGACCAGCTCCGCACCATACTGAAGCTGCCGGAGGCTGTGGGCCGCAAGCTGGATTTTCTCATGCAGGAGATGAACCGTGAAATCAACACCATCGGCAGCAAGGCACAGGATGTTGCCATTGCCCGTGTGGTGGTGGATGTAAAGAGCGAGCTTGAGAAAATACGGGAGCAGATACAGAACATAGAATAAAGGATGTGACGGTATGTACCCGGGCAGTATAGGGATTATCGGCGGTGCAGATGGCCCTACCGCTATCTATGTGGCAAGCAATATGAGTGTAAGTACCATTGTGCTTACCTGCTTGATTGCGGGACTTGTTGTGGGGTTTGTTGCAGCCATTCTGTACAGATGTTTAAAGAATAGAAAGGATGGCAAATAGCTATGAAACTGATTAACATTGGCTTTGGCAACATGGTTTCGGCAAACCGGCTGGTTGCCATTGTAAGTCCGGAATCCGCCCCTATTAAGCGCATTATACAGGACGCCAGAGACAACGGATGTCTCATTGACGCTACCTATGGCAGAAGGACACGGGCGGTTATCATTACCGATTCCGACCATGTCATTCTTTCGGCAGTACAGCCCGAGACGGTGGCAAACCGTATTGTGGACTATGAGGATGATGAGGAGGAACTTACAAACGATGAGTAACAAGCACGGTATGCTGGTAGTTTTTTCCGGACCCTCCGGTGCGGGCAAAGGTACCATTCTGGCGGAATATCTCCGCCGTGGCAGCGCAGCTGTCTGTTCCATTTCTGCAACCACCAGAAAACCCCGCCCCGGGGAGGTGGATGGCGTACACTACCACTTTGTATCACGGGAAGCCTTTGAGGAGATGATACAGAAAAACGAAGTGATAGAGTACACCTGCTACAACGGCAACTACTACGGTTCCCCCGCGGCTCCTATTCGGAAACAGCTGGCAGACGGTCAGGATGTTATTCTGGAAATAGAGGTCAAGGGTGCGCAGCAGGTGCGTGAGCGGTTTCCCGGTGCGCTTAGCATCTTTGTTATGCCCCCCACCTTTGAGGAGCTGAGCCGACGGCTCATTGGGCGCAACACTGAAAACAGCGAGGAAATCAAAAACCGTCTGGCCACCGCCCGCAAAGAGGTTGCCATGGCGCTGGAGTACGACTATATCGTTGTCAACGACATTGTGGATCACGCCGCTGACCGGTTAGGATACATTATCGAATCTGCGCGGTGCAGTCAGAAATTTAACCAAGAATTTATTAAAGAGGTGCTTCAAAATGCTTAGACCATCTATGTCCCAGATCCTGAAACCCGGTGAGAGCTACTATGAATTCGTTATCGCTGTTGCCCGAAAGGCTCGCGAGATTGCTGCCGATGCAGAAGAGAACCACGAAATGCTGGATGAGAAGCCTGTTACTACCGCTGTTCAGCTCTTTGCCAGCGGCGAAGAGAAGCTTTCCGAGCAGAACATTAAGATGGAGCGTCAGACTTCCTAATGCTTTGCATTAGGAAGCTGCGCCTGCGGGCGGGTTATCCGCTCGTAAACTCGCTCAACGTGTGGTAGGAACCACGGGTTCCCCCACACACGCCCCCTCCTTGTGGGGCTGAAAAGCGAAAGTGTGTTCATTTCCTTAGGAAGCCACGTCTACGGGTGGGTTATCCGCTTGTGCTATTTTATTAAAAGGTGGGAGGTTGTGCTATGATTGTTGCTAAAGTGGCAATAGACCACGCCTCCTATTCCTACGACAAGCTGTATGACTACCTGATACCGGAGGGTGTAACCATAGCCGCCGGTATGCGGGTGGTGGTGCCCTTTGGCAGAGGCGGCGACCGCATGGGCTTTGTGGTGGAAACCGGTGAATCAGATGGTTCATCGGTTCGGCTAAAAGCCGTGCGTGCTGTTTCCGACACCGCACCGGTGCTGGGTGAGGAGCTGCTTTTGCTGCTGCGGTGGCTGAAAGAGAATACCTTCTGTACCTGGTTCGATGCACTTCGGGTGCTGCTTCCGGCAGGGCTGGGTCAGCGGCTGGATGTGGGCTATACCCTAACATGTGAAACTCCTTTGCAGCCGCTGACCGAAAGGGAGGCGGCAGTGCTGTCTTACTTTAAAGGCAAAAAGAAGCCTGTTACTGCTACACAGCTGGAAAACAGCTATCCCGACAGCGGCACACTGCTGGCCGCACTGGCAGAAAAGGGTGCACTGCAGGAAGAACAGCTGGTACTGCGCAGGGTGCAGGACCAAACCATTACCATGGTGCGGCTGCTGGATGGCTGGGAGGGTACTTTGCTGACCCCCAAACAGCAGGCTGCCGCCGAAATACTGGCGGGAAGCGGCGACTGTTCGGTAAAGGAGCTTTGCTACTTTGCCGGTGTTACCAAGGGCGTGGTGGATAAGCTGGTGCAGAGCGGCGCAGCCGAATACTACGCCGAGGAAAGCTACCGTGACCCCTACAGCGAAACCGACCGTACAGCCGATGCTGTACGCAGCCCCCTGACCGATGAGCAAAAAACCGCTGCTGACAGCCTTTGGGCACAGTACCAAAAGGGAACCGGAGGCGGAGCACTCCTTTATGGCATTACCGGCAGCGGAAAGACACAGGTATTTCTGGAACTCTGCGACCGGGTGGTGACATCGGGACGGCAGGTTATTGTACTAGTGCCGGAAATATCCCTAACACCCCAGACCATTGAAAAGTTCCACGGCTACTACGGACAGCGTGTGGCGGTGCTTCACAGCTCCCTTTCCCTTACAGAACGGTTGGATGAGTGGAAGCGCATATCCCGCGGCCTGGTAGATGTGGTGGTGGGCACCCGTTCGGCGGTGTTTGCCCCACTGCCCGCTTTGGGGCTTATTGTTATTGACGAGGAACAAGAACACACTTATAAATCGGAAAGTGCACCCCGCTTTGATGCCCGAGAGGTGGCACGGGTGCGGATGCGCTACCACAAGGGTCTGCTGCTGCTGGCTTCCGCCACCCCGTCGGTGGAAAGCTACCACAAGGCCACCACAGGAGAATATGCTTTGGTGACCCTGACCCAGCGGTACGGCACTGCACGGCTTCCCCATGTAACCATACTGGACATGGGTTCGGAGCAGAGCAGCTCCGAAGGCCTGTCCCAGCACCTTTGTGAAGAGATACTATACAACCTTGAGCACGGTGAGCAGACCATTCTGCTGATGAACCGTAGGGGACACAGCACACAGGTAAAGTGCATGAGCTGCCACAAGCCTGCGGAATGTCCCAACTGCTCCATCTCCCTAAAATACCATGCAGCCAACAACCGGCTTATCTGCCACTACTGTGGCTACAGCATACCTGTCCCCACCGCCTGTCCCGACTGCGGCAGCGAATACATACGCTTCAGCGGGCTGGGTACACAGAAGGTGGAGGAGGAGGTTTCCCAGCGGTTCCCCGACGCCCGAATCCTACGGATGGACATGGACACCACCATGCGGAAATTTTCCCACGAGCGGCTTTTTGCCGACTTCCGTGACCAAAAGTATGATATTATGGTGGGCACCCAGATGGTAGCCAAGGGACTAAACTTTCCAAACGTTACCTTGGTAGGTGTTTTGGGAGTGGACCAGTACCTATACAGCGAAGATTTCCGAAGCTTTGAGCGCACCTTCTCCCTGGTAACACAGGTGGTGGGGCGCAGCGGACGAAATGAAAAACCGGGGCGTGCCTTTTTGCAGACCTACACCCCCGAAAACCCCATTCTGCTGGCAGCGGCCCAGCAGCAGTACGAACAGTTCTTTCACGATGAAATCTATACCCGCAAGATGCTGCTCTACCCACCCTTTTGCAGACTGTTCTGCATAGGGCTGTCGGGACTGGATGAACAGCTTACGGAAACCGCGGCACAAACCGTTATGGGGGAACTGCAGCGGCTGCTGCGGGAGCAGTACACCGATATACCGGTGCGGCTGCTGGGACTTTCCCAGTGTGCTGTTTACCGTGTAGCAGGGAAGTACCGCTACCAGATACTGGTGAAGGTAAAACAAAGCAAGCGTACCCGACAGCTTTTCAGCACCCTGCTTGCGTGGTGCGGCAAGGCGGCTCCCGTGGGGGTGTCGGTATATATAGATCCCTTTGCATAGATACCATTTTATTTTACTGGAGGTAACGACTATGGCCAAGCGTAACATGCGGTTTGATGGTGATGAGATTTTAAGAAAAAAGAGCAAAACGGTGGACTCCTTTGATAAGAAGCTGCATATGCTGCTGGATGATATGGCTGAAACGCTGGAGGCCTTTAACGGTGTAGGGCTTGCAGCGGTACAGGTGGGCATTCTGAAACGGGTGTTCATTGTAGATGTAGGGGATGGCATTACCGAGTTTATTAACCCCCAAATTCTCACCACCGATGGCGAGCAGGTGGGTGCCGAAGGCTGCCTTTCCTTCCCCGGGGAGTACGGCATTGTTTCCCGCCCCAACCGTGTGAAGGTGCGGGCACAGAACCGTATGGGAAAATGGTTCGAGGCAGAGGGCGAGGAACTGTTTGCCCGTGCTATTTTTCATGAAAACGACCATCTGGATGGTATAGTCTTTAAGGACCACGCTACGCGGATGCTTTCCGACGAAGAACTGGAAGATGAGGACGAGGACTAATGCGTATTGTATTTATGGGTACGCCCGACTTCGCCGTGCCCTGCCTGCAAAGGCTCATTGACGACGGTCACCAGGTAGTTGGTGTATTCACCCAGCCCGACAAGCCCAAGGGTAGGGGCTACACACTGGCGCCCCCTCCTGTAAAGGAGCTTGCGGTATCGCTGGGAATACCTGTTTACCAGCCCACAAAGCTGCGGGACGGCACTGCACTGGCACTGCTGCGGGAGCTTGCTCCGGAGCTGATAGTGGTGGTAGCCTACGGACGGATACTGCCCAAGGATATTCTGGACTGCCCACCCCTCGGGTGCATAAACATTCACGGTTCGCTGCTGCCAAAGTACAGGGGAGCGGCACCTATTCAGTGGACAGTACTGAATGGGGACAAAACCGGTGGTGTTACCTCCATGTACATGGCGGAAGGGATGGACACCGGCGATATGATACTGCGGGTGGATACCCCCATTGGTGAAAACGAGACAAGCGGCGAGCTTTATGAGCGGCTGGCACCTATGGGCGCAAACTGTCTTTCCGCTACCATACGCCATATTGAAACCGATACGGTTATAAGCACTCCGCAAAATGAAGCGGAGGCCACCACTGCTCCCATGCTGGATAAAGCTATGGGTCAGCTGAACTTTTTAAAACCCGCCAATGAACTGCACAACCTCATTCGCGGACTGAACCCCTGGCCTTCGGCCGCTATTACCACCCGTGACGGTAAGATGCTAAAGCTGCACCGTAGTACCATTGCAGAGGGCAGCGGCAAACCCGGGGAGATACTGGACAGCAAGCGTCTCATTGTTGCTTGCGGCGAAGGTGAGGGAGCGGGTGCTCTGGAACTTACCGAAGTACAACCCGAGGGCAAGGGACGGATGAACGGCGGCGACTATATGCGAGGCGCACGGCTGCAAAAGGGTGATATCCTCTAGCCAAAACGGATTTCACCTTGGTGTGCAGCTGTAAACCGGCAGCGGGGCATCCGCTGCTACCCATGCAAAAAGGAAGGAAAAACATGCATACAACCGGAAACGCGAATGTTCCCACAAACAAGGATATGCCACCTACTATCGATGATAATAGCTTAAGCGAACTGCTGAAATACAAAGAACGGTTCACCATTGCCTTAAAAGGTTCACGCATCTGTGTATTTGAGGTTGATTTGACACGCCAGCTATACACCTTTTTTGAAAATGCCGAAGATATATTCGGCGTGTCAGACGAAAGTATTCTTCGTGATGTTCAGCCCTACAGCAAGCTGAGTCCGGAAGAATATCAAAGATGTGTATCCGAATACTTTTCGCATCCCGATGACTCCCATACTATTGATAAGGCCTTTAAAAGTATTTTTAAAGGTAACCCCACCTCCTACCAGGCACGTATGAAGGCGGGTAACTCTCGGTATATCTGGTGTAAGATTGACGTTACACCCATTATGGAAAATAACGCTCCTATCAGAATGATTGGAATTATTACCGACATAGACGACCTGAGGGCCAGAGCAGAAAGCTTTCAAAAGATGGCTGAGCTTGATCGCTTTACTGGGCTCTATAACAAAAACCACTCTGAAAGGCTTATAAAATCAGTCCTTCGTAAGGAATCCAAACACCACCATATGCTTGTCCTGTTTGATCTGGATAACTTTAAAACCATCAACGATACCTATGGTCATGCGGCTGGGGACTCGGTGCTACAGTCTATTGCCGAAAACCTAAAGGAGAGCTTTCGCAAAACGGACATTATTGGTCGGTTTGGGGGAGATGAATTTATCATCCTGATAAAAGACGTTGAAAATTGCCATGAGCTTTCTTCCCGTATAGATGCACTGTCCGGCAGTAACGACAATGACTACCACGTCACAAAAAGCGTGGGGATTTCTCTGTTTCCCGACGATGGCAGAACCTTTTCCGAGCTGTTTGAAAAAGCAGACAAGGCGCTCTATTATGCCAAGCGTTCTAAAAATACACGCGCCTTTTATTCAGAAATCTCCTAATACGCACTGCCACAGTTTGTTAAGCTACCGATTTTTTGTTTTTCCGCAGCAGCACCGGCGGCAAATCGAATATTTTTTGCAATTTAGCAGTATGGTGTTAACATTTTGCGCTTATACTGAGCTATAACATAAATTTACAGGAGGAACCATTATGTACTACGGCTACTATGGCTTTGATATGTCCTACCTGACGCTGGTACTGCCTGCGCTGATACTGGCGCTATGGGCACAGGGTAAGGTGAAGTCCACCTACGCGCGGTATTCCTCGGTTATGTCCAGAAAGGGGCTTACGGGCGCACAGGCTGCCCGGGCCATTCTGGATAAAAACGGACTTTCCGACGTGCGCATTGAGCATATCGCCGGAAGCCTTACCGACCACTACGACCCTAAAACCCGCATTGTACGCCTTTCCGATAATGTTTACGGAAGCAGCTCCATTGCCGCCATCGGCGTTGCCGCCCACGAGGTAGGCCATGCCGTACAGCACGCCACCGGCTATGGCTTTTTAAAGCTGCGCACCTCCATTATTCCCATTACCAACATCGGCTCCTCTCTCTCCATGCCCCTCATTCTGCTGGGCTTGCTCTTCAATTCCGGGGCGTTGGCCTTTGCGGGAATTATCCTCTTTTCACTGGTAGCGCTTTTTCAGCTTATTACCCTCCCGGTGGAGTTTAATGCCAGCAACCGTGCCATCGCTACACTGGACAGCTTCGGCATGCTGGATGCACAGGAGCTTACCGGCACCAAAAAGGTGCTTTCTGCCGCCGCCATGACCTATGTGGCAGCCCTTGCGGTGTCACTGGCACAGCTACTGCGGCTGCTGATGATATTTGGACGCAGAAACAGCCGTGACTAAGGTGTTTCTGAAAAGTAAAACTAGGAGTGTTCTATGAAAACAGCCAGAGAAACAGCCGCCACAGCACTGCTGTCGGTGTTCTCCCAGGGAGGCTATTCCAACATTGTGCTGGATAATATTTTAGAAAAAGAGGATCTGTCGTCACAGGACAGGTCCTTTTGTGCTGCCCTGTTCTATGGTGTGGCAGAGCGTGTCCTTACGCTGGACTACGCCATAGCCGCCTACTGCAAAAGCCCCCTAAAAAAACTATCCCCCGCGGTGCTTACCTGCCTGCGGTGCGGCTTTTACCAGCTGCTCTACATGCCTTCGGTGCCACAGTCTGCTGCTGTTAATGAAACGGTAACGGTGGTAAAGCAGCTTGGAGAAACACAGGCTGCGGGGCTAGTAAACGGCATTCTGCGTAGCTTTGTGCGGGCCAACCTAACCTACCCCGAGCCTAAGGACAAGCTGACCGCACTGTCCATAAAGTATTCTGTCCCCATGCCCCTTATCCAGCTGTGGAGAAAGGGCTACGGGCAGGAAGCTACCCTGCGCATTCTGGAGGGGATATCCACCGTGCCGCCCCTTTTTGTCCGTGTGAACACCACCCGCACCACTGCCGATGCGCTGGTAGAAACCCTAGCTGCGGAGGGGGTGGAGGCACACCACTGCGAAACCAGCCCCGACGCACTGCGTCTAAGTGCCACAGGCAGCATTGCAAAGCTTGCTGCCTTCCGGCAGGGTCTGTTCCATGTGCAGGACCTGGCAAGCCAGCTCTGCGCCGCTGCGGGTGCGCCCGCCGCAGGTATGCGGATACTGGATGTCTGCGCCGCCCCCGGGGGCAAAAGTTTTACCATGGCAGAGCTTGCCGAGAACAAAGGCAGCCTTACCTCCTGTGACCTTTACCCCGCACGGCTTACGCTGGTGGAGGAGGGTGCAGCACGGCTTGGACTGGGTAGCATCACCACCTTGGCACAGGATGGAGCGGTGTACAACCCCGACCTTGGGCTTTTTGACCTTGTTTTGTGTGATGTGGTCTGTTCCGGCTTCGGAATTATTCGCAGAAAGCCTGAAATTAGATATAAAGCACTGCAAACACTGGACGAATTACCCACATTACAGTATAATATACTGTATACGTCCTCACGCTATTTGCGGGCAGGAGGCAGGCTGGTTTATTCCACCTGTACCCTGAACCCACGGGAAAACGAGGAGGTGGTGGAGCGGTTTTTGACCGAGCAGAATGACTTCATTCTATCCGCCCCCCCACGAACTATTTTCCCCAATGAGCTGGAGGGCGCAGACGGCTTTTTCTATGCCGTACTGGAACGAAAATGAGGTGAGGACGCTTGAACCCATCCACTGAAAACAGAACAGAGCTTTCCTCCCTGACCCTACCCGCACTGACCGCATACATGAAGGGGTTGGGAGAACCTTCCTTCCGTGCAAAGCAGCTTTACGGCTGGCTGCATCAGAAACAGGTGACCACCCTGGACGCTATGACAAACCTTTCGCTGCCCCTGCGGCAGAAGCTTTCGGAAACGGGTTATATCACCGAGGTTTCCACCGTTACCCGCCTGACCTCAAAGCTGGACGGTACCAACAAGTTCTTGCTTGGGCTTTCCGACGGAAACTGTGTGGAAGCGGTGTGGATGGAGTATAAGCATGGCGCAAGCCTTTGTATCTCCACACAGGTGGGCTGCCGACAGGGCTGCACCTTCTGCGCCTCCACACTGGGGGGACTGCTGCGAAACCTGACCGCAGGCGAACTGCTTGGTCAGATATACGAGGTACAGCGGCAGATGGGCAGTCAAATTTCCTCGCTGGTGCTTATGGGTATTGGAGAACCTCTGGATAATTTTGATAATGTCATGGATTTTTTGACAATACTATCTTCGCCGGAAGGGCAGAATATGAGCCTTCGGCATGTATCCCTTTCCACCTGCGGGCTGGTTCCGGAAATACGCCGCCTTATGGAAAAAAACCTGGGACTTACCCTTTCCATATCGCTCCATGCTTCGGAGAGTGATACCCGAAGCAACATTATGCCTATCAACCGAAAATACGATATCACCGAGCTTATGTCGGCCTGTAAGGACTACTTTGCAGCCACGGGCAGGCGGATATCCTACGAATACGCCCTCATTGCAGGGGTCAATGACAGCGAGCAGCAGGCACTGCGTCTGGCTGCACTGCTGCGGGGCCAAAACTGCCATGTGAACCTGATACCTGTAAACCCTGTTGCGGAACGAGGCACAATGCGCAGTGGACGGGAAGCTGTGGAACGGTTTGCCGCAACACTTACAAAACGCGGCATAAATGCCACGGTGCGCAGGGAACTGGGCGGAGATATTAATGCCGCCTGCGGACAGCTGAGACGAAATCATAAAGCGACCGCAGACCAGCCGGAAAAGGAGTGAAACAGATGTATAAAATACAGGGCGCTACCCATAAAGGAATGTTGCGAGAGCATAACGAAGACCGTTACACCGGCTGTATGCTGAGTGAAGACTACGGCTATGCTCTGGTTTGTGATGGAATGGGAGGGGAAAACGGAGGCAGTGTGGCAAGCACCACCGCCTGCGAGGAAATACGCCGTCTCATGGAGAGCTCCTACCGCACCGACCTTACCCAAAGCTCTATCTACATGATACTGGAAGCCGCCCTTGAAGCTGCAAACACTGCCATATTTCTGCGTGCCGCACAGGAGCCCGACCTTAGCGGAATGGGTACCACCGTGTCGCTGGCGGTAGTTTCGGGCAGCCACTGCTACATTGCAAACGTGGGGGACAGCCGTGCCTACCTGCTTCACAATGAAACCCTTACACAGCTGACAGTGGACCATACCCATGTACAAAGCCTGATAGACAAGGGGGAGATAACCCCCGAAGAGGCGAAAACCCACCCCAAACGCCATTACCTGACCCGTGCTGTAGGTGTTTCTGCCCAGATTTCTCCTTCTTTTGCAGAGACAGAGCTTGCTACGGGGGATGTTTTGCTGCTCTGCTCCGACGGTCTTTATAATATGGTGGACGATGCCACTTTAATCAGACTGCTGCACCGCGTCCGTGACGGCGAGGATCCCAGCATCCTCATCGACGAGGCAAACCGTCTTGGCGGACTGGATAACATTACCGCTATGGCTACCATAAATGTTGGCAAGGGGGTGGAGCGGTTAGATGGATAAGTTTCTCGGCAGAACACTGGAAGGACGCTACCTCATAGAGGAGCTCATAGGCGTAGGCGGCATGGCCAATGTCTACAAGGGCTACGACAGGATGGAGCACCGCACGGTGGCTATTAAGATGCTGCGGGATGAGTACAGCGGAAATGATGAATTTTTGCGACGGTTTCGGGATGAGTCCCGTGCCATCTACTCCCTCAACCATCCAAACATTGTAAAGATATACGACGTAATACTGAACACCCAAAACCCCGCCATTGTCATGGAGTATGTAGACGGCATTACCGTTAAGGACTACATTGACCGCAAGGGTATTGTGGGTCTTCGGATAGCAGTTTCCCTAACCATGCAGCTGCTCCGTGCCCTTCAGCACGCCCACGACAACGGTATTGTCCATCGGGACATTAAGCCCCAGAACATTATGCTCCCCGGTGACGGCAGCATAAAGGTGATGGATTTTGGCATTGCCCGCTTTGCCATGTCCCAGTCCCGAACCATTACCAGCCGTGCCATAGGCTCGGTGCACTACACCAGCCCCGAACAGGCCAGGGGCGATTCGGTCATTGACCACCGCAGTGATATCTACTCCGCAGGCGTAATACTTTACGAGATGCTTACGGCACAGCTGCCCTTTGAGGGTGAGAACCCTGTGGCAGTTGCCATGAAACAGATAGACCAGCTTCCGCTGGCCCCCACAGTTTTAAACCCCCAGATACCCAAGGGGCTGGAGGAAATTGTACTGCGGGCCATGGAAAAGCTTCCCGATGACCGCTATCAGTCGGCCTACGATATGATGCAAGACATCGAACGGTTTGTGGAAAATCCCTCAATTGTATTCGGCTACAAACAGCGGCTCCCCGCTAACCATCCGTCCGCAAGCCACAAACCATATAGCTTCGAGGATGAGGAAGGCAGCAACCAAATGGATAAAAATCGCAATACATCAAAGCGTACAACACCTACATCGTCCCCCCCCACGCGCCAGCAGGTTCAAAGAAAAACCTCCTTTTTGTCGGTACTCTTTGGCATTACCTGTGCCTTTGTGGTAGGTACACTCTGCTTTGTAGGCTATATGTTTTACCAGAACAACCCCTTCGAGGAGGTTCCCGAGGTAAACATGCCCGACCTGTTGGGGAAGAAGTACGATGATGTACGCAAGGATAAAGCATACAAAGACTTTAATTTTGAACTGGTGGAGCAGGAGTACAACGACAAGTACGCCCAAGGGGAAATATACGAACAGTACCCCACCTCTGGCAAGCGGGTTAAGTCCGGTATCACCATTAAAGTAAAGGTGAGCAACGGCCAGCAGTCGGTTACATTGCCCGATTTTTCAGGGCAGGAATCTACCCTGGTGCTTGCAAAGCTTCGTGAAATGGGGCTCACCGGCGACCAAACACTGATAAACAGCGACGAAGTACCCGACGGCAACGTGGTGCGTACCGAGCCTGCTGCAAACCAGACTCTGAATGTAGGCTCCTCTGTTACGGTATATGTAAGCCGTGGCAGCGGTAAGGAAAAGGTTCGTGTACCGGATGTTACCGGACAGGACGTGGAGAGTGCCAAGGAGATTTTGGAAGCCTCCGGACTAACGGTAGGTACCATTATTCGTCAGGTAAGCGACCTGCCTCCCGGCATTGTACTGGCACAGAACCCCAACTATCCCGCTCCTGTAGCAGCAGACAGCAAGGTAAACCTGACCGTCTCTGCCGAGTTTAATCAGGTGGAGGGAAGCAAGTCGGCAAGCATCCTCTGTATGCTGCCCATTGATGTGGAGCAGAGCGTGCGTCTGACCGTGGACCAGGATGGTTTGGAGTTCCTAAACCAGATGATAGTACCCTCAGAAAGCCGTGTTGTAAACATTACCGTTCCCGGGGATGAAGGGACTACGGTTATAACCGTAAAGATAAACAACAAGGTATACCGCAGCTATACGGTGGACTTTAACGGCGAACAGGCCACCTATACCGACCTTACGGACAATTCGGAAGGGTTTACACCATGACGGGTCTTATCGTGAAGGCACTGGGAGGTTTCTACTATGTGCGCACCCCGGAGGGTGACATGGAGTGCCGCCCCATTGGCCTCTTCCGTAAGGAGGGTATCTCTCCCATGGTGGGGGACAGGGTAACGGTGGAGCCCACCGAGGACGGGCGGGGTTCTCTGACCGAGATAGCTCCCCGCAAAAACTCTTTGGTGCGCCCTCCTGTGGCCAACCTGGATAGGCTGGCTATGGTAGTTTCCTGCGCCGAGCCGGCACCCAATATTCTGGTGCTGGATAAGTTAACGGCTATCGCCTGTCGTCGTGGAATACCGGTCACCATCATTTTCAGTAAAATAGACCTGGCCGCGCCCGATGCCTATACCGAGATTTACCGTCGGGCGGGCTTTCAGGTCTTTGAGGTAAACAGCATAACCGGTGAGGGCACCGCAGCGGTAAAGGCCGTGCTGGAGCAGGGGCTTACCGCCTTCTGTGGAAACTCCGGTGCAGGAAAGTCCAGCCTGCTGAATGCTCTTTTTCCGGAGCTTTCCATTGTAACCGACAACATAAGCAAAAAGCTGGGGCGAGGGAAACACACCACCCGCCATGTGGAGCTGTATGCCACCGGCAGCGAGGGCTACATTGCCGACACACCCGGCTTTTCTGCTGTGGACTTTTTGCAGTTCGAGCGGATGCCTGCCCGTGAACTGGAGGACTGTTTTCCCGAATTTGAGGGCCTTCCCTTAAAGTGCCGCTACACAGGGTGCAGCCATACCACCGAACGGGACTGTGCCGTTCTGGCGGCAGTGGAAGCCGGAGAGATACCGGTGAGCCGCCACCAAAGCTACTGCACCATCTATAACGAACTGAAGCAGGTGAAGGAATGGGAGCTGTAAAACAGAATAAGAGCTGTCTCATAGTGGGAGCAGGGGCGGTGACCCCAGAAGCACTGCTACGCTGCGGCGACCTTTCGGAACAGCTGATTATAGCCGCTGATGGCGGCTACCTCCACTGTCGGGAACTAGGCATTACGCCCACCCTGATACTGGGAGACTTTGATTCCGCACCTATGCCCGAAACCACTGCCGAAACACAGGTATTTCCTGCCCACAAGGACGACACCGACTGTATGCTGGCGGCCAAGGAGGGTCTAAGGCGTGGCTGTACCCGGTTTACCATACTGGGTGGGCTGGGCGGGCGGCTGGACCACACCATGGCCAACATTCAAACACTGGTGTATCTGGTGAGCCATGGCTGTACCGCCTACCTGCTGGATGAACAGCAGCAGCTGACGGTACTAATGGGCGACTGCACCGCCGAAGCGGAGGGCAAGGATGTTTACCTCTCCCTGTTTTCACTGGGGGACCGCTGCACCGGCGTAACGCTGCGCAGTGTGGAGTACCCCCTAACCGATGCAGTGCTGGAAAACAGCTTTCCCCTGGGGGTAAGCAACCGTATTCTGGGTGGACGGTGCCAGATATCACTTAAAACCGGCACACTGCTGGTTGCCATAATAGCAGAAGGGAAGTAAGCCGATGAACAAAGAGATTGTGACGCAGCTGGCTGCTGCGAAAGAGAAAAAAAGCCTAATGGCACTTTATAGGGACGAGCTTCCAAATGTCGCAGACTACACCGGCTTTCCGGTGCTGCTGGGCAAGGAGCTTGTCATTCTCCTGCGGGAGAACGATTTTCAGCCCGATGGCTATGTGGCGGTACGCCTGGACGACCTGACCTTTTCGGAGCAGGTGGACGACAACGGCTTTATCCGCAGCATTTTACAGGGCGAAAAGCTTTATGACAGGGTACAGGCTCCCAAACTGGTGGGAGCGGATAGCTGGAATAGCCTTATATCCGGCATACAGGGCAGCTTCGGCGGCTGGCTGACGGTGGAGGCCCTTTCGGATGAGGAGCTTTGCTTCTTTATGGGCGTCATCTCCGGGCTGGACAGCAACTACCTCTACCTACGTCAGGTGGATGCACTGGGCGTTCGGCATCAGGAGGAAACTACGGTACCGCTACAGGACATTGTTACCATTGCCTTTGGCGGACGGTATATTGAAACCTACAGGAAATACTGTAAATGATAAAACGGCAGTCCTGGCTGCCACAAGGAAATAGAGCAGAGGGGATACCACATATGGTGGTATCCCCTCTGCGCTATACGCAATACAAACTATCTACGAACTTTACTTTAACCCCTGTAGCCAGATCCGCATGGACTTGGCAACCAGCTCCCTAAGGTCGTATATGCCATCCTTACGGCACCAGTCAACATTCAGTCCCCGCACAAAGGCAATGGTCATTACCGTTAACTCATGGGGGTCTGTTGCCGCATTGAATTCGCCGCTGCACTGTCCCTGGGCGATAATATCATAAACACACCGATAAAAAAACCTCTGCCGTTCCTGTTCGGGTGTAATGTGTGCAGTCTGAATAATCTGGAATATCTCACTGCAATAGGGAACACCCTTGCGGATGGAATGTGCAGTATATCCAACCATTAGCTGTATCATCTGCTCCTCATAGCTGCCCGAAAGCGTAGGAAGCACCTCTTCACGCAGGTGCTTGTCCATATAAAGAAGCCGGTGCAAAACCAGTTCGTTTTTGCTTTTGTAGTAGTTATAAAAGGTTCCGGTTGCTATACCTACCTCTCGGCAGATATCACGAATGGTCAGCTTCTCAATACCCTTTTCGCCAATTAACCTTACCGCTGCATCATTGATGGCTTCCAGTGTATCGACTCCTGTGCGCTCATTCTTCATACCATCACCCCATATTGCTATCACTTTGTTTACATCACTTATTATAAGAAAATTTGCAATAATAGTCCACTGAAAAACGCCATTTAGCCCCAAATATTTTGTTTTTTTAAAAAAAGCCTTGACATTTTCGCATCTTGTCACTAAAATAACAAAGGTGAACACGTTCACTCATTAAATGAACATGTTCATACGGCAATGTACTGTTGCCGTAATATTAAAAAGGATTGTGAACAAATGAAAAAGAACAAACTTCTTGGTCTCCTGTTAGCCATGTCCATGGTTATAGGCATGCTATCAGGGTGTGGGACCACCGCCGCCTCATCCTCGTCCGTATCTGCTGCCGGACTGTTCCCCAAGCCCGGTACATACACCGCATCCAGCAAGGGAAACAATGCCGATATTAAAGTAGAAGTAACCGTTGACGCCGACAAGATTGTGGATGTCAAGGTTCTTGAGCATAAGGAAACCCCCGGCCTTTCGGATGCTGCCATCAATGAGCTGCCTAAAAGCATTGTGGCCGCTCAGTCTACCGGTGTGGATGCCATCTCCGGATGTACTGTAACCAGCAAGGCTGTTTTGGCTGCAGTATCTGACTGTATTGCACAGGCAGGCGCAAACCCCGAGACCTTTAACGTCGCTGTAGAGAAAACCGCAGGCGAACTGGTTAAAAAGACTGCCGATGTTATTGTTATTGGCGGCGGCGGCGCCGGTATGGCAGCTGCAACCTCTGCTGCCGAAAACGGCGCAAGCGTTATTGTCATTGAAAAAAATGCCGCGCTGGGCGGTAACACCATTCTGGCAGGCGGCGGCTTCAATGCAGCCAATGAGACCAGACAGCGCAAGCAGGATATGACCGAAACTCAGTACGAGACTGTTCGTCGGATTGCTTCTGTTGAACCCAAAAACGAACTTCATGCACAGCTGCTTGATGAAGTGAAAAAGCAGATGGCCGAGTACGAAGCCTCCAATGCAAAGTATCTCTTTGACAGTGTAGAGTTTCACGCTCTACAGACCTATGACGGCGGTGACTACATGGGTGACATCGACCTGATATACACCTTTGCAAAGGGAGCCGCAGACAGTGTGGGCTATCTGGAAGAGCACGGCCTGAAGTGGCTGGACACCACCAGAACCTACCTGGGTGCTCTTTGGCCTCGTTCTCACGAAGCTTCCGAGTACAAGAGCGGACAGGGCTTTATCAATGTCTTTGCTGACAACATTAAGGAAAAGAAGCTTCCTGTAGAGTATTCTATGGAAACCACAGCAACCGAGCTGATGATGAACGGTGAGGCAGTGGTAGGCGTTAAGGCCACCGATGCCAACGGCACTCCTTATGAATTCACTGCAAACAAGGGTGTAATTATCGCCACCGGCGGATTTGCAGGCAACAAGGAAATGCGCAAAAAGTATGACCCCTCCCTTTCCGATAGCCTTCCCACCAGCAACAACGCCTCCATTACCGGTGACGGTATCATCATGGCAGAGAAGATTGGTGCAAACCTGGTTGGCATGGAAGAGATTCAGGTTCTTCCTATCTGTGACCCCGTAACCGGTTCTACCGGAAACAACATTGGACCCTCCAGCGGCATGATGATTAACAAAGAGGGTGTTCGCTTTGTTAATGAGGATGAGCGCCGGGATGTTATCTCCGCTGCTGTTCTGGCACAGACCGACGCACTGTTCTATGTTATCTGTAATGAGCCCAACACCCTGCTAGACGCAAACAAGCAGAATAAGTACGGGCAGGATGTTGCAGACCTTATCTCTCAGGGCAAGGTTATTAAGGGTGAAACAGCAGAAGACCTTGCAAAGCAGCTGAATATTGATCCCGCTGTTTTCAATGATTCCATTGCAAAGTTTAATGCTGCCTACAAGTCCGGTAACGACCCCGAATTTGGCAGAACCAACTACGACAAATACGTAGACCTGTCTGCCGGTGGTCCTTACTATGCAACCCCTAGATCTCCCGCAGTACACCACACCATGGGCGGTATCCAGATAGACTCCACCTGTCAGGTATACAACGTCAGCGGCAAGCCCATTCAGGGTCTTTGGGCTGCTGGTGAGGTTACCGGAGGTATCCACGGCGGAAACCGTCTGGGCGGTAACGCTATCCCCGATGCCATTGCATTTGGACGTATAGCAGGCGAGAGTGTCGCCAAAGGCTAAAAACAAATAGACGCAAAAAGGACGACCGTAATGGCCGTCCTTTTTTTATGATAGGGGCAGTACCAAATACTTTGGTTACTGTCTGCTTTTATACCACTTATAGAGGGCATCTCCTGTATCCAGCACCAGTGCAAAAAGCACAAAGGCTAAAAATATGCGGTTAACATTTGAGAATGTGGTTACTAAAAATGTGTCGTTGGTGGAGGAGAACAGGGTTTTCATGGCGTCAATAAAGGCAGGATTGATGACCTTTCCACTATACAGCCAAGCCACCCACAAGGCGCCCGAAAAAAGGTTGGCTATCAATGCCACCCGCATGAATCGGGGGGTATAGGCGCCTTCCAGCAGTGCCACACTGCCCTTAAAGATACCGATAACACCCAACATGATAATGGTAATATTGTAGCGGGCTAACTCCGGCCCAAAGACAGGAACTACGGTATACACGCCATTTTCCATGATATATGCGGATAATACCTGGGGGGCAAAGAGGAACACCGCAGTAAATACCGCCGCGAGAATAATATCGACTATGGGCTCTACCTTACCTATTCTGTACTTGTTTTGGGGTATGGGAGGTAGGCTGTTTAGACTATCGTCATTAATGTCCAGCGCAATGCCCTTGCGGTAAAAAAACGCAAACAGCAGTGTAACAAAGGCAAAGGCAGTGGCAAGCCCGTTTATGAGTTCTGCTATCCACTTCGCAGCTGCAACAAACCCATTGCCCGTATTCCCCATAACAACAGACACTACACCTGACACGACCAGCCCCAGGGTTACGGCGAATAGCACAATCTTCAGGACAAATTTATATTGGCTGTAGTAGGGCTGACCGATAAGGCAGGCGGTAGCATCCTGACTATACTTTTGCGCCAGCTCGGTGGGGGTACCTAGCTCGGTAAGCACCATGCGAACATCCTTGTCGGTGGGCACCAGCTCTCCACAGCGTTCTTCCAGCATATCGCCAACCAGGGAGAACAGTTCCTTTGCAACATCCTTTCGGATAGCATGGGGCAGTTGTTTGGTAACGGCATAAATATACCGTTCGGTCAGGTCATTGTTGTTCATCTTTGTCACCCTCCAATAATAGATTCACACTCTTCACCGAGCTGTACCAGTGCTTTTTAATGCGCTGCAGAACGGCGTTTCCTGCTTCGGTTGTCACATAATATTTTCGGGGCTTGGCACCCCCTGTTTCCCATTCACTGCGTAGCAAGCCCTGACTTTCTAACCGCCGCAGCAGCGGGTAGAGGGTGTTGGCCTCCACAGGAATATCATTATCCGCCAGTATCTTTACCAGATTGTATCCGTACATGGGTGTGCAGAGCTGGCTGAGCACCAGCATAACCACCGTACCACGCCGAAGCTCCAGTACCAGTCCCGATACAATTTCATCCTGATCCAATGCAGTAACCTCCTCACACGCTATACCGTTCTTGCCCTATAGTATGTATCATGTACTATAGTGTTTTTTACATTATAGTGTGTACCGTACACTATGTCAATAGCAAAAAGCCCGCCTCCGAAAAAAATTCGGGGCGGGTTTTCTCAGTTGGTGGTTAGTGCATCAAACAGGTTCATGGAATCTTGGTAATAGCCTGCCATCTCCTGCTTTTTCTCCAGTACCGAAGGGGCCACGGTGCGCTTTACCAAAGTAAAGGTGCCTGGGCTTGCCTTACTTGTGTCCAGGCCGGAAAGGGGAGGGCACTCGGCAAAGGGTACGCCCAGCTTGGTTGCATCGGGCTCACCCTCCAAAGGAGGCTCGGTACCGTCGTTGTAGCAAAACAGCTCCAATAGTTTCTGATACTCGACCACATTGTCGGTGATAAAGAGCATGGAGTCGCCCATCTGAATATCGCCCGACAGCCGTGTCATGTTGGCGGCATGGGCCATGGGGTCAGCAGGTGCAGCACCGTTGACAGGTATGCTGTAGGGGGATAGGTAAACCACTGTTTTTCCGTCCCCGTTGCGGTCATTGGCGTAGGGCAGTATGGCGGTTTCCAGTGCTTGTACCGTTTCCTCCGGCATTACGTAACTAGTCAGTAATCCTATGGTGTAGTCGGGCTTTACATTGGACCTTACGTCCCGTATAAACACCAGCAGCATAATCAGCGCCACTACGCCGCCCAGCACCCACCATTTATAGTAGAACCAAAAGTTCAAAAGCCGTTCCTTGGGTGTCATGGGATGGGATGCCTCCGCATCCAGCCGTTCCTTGGATTTTGCCACGTTTGTGCACATCCTTTGTTGTTTGTTATGGTACCATTGTAGCACAAACTGGCAGATAATGTGTAGCGTTTTTATGAAGAATTAAAGAAGCGTCAAAAAAAGGACTGCCGAAGCAGTCCTTTTTATTGTATCTGTCTTTAGCCGAACATCATGAGCAGGAAACCAGCTGCAACAGCAGAACCGATAACGCCTGCCACATTGGGGCCCATAGCATGCATCAGCAGGAAGTTGGAAGGGTTGGCCTTGCGACCTTCTACCTGTGCTACACGGGCAGCCATAGGCACCGCGGAAACACCTGCGGAACCAATGAGGGGGTTAACCTTGCCCCCTGTGACGTAGTACATGACCTTGCCCAGCAGCACACCGCCAACGGTGGAGAAACAGAAGGCAAACAGTCCCAGTGCGACAATAGCCAGTGTCTGTACCCGTAGGAATATCATACCGTCTGCGGTAGCACCAACCGTTACACCCAACATAATGGTAACAATGTTGCAAAGGGCGTTCTGGGCGGTGTCACTGAGACGCTCGGTAACGCCGCACTCGCGGAAGAGGTTACCCAGCATAAGCATACCAATAAGGGGAGCAACCGAAGGAAGCAGCAGTACACAGAATACGCAAACAATCACCGGGAATACAATCTTCTCGGTTTTGCTTACCTTGCGTAGCTGATCCATCTTGACTTCGCGCTCCTTCTTGGTAGTAAGCGCACGCATGATGGGGGGCTGAATGAGGGGGATAAGCGCCATGTAGGAGTATGCTGCTACCGCAATGGGAGCCAGCAGCTCGGGCGCCAGATTATTTGCAAGGAAGATAGCCGTGGGGCCGTCTGCACCGCCGATGATGCCGATGGCGGCAGCCTGTGCGGCGGTAAAGAGGGGCTGCCCACCCACCATAATGGTGGTGCCAAGGATGTTCGCAACTACAAAGGCAACATAGATGCCCAGCTGAGCAGCAGCACCCAGCAGCAGGCTGGCGGGGTTTGCAAGCAGCGGTCCAAAGTCGGTCATGGCACCTACGCCCATAAAGATGAGGCAGGGGAATATGGAGCTTTTAACACCGCTGTAGATGATGCGCAGTACGCCGGAATCGTACCAGTGTACCATGGCCAGCTCTGTGGCGGCGGCATTTACCGCCTCCACACTGCCCGTTCCTGCGGCCAATGCCGTTTTAGCAGCATCCAGTGCCGCATAGGGAGCAGCAGTAGCATCAAACATAAGTCCCGCAGCGGGCAGGTTCGCCAACATCATACCAAAGGCGATGGGAACCAGCAGCAGCGGCTCAAACTGTTTAACAATAGCCAGATAGAGCAGTACAAAGGAGATGATGAGCATAACGCCCTGTCTCCATGCATCGGGCTGGGTAAAAAATGCCGCAAAACCCGACTGGGCAAATGTCTCTGCGATAATCTCAAAAAAATTCATATTCAGCCACCTTAGCCCAGAACAACTAGGACATCGTCGGTGTTGACTGTGCTTCCTTTCGATACTAATACCTGTGCAACCTTACCATCACAGGGGGCAACTATATCATTTTCCATCTTCATAGCTTCCAGAACAACCAGAACATCACCGCATTTTACGGTGTCGCCTGCTGCTACAACAGCCTTTAGAATGGTACCGGGCATGGGAGCCTTTACCTGAGTGCCTGCTGCGGGTGCAGCAGCTACAGGAGCAGGAGCGGCAGCGGGGGCTGCTGCGGGGGCAGGAGCAGCAACAGGAGCAGGAGCGGCGACAGGTGCGGCTACGGGAGCAGCAACAGGGGCAACTGCTACGGGTGCGTTTGTTACGTTCAGAATCTCTGCTTTGGACTCGTCTAC
Source organism: Angelakisella sp. (assembly GCA_036645835.1). Classification (GTDB taxonomy): domain Bacteria; phylum Bacillota; class Clostridia; order Oscillospirales; family Ruminococcaceae; genus Angelakisella. The sequence goes on along the minus strand of JAVXNK010000003.1, from coordinate 100,796 downwards.
CTCTACCTCATAGTTCTTGCCGTTCAGTGTGACAACGTATTTCATAATTATGTATCCTCCTCTAGTTATATTTTTTATTGCTGGCAATAAAAGTTTGCCATGCGCCTATGACGCGGCTATTTATATGCTCTTTATGGACTTGAAAACCAGCTTGTTTATAGGCTTGCCCAGCTTGTGGGCTGTAAGTGCCATGACAACTGCGGCATCCCGTTCCTCAATGCCTTCCAGCTTTACCACACCCTTAATGGAGTGGAATGCCAGATGGTTCAGGGGAATACCGGTTTTGTGGCTGATAACCGCCATGGCGGTAGCAGCTGTGGGCTCGTCGACATCGGTAAGGGTAAGTGCTCCTGCGGGAGCAACAGCGGCTGCTACGGGAGCAGCTACCGGGGCAGAAGCCATAACTACGGGTGCAGGCACAGGAGCAGGTGTAGCAGCCACAGGGGCGGCTTTCTTCTCAGTCATGCCACGAACTGCCTTGGAGATGATGACGATCATAACAGCCAGCAGCGCAAGCTCCATAAACACCACCAGAATACCAATTCCTGAAAGGAGCAGGCTATCACCAAGCGCCATTGGTACGGAACCGTCTAACATGAGAAAACCTCCTTACTTAACCTCTTTAATGGTGTAGGAGAAGCAGTTCTTCTCCTTGGCGGCACGCTTCTCGAAGAAGGTTTCTGCCTGAGGAGGAAATGCGATGTAGGACAGAACATCCTCATCGGAACGGGCAGCGGAACCAATCTCCTTCTTGGCAGCTTCGAAGCCGGGCTCCAGAAGGTCTGCAAAGCGGCAGGTAACGGGCTTTTCGTCGCCCAGTATCTTTTTCACCAGCGTGGCATCCACTGTACCGGGAGCCTGGCCGTATTCGCCCTTTATGTAGGACTTTATCTCCTTGGAGATATTCTTGTAACGCTCGCCATCCAGAATGTTGTTGGTGGCCTGAACGCCTACCATCTGGCTCATGGGGGTAACAAGGGGAGGATATCCCAAATCCTTACGGACATTGGGAACTTCGTTGAGCACCTCATCCAGACGGTCCAGCTTGTTCTGTGCGGTCAGCTGAGAAACCAGGTTAGAAAGCATACCGCCGGGAACCTGATAGCGCAGGGCTTCGGTCTCGGTACCCATCATACGGGGGTTCAGGGTCTTATCATCAAAGTAGCCGTTGCGGATAGGCATAAAGTAGCTGTTTATTTCGGTGAGCACCTTCTCGTCCAAATCTACCTCATAACCTTCCTGCTTGAAGATGTATGCCATGGTTTCGGTAGCAGGCTGAGAGGTACCGCCGGAGAAGCAGGAGATGGCGGTGTCAATAACATCTGCGCCGGCTTCAACAGCCTTCTGCAGGGTTACAGGGCCAAGGCCTGTGGTGCAGTGAGTATGTACAACGATAGGAAGCTTTACATTTTCCTTCAGAGCCTTTACAAGGTCGTAGGCTTCCTGAGGACCCATAATGCCGGCCATATCCTTAATGCAGATGGAGGCAACACCCATATCCGCCATATCCTTTGCCAGCTTTACGTTGGCTTCCAGGTTGTGAATGGGGCTGGTGGTATAGCAGATGGTACCGGAAGCATGGGCGCCGCACTTAATGGTTTCGTCCACAGCTACCTGAATGTTTCTAATGTCATTGAGCGCGTCAAAGATACGGATAATATCCATACCATTTTCCACCGATTTACGGACAAACATGCGTACCACGTCGTCGGGATAGTGCTTGTAACCAAGGATGTTCTGCCCTCTCAGGAGCATCTGCAGTTTGGTGTTGGGGCATGCCGCTTTTATCTTGCGCAGTCTTTCCCAAGGGTCCTCATTTAGGAAACGCAGGCAGGAATCAAAGGTAGCTCCCCCCCAGCACTCCAAGGAGTAGTAGCCTGCCTTGTCCATTGTGCTTAGGATGGGCTCAAATGCGCTGAATGGCATTCTGGTTGCTATCAGCGATTGATTGGCATCTCTGAGCACGGTCTCTGTAAATTGTACCTTCATTCTGTCTATACCTCCATCATTTATTGTAGATTTTAGGGCTATTGCACAGGCAATATAGCCATTCAAAAGTCTTCCCATTCTATAATATCTAAAACTGGAAGATGTTACAAGTGTTTTTCGGTTTTTTGATGAAAAACTTTGGTTGTATTTAGGCTACTTTAGTGTACATTATATACAAATCTTACAATCAATGACTAAATTATTAATTGAGGTATAACAAAAACTGCATTAAGGTATTGCCTTTTTTGTTATCGTTATGTAATTTTTGTCATATTATGGAGTATCATAAGACCACTGCACAAATTTGACAAAAAAGATGGGGTATACTATAATATTCACACAATACGGAGGAAGGAATACTATTAAAAAATGCTTGAAAACAAAACCGTAAGGTTTGTAAAGCAGTACGGAAGCTTGCTTCTGGGCTCCTGCATCCTTGCGTTCGGTCTGTTTAATGTACACAGCCAAAGCCAGATAACTGAAGGCGGCGTGCTGGGAACCATGCTGCTGCTGGACCACTGGTTTGGCATCTCTCCGGGCATTAGCGGGCCTATTATGGACCTCACCTGCTACTTCATAGGCTACAAGCTGCTGGGTAAAGACTTTTTGAAATATGCCATTGTAGCAACCTGTGGCTTTTCTGTGTTTTATAATATCTTTGAGTACTTTGGCCCTGTGCTGCCCAATATGGGTGGTACTCCCGTGCTTGCTGCTATTATCGGCGGTGTGTTTGTGGGTGTGGGCGTGGGACTGGTGGTACGCGCAGGGGGTGCCTCCGGCGGCGACGATGCACTGGCGCTTATCATTACCCAGATATTCCACTGCAAAATCTCCCGAGCCTACTTCGCTACCGACTTTGTGGTGCTTATGCTCTCCCTGAGCTATGTGCCGCTGCACAAGATACTCTGCTCCCTTATTACCGTTACCCTATCCTCCTTTATTATCGGGAGGATACACATAGAGTCCAAATAAAAAAGAGAGGCTTACGCCTCTCTTTTTTATTTTTTATACCGTGCCTGTAGTAAATAGCATCTGCCCCAGCTCCTTGGTGGAGAAGGTAAGCCTGCCGTCCTTGGCGGTTGCTTTGCCAAGGAGCACATACTTGTTGGCATGCACGTCATACTTGTAGATGTTTAATACTGTGCCATGGGGTGCAGGAGTTTTTAGGGTTATGGTTGCCGCTGTAGGTAGGGTCATGTTTGCGCCCACCCGCATGGTGTAGGTTGTTACAGCATTGTCGCCCTTGACAGCCTTTACCATGGTGTCATGGTCCTCTGCCTTGTTCCTGTAGTTCATGGGATAGCTTATGCGCCCTGCCTCGATTACTTTACCGAAGCCACCGGGGATAACTATTTCGGCTGTGCCGCCTGCCAGTCCGTCGCTGACCGTCAGGGTTAGGGTGGTGGATTTGCCCACTGCGCCCAGTGTGTTCATGGTGCTTACAGTAATATCCGCACTGCCGGACACCAGGTTTACACCCACGCTGCCACCCTTACCAGAGGAAAGCTTGGAAAGTGTTTCGGGCTTGTTCGCCGTGTTTTCACTAGGGGAGGGGCGGCTTTCGGACTTTTTGTCTGGGTCTGGCTTCGGGTTTGTGCCGTCCATGGTAAAGGTGACACTGTAATTGGTAGACACAAACGGAGGCCCACCCGGTAGTTGAACTGTTATTATTGCTGTTCCGCCATCTGCGGCTGTGGGACTGTCGTAGATATATGCCTTTGCATCCTTATTAGCGGCAGTGGCGTTGACAGTAACACTGCTGCACCCAATCGGCAGGCTCACTTTATATTCGGTTTTGTCGGGGACAATTTCCACAGCGTGCTCACCTGCCCTGCCGTCCACGGTGTATGTTAGCGTCCCCAGGTCGGTTCTGGCGTCGCGGGGTTCCCCCTGTACGCCGTTGTTCTGTTCGCCGTCGCCGGATAACTGAATATTGTTGTTGCCGCGCTGCAGATAGATGCCCTTGCCGCCCTTGCCGGCAAAGCCGCCGCCGCTGCAGCTGCCGCCCTTGCCGCCGGTTGCTGTGCCATCCAGCTGGATGGAGCATGGCTGTGAACCGGTTCTAATGCCGTTGCCGCCTGTGCCGCCGTTTTGGGCAACACGGCTACTGCTGCTGTCACCGCCGTTGCCGCCGGTAACGCTGCCACCCACCGAAACAATAAGGTCGCTGCTGCCGTATATGGCCACAGCGTCACCGCCTGTGCCGCCGGTTTTGTCGTTGCTGGTGTTGTTACCACCTGCACCGCCGGTAACGCTGCCCTTCACTGTAACGGTACATTCGCTGCCTTGTTCTAGGGCTATTCCACTGCCGCCGGTGCCGGCATATCCACCGTTGCTGCTGTCTGCGCCTTTGCCGCCAAACACCTTGCCGCCCTCGGCTACCGTTACTGCGCTGCCTATGCTACTGTAGCGTACATGAATGCCCCTGCCGCCATAGCAGTTACTCGGGGCTGTGGGGTGGCTTTCGCTGTCGCCGCCTTTGACGATACCATATACGGTAACTTCTGTGCCAAACATATCAATTGCATCGCCACCCTCTGTATACTCATGACCTCCGGGTGGATTGGATTTGCCATCGCCGCCCGCTACGGTAACACCTTCCCCTATGACAAGGGTGGATGTATCTTTGGTGGTAATGGCAGGCCTGCCCGTACCCCGTTTATCGGTACCGCCCTTGACTAGACCACCGCCGACAATCTTTACGGTGCTGTTACCCCTTATAGCCAGTGCTCCTTCGGATTGGTTAAAAGTTAAAGCTCCGGCATCCTGCCGCAGTGTATGTCCGGCAAGGTCAAGTGTGCAGTCAACATTCAGCTGTATATTATCGGTGTAGTCGCCGTAGCTTACCACATTCTTATTCAAGGTAATGGTTGTGCCACTTAGGGTAGCGCTGCCCTTACCGAAAACCTCATCCACCGCCGCCTGTGTCAGGGGGGTGGTATCTAGCTTACCGCCGGGGGCAACTCCTTCCACTTCCGCCGCTGCCGTAGTGGTCATCACGGACACCGACATAGCCAGTGCCAACATTAGGGATAGTATGCGTTTTTTCATAAACTTCCTCCTGTAGTATAAATAGAACTATGCTAACATAGGTATCCTACCATTTTTTTTAGCAAAATTGGACTTTTTGACGAAATCTTAAGAATTTCTTTGTATACTAAAAAGGGCGCACAGTGTGCGCCCTTTTTACCTGTATTTTCTTTAGTTTTTCAGGTCCATTTTTAGGAACAGCTCGTCCAGGTTCTTCTGGTCTACCTCTCCGGGGGCTCTGCCTTTATACCGTACCTGTAGTAAACAGCAGCTGTCCCATCTCCTTGGTGGAGAAGGTAAGCCTGCCGTCCTTGGCGGTTGTTTTGCCAAGAAGCACATACTTGTTGGCATGCACGTCATACTTGTAGATGTTTAATGCTGTGCCATGGGGTGCAGGAGTTTTCAGGGTTATGGTTGCCGCTGTAGGCAGTGTCATGTTTGCACCTACCCGCATGGTGTAGGTTATTCCATCACTTCGGCTACCCTTGACAGCCTTTACCATGGTGTCATGGTCCTCTGCCTTGTTTCTGTAGTTCATGGGGTAGCTAAAGCGCCCTGCCTCGGTTACTTTACCGAAGCCACCGGGGATAACTATTTCGGCTGTGCCGCCTGCCAGTCCGTCACTGACAGTTAGCGTTAGGTTGGTGTTTTTGCCCATTGCGCCCAGTGCGTTCATGGTGCTTACGCTGATGTCGGCACTGCCGGATACTAGCTTTACAGCTACGCTGTCACCCGCCTTTGCCCCAGCTATCTTTTCGGCTGTTTCGGGGGTGTTGGCCTCGTTATCGCTGGGTGCGGGGCTGGTGTCCTCGGGGCCGTTGAGGTCTGCTTCGCCTATTACCACATTTCCCTCAAACTTCTCACCGTCCACACCGTTGGTTGCGCCGCTGCCGCCGGTGCCACCCAACATTTCAAAGTCGGTATCAGTTACCTTTATGATGCCTGTTCCACCTAAAAGCCCCACACCGCCCGCGCCGCCGGTGGTGGTACCGTCACCGCCGTTACCACCGAGTAGGTCACAGTCGGTGGCAGCTATCCTTATGATGCACCCTTTCGCTTCAACCCCTGGGCCGCCGTTGCCGCCAATGGTCGTACCAGCGCCGCCGTTACCGCCTCGCACCGTCGCTCCGTTTATTTCCACAGAAATGATTTTGCTAAGGTCAGCAGGGTATACATCATACCCTATGCCCCCGCTGCTCGAGCCGCCTTTGCCGTTGGTTCCTGTTCCGCCGTTGCCGCCGATAATGCTGCTGCCTTCCTTCAGGATAAGCTTACTGTCGGAATTATTTGCACCATAGGCATAATTTGCAAATCCTCCATTGTCACCATGACCGCCGTTGCCGCCAAACAGGCCGCCCGCCACCGTGACCACGCCGGAAGCTTCCATCGCAATGGCTTTAGAACCCATACCGCCAAATTTGCCCAAGAAAGTGCTGTCGCCGCCATCTCCGCCGTACACCTTACCGGTGGGTTTAATCTCTATGGTTATTTTGGGGGTGTCACGCGCGATTATTCCATAACCCCCGCTTTCGCCATAATTGCTGTCGTTGTTGCCGGCATTGCCGCCTCTAACGATACCGTATACGGTCAGGCTCTTGCCTCTCGCGTCAATAGCATAGCCGCCGGTCTTGCCATTTGAACCGTTGCCGCCCTGTACGGTTACGCCCTCGCCTATGGTAAGGGATGACCCAGTGCGTGAATCGATACCATACCCGCCCTGTCCGCTGGGGTTACTGCCTCCTATTACGGAGCCGCTGCCCACAATGTCCACCGTGCGGTTATTATCAATTATTAGGCAAGGTGCCTGATAATCAACATATTGTCTACCGCTTAGGGTATGACCATTTAGGTCAAGGGTGCAATCAACATTTAACATTATGTGGCTTTCCATCTCTACATCGTTGCTCAGGGTAATGCTGGTGGCTCCTGGAGAAATGCTGGCATTCCCGCTGCCAAAAACAGCATCTACCGCATCCTGTTTCAAGGTGGTTAGCTTGCCGCCTGCGGCGGTGCCGCTACCTGTTGCAAAGGCAGTGGTTGTTACAACCGACACTGTCATGCAAAGTGCCATTAGTAAGGATAGGATACGCTTTTTCATAAAATTCCTCCTGTGGTATAAGGTTGGGATATGCGAATGTATACATTGTATCATTTTTTGTAAAATAAGTGGAGGTTTTTACGAAATTTTTAGGTTTTTTAGTATATAACAAAAAAGGGCGCACAGAGTGCGCCCTTTTAATCTGTACATTCTTTAGTTTTTCAGGTCCATTTTTAGGAACAGCTCATCCAGGTTCTTCTGGTCTACTTCGCCAGGGGCTCTGCCTTTATACCGTGCCTGTAGTTAATAGCATCTGCCCCAGCTCCTTGGTGGAGAAGGTAAGCCTGCCGTCCTTGGCGGTTGCTTTGCCAAGGAGTACAAACCTGTTGGCATGCTCGTTGTACTTGTAGATGTTCACCCCTGTGCCGTTTGCTACAGGTGTTTTGGTGGTAATGGTTGCTGCTGTAGGCAGGGTCATGTTTGCACCTACCCGCATGGTGTAGGTTATTCCATCACTTCCGCTACCCTTGACAGCCTTTACCATGGTGTCATGGTCCTCTGCCTTGTTTCTGTAGTTCATGGGGTAGCTAAAGCGCCCTGCCTCGGTTACTTTACCGAAGCCACCGGGGATAACTATTTCGGCTGTGCCGCCTGCCAGTCCGTCGCTGACAGTTAGTCTTAGGCTCGTGTCTTTGCCCACTTCACTCAGTGCATTGATGGTGCTTACGCTAATATCCGCACTGCCGGAAACCAGCTTTACAGCTACGCTGTCACCCTTGCTGGCGGAAAGCTTTTCTAGGGTTGCGGGGGTGTTCGCTTCATTTTCGCTGGGTGCGTGACTGGTATCCTCGGGGACGTTGAGGTCTGCTTCGCCTATTCTCACATCTCCCACCGACACCTTGCCATCCACACCGGGGGTTACGCCATGGCCGCCGTTGCCACCGGAGATTTCACTTTCAAAGGTAGTCACCTTTATAGTACAGCCATCGGCATAAACCGCTGTGCCGCCGTTGCCGCCTGTGTGTGTCCCGCCATCTGTGTCGCCGCTGCCGTCGCCGCCCTGTATGGCTCCATGCTCAATCTGCACCGCCGTAATTTTGGTAGTGTCAGCAGGTGTTCTGGTGCTCCACAGAGCCACGCCGCCGTTGCCGCCAGTACTATAGCTTCTGCCGCCGTCGCCTCCAACAAGGCTGCCACCCTTTATGACGAGCTTACTGTCGGTATTGCTAAGAAAGCAGGCTGTACCGCCTTGGCTGCCGTCACCGCCGATGCCGCCAACCAGGCTACCCTCCAGCGTAATTGTAGCGGAGGCTCCTTCTACGTGTACTGCATTGCCGCCTATAGCTCCACTTTCACTGGTATTACTGTTGTTACCGCCCCTGCCGCCGTACACTATACCTTTGGTTGTAATGTGTATGGCTATTGGGGGGGCTTCTTGCCGGGCCAGTATGCCCTTGCCACCCTCGCCGCCGCTGCCGCCGTCGCCGCCGTTGCCGCCGTCGCCACCCCGGACGGTACCCTGCACAGTCAGTGCTGTTCCGCAGGCCTCAATGGCTATTCCGCCATCGCTGCTGCCCCACATAGCATCGGCTCCCTCCACGGTAACATCCTCACCTATGGTAAGGGCACCATTGCTGATGATGGTACACCTGCCGAGGCCTGCTCCGTTGACGTCGCCTATTACGGAGCCCTCGCCGCCGTTGCTAACAATGGCCACGGTTTTGTTATCCCCTATGAAGAGTATGGGGGGTTCGGCATTGCCACTGATGTATTGGCTTTTCAGGGTATGCCCCCCAAGGTCTAGGGTGCAGTCTACACCCAGTGTTATGTCCCCGGTCATCGTTATGTCCTTGTTCAGGGTAATGCTGGTAGCACCGGGGGCAAAGCTGGCATTTCCACTGCCAAACACTCCATCTACCTCCGTCTGTGTCAATGCGGTTAATGTACCGCCTGTGGTGGTACCGCCGTCTTCCGCAAGGGCGGTGGAGCTAAGCATGGAGCCTGCTACCGCCAGTGCCAAAAGTAGGGATACTATACGCTTTTTCATAAAATTCCTCCTGTGGTATAACGTTTGGGATATGCGAATGTATACATTGTACCATTTTTTGGGAAAAAAAGGGGGTTTTTTACGAACTTTTTAAGATTTTTTAACATATAACAAAAAAGGCGCACAGAGTGCGCCTTTTTTTGTATAATTCTTTAGTTTTTCAGATCCATCTTTAGGAACAGCTCGTCCAGGTTTTTCTGGTCTACTTCGCCAGGGGCTCCGGTCATAAGTTCGCTGGCGTTCTGCACCTTGGGGAATGCTATGACTTCCTTGATGTTGTCCTTGCCCAGCATCAGCATTACCACACGGTCCAGGCCGAAGGCCATGCCGCCGTGGGGGGGTGCGCCGTAGCGGAATGCATCGATGAGGAAGCCAAATCGCTCCTGCACTGTCTCGGGGGAAAGTCCCAGTGCTGCAAACATGCGCTGCTGTACCTCGGGGTCGTTGATACGGATAGAACCACCACCCAGCTCGTAGCCGTTCAGCACAATGTCATAGGCTCTGGCTCTGCATTTGGCAGGGTCGGTTTCCATCATCTCCAAATCCTCCAGCATGGGGGAGGTGAAGGGGTGGTGCATGGCGCAGTAACGGTTCTCCTCCTCATCGTACTCGAAGAGGGGGAACTCGGTAACCCACAGGGGGGCAAAGGTGCCGGGCTGTGTAAGTTCCAGCTTCTGTGCCAGATGGTTGCGCAGGGCACCAAGGCTCTCAAACACCACCTTGTCCTTTACATCGGCAATGACGAATAGCACGTCGCCGGTGGAAGCACCCAGTGCAGTGTGCATAGCAGCTATCTCCTCGGGAGATAGGAACTTTTCAAAGGAGGAGGTGACACCCTCGGTGGTGAAACGGGTATAGGCAAGTCCCTTGGCACGGTAGGTCTTTACAAAGTCGCCCAGCTTGTCTATCTCCTTGCGGGTCAGCTTGTCGGCTGCATCCTTGGCTACTATGCCCCGAACGGAACCGCCTGCAGCTATGGCCTCGGCAAACATCTTAAATTCTGTGTTTTTCAGAACATCGGTCAGGTTATGAATTTTCAGGTCAAAGCGGATGTCGGGTTTGTCGCTGCCGTACTGCTCCATGGCATCCTTATACTTCAGGATGGGGAAGGGGGTAGTCAGGTCAATATTCAGCACGTTTTTAAACGCCTGCTGCAAAAAGCCCTCGGCAACACCCATAACGTCCTGCTCGTCTACAAAGGACATCTCCACGTCTATCTGGGTAAACTCCGGCTGACGGTCGGCACGCAAATCTTCGTCACGGTAGCAGCGTGCTACCTGCATGTAGCGGTCGTAGCCCGAAAGCATAAGCAACTGCTTGTACTGCTGGGGGGACTGGGGCAGGGCATAGAAGTGTCCGGGCTGCACACGGGAAGGCACCAGATAGTCCCGTGCACCCTCGGGGGTAGACTTAATAAGGGTGGGGGTTTCTATCTCGATAAAGCCGGTGTGGTCGTAGTAGTCACGGGCTTCCTTCACAATACGGTGACGCATCATGATATTCTCCTGCATCTCCTTGCGGCGCAGGTCCAGATAGCGGTATTTTAGGCGCAGCTCTTCCTTGACGTTGGTCTTTTCGGTAATCTCAAAGGGAGGGGTAGCTGCCTTGGCCAGGATGCGCAGGTCGGAAACTGCAACCTCTACGTCGCCGTTGGGCATATCCTTGTTTATGCTTTCACGGCGGCGGACTACGCCCTTGGCCATGAGTACAAATTCACTGCGGGCACTCTGAGCCTTCTGGCGCAGGGCTTCCTCGGTGGTATCGTCAAAGGCCAGCTGCACAATGCCGCTGCGGTCACGCAGGTCGATAAATACCAGCATGCCCTTGTCACGGATGCGCTGCACCCAGCCGCATACCACAACTTCCTTGCCTTCCAGTGCTGCTGTAACTTCTCCACAGTAGTTTGTCCGTTTTAGTCCTGTCATTGTATCTGCCATAGTTAGTTCCTCCATATGTTAAAAATTGTTTCGCCCACGCCAATTCCATTTAAAGTTTTTCTGCTACCTCTGCTAAGTCTGCATAGGCGGTTTTCATAATCTCCTCGTATATGGCATCCGAGAATTTATCGTCCAGCGGTATGCTGGAGGTAGTGCCGCTGTTCATGCTCTTTAGGGTCGCCTTGTTTTCCGCCAGTTCATTGTCACCCAGTACAATGGTGTACTTGGCGCCTATCTTGTTGGCGTACTTCATCTGCGCCTTCAGGGAGCGTCCCATCAGGTCGCTTTGGGCAAAGAAGCCGTCGCTGCGCAGAACATTGGCAAGCTGGAAAGCCTTTAGCTCGGCTGCCGCACCCATGGACACCAGATAAACATCACAGGTGTTTTCAGGCGGGAAATCGCACCCCTGCTCGGTCATTACCTTTAGGAGTCGTTCCAGGCCCATAGCAAAGCCGATGCCCTCGTAGTCCTGTCCGCCAAGTGCCTTCAGCAGGCCGCCGTAGCGTCCGCCGCCGCCGCATACACTGCGGTTGCCGTCCTTATCGGTATATACAAACTCAAACACAGTACGGGTGTAGTAGTCCAGTCCACGTACAATGGTGGGGTTTACCATATATGCAATGCCGCTCTGGGAAAGCAGTGCCTTTACCTGTGTAAAGTGGTCGGTGCAGTCGCCGCAAAGATACTCCAGCATCTTGGGCGCTGTTTCGGCTATCTTCCCGCAGTCGGGGTTTTTGCAGTCCAGAATACGCAGCGGGTTCTTTACAAGTCTGTCCAGACAGGTGTCGCAAAGCTGCTCTTTTCTGCTCTCGAAATACTCCCGCAGTGCCTTGTGGTAGGTTTCACGGCAGGCGGGGCAGCCTATTGAGTTAAGCTCCACTATAATATCCCGCACGCCCAGTGTGTTGTAGGCTTCCTGTGCCAGTGCAATAATTTCGGCATCGGCGGCAGGGGAGGTGGCTCCGTAAAGCTCCACGCCAAACTGGTTAAACTCACGGAAACGCCCACTCTGAGGCTTCTCGTAACGGAAGCAGGACATGGCATAGCTTAGCTTTACGGGCAGTGCATCGCCCAGCAGGCCGTGTTCAATGGCTGCACGGGCAGCCCCCGCAGTAACCTCGGGGCGCAGGGTAATGCTGCGGTTGCCCTTATCGGTAAAGGTGTACATTTCCTTGCCAACTACGTCGGTGGTTTCACCTACCGAACGGCAAAACAGCTCGGTATGCTCAAAGGTGGGAAGACGTATCTCCTTAAAGCCAAAGAGCTCAGCGGTGGTAAGCAGGGTTCTCTCCAGGTACTGCCAACGGGAAATTTCGGCGGGCAGTATGTCCTTTGTTCCGCGAGGTGCGGTGGTAAGTGGTGCCATAGGTTTATCCTCCATAAAAGCTTAAAAAAGGGCATGGTTGCCCCTTTTTAAAAATACTGTATAAACTATTCGTGATAAATTTAGCTGTTTTTTGGATTTACAATGTCACGCCAATCCAAATCGCCGTGCTCCAGCGCATGGATAAGCGCCTCGCCGGTGGCAATGTTGGTGGCAATGGGAATATTGTAAACATCACAGAGACGAAGGAGGTTGGCCTCATCCGGCTCGGTAGATTTTGCGCCTATGGGGTCGCGGAAGAACATGAGCAGGTCTATTTCATTGCAGGATATTCTGGATGCAATCTGCTGCTCGCCCCCCTGACTGCCCGCCATAAAGCGAACAATATTTAGTCCTGTGGCCTCGGATACCATCTTTCCGGTGGTTCCGGTTGCACACAGGTTGTGTCTGCTGAGTATTCCGCAATAAGCAATGCAGAACTGTACCATCAGCTCTTTTTTGGCATCGTGGGCTATAAGTGCAACATTCATGGGTATATATGCTCCTTTCGTATTGGTGCTGGTTTGTTAATTGTATCCTAGTACAACACCAACTCGGAGTATTTTCCCGTAAGCCGCTGGGCAATACGGTCAAGCTCCTCCTGTGCGGGTTGCCGACTATTTTGTGATGTTGGTATACCGGTAACTACACCCTCCGGTACTGCGCCCAAAAGCTGTGCGCCCACAAGGTCGATGACGTCGTCAAGGTCCCGTATGGTTGCGGAGGTTCGAAGAACCTTTGGAATACGGTTAATAATAAGCCGCTGCCTGTGCATGCCTTTTTGGTGAAGCAACTGGGATGTGTGAGCCGCTCCTCGCACCGCTACCCTGTCGGGTACAGTAACCAGGATGGCCATATCGGAAAGGCGGCTTATGCGGCCCTGCATAGGACCAAAGCCTGCACCGCAGTCTATTAAAATATAGTCATAGTTGGGGTTGGCGGCCTCCAGCAATGCTGCAAGCTGCCGGGGCTCCGGCAGGTACTCGGGGTCGTTGGGGGCACAGAGAAGTTCTATGCCATACCTGCTGTGACAAAGCAACGCCTCGTCCAGCATACAGCGTCCATCCAACACATCCGAAAGGTCGTACATGGCTCTGTCATCTACCGACAGTGACACATCCAGCCCCCGAAAGCCTGTATCCGCTTCCATGATAAGCACCTTGTGACCTCTGGCGGCCAGTCCCGCGGCAAGGCTGAGACAGATGGTACTTTTACCCACTCCGCCCTTGCCCGAGGCAAACATGATCTTTTCGGCCACAGTTCACACTCCTGTTCGTTAAAAACAACTCTGTTTAAGAAATATTGTAGCACAAAATCGATTAAAAAGAAAAGCTTTTTGTGAATTCTTTCAAGAAACCACTAAAAATACCTTTTTAATCCACCCAATCATATTTTTATTGTATGAATAAGCAATATTATTCCCAATTTAGCAGGTGTTTTGCACCATTTTTGTTTGTGGCAAAGGGTATAAAACCATTTCCTGGTGTAGTGTGTTACGGCAATAGCTGATTGATAGGGCTTATGGTCTCGGTTTTGTTGCTGCCCAAAAAGTAGTCGTCGGCAATAAGACGGGCAACGGGAGCACCGGTATAGCCCTGTCCACCGTTTTCCAGCACCACCGCAATGGCCAGCTGTGGGTCATCGGCAGGGAGGTAGCAGATGTAGGTGGAGTGCAGAATTCCCACGCCTTCGGGTGAACCTGTTTTGGAGGCCACTGTCAGAGGGAAGCCCGACCATGCTCTGGCCGAAGTACCGCCCGGCTGGGATGCGGCAATCATACCTGCACGTACGGTATCAAAAACCGCCTGTGCCGCAGGAACACGGTCAACCTCCTTGACAGGGGTTTCGCTGACCGTCTCTTTAAAATCGTAGGACTTAATAGCCTTGACCAGATGGGGCTGTAACCGAACGCCATCGTTGGCAAGGGTTGCCACGTAACCTGCCATCTGCACGGGGGTAAAGGCGTGGTCCAGCTGACCAATGGCCGACTGAATGACATAGCCGCCACCCCAGGTGTCGCCTGCCGCCTCACGGGTGGCGGGGGAGGAGAGCTGTCCCGCAGCCTCCTGAATTTCAATGCCGGTTTTCTGCCCCAAACCAAAGTGGCTGCTATACTCATTCTGCCTATCTATACCCAGCCGCCAGCCGGTTTCGTAGAAGAAGAAGTTACAGGAGCGCTGTAGTGCTGTTGTGGCGGTAATAGGCCCATCGAAATACATACATTTGGGCTGGTAACCGGGGGCAAACCGAGTATAGGTATGGGTACAGTTAATAGTTTCAGTAGGCGTGATAACCCCTTCTGCCAGCCCCGCAGTAGCCACCGCCGGCTTATAGATGGAGCCGGGGCGGTAGGTACCCATGGTGGAACGGTTAATGAGGGGTTCAGGCTTCTGCTTGGACAGGGTATCGTAGTCCTGCAGGTAGGTACTGATATCGTAGTTTGGGTAGTTGGCCATAGCCAGTATCTCACCGGTTTTTGGGTCCTGTACCACCACTGCTCCGGCATTGGCATCCTTACCCTGCTCATGGGTAAGCCCGGGTGTGGTATTGTACCTGTGAATGGTCTGCGCCAGTGCATTCTGTGCCGCTCTTTGTAGGTCACGGTCCAACGTAAGAACCACCGTGTTGCCGGGGGTAGGGGGGACAGTTTCTTCCACGCCCTCCACATTGCCCTTGCTGTCCAGGGTAATCAGCCGTTCACCGCTCTTCCCCCGCAGCACGCTTTCAAAGGAGTACTCAATGCCGCTTTTGCCAATATATTCGTTGCCACGGTAGCCTGTGGGGTTCTCTCTGCTGCTCCAAAGCCCCTGTTCCTTTAGCTTATCCATCTCTTCCTTGTATATGGGGCCAATGGTGCCCAGTATATGGGGTGCCAGTGTGCCGTCTACATACTCCCGCACGGGGCTTTCAGCCACATCCACACCGGGCAGCATGTAGCTGCGCTCCAGTATGGTATCCCGTGCCACAGGGCCTACGTCGCTGGCAAACACATAGGTGTTCTCCAAACTAAAGGCACGCTGCACCATCTCATACCGCACACCCGCCAGCTTGCGCGTGGTAACAGGGTCGTAGTCGCTTACCTTGTTTCCCGTAGCGGGGTCGTAAATGCCTATCTTATAAAACTTGGGGTCTGCCAGCCAGAGCATACACTCCTCGGCGGTGGCATATTCATTGACACCCAGCGCTTTTTTCAGCCGCTGTACCTGTACTTCTTCCCCCTCCTTAAAAACAAAGGGAGCGGTTTCACTAATAGGCAGGTTGTCTATCCACTCCTGCCCCAGCTCCTCCATAATTTCCATAAGGCTCAGCAGCACATCGTTTTCCTTGTTGTAGGGCAGGTAGCTGCGGTCAAGGATAATATCGTAGCCCACACGGTTGGTGGTAAAGGGCCTACCGTAGCGGTCTACTATCTCCCCGCGGACAGCCGGAACCATCTGCTTGGTAGTGGTACCTGCCGTGGCCTTGTTCTTATACATTTCGCCCTGTGCTATCTGTAAAATGGTCATGCGGTAGGAAAAGAGAATAAATATAACGGCGACAATGCCGCCCAGAATAGCAAAACGGATATTTTCCTGTCTCTTGTTCAACATGGTCACCTACTTTCTGTTAAAAACTTTTTAGCCGACGTTTATTTCAGCTATGGCCTTTTGCAGTATTTCCTCAGGGTTCATTCCCGGTAAATCCAGATTCTCTGCGCTGTAGAACCGAAACTCCGGAATGCTGAAGAAGGTTTGTGCTATGGTCTTTATGTAGTCGTAACCCAGATTGTTCTGCCCAATGCTGCCGCCTGCGGTGGTAACATAGTGGAGCTTTTTCGCACGGCACAGCCCCTCCGAAACATTATCTGCTGTATAGTGGAAGGTGAGCCCCACCACGCAAACCGCCTCAATGTAGGTGCGTACTGTTGCGGGGAAGGAAAGGTCCCAGTAGGGTGCCGCAAGGACAATTTCGTCCGCTGCTGCAAACTGGCAGGCATACTGAAAGATAGGGTGCGAAAAGTCCTTTTCGGCGGCGTGTGCATCCCGCACCTGTAGCCGTTCCCAGGTAAGGGGCAAAATACCCGCCTGCTCCAGGTTCACTTCCTCAACGCTGCCCTCCAGCCTGTCCAGTACCTTCTTGGCAAGGATAAAGGTGCGGGAGTGAGGGCGTACACATGCATTTATAAACAGTATCTTTTTCATGCCAGTCATCCCTTCCGCCGCTTTACAGCGGCATAAACTTTTTAACGAAAGTGCGGCATTGCACTATGCCGCCTCTATCTTGGCCTCAAAGTATAGGTGCATCACCCTAGCCAGATAGTAGAGGGGAAACGCCATAACCGCTGTATAGATGCAGAATGGGAGAAGCCGCCCAAAGAAGTACTCTGCCGCACCTTCCTCCACCCAGATGAGAATGGTAAAAAAGAAGCCCACCCACTGAATGAACACCATGGTGACCAGGGTAAAAAGCATGGCATTCACTGCCACCGGCCGCATAAAGCCTTGGGTAAGCAGGCCTACCGCCACACAGCAGAAAAAGAGCAGCAGTGCATAGTACCCAAAGGAGTAGGAGCTGAAAAGGTCACAGAGCAGCCCAGCAAAGACTGCAAAAAGCCCGCCTGCCGTTTCCCGCTCGAAGATAGCCACGCAGATGGCGAAAGATACCACCAGCATAGGCTTAGTTCCGTATATGGCAAAAAGCCCCGGTGTGTTTTGGAGAACACAGAGGAGCGTTGCTACAACACCGTATGAGAAAAATTTTGCTATTTTATACTTAGTGGTTACCATTGCGTGCTCCGTTCCCTTATTTGGTAAGGTTCTGGTTCTGATCCTTGCCAGCAAAGCCCTTGATGACAACGACGCTCTTTGCTCCTGTAAGGTCCGCCGCCGGGCGAATGACTCCGTATAGGGAAAGCCCGCTGGTCTCGTTTACAATCTGCTCCACTGTGCCTACAACCAGTCCCTTGGGCAACAGCCCGCCTACACCGGAAGTAACGATGGTATCGCCCACTGCCACGCCGCTGTCACGGGAGAGGAAGCCCAGCTTGCACCGTCCCTGCTCCGCAAGGGCTATGGTGCCTGTAACAACGCCGGTATCCAGTGTGCGGATATCCACTGCGCCTACATCGATGGCGATATCCAGCAGGGTAGAGACCTTGGAGTAGCCGTAGCTGACCTGAGAAACAATGCCGATAAGGCCGTCGGGAGTAATGACCGGGTCACGGGGGGATATGCCGTGGAAGCTACCTGCATCGATAATAAAGGAACCAAACCGGTCATCGGGGCTGCGTCCCACCACCGAGGCGGGTTCAAATACAAAGTCTTGGTTACGTTCCTTTAGCTCCAAGAACTCACGGAACTGCTCATTTTCGGTTTTCAGGTTCTGGTAGTCCACCAGCTGCTCCGTAAGCTTGCGGTTTTCCTCCACCAGCCGTTCATTTTCCTCCTTCAGCTTCACCACATTGAAGTAAGGGGAAAGTGCTTCTTCTGTAGCCCCGGAAATGGCAGCGGTTACCCGTGCCACAGGGGTCATAAGCGCCCCACCCACATGGGATAAAAAAGGCATAAAGCCGCCGGTGTATACCGCTCGCAGCACAAAGGCAAAGAGCATGGCAAGCACCGCCAGCAATATCTTAAACTGTTTACTTTTGAAAAAGTCCTTCACGCAGCGGCGGCCTCCTCTCCAAACGGGGATAGCCTAAGGGGTACCCGGTACCCCTTAGGAAAACTGTCAATCAAGCATTGACAGTCTCACCGTCTTTCGTCGGTGAACAGAGCTTCTTTATGCCGCATAGGAGTTTCCAGTATTTTTCCGGTGCCTATGGCCACGCAGTCCAGCGGGTTTTCGGCTATCTGTACCGGCATACCGGTTTCAATCGAGATAAGCTCATCCAGACCCTTTAGCATAGCGCCGCCGCCGGTGAGGGTAATGCCCCGGTCAATGATGTCGGCAGAAAGCTCGGGTGGGGTACGCTCCAAGGTGACACGGACAGCATCCAGGATGGAAACTACCGAATCGGCCAATGCCTCGCGAATTTCCTTGGGGGTAATGAAGATGTTCTTGGGGAAACCGTCCACCAGGTTCCGGCCCTTGACCTCCAATGTCTCCTCGTTTTCGTAGGGGTAGGCGGAGCCGATGGTGGTTTTAATATCCTCGGCAGTACGCTCGCCGATAAGCAGGTTGTACTTTTTCTTAATATAGGCAATGATATTGCGGTCAAACTCGTCTCCCGCGGTACGCACCGACTTGGAGGCGACAATGCCGCCCATGGAGATAACGGCTACCTCGCTGGTGCCGCCGCCGATATCCACCACCATGCTGCCTATGGCTTCCTCTACAGGAAGGCCTGCGCCGATAGCTGCTGCCATGGGTTCTTCCACGATAGCTACATACTTTCCGCCTGCCTTAATGGCAGCTTCACGGACAGCGCGCTTTTCCACAGCGGTAACACCACTGGGAATGCAGATGACAATACGGGGTTTTCCAAATAAATTTTTACCCAGCACCTGCTCGATAAACATCTGCAACATGCTGGCGGTAATGTCAAAGTCGGCAATAACGCCATCCTTCAGGGGACGTATGGCAACAATGGAGCCCGGGGTACGCCCGATGACATCCTTTGCCTTCTGGCCCACATGGATAACGGTATCGTTACGGATGTCCACCGCTACAACCGATGGCTCCCGCATAATGATGCCTTTGCCCTTCATGTATATCAGGGTATTCGCTGTACCCAAATCTATGCCTATATCCTTACTCCCAAACATGATACTGCTCCATTCTGCCGCCCATGACGGCACGTTAATATACATTCTCTAGTATATCACAAAGAAACACCTGTGTACAAGAATTGATGCTGGCTTTTTTAATGGGATTTGTTGCAAAACCGTAAACTTTTATCTGCCGGAACCACACTGCCCAACTCCCAGCTCCTCCATAAGCTGGTAGAGGGTGGAAACAGGGAAGCCCATAGCGTTGTAGTAGTCCCCCCGAATGCCCTTTATAAAGAGCGCTGCACCGCCCTGTATGCCATAGCTGCCCGCCTTGTCCATGGGCTCACCGGTGGCAATGTATCGGGAGATTTCTTCCTCGGTAAGGGGATAAAAATCTACCTCGGTGGAAACAGCGGTAATCCGCTCACCCAAAGGGGAGAGCACCGCTAGCCCCGTATGAACTGTGTTTGTACGTCCGGAAAGAAGCCGAAGCATCTGCTCTGCGTCATATGCGTCTGCGGGTTTTCCCAGTATCTGCCCGTCCACATCCACTACGGTATCGGCACCGATAATGCAGCACTCACCTGTGTGTGCACCATCTTCCCACATCCGCAGTGCTGCCCGTGCTTTCTTTTCAGCCAGCAGCCGTACTGCGCATAGAGGCGAAATGCCTGTAGGCAGGCTTTCATCGCAGTCCGGTACACAGACTGTAAAGTCCTCGGTAATGCGTTTCATCAGCTCCTGCCGCCGTGGCGACTGGGAAGCAAGGATAATATTCATGGGTTTCATGCTAGCACCTCCCGCTGGAGCCAAAGCCGCCTGCTCCCCGGGCAGTGTCATCCAGTTCTTCTGTCTCAATCAGCTTCGGTGTCTCCACCGGCACTATCACCATCTGTGCTATGCGCTCGTAGGGCTGTATGGTGTAGCCTGCCTGGCACTGGCAGGTAAGACCCACCGCTATTTCTCCACGGTAGTCGCTGTCGATAAGCCCCACGGCATTCGCAGGGACAACCCCGTGCTTAATGCCCAGCCCGCTACGCCCAAATATAAGAGCGGCATAGCCTGCGGGCAGCTCTATGGCAATGCCTGTAGGTATCTTTGCCACCTCGCCGCGGCGTACAGTAATGGGAGCCTCCATACATGCCGAAAGGTCGTAACCCGCACTGCCATCGGTGGCACGGGTGGGGGTAACTGCCTCGGGGCACAGCTTTTTAAATCTCATGGTTTCCATTTCCTGTTCCCCCTATAAAAGTTCTCTAAAATATAACCCGCCTGTGCGCTGTCCGGGGTAGGGCTGTCCGCCTGTCCAGAGGCGCAGCAGTTCATCGCACTGCTTGGGTGTTTCGGTGGTAAAGTAGAGTGTTACAAAGGAAAGTCCACGCAGAACTTCCTGCTTGTCCCCAATGTAGAGGGGGATAGGGTTTAGCATCTGGGTATACTCCCGCTGACGGCAGAGCAAAGGGAAGTCGTTGCCCTTGCGGTCGGTAACCGTTTCGGCACCCTTGCAGCTGCCACAGCCCTTTTCACTGCGGACAGGGCAGTTGCGGAAGCTCATTACCGGCAGGTAGCCATAGCCGATGACCCCGCAGGGTATGCGGCCGTCCAGTTTCTTTGCAGCCTTCATGGAGCATTCGTAGGAAACGGTAGCGGCAGACAGCCCCTGCCGTTCGTATTCGCCCAGCGCTACGCTGTTCAGGATGTTTAGGGAGTAGTCGCCTATTACGGCCAGTCCTGCCTCCCGTGCCAGCGTAAGGGCACCCTGGGAGCCTGCAACCACAGTGGCAAGTCCCATAGCCGAAAGCTCGGCAAGCTGTGCCGATACCTTGGCTTCGTTCTTGGGGAATATGAGCATGGGAAGCTCGGCAATCAGCCTGTCTCCCAGTTCAGCAATGAGTTCTTTGTGTCCATACAGCTCCCATAAGGGAAGCGACACCCGGTGGGCGGTGTTTTTTACCAACGCAGTCAGCTGCTCCACACGTTCCAGCCTCAGATGAAGCTGTGGGGCGCTGCCGACCATACATTCCCGAAGGGTAGGCCTGGGCGGGGGAGCGGTAAAGCGGCAGGGCTGCACCTGTCCACGCTGTTCCAGCAGGCTTTCGGCTGCCTCCTTGCGCAGGGCATTTATGGCAGATACGGGCAACATCAGCCCGTCGGCAATCTCGGCAGTAAGTTCCCGCAGGTAAAAGGGCGTACCGCCCAGCTTTTCCAGACCTCTGCGCACCAGTGCAAGGTCGGTAGGACGGTTGATAGCCTGCTGTGCTACCTCACCCTGTATGGTTATCCTGTGCACGCCGTCGGTGACGGTAAGGGTGACAGGGTAGTCACCTTCCATGATAAAGCTCATATCTATGGGTATCAGGGGGTTTTCTCCCCGGTAGGATGAGGCAAGCTCTCCCAGTACGGTCGCCGCAGCAGTTACATCCTCCTTGCGGCGGTAGCCGAACATATGGGGGCCTAAGTTCCCCGCAAAGTAACCGTCGGTAAAGCCGCTGCGGGAAAATACCGCCTGCAGCTTCTCCATATCCGGGTGCTGGGCAGAAAGCGCCTGCTTACAGGCTGTCACCGCTGCCGCCACGTATTCAGGGCGTTTCATTCTGCCCTCTATCTTTATGGAATCCACCCCTGCTGCCACCAGCTCGTCCATCCGCTCAATGAGGGATAAATCCTTCAGTGACAGAGCATATTCCCGCCCCTTGGCCGTAAACTCCAGCCTGCACGGCTGTGCGCAAAGCCCACGGTTTCCACTGCGTTCTCCCAAAAGAGAGGAAAGATAGCAGTTTCCGGACATGGACATACAGAGGGCTCCGTGAACAAACACTTCTACCTCTAGCCCGCTTTTATCTTTAATTTCTTTTATTTCCGAAGCGCTTAGCTCACGGGCCAGCACCAGACGGGAAAAGCCCATGCGGCGCATAAACAACGCCCCCGCCACGCTGTGTACCGAAAGCTGTGTGGAGGCGTGCATGGCCAAGGTGGGACAACACTGTCTCACCTTGGCCGCCACACCCATATCCTGTATTATTACGGCATCCGCTCCGCTTTGGGCAATCAGCCTTATTTCATCAATCAGTTTCTCAGTTTCGTTATCGGTAATGAGGGTATTCAGTGTAACGTGCACCGCCACACCTCTGGCATGACAGTAGCGCACTGCTTCGGGAAGCCCGTCCTCATCAAAGTTGTCGGCATTGCGTCGGGCATTGAAACCCTTGCTGCCAAGATATACGGCGTTTGCGCCGCTGCGCACCGCCGCCAAAAGCTGTTCTTTGCCGCCAACCGGCGCAAGTATCTCCACTCTGTTACTCCCCATCAATTGCGGTTCTTCAGCATGGTCAGTTCTCTGGCCAGTCTGTCCGTCTCGCGGCGAGCCTCTTCCAGCTCCATCCGTGCACGGGCAGCATCCTCCAGATATTCACTGAGCTGCTCCCGCATGCGGTCGGTAGAGTTCTCGGTTTCGCCTATCTCATCCATCAGGTTCAGGGCCAGTATTACCAGTGCATCCACCGAGGAAAGGCTGGGCCGCTGCTCTTTTATCTCTTCAAGCTGTGCGGAAAGCTGCTTTTCAATCTGCCGTATTCTGCTTTCATCACTGTCTGTTGCTATTGTGTAGCTGTTTCCCAGAATGTTAACCTTAATGCGGTTCATCTCCACACCCCTTAATCAATCGTAGTGCTATATGCTATATATATTAGTATTATACATGAAAAGCTTGGGATAAAAAAGCATTTTTTAAACTTTTTGTTTTATTTTGCAGAGACTAATTGTGAAACTGACGAAAAAACGCTATACTAAAACGTATATGACCCTTTTGGATGTTCCTTCGGGTCGGAAGGGAGCTATGTATGATGAACAATAAACCCAATACCTCCACAGAAGCCTTGAAGGAGGCTATCAGCAAAAAGCTGACCGACTCACTTTCTGTTTCCCCCGCAAGCGCCTCCGATGAGCAATTTTATAAGGCAGGTGCACTGGTGGTGCGGGATATGGTGGAGGAGCGTCGAAAGACCTTTGTAGCCGACTGCAATGCCAGCGGAAAAAAGCAGGTGTACTACCTGTCCATGGAGTTTCTTCTGGGCAAAAGCCTGCGCAACAGCTTGTTTAACCTAGGCATACAGGATGAATTTCAGCAGGCTATGGAAAGCTTTTCGGTAAAGCTTGAAAACCTGTATAAATGCGAGCCCGACCCGGGGCTGGGCAACGGAGGGCTGGGACGGCTTGCCGCCTGCTATCTGGACGGCCTTGCCACCGACAACTACTACGCCACCGGCTACAGCATTCTGTATGAATACGGCATCTTTAAGCAGCGCATTTCCGATGGCTGGCAGAGCGAGCTGCCCGACTACTGGCTGCCCGGCGGAGAAGCCTGGCTGGCAGCAGTACCCGAACACACCATAGAGGTACGCTTTGGGGGAACCGTCATTGAAAAATGGGACGGCGACCACCATATGGCACAGCATGTGAACTACTCCACCGTACTGGCGGTACCCTACAACCTGTACATTACGGGATACGACACCAAGGCAGTGAGCCTACTGCGGCTTTGGCAAGCCAAAAGCCCCGGCATTGATATGGACCTGTTTAACAAAGGGGACTATCTGGGCGCCTTTGGCAAGAACTCCTATGCGGAGGTTATTAGCAAGGTGCTGTACCCCAACGACAACCACACCGAGGGCAAGTTGCTGCGGCTACGGCAGCAGTACTTTTTGGCATGTTCCGCCGTGGGGGATATCTTCCGTCGGCATATGTCGGTGTACGGTACCATAGATAACTTTGCCGATAAAAACGCTATTCACATAAACGACACCCACCCCACCCTTGCCATACCCGAGCTTATGCGAGTACTGCTGGATGAGTGCGGCTATAGCTGGGACACCTGCTGGGACATTGTGAAGCGCACCTTTGCCTACACCAACCACACCGTTATGGCCGAGGCGCTGGAGCAGTGGGGCATGGGGCAGATGCAGTCCTTGCTCCCCCGCATCTATCAGATTATTGAGGAGATAAACCGCCGCTTCTGCATAGAACTACGGGAGCGGTACCATAAAAACGAGGAAGAAATCCGCCGTATGGCCATTATCTGCGATGGCAAAGTGCGGATGGCGAACCTTTGCCTGGTGGGCAGCCACAGCGTAAACGGCGTTTCCAAGCTGCACTCCCAGATTATCCGTGAAGATGTCTTTCAGGACTTCTATGCCATTACTCCCGCTAAGTTTAAAAATGTTACCAACGGCATAGCCTCCCGTCGCTGGCTGCTGCAGGGAAACCCCTTGCTGACCGAATATATTAAGGCGCACATTGGCGACAGCTTCCTACACGACTTTAGCAAGCTGTCCGACCTAACAAAGCTGTCCGACAACAAAGCGGCTTTGGAAGAGCTGGCAGAGGTAAAGTACCGCAACAAGGTGAACTTTGCCTGTTACCTGGCAGAGGAACGGGGTATCCTTGTAAACCCCCGCTCACTCTTTGACGTTCAGGTAAAGCGGCTTCATGAATACAAACGGCAACATTTGAATGCGCTGCACATTGCCGCCGAATACCTCTACCTGCGGGAAAACCCCGATGCGCCTTTCCAGCCCAAAACCTACTTCTTCGGCGCAAAGGCAGCACCCGGGTACTATCTGGCCAAGGAGATTATCAAGTTCATCTGCGACCTTGGAGTGATGATTGACGGCGACCCTGTTGCCAAGGATAAGCTGAAGATTGTTTTTCTGGAGGAATACAACGTTACCATGTCGGAACGGCTGATGCCCGCCAGTGAAATTTCCGAGCAGATATCCCTAGCAGGCACCGAAGCCAGCGGTACCGGAAACATGAAGCTGATGCTGAGCGGTGCAGTAACCCTTGGCACGCTGGACGGCGCCAACGTGGAAATCCACGAGGCGGTAGGGGATGAGAACATTCTGCTCTGCGGCATGCGCTCGGGCGAGGTAGAGGCTGTAAAGCACAGTGGCTACCATCCCCAGAAGTATATTGATGCTAGCCCGGTGTTGCAGAAGGTCATTGGATTTCTGAATTCTCGCACCGACCTTGCATCCTTTGGAGAGCTTTCCCGCTACATGACCACCAATGACCGCTACATGGCGGCAGCGGACTTTGAAAGCTACTGTCAGGCGCAGCGCAGGGCTTCCGAAATTTATGGAAGCGACAACCTGCTGTGGCAAAAAATGTCCCTTTGCAACATTGCAGGCTCGGGCATCTTCTGTGCCGACCGTTCCATCAGAGACTATGCAAGGGATATTTGGCATTTGGACTAGGAACCTTTGATTTTTTAGAAATGCCCTAGCAAAGGAGCTTCGTCGACTATGATTTTCAATAGCCGCGACCTGTTTTACAAAACGCCCTTTGGTGCAGTGCCAGCCGGTACTCCGGTGACGCTGCGCCTTGTGCTACCCAAAGTACTCCACACCCCTGTACTACAGGTGTTCCGTGCCTCGGCGCTGATCCAACCTGCCTTTTCGCTGCCTATGGAGGAGGAGGACTGTCGGGATGACGTCACGGTCTATTCGGTAGTTTTTACGCCACCTCAGCCGGAGCTGCTGTTTTACCGTTTCAGCACCTGCGGGGGCACCCGCATAATAGGGTGGGAAAGCGGCGGGGTAGCCGCCGTGGACGATAGCGACCTGTGGCAGCTGACGGTCTACGACCCAGCCTTCTCCACTCCCAAGGCACTGCGGGGCGGGGTATTCTACCAGATATTCCCTGACCGCTTTTGTAGCAGCGGTACGCCCAAGGAAAACGTTCCTGCCGACCGTATACTGCACACCCACTGGCATGAAGCTCCTGTGGACGGCCCCGATGAGCAGGGAGAATTTCTATGCAACGACTACTTTGGCGGCGACCTTCTGGGCATTGCAGAGAAGATGCCCTACCTTGCTTCCCTGGGGGTGGAGGGCATCTACCTGAACCCCATCTTTGAAGCACACTCCAACCACCGCTATAATACGGCGGATTACCGAAAGATTGACCCGCTGTTGGGGCGTAACGAGGACTTTCAAGTGCTCTGTGACACCGCCCATTCCCACGGGATACACGTTATTTTGGACGGTGTATTTAACCATACAGGAAGCGACAGTATCTACTTTAACAAAGAAAAGCGATACGGAGAAACGGGGGCCTATAACGACCCGGAAAGTCCTTACAAGGACTGGTTTTCCTGGATAGAATACCCCCACAGCTACCACAGCTGGTGGGGCTTTCAGACCCTGCCCGACCTGCGGGAGGACTGCCCCTCCTATCGGGAATTTATCTGCAGGGAGCAGGGGGTACTGCGCAGCTGGCTTCGTGCGGGAGCAGACGGCTTCCGTCTGGACGTTGCCGACGAACTCCCTGACGACTTTATAGCCGAGATACGCACCGCTATAAAAACCGAAAAACCGGATGCCCTGCTGTTGGGGGAGGTGTGGGAAGATGCCTCCAACAAGCAAAGCTACGGCGTACAGCGGCAGTATTTTCAGGGTGCGGAGCTGGATAGTGTTATGAACTACCCTTGGCGAACCGCCATTCTCAGCTTTATCCGCTACGGCGGGGGTGCAGCCCTACGGGAGGCACTTTATATTATTATGGAGAACTACCCGGCTCCCGTGCTGGGTGCTGCCCTAAACAGCCTTTCCACCCACGATGTGGCACGGGCCATTACAGCGCTCTGTGCCGAGGAGATGGGCGGTAAGGACAGGGACTGGCAGCGTGCCCACAACACCCTGACCCCGGAGCAATTTTACACCGGGCGGCAGCTGTTTCTGCTGGCCTCGGTTATACAGTACACCCTACCGGGCTGCCCCTGCCTGTATTACGGGGACGAGGCCGGACTGGTGGGCTATGCCGACCCCTTTAACCGTGGTACCTACCCATGGGGCAGGGAGGACAGCGGCATGGTAGAGTTTTTCCGCCTGCTGGGTCAGCTTCGTAAAAACTCGGAGGTTCTGCGCCACGGCAGCTTTACGGCAGTGGACTTTAGCGAGCACTGCTGTACCTATCTGCGGGAGCAGGGGGACAAGAAAATCCTCATTTCCGTAAATCGGGGCACCGACTCCGCCCTAATACCCTACAGCCACACCGCACTGGAAAATGCAAAACTGCTACTGCGGGTGGGAAGTGTAGATGGGCAGCTGCTGCTGCGAGGACACTCGGCAGCCATACTGGAGCTGTAAAAACGGATAAAAAAGGCAGAAAAAACAGTTCAGCTGGTGGATGGCAACTAAGCCCTCCACCAGCTGTTTTTCGTTACACGTCAAACCGGGAATAATTTGTATAGCAATCCAAACAAAGTTTCTGGTCGCCCTGTAGCCGAATCCAGTTTGCGCCGGTAGTTTCACCGCAACAGGTACATTCATAGGAATCAAAAATACGTGCTGCCTCCGGCAAGCGGATGGTGGCCTCCTTTACATCAAACATATCCAATGGTGCACAGTCCTGATAATAGGCAAAGGACTGCTCTCTTGTCATGCCCTCTGGCTTCTTTTTCAGCACCAGACGAATAGACTCCCCCGTGTTTCGGTTATAGAAGGAAAAAGCCTGCTTGCCCCGCATGTGGAAAAGCAGATTGCCCTTTCCTATGCTGCAGCCAAGGATAACCTGAATAGCATCAACACCACATGCATCGTTTTCCGCAATGCAGACAATCTGCTCATCCTCCGAAATACAGCTGTCATGGGTTCCGTCTGCTGATGCCAACTTTAGCAGGTCTATGGCAAGCAGCGCCGCCTTGTATCCAATGGTTAAGCCTCCGCATTCGTGCCCGTGGAAAGCCACGCACTTTTCCCAAATAGTCTTATTCATGGAAACATCTCCTTTCAAACATACCACAGTATCCAACAATGGTTGCAATTACCCCTTGGTTATTCGTTTATTTTTGCATTACTTCTGCAATGTAACCTTGCTTGTAGGGAACACCATCGTCTTTGTGTTTTCACTTCCCAGCGCATCTTTTTAGTCCACCAGTACAATGCGCTGTCCATTTACGGAAATGACATCCGCATTTACTCCATAGACATCCAGAATAGCTTGGCGGTTCAGTGTGTTCACATCTCCACAGCTATAAACTATGCCGTCCTTTAGCAGTAAAAATTGATCGCAAAAACGCAGTGCCAGGTTTAGGTCGTGAATGACCACTATGGCGCTTATTCCTGTATCATGGCAGATACCACGCACCGTTTCCAGCACCTGATATTGATTCTGCAAGTCCAGACTGCTGGTTGGCTCATCTAACAACAGCATGTTGGGCTGCTGTGCCAGTGCCCGGGCTAAAATAACCTTCTGCCGTTCACCGCCACTAAGCTGATTTAGAAATCTTCCCCGCATAGAAAGCAGACCCAACCGCTCCATCGCTTCATGAACAATGCGGTGGTCATCCTCTGTAAAGCCCCACTGCATATATGGGCGACGACCAAGCATTACCACGTCATGAACCGTCATCTGCATGTTTGGAATAGTTTGCGCTACAAATGCCATCCGCTTTGCAATCTCCCGGTTGGGCATCTGAAGCAGGTTCTCACCATCCATGCAGACAGTTCCATGGTCCGCATGAAGAATACGGTTAAAGCACTTGAGCATGGTGCTTTTTCCCGCACCGTTGTTTCCCAGGATGGCCATAAACTGACCGTCTTCCAAGGAAAAGCTAATCTGCTTTAAAACCGCATCCCCGTTGCGGTACCGAAACTGCAAATTTTCAACCTTCAGCACTCTTTTTTCCTCCTTTGAACAGCAGGTAGAGGAACAGAGGGCCCCCCAAGAACGACGTAATGGCGCCGATAGGCAGGATAACGGGACTGATTACCACCCGGGCAAACAAATCGCCCAGCAGCAGCAGTGTTGCCCCTGCTAAAATAGACCCCGGGATGAGATAGACATGATTGTTGCCTACCACCAGCCGAACAATGTGGGGCGCTACCAGCCCGATAAAACTTATAAGGCCAATGTAGGACACAATGGTAGATGCCGTAAAGCAGCAGAGTATCATGTTAATCATCGTTAGCCGCCGGACGTTAATACCAAGGCTGATGGCAGTTTCCGAGCCGCTCAGCAGCGCATTGTAGTCCCAGCGGTGCAGTATGAAATAGACACTGACAACCAGCACTACACTTCCCATCAAACGGACATCGCCCCAGTTTGTGCCACCCAGGTCGCCAAAGGTCCAGAACACCAACGTGGCCAGCTGAATTTCATTGGCGAAGTATTGGATTAGGGTAGTGGCGCCTGTAAACATGGCACTGATGGCCACACCTGCCAGCACAATGCCCTCCGGGGAAACCTGCCGCAGCTTGGACAGCCCCAGAATGACCAAAGCAACCGCCATGCTGCCCACAAAGGCACAAAGGGGGATCGCCGCACTACCAAGGCCGCCCACAGTCCCCATATTGAGCACAATAATGGCAAAAGCAGCACCGAATCCGGCGCCCTGAGAAACGCCAAGGGTGGAAGCCGATGCCAAGGGATTACGCAGAATGGCCTGCAATACGCAGCCGGAAACCCCAAGCCCCGCACCCGCAATAACAGCGGTTAAAATACGGGGCAGCCGGTTGTTCTGCACAATAACATTAATTTTGTTGTCAGTGGCCTTTCCGAAAATCCCACGAACCAGCTCGGCAATGGGGGTGTCATAAGAGCCTGCACACAGAGAAAGCACCACCGCAACCAGAAGTACCAGCAGTAGCAGCACCAAAAACGTAATACTGCGTACTTGGTTTCTACCATACTCCGGGTCAGCGTAGTTACTCTCCGATTTGAATGGCTCTAAACTCATATCCAGCCTCCTTCAAATCGCTGTAAGGATTTGCGCCCAGCAGCATTTCAAAAATCTCCCCAGCCTTTTTTTCGGGGTCAATATCTGCAAACTGCTGAGGATAAAGGATGGTTGCTGCATAGTAGGCATCGGCCAGTGCAGTTTCCAGGTTGGATGCACTGGAGCGGAAGGATATTTGAGAGTATACCTTGCCCTGCTGCACTGCGCTCAAGCTGTTATAGTAAGCGGCATTGGTTGCATAGTCTTTCTTAATCAAATCCATACCGTTGAAGTCCAGAAAAATAACATCGGGGTCCCAAGCCAGCACCTGCTCCAAATCGATATCAAAAGCGCCGGACTGTCCGGTTTGGTTGGCCAGATTTTTTGCATGGATAATTTCAAAAGGGCCATAGTTTGCTTCTGTACCCTCAAAGCCATGGGCACCCTTGAAGGAAACACCGCCAACGTAGACAGTGGGCTTGTTTTCTTCGCCAACATCCTTGGTGCGGGCATCTAGGTCTGCCTTCACACTATCCATATAGGCAATCAATTCGTTGGCACGGTCTTGCTTCCCGTAAACCTCACCCATAATGCGGAAAGTTTCGTAGGCTCGGTCATCCATGGTCGTATCACTGCTGGGAACAACCACTACCGGTATACCGGTTTTTTGCTGAAGCGCATCGGCATCGTTGTCATCAAATGCAGCCATTATGATGACATCGGGATCGGCAGCCACAATAGCCTCCGGGTAGTGCTCTCCGTTTTTGCCTATAACGGGCAGCTTGGAAAATGCATCAAAGTTTACATAGTTGTACAGCCGGGACATGGTGGGTTTCTGCTCGTAGTCCTCTACACCAACAACCAAATCCTGTGCCTGCATATAGGTGGTGTAGCGCAGCGCACCTACGTTTACACAAACAATGCTTTCTACCGTCTGGGGAATTTCCACCTTTCGTCCTGCGCCGTCGGTAATCATTCTAGTTTCCGGCAACGAACTTACGGATTCTGAGGATGAGGCTTCACCCGATGCCCCCGAGGGTGCTGCTGCGTTTGAGCAGGCGGCAAAGGACAGTACCATAACGGCTGATAGTAACAATGCAATGAGTTTTTTCATTTAACTTTTTCCTTTCTTTTCTGATGGGTTAAAGCTTACCACCCACCAGCTTTCCACAAATGTTAGATACAATATGCTCGAATACCATTGCCAACACAGGAGGCATGGTACAAATTTTATCAAGCGAAGTATACCTACGTATGCTCCCCCCGGAGAATATGAACCTCATTTTCTAAAAAACCACCTCAATTTCCACCAAAGCCGCAATAAAAAAACCGCAAAGGTATTTCTCCCCCTTCTAGAGGAAAAATCACCTTCGCGGTAATTATTACAAACATATAGTTGGACTGCAAACTGTGACATCTACTATCTTCTGATAGCAATTGCTCCTTCATAGAGCAATATTTTCTCATGATGAGATAGTAATATTATACATGACTTTGCAAGAAAACGCAACACCTTTAACAATATGGAGCCCGTTGTGCAGGGTTCATGGTCATTGGCTCAGGTACTTTTCCTTGTACTGCTGGTAGTACCGCTCATATTCCTCCGAGCTGCCCTTGTGCAGCGCATGGAGGTAGGCGTGGGTATCAAAGTCCTCGTGGCCTTCCTTAACGGTGATAAGGAACACAGCAATGTTGGAGCAGTGGTCGGCTATGCGCTCCAGGGAGGATATGGCCTCCACAAAGGCAAATGCACCCTCTACCGAGCAGTTTCCATCCCGCAGACGGGCAATGTGGCTGGTTTTCAGCTGCCCCTCCATGGTATCAATAATCTGCTCCAGCGGTTCCACCTTATGGGAGGAGACGGCGTCGCCATTGCGGTAGGCCCCTACGGCAAGCTCCAAAATTTCCTCTACCGCTGCCACTATGTGGGCCATTTCACGGTTGCCCTCCTCCGAAAAGGGGACGGTGCGCATCTGGGCGGCTTCCATAATATTTTCACACTGATCGCCAATGCGTTCCAGCTCGCCAATCATATGAAGCAGCTCACTGACTTCGCCCTTGTTGCGCTCGGTAATGTGTTTGCGAGATATCTTTATGGCATAGCCTTCTACCTTGTCCTGTAGGGTATCGATAAAGGCTTCGTTTTGCCGCAGTTTTTCTGCTATCTTGGGATCGTATTCCCCAAGTATCATGGACTTTGCCAGTGAATAGTTTTCCACCGAAAGCTCTGCCATGTGGTAAACTGCATCCCGTCCGTGCTGAATGGCAAGACCGGGGGAGACCAGCAGACGCTCGTCCAGACCGTCAATGGCTCCTGCCATCTCATTTTCACTGTCACCCAGAGGAATAATGCGGTATGCCAGCTTTTCCAGAAGCGAAGCAAAGGGCATAAAGACTAGGGTGGCTACAACGTTAAATAGGGTATGAAAGTTTGCGATACCGCCCTTGGTAATAGGGTCGTTCCAGAAGGGAAGGCCTATGGCTGCCTGTACGGCATATAAGCCAAATATG
This sequence comes from Angelakisella sp., assembly GCA_036645835.1. Taxonomy (GTDB): domain Bacteria; phylum Bacillota; class Clostridia; order Oscillospirales; family Ruminococcaceae; genus Angelakisella. The sequence continues at coordinate 68,475 of JAVXNK010000003.1, read as the reverse complement.
AAGAGGGTAGTACCCACCACATTAAAGGAAAGGTGTACAAACGCCGCCCGCTTTGCACCCTTGGATGCGCCTATGCTTGCCAGTATGGGGGTAATGCAGGTACCAATGTTCTGGCCCAGTATAACAGGGAAAGCCGCTGCACAGCTGATGCTACCCGTGGAGGAAAGCGCCTGTAAAATGCCGATAGATGCCGAAGATGACTGGATAAGAGCGGTAACACCAGCACCCACCAGCACGCCCAGTACGGGGTTGCTCATGCTGGCAAACAGTTCCGCAAACTGGGGAAGCTGTCCCAATGGCTTCATGGCTGCTTCCATCTGGAACATACCGGAAAAAAGAACGCCGAAACCAAGCAGTATGTGTCCTGTTTCCCGCACCTGCTCCTTCCGCCCTGCCAGATAGCATATGATACCCACGGCAGCCGCCAGCGGTGCCAAAGTGCTGGGCTTTATCAGGTTCAGCAAAAAGCTTTGTGAAGAAATGTCCGTTAGCCGCAGGATATGGGCCGTAATGGTGGTACCGATATTGGCACCCATAATAATGCCGATGGCCTGCCGCAGCCGAAGAATTTTCGCATTGACCAGACCCACCACTACCACTGTAGTGGCTGAAGAGGACTGAATGGCACCCGTTACCAGTGCACCGAACAGCACCGCCTTGGGCAGGTTGTCGGTAAGCCGTTCCAGTATGCCTTGTAGCCGACCCTCCGAGGCTTTTTCCAACGTGCCACTGAGCACCGACATACCGAACAGGAAGAGAGCCAAGCCCCCCAATAGATTAATCACCGCAAAAAAACTCATTTTCTACCTCCGCAAATACAGATTTTCTCTTACACTCTATCCATACAAATTAATTGTAGTATAAATATTCAGAAATATAAATTGACAGGGTCACGAAAAATTTTACGATTTTGGTTAGTTTTTGTAGGAGTAATGTGCTTATGTAAAATTAATGTAAAAAATAAGAAACGGCCGCCGCACTTAGAAGGGTGCAGCGGCTGTTTTTCGGATAGTTATACAGTTCCTGTTGTAAAGAGCAGTTGTCCCAGCTCCTTGGTGGTAAAGGTGAGCTTCCCGTCCTTAACTGTTGCCTTGGCAATCAGTGTGAATTTACCTATCTTTTCGTTGTATTTGTAGATGTTTACGGTCTTGCCGTTAGGGATGGTGGTCTTCAGGGTAATGGTCGCTACGGTAGGCAGGGTTATATTCGCACCTACCTGAGCCGTGTAGGAGAGAATTCCTTCACCTACTGCGCTCTTTATCATGGTATCATTGTCCTTGGCCTTTTCAAAATAGCTTAGGGGGTAGGTAACACGCCCAGGCTCATTTACCTTGCCGAAGCCACCGGGGAATACCATTTCAATGCTGCCGCCCGCCAATCCATTGGTTATGGTTAGTTTTAGAGCAGTACCGGCAGGTGCGCTACCCAGTGTATTCATCAGACTAACCCCTACATCGGCACTTCCGGAAACCAACTGTACCGCTACGGTTTCCCCGGTCTTGGCATGGGTTATCCTGCTTGTGGTTTCGGGTGTGTTGGCCTCATTTTCTCCGGGGTCACTTTTCTTCTCTTCAGGCTTTTCAGTGGGGTCCGGCTCCACGGGGTCGGGCGCACTGCCCACCTTGACGGTACAGGTAACCGTTTTGGTTTCACCCTGGTAGGGGGTAACTATCGCTGTAAGGGTTGTGCTTCCTTCGCTTTCACCCGTAATGATGCAGCGGGCAGGGTTTAGTATATTGGGCTGCACTGTGGCAACTGCTTCGCTGTGCACCGACCATACCACACTTTTTACACTGCCGTCTGTATCCAGTGAAACAGTTTTGCTCTTGCCCTCGCTTACGGTAACCTTTGGTGCCAGCCCGGCGGTAGTCAGGGGCTTGCCGAAAACAGTTCCTCCCTCCACAGCAAAAGTCTTTAGCTGCGTGTCCAGTATGCCTAGGATACGGGGGGTAAAGATCGTGCCGTTTATGAGGCTAATTTTTTTAGTACCCTTGCCGGCATTTAGGCCATGAACGCTGCCTACTGCCTCTATCCGACCTAAGGTATTAATTTCGATATTGCCGCCGGAAAAGAAGCTGGCAAGACCATGGGCCTGCACATCGGCATTTTCGCCTATGGTAATGTCGCCTCTTGTGTAGATACCAAACTGGTCACCCTCGGCAATGACCTGCGCATCTCCTCTAATGGTGACAGGCCTGTCATTGATAGCATAGAGACCGTTACTGAACGGGCCTTCTGCTTTGAGGGTCACCCGCGAGTCCTCCAAAATAACCATTCCGGTGGTGTAGATGGCGTTGATATCCTCTTCTTCAGACATGGGAACTACATCCGCCTGAAGCGTGCGAGGCATATCAGGGACGGCAGTGACCGTCACGTCGGAGTTGTTTGTAATTTGTACTGCTCCACCCACATCGGCACCGCAACATTCTTTGCCCTCTGCCACCACGGTTGAGCCGTTGATGCCAAGGGTTCTCTGGGTGGCGATGCCGGTGGCGCCGGTAGCTTCCACTGTGGAACCGGAAATGGTAATATCGAACCTGGCAGATAGGCCTTCTTCCTGTGTTCCGGTGGACACTATAGTGGAGTTGTTAATGGTTAAAAAGGCATCGGTCCTTATACCCCATCTTCCACCCTCTGCTGTTACCGTTGCATCGTCTATTACAATTTCTTTCCCTACAGGGTAGGAATTATCTGTGGAAATAGCAGTGCTTTCTGCATCTCTTACAGTAACGGTTGCACCACCTGTCACATTTAAGGGACCTGTATAGGCATGGATGCCAAACCAACATCCACTTGTCTCTACGGTAGCACCGCCCTCTATGGACATGCTATCTTGAGCATAAATACAGGTGAAGCCACCCAAATCTCTATCCGATACCGTTAGTCTGCCGCTACCGCTGATAGTCAGGCTACCTTCGGAACTAATAATGCCTCTTGCACGGCTGGCACCAGTCAACACATTATGACTGCCGGGTGTTAGTACAACCTTTGGGGTTCCCTTTTCCTTGAATATAATTGCATCGCTGTTTACCATAAAGTTAATGCCGTCAAGGGTCAGTGCGGCACCGTCCCATACCCAGCCTTCGGCAGGGTTTTGCGCAGGTGTGCCAGGGGATAAAATGAGGGGTTCCGTACGTGGTATTTTTGGGAGAGCAGGGGGGCCCGATGGTTCCGCAGCAAACACTGTCATACTCATAGATGTTGCTGCCACCAACAGTGCCAGAACCAGAGATACTATGCGTTTTTTCATAAATACTTCCTCCAAACTGTTCTCTTACGGCTAGGTGCTTCCTTCATGCTTTTTTTAATTCGTTGGTAATAGCTGTGTAAAAACTCTTAAACGTAAAAATGGTATTTTTTTCCTTTTAATTTTGCGCTTTTATTTTATTCTTCTTTTTTGCAGTATTTGTCGTATTCCGGCTCCTTTAAAATAAAATTTCATTTGGAAAACTAAAGTTTGCTATCACTATACTCAAGGGTAAAAAAAGAGCCCCCTATCGCAACATAAAAGCGATAGGGGGCTCTTTTACTGTTTATTTTGGATTGAACAAGAACTGTGCAAACTGAGAATCGGGGCCTATAACAATCTTTGCGCCGCTGTCGGGCAGGGTTGCCTTATAGGTTTCCAAGGATTTATAGAACTTGTAGAATTCGGGGTCGGCGCCGTAAGCCTTGTTGAAGATAGCGGCAGCATCGGCATCGCCCTTACCACGGATACGCTGTGCTTCGGCGTTGGCCTCGGCACGGAGCTGTGCGGCTTCCTTGTCTGCGCCGGACTTAATCTTCTGTGCCTCTTCCTTACCCTCGGAGCGGTACTGGCGGGCCATCTGCTCACGCTCGGTACGCATACGGTTAAAGATATTCTCGTTGTTCTCGGCAGGGAAGTCGGTCCGCTTAATCTGAATATCCAGCACCTTTATGCCGTAGTCGTAAAGCACCTTATTGAGCTCTGCGGCATTCTGCACCAGCATTTCGGTCACATAGGCCTTGTTGGATATCAGGTCCTTGGCGGTGGTCAGACCCACCTTTTCATTCATCTTGGAATACATAAGGTCTTCTATGCGCTGGTTGGCGGAGTTGATGCTGTTCATGGTGATTTTAAACTTCACAGGGTCGATAATCCACCACTGGGCGTTGTTATCCAGCACCATCTTCTTTTTATCGGAGGTAATAACCTCTCTGGGCATGGTATCGTAGGTAATCAGGCGGTTGTTAAACTTTTCCACCCTATCCACAAAGGGAATTTTGAACTTGAGCCCTGCACCATAGCTAATCTTCATGTCGGCGTGGGAAGGGTCGTTTTCAATATCCGCAAACTCCTCGGCAGTGAGGTTGTTTACGTCCATTGCAATAATCTCGTTGAAGCGGTAGAGGATAGCATGCTCAGTTTCATCTACGATATAGAAACACTGGGCAACCAGAATGATTGCCACAAAGAGGAGCAGCAGCCAAACGGCCTTTTTCCCTACGCTTTTGGCTCCCTTTACAAAGTTATCCTGCATCTGCTGCATATCCACGGTGTTCTGCGGACCGCCAAAGGGTCCGTTCGACACGTTGCCGAAGGGGTTGTTCGGATCAAAACTCATAGTACTGTTCCTCCTTTCTTACTTCATATCAAACAGCTTCATGCTGTTTCCGTCTTCCATGATGTAGATATCTACACCCTTAAGAATTTCCTGCATGGCTTCCAGATAAATTCTGGAACGGGTAACTTCGGTACCCTTGAGGTACTCGGCGTAAAGCTGCTCGTAAGCGGTAACTGCGGCTTCGGCGGAGGCCACACGGTTGTTGGCGTAGGCCGAGGCATTGTTCACCAGCGTGGCGGCTTCACCGCGGGCGGTGGGGATAACCTCATTTTTATAGGCATTGGCTTCATTTATGTAGGAGTTTTTGTCCTCACGGGCACCTGCTACATCACGGAACGCTTCATCCACCTCGGGTGGGGGGTTCACGTCCTGTAGCTGCACGCCTACTATTTTAATACCACTGCTGTACTTGTCACAGATGGCCTGCAGGTCGGTCATAATCTCGGACTGGATGGCAGATTTATTCTCGGTAAGAGCCTCGTCCAGTGTGTGATTGGCCACTACCCGTCGGATGGTAGACTCCGCTACGGTACGCAGGGTGCTCTCCATGTTATCTACCTGAAACAGGTAGTCCTTGGGGTTCTTTATCTGGTACTGTACAATGGTTTCCACCACAGCAATGTTCTCATCTCCGGTGAGCATTTTGGAGGCGTTAAAGTCGTCCATATACTGCTGACTTCCCGCAGTGTTGCCTTGTTCAAAGATGCCTCCCTGATTTTCAGGAACGGTGGCAAACCCGAACTCGATACGGTGAACGCTGTTGACATCCACAACGGTCTTTTTGTCAATGAGGGGTATTTTGTAGTTAATGCCGGGCTTGGTAACTGTGTCTATGTACTGTCCAAACCGCTGAATAACTGCCTCCTGCCCCGTGTTGATGGTGTAAACCGAACTAAGTCCCAACAGTGCTACCAGCGCCAAAATGATAACAGTGGACATAACGTGCTTTGCCTTCATTTAGTTTCCTCCCTAAAATTTGTGGTATCTGCCAGTGCATTACATTGTGCAGTATATCACAAATTTTGCCGCTTCACAATTTATAGAATAAATGTTTACACTTTTATCATATGGACATATTTAGAAAGTGAAAAGCGGCAGACCGTACAGTCTGCCGCCTTAGCGCAGTATGAAATTTTTCAGTCCCGCAAAGTCGGGGGTGTTCAGTGTCAGCGTCCGCTCCGCTTCACTAATGTTCTCCAGCTGGTGGGCATCTGAATCGGTAATAATGCAGTATTTTTGCTGAATTTCCATACCCTGCTTAGTGGCAAAAAAGGCAACCGGACGTGCCACCTCCACAGCGGTAAAACCCAGGTGGTCGGGCAGGTAGCCAAAGGTGGCCAGTATACTGTTTGCGGCCTTATCAATGTGGGCGGGATAACAGATACCTCCGTACCGAGCCACAAAAGTCGATGCATCATCTATGGAGATAGACGTTGCGTTTATAAGCAGCTTGTCCACGGTTCCTATAAGGATTTCCTCGCTGTCCCGTATTTCCTGGTTACCGAAGATTTCCGGGCGGTTTGTGATGGGGGGCAGGGCAGCCTCGGCGGCGGCACCTGCGGCTTCGGCGGCTTCCACGGTGGGGAACAGGCAGACCATATGAATTTCCTCAGCGGTACAAAGCTCCATGCCGGGAATGACAGTGATGGGCAGCCCCGCCGCTGCTTCGGTAACAGCACGGACATTGCGGCAGGAGTTGTGGTCGGTAACGGCAATGATTTGCAGTCCCTTTATATATGCCATATTGGCAATATTGGGAGGGGTCATCTGCTCGTCCCCGCAGGGGGATAGGCAACTGTGGATATGCAGGTCATAGGTATAGTCCGGCATGCTGTCACCCTCCTTTTTCCCCAACTAAATGAACATTGCATGAGCTAGATGCCCCTCGGCAGTAGCCCAAGGCAGATTCCTAATCGCTTCGGCTTGGTGCGTTGCCATGGGAACTATTCTATTTCTATCAAAACAACCTTTTTCCATCTAAAATATTAATACCAAGCTCTTTCGCCACATTGGTTTGCATAAACGGGTTTATTTTTTCCACAACGCCGTTACGTTTAAAAAATGAGCCTGTATTTTTAAACCAAAATGTTATATTTGCTTTTACGCACTGTTCACGGATATTAAGCACCCAATTATAATCACATTCACGTGCTTCTCGCCCTGTTTCACCGCCAACTGTAACATGGTCTACTCCATAAAGATATGGCGTTAAATCTATTCCTTCTAAAAGTGGTGCGCAGGCAATAAAACGCCGCTTTATGGGATAGGATAAAAATAATGGAAGTCTTTCATCGGCTACTTTTTGATTTTCCACAGTACATCCGATATTTACATTATCATATCCCTCACCCCAATCTGATGGAAGTGATACAAGAAAGCGATCAATCCGCTTTGTTAAAATCAAAAAATCTATATCTGTTCTTTCCTTGATCATAGCCCATATTTCTTCACGCCATCCATCTGCTTCGGGAAGAAAAAAGTCAGTTGCAAAGCAAGTTGCAAGAATTTTATTGCCTTTAATGTTATATTCGCCCTTTGCATTCCTTCTGATAGGCCAATCAAATTTGTCTGTCTTTTCTATGGTGCTTTGACCGTATCGTTTTGCATGGGGTCCATAAAAATAACAGTTCGTGCAACCATCACTAATTTTATAACAGCCTGTCCACGGTTCCCAGTTCATAGCATCCTCCTGATTTATGAGTTCTAATGCATCGATATATAACCAAAAGATAAATAACATGTCATTTATCTTGTATCCCTTGTAACGCTACTCATGTTTTTCCTTTTTTAGGAGCAGGGGAGTTGACTACAGGCTTTGCTCTGCAAGTGCTTTAAACTGCTGGCA
>JAVXNK010000003.1:34088-60944 GCA_036645835.1 Angelakisella sp. | reverse complement strand
TTCAAACATCTTACAGGTTTCGTAAACAGGAAGCTTGCTGCGGATAATGGTAACGCCCTCCTGCTCCGCACGCTTGCGGGCATCCTCGTCCAGCGGCATATTCTCGGCCAGAACAATGCAAGCCACATCTGCCAGCACCGCAACGGCAACCGCATTCAGGTTGCCCATAACGGTAACCCACACGCAGTCGGCGGGGGCACGGCCCATGACAATGCTCAGCAGGTCGCAGCAGTAGATGCCGGTAACCTCCCGGCTGCCGTCACCAGTTTCAGGAACCAGTCCGTTTCTATCGCAAAGCTCTTTTACTGTCATACTATATTATCCTTTCGGGTTGGGATAGATATATCCTGTTGCTTTCGGCAAAAAAGGGGTGGCTATTCCTGCTCTTCCTCCGCACGGGGTCTTCCACCCTGTGACAAGGTCATCATGCTTTCCATGACGATTTCCAGCTTTTCCTTCAGCACATAGATGCAGGCCTCCTCGTTGGAATAGCCCCGCACCACATCTTCCGCAAGTGCACGACAGGAGGGAGCACCGCAGGAACCGCAGTCCAACCCGTATAGCCGTTCTTCCACCTCACGCATCTGGCGCATCATAGCCATAGAGGTAATAGGGTCTTCACTAAGCTGCATAACAGGCTGATAGGTAACCTCTTGGTCCCATTTTGCCTGAGGCGGTACCACGTCATTAATATGGTTAAGGGAAACGGGGCGGTAGTGTCCCAGCCGCTTTAGCCTGGCTGCCGCTACATAGGGATTTTCCACGTTAAGTACACCGCCCACACAGCCGGAGGAGCAGGCATTCAGCTCTACAAAGTCCAGGTCATGAAGCTTTTCATCCTCCATGTCCTCCAGAATGCGGATGGCATTTTCTATGCCGTCTGCGGCCAGATACCGCTCGTGCAGGGTAGCCGCCGATTCGCCGCCGCTGCGGCCCCAGCCCACACCCATGCGCCCGGAGGTACACAGGTCATCCATATTGTCCGGTACCTTTTTCATCGACTCCACCAGCAGGGGATAGATTTCACTAACCGCTACCGACAGGTCAATGTTGCTTTTTTCTGTGCCCAGAGGCATCTTGGCGGCTGTAACCTTGGCAGGGCAGGGGGTTATGAACACCACCCCGATATCCTCGGAGGAGAAGCCGGTTTCCTTCATGGCCTGAGTTCTGGCTATCCGTGCCGCCACCTCCACGGGGGCGTGCAGGGGCAGAACGTTCCCCAGCAGCTGTGGAAAACGCACCCGAATAAGGCGCAGAATGGCGGGACAGGCAGAGGAGATGGTGGGCCGGGGCAGTGCACCCTGGCTCATCAGCTTTCGGGTACAGTCCGATACCAGCTCCGCTGCCGCCGCTACCTCGTACACCTTATCGAAGCCTAGCATTAAAAGACCGGCCAGTATCCGGTCTATATCGTCCATGTTATTGAACTGCCCGTAAAGAGAAGGTGCAGGCAGTGCTATTTTATAGCGGAACCGTGCCGCCTCGGGAAAGTGGTCGGTAATGGCCTTTTTGGCGTGGTGGGGGCAGACGCGGATACATTCGCCGCAGTCAATGCAGCGTTCCCGCAGTATCTTGGCTTTGCCGTTTCGCACGCGAATGGCCTCGGTGGGGCACCGCTTTACACAGTTTATACATCCCTTACAAGCGGCGGCGTCCAGCTTTACCGAATGAAAGTACTGTGCCATTTTTTATTCACCCCTACCGCCATGCTGCCCCTGGAGGCGCTTATTTTGCTCCAGAATATGCAGAATGGGGGTTATCATGGCTACAAAGAGGATGACAAAGCCAAAGGCAGCACAAACGATACCCAGTTCACTGACATCGGCGGCCTGCTGTTTTTTGGAACGCTTTTTCTTTCCAAACATTACTCATTCCCTCCTATAAACGTTACCTCTATTCCTGCTTGCTTAAACAGTTCCACATACTCGCTTTCCGAGTATTTTTCGTTAATAACGCTACGGGCAATTTCGGCATTCACCATCATTTTTGCGCAGATGATGCAGGGGGAGTGGGTGCAGTACATGGTTGCACCCTTGGTGGATGCACCGGACAGCGCCGCCTGAATAATGGCGTTCTGCTCCGCATGCACTGCACGGCATACCTCGGCACGGGTGCCGGAGGGAATGCCCAGCTGGTCACGTAGACAGCCCAGCTCAAAACAATCGGTAGTTTTACGGCATGCGCCGTTGTATCCGGTGGCTATTACTTTGTTATCCTTCACCAGTACTGCGCCAACCTGCCGACGAATGCAGGAGGAACGCTCGGTGGCAAGGTAGGCCATCTTCATAAAGTACTCGTCCCAGGATATTCTTTCTTTCATAAGTAAAACCTCCACATCCACGATTATTCGTGTTCTTTGGGCCTCTGGCAAATTGGATGCTGTTCGGGGAATTGAGCGACCGCCGCGTACAGTAGGATACGCAAGGGAACGAAAAACCCGAAAAGCGCCAATTTCATTGAGGTCGCTATAGGTATATGCGCATGGAAACGGTTGTCCCCACACCCACAGTGCTTTCTATCTTCATTTCATCGCTGTATTTTTTCATGTTTGGCAGTCCCATGCCTGCACCGAAGCCCAGGTTTCGCACCTCTGCGGTGGCAGTGGAATAGCCCTCTTCCATGGCTTTATCAATATCGGCAATACCGGGGCCTTTGTCCAGTAGCCGAATATCCACGTAGGCGGGTTCAATGGAAACTTCTATCTCCCCGCCGCCGGCATGAATGACCATGTTTATTTCGCCCTCGTACATAGATATGGCCACTTTCCGCACTACATCGGGGCGTACACCAATCTTTTTTAGGACGCTTTTAATACTGCCGGAGGCCTCCCCTGCACGGGTAAAGTCATCTCCGGGGACGGTGTAGTGATAGCAGATAGCCTCGTTACTCATGGTGGTGTAGCCCTCCCTTTAGTCCGCCCTGATAGAGCAGCCCGCAGGCAGTAAACATCCGGTGGGGGGTGGTCATAATGGCAATGCCCTTTTCCTGCGCCAGTGCAACAATGGCTTCGTCGGGGGTCTTATCCCGCACGAACACCACGCAAACCATGTCCATCATCTCGGCGGTGCGTACCACCTGCTGGTTCATAAGTCCCGTAAGCAGTACTGCCTGATCCTTTACATACGCCAAAACATCGCTCATCATGTCGCTGCCGCAGGCTGTGCGCACCTCGTGGCACATAAACTCCTCGCCGCAGAGCACCTTCGCGTCCAAAATCTCCCGAATCTCCCCAAGTGTCATAACCGCACTCCCTTTGCATTAAGGCTAATCTTGTACAATGCATAGTATACCATCATTAAAAAACAAACACAATTGCATAAAATGTAGAATTTACAAATTTTGCCCTCTTTTGAAATAAAAAATGTGGAAATAAACAGGACATTGTGTTACAATGTTAACAAACGGATTTGGGGCTTTCTGACTATTATGAACATAGCCGATTTCCGGAATGGTATCTCTCCCATCATATCCATGCTCTGCATGATGGGGGTGCGTTTTTATTGAATTTGAGCCGATGCAGAGCGGCGGAATGGAGCTGAAACACGAATATGGCAAACAAAATTTGCAAAATCCCCTTTAAGGGAACGGACGCTCAGAAAAGCGAGCTTTTAAAGACCATCAACGGGTTAAAGGATCAGCCGGGCGCACTTATGCCAATTCTTCAAGGTGCACAGGGCATCTACGGCTATCTTCCCATCGAGGTTATGGAGATGATCTCCGAAGAGACCAATATTCCTCTGGAAGAGATTTACGGCGTTGCTACCTTCTACTCTCAGTTCAGCCTCAACCCCAAAGGCCAGTACACCATATCCGTCTGCCTAGGCACAGCTTGCTATGTTAAGGGCGCTGGAGATATCTTTGACCGCCTAAGCCAGAAACTGGGCATAAAGAGCGGCGAATGTACCCCCGACGGTAAGTTTTCACTGGAAGCATGCCGCTGCATAGGCGCGTGCGGACTGGCACCCGTTCTCACCGTTAACGATGAGGTTTACGGAAGGCTCGTAGCAGATGACGTAGACACCATTCTGGCAAAATATAAATAACCTACATACAAAATAAGGACTGATTGCCATGATGCAGGAACTGTCTCTAAATGTGCTGGATGTGGCGCAGAACTCGGTAAAGGCAGGTGCCACCCTCATTGCTATCACCATAGCAGAGGACACTGCCGCCGATAGAATGACCATAACCATAACCGACAACGGCTGTGGCATGACGGCTGAACAGGTAGCACGGGTTGTCGATCCCTTTTACACCACCCGAACCACCCGCAAGGTGGGGTTGGGCGTTCCTTTCTTTAAGATGGCTGCGGAGCTTTCCGGCGGCAGTTTCTCTATAGAAAGCAGGGTAGGGGAGGGCAGCACTGTCACCGCCGTATTTGGCCTTAGCAGCATCGACCGTATGCCGCTGGGCGATATGGCCGCCACCATGACCGCGCTCATTCAGGGAAATCCTCATATCGACTTTGTCTACCTGCGCTGCATAAATGGCAGGGAGATGACGGCCGATACACGGCAGTTTCGGCAGGTGCTGGAAGGGGTTCCCCTAGACACCCCCGACGTAATCGCCTTTATAGGAGAATATATAAACGAAAACACCAGTGAAATTACTGAATAACACATAGGAGGAATATGTGCAATGAAAAGTCTTGCAGAGCTTCAGGCTCTTCGCGAAGAGATGAAGAATAAAATCGGCGTACGTCACGACAGCGATACCAATGTTCGCGTAGTGGTCGGTATGGCAACCTGCGGCATTGCAGCAGGAGCCCGCCCCGTGCTTGCTGCCTTTACCGAGGAGGTTTCCAAGCGTGGCCTTAACCATGTTTCGGTACAGCAGACCGGTTGTATCGGCATCTGCCAGTTCGAGCCCGTGGTAGAGGTACTTATGCCCGGACAGGAAAAGGTGACCTACGTAAAGGTTACCCCCGAAATGGTTTCCAAAATTGTAACCAATCATATCGTGAATGGTACTCCCATAGCGGAGTATACCATTGGCGCAAAGTAAAGGAAGGAGGAGTTAACCTATGTATCGTTCTCATATACTTGTCTGCGGCGGAACCGGCTGCACCTCCTCCGGCAGCGAACGGATTATTTCCTCCTTCGAGAAGGAACTGGCCACTTCCGGCCTTTCTTCCGAGGTTAAGGTAATAAAAACCGGTTGCTTCGGTCTTTGTGCACTGGGCCCCGTTGTGGTAGTCTATCCCGAAGGCGCATTTTACAGTCAGGTAAAGCCCGAGGATGTAGCAGAGATTGTTGAAGAGCACCTAGTAAAGGGCAGAATTGTCAAGCGTCTGCTCTATTCGGAAACTGTCAGTGAAGATACCGTTAAGAGCCTGAACGAAACCGACTTCTACAAGAAGCAGGTTCGTGTGGCACTGCGTAACTGCGGCGTCATTGATCCCGAGGACATTAACGAGTACATAGCCTACGACGGCTACATGGCACTGGGCAAGTGCCTTACCGAAATGACCCCCGAGGATGTGGTAAAGTGCATCACCGATTCCGGGCTGCGTGGCAGAGGCGGTGGCGGCTTCCTTACCGGCAGAAAGTGGTCCTTTGCAGCTGCACAGCCCAAGGGCATTAAGTATGTCTGCTGCAACGCCGACGAAGGTGACCCCGGTGCATTTATGGACCGTTCGGTACTGGAAGGCGACCCCCATGTACTGATAGAGGCTATGGCCATTGCAGGCTACGCCATCGGTGCAGAGCAGGGCTTTGTTTATGTTCGTGCCGAGTACCCCATTGCTGTACATAGACTTCAGATAGCCATTAACCAAGCGCGTGAATCCGGCCTGCTGGGCAAAAACATCTTCGGCACCGGCTTTAACTTCGACCTGGACATCCGTCTTGGTGCAGGTGCATTCGTTTGCGGCGAGGAAACTGCACTGATGACCTCTATTGAGGGACACCGCGGTGAGCCCAGACCCCGTCCTCCGTTCCCCGCAGTAAAGGGACTGTTTGGTAAGCCCACCGTTCTGAATAACGTGGAAACCTACGCCAACGTTCCCCGTATTATCCTGCTGGGCGCCGACTGGTTCTCTGCTATGGGTACCGAAAAGAGCAAGGGCACCAAGGTATTCGCACTGGGCGGAAAGATTTGCAACACCGGACTTGTTGAAGTTCCCATGGGTACCACCCTGCGGGAGATTGTCGAGGAGATCGGCGGCGGCATTCCCAACGGTAAGAAGTTTAAGGCTGCACAGACCGGCGGACCTTCCGGCGGCTGTATCCCCGCAGAGCATATGGACATCCCTGTGGACTACGATAACCTCATCGCCATTGGTTCCATGATGGGCTCCGGCGGACTTATCGTTATGGACGAGGACACCTGTATGGTGGACATCGCTAAGTTCTTCCTGGACTTCACCGTAGACGAGAGCTGCGGAAAGTGCACCCCCTGCCGTATCGGCACCAAGCGTCTGCTGGAAATGCTGGAGAAGATCACCAGCGGCAAGGCAGTTGTTGAGGATCTGGATAAACTGGAGGAGCTGTGCTACCACATTAAGGAGAACGCTCTCTGCGGACTGGGACAGACCGCCCCCAACCCTGTGCTGTCCACCCTTCGTTACTTCCGTGACGAGTACATGGCACACATCGTGGATAAAAAGTGCCCCGCAGGCGTCTGCAAAGCCCTGCTGAACATCACCATTGTCCCCGAAAAGTGCAAGGGCTGTACCATCTGTGCCAAGGCTTGCCCCACCGGCGCCATCTCCGGCACTGTGAAACAACCCCATGTTATCGATCAGGACAAGTGCGTAAAGTGCGGCGTATGTATCGAGAAGTGCCGCTTCGGCGCAATTGTGAAGAAGTAAGGAAGGAGGCTTTTGTACAATGAATATGGTAAATCTGAAAATTAATGATATGCCGGTAAGCGTACCGGAGGGAACCACCATACTGGAGGCTGCCCGTAAGCTGAACATTGATATCCCTACCCTTTGCTACCTTAAGGAAATTAACGAGATTGGCGCATGCCGTATCTGCGTAGTAGAGATTAAGGGTATGAAAAACCTGGTAGCCTCCTGCGTATACCCCGTTGCCGAGGGTATGGAGGTACAGACCCACTCCAAGAGAGTGTTCGCATCCAGAAAGATTGACCTGGAGCTTATCCTCTCCACCCATGACCGCAAGTGCCTTTCCTGCGTCCGCTCCGGCAACTGCGAACTGCAGAAGCTTTGCAAGGACTTCCACGTTTACGATGAGTCGGTTTATGACGGTGAAAACCCCCGTTATGATTTTGATGATTCTGCTGCCCATATGTACCGTGACAACAACAAGTGCATCCTTTGCCGCCGCTGTGTTGCTGCATGCAGCAAGTGGCAGTCTGTAGCCGTCATAGGCGCCAACGACCGTGGCTTTAACACCCACATCGGCTGCGCATTTGACAGCAACCTGGGCGATGTAGCCTGTGTTTCCTGCGGACAGTGCGTTGTGGTTTGCCCCACCGGCGCTATCGGCGAAAAGGACCAGACCAAGGAGGTTTGGAGAGCCATTAACGACCCCACCAAGCATGTTATTGTAGAAGCTGCTCCCTCTATCCGTGTAACACTGGGTGAATCCTTCGGTATGCCCGTAGGTACCAATGTTAAGGGTAAGATGGTTGCCGCACTGCGCAGACTGGGCTTCGATGGTGTGTTTGATACCGACCTGGCTGCCGACTTCACCATTGTGGAGGAAGCAAACGAGCTGATGGAGCGTATAAAGACCGGCGGCGTGCTGCCCATGATTACCTCCTGCTCCCCCGGTTGGGTAAATTTCTGTGAACATTACTATCCCGAGTTTGTTGATAACCTGTCCAGCTGCAAGAGCCCCCAGCAGATGTTTGGTGCGCTTTCCAAGACATGGTACGCAAAGAAGATGGGCATAGACCCCAAGGACATCTTTGTGGTAGGCGTAATGCCCTGTACCGCCAAGAAGTTTGAGGTTGCCCGTCCTGACGAGAATGCTTCCGGCTATCCCGATGTGGACGTATCCATTACCACCCGTGAGCTGGCCAGAATGATTGACCGTGCAGGCATCAACTTTACGGCACTTCCCGACGAGGAGTTCGATGCACCTCTGGGCGCATCCTCCGGCGCAGCTGCCATCTTCGGCGCCACCGGCGGCGTTATGGAAGCTGCACTCCGCACCGCTTCCGAGTGGATAGTGGGGAACAGCGCTCCTCTGGAGTTTACCGAGGTGCGTGGCACAGAGGGCGTCAAGGAAGCCAGCTACACCCTGGGCGATTTGACCATCAATGTAGCGGTCGCTTCCGGCCTTTCCAATGCCAAGCTGGTGCTGGATGCCATTAAGAGCGGCGAAAAGACCTACCACTTCATCGAGATTATGGGCTGCCCCGGCGGCTGTGTAACCGGTGGTGGTCAGCCTATCCAGTCCGCCAGAGTGCGCAACACCATGAGCCTCCGTGCTACCCGTGCTGCTGCGCTCTATACCGAGGACAAAAACCTGGCCGTGCGTAAGTCCCATGAGAACCCCGTTCTCAAGGAGATTTACAACGAGTTCCTGGAGAAGCCCGGCAGCCACGTTGCTCATGAAATTCTCCACACCACCTACCAGAAGAAGAGCCGCTTCTTCAACCGCGATATCACCAAGGGCTAAGACCGCATAAACAAAAGGACTGTTTCATATGAAACAGTCCTTTTTTATTAACAATGTGAAGGGGATGCTGTGGAAAACTATCTGTCAAACACGCTATCTCTCTGCTCACGCTTTATTCATTTTTTGTCTATTTATTGTCATTGACCAGGGTTGCTTGTGCATGGTATAATAGGCTGCGTTTTGTCCCGCCATAGGCGAAGGCGCAATCCCTTCCCTCTGCAAAGGCATTACGCCGTAGCAGATAACACAAAAACAAGAAAGAAGGAAACAAAATGAAGAAAATTCTCGCGATTTCTCTTGCTGTTGTCATGGTTCTTTCCATGGCAGCCTGCGGCAGCACCACCGGAACAGCTCCGGAAGCTGCTGATAAGAAAGAGCTTACCGGTGTAGGCGAAGGCTTTGGTGGCCTACTGAAGGTGGCTGTTACCACCGAGGGCGGCAAAATAACTGCTGTTACCGTAACTGAAAACAGCGAAACCCCTGCCATTGGCGGCCCTGCTCTGACCGCTATCCCCGAGGCTATTGTAAAGGCCAACAGTGCTGATGTAGAGGTCGTTTCCGGCGCTACTGTTACCAGCAAGGCCATTCAGTATGCGGTAAAGAACGCTATGGACCCCACCGCAAACCCCGCACCCGGAGCCAAAGCTGAGGAAACAAAGCCTGTAGACGCTGTTTCCACCGCTAAGGCATTCATGGGTACCGGCGTCAACTTCAGCACCCGTATGGGCCCCGGCAAGGATGACACCGAAACCCCCGTATACAGCACCAATCAGGTGTTTGCAAACGCTATCTTCGATGATGCAGGTAAGATTCTGCACCTGAACATTGACCAGCTGGAGGTTGCTACCCCCAACTATGACGGCGACGGCATGCCTCACTTCTCCGGTTTCCCCGGACAGGGCGGCTACAACTTTGACGACAACCACGACGGCAAAATAGAGGGCAAAAAGACTGCCGGTACCGAGGAAGCGTTTACCGCAGAGCTGGCTGGCTGGAACACCAAGCGTGAGCGCGGCGATGCTTACAAAATGGGCACCGGCACCTGGTCGGCACAGATGAATGCTTTTGAGCAGAAGTTTGTGGGCATGACCGTAGAGGAAGTTGAAGCTTGGTTTGCCAAGTACTGCTCCGACCTCAACGGCAGACCTCTGAAGATTACTGAAAAGAGCAAGGACGAGGACAAGGCAAAGTTTGATAAGCTTACCGATGCCGAGAAGGCAGACCTGGCCGAGCTCACCTCCTCCGCTACCATGAGCCTGAACGACAGCCATGGCAACATTGTAGCTGCCATTAAGGATGCCTATGCCAAGAAGCAGCCTTTGGAGATTACCGCTGCTGCCGCACAGGGCTTTGGGCTGGTAAGTTCCGCTCGTATGGGCCCCGGCAAGGATGATACCGAAACCCCCGTATACAGCTTTAACCAGGTATTTGTAAATACTCTCTTCGATAAGGATGGCAAGATTGCTGCTATCAATATTGACCAGCTGGAGGTTGCTACCCCCAACTATGACGGCGACGGCATGCCCCACTTCTCCGGTTTCCCCGGACAGGGCGGCTACAACTTTGACGACAACCACGACGGTAAAATAGACGGCAAAAAGACCGGCGGTACCGAAGATGAGTTTGTAGCCGAGGTTGCAGCGTGGAAGACCAAGCGTGAGCGTGGCGATGCTTACAAGATGGGCACCGGCACATGGTCGGCACAAATGGATGCTTTCCAGAAGCTGTTTGTAGGCAAGACCCCTGAGGAAGTAAAGGCTTGGGCTGCCAAGTACTGCTCCGACCTTAACGGCAGACCCCTGAAGATTACCGAAAAGAGCAAGGACGAGGACAAGGCAAAGTTTGATAAGCTTACCGATGCCGAGAAGGCCGACCTTGCCGAGATTACATCCTCCGCTACCATGAGCCTGAACGACAGCCACGGCGATATCCTTTCCGCTATCGTAAAGTCTTTTGATAACAAGGTCGCCATCGACCTGACCATCGGCTAAGGAGCCGGATAAACCGAAAACCGCCCCCGCTCATTTGAAGTGAGCGGGGGCGGTTTATGTTTTGATTACTTAATGATCAGCTTGTGCAGTCTCTCGGGAAGCTCGGACTGGTCACAGGAAACAGTAAATACCACATTCTCGGTGTGATCTAGGGAGGAAAGCTTACCCAGCTTGTCGATAAGCTGTGCAAATGCCTCATAGTCTCTGCCGCCGATTTTCAGGGTAGCGTCCACAAAGATATGGGTAATGTCGTAGTTGCCGGCCATGAGGCCTGCTACGAAGCCATAGAGGGTCTCAAAACCGTCGATGTTGTACTCGTCGGTGTCTACCAGTCTGGCCTTATGGGAGATATCATAGGTCAGCTTGAGCCCTTTTTCCAGACATACAACATTGCCGCTGGATTTGTTGACCGCATCATTTGCCATGGTAATAAGTGTTTTGGTCTTGCCAGAGCCCTTGTTTCCCACAATCAGTTGAATCATTTTTTTATCCTCCTGTAAATTATTGCGGAGTAGCCCCCCGCAGGCCATTTATATGAGTAGGGGAAGAAGCCGTCACAGGGACAGCTTTTGCGCTATTTCAGCTTCTCCTGAAGCTCTGCCCGCAGGTCCTCGTAGCCGGGCTTGCCCAGCAGGGCAAACATGTTCTTCTTGTAAGCCTCTACGCCGGGCTGGTCAAAGGGGTTTACAGCCATGAGGTAGCAGCTTACGGCACAGGCCTTTTCAAAGAAGTAAACCATGTAGCCGTACTCGGCAGGGGATATCTCGGGAAGCTCCAAAATAACATTTGGCACACCGCCCTCGGTGTGGGCCAGTATAGTACCTTCCATAGCACGGCGGTTTACCACCGACATGTTCTGGTTGGATAGGAAATTGAGGCCATCCAGATTCTCTGGGTCAGCTTCAATGAAGAAGTCTGAAACGGGCTTTTGAATATCCATGACTGTCTCGAACATCATCCTGCGTCCTGCCTGAATGTACTGTCCCATGGAGTGAAGGTCGCTGGAGAAGGTAACCGAGGCGGGGAAGATACCCTTGCCATCCTTACCCTCGCTTTCACCAAAGAGCTGTTTCAGCCATTCGCTCATCATGGTAAAGGCGGGTTCGTAGGTGACAAATATTTCGGTAGAAAAACCCTTGCGGTACAGAATGTTGCGCAGGGCTGCATATCGGTAACACTTGTTTTCGGAAAGGGAGGGGTTTGCAAGCTCGGCTTCCGCCTTGGCGGCGCCGTTCATAATGGCTTCTATGTCCACTCCGGCCACTGCAATGGGAAGTAGTCCCACAGCTGTAAGTACCGAGTAGCGTCCGCCCACGTCGTCGGCAATGACAAAGCTTTCATAGCCTTCACGGTCGGCAAGACCCTTCAGGGTGCCCCGTGCCTTATCGGTGGTACAGTAGATGCGCTTTGCTGCGCCCTCTGCGCCGTACCGTTCTATAAGCAGCTTTCGGAATACTCTAAATGCCAGCGCAGGTTCGGTGGTGGTACCGGATTTGGAGATGACGTTCACCGAGAAATCCTTGCCCTCCACCATGGAAAGCACCTCGTTCAAATAGTTGCTGCTGATGTTGCACCCTACGAAAATAATATCGGGGGTGTCTTTTTTCAGGTTGTTATAAAATGGGGAACAAAGTAGGTCGATGGCAGAACGTGCTCCCAGATAGGAACCGCCAATGCCAATGACAATGAGCACCTTACTGTCAGATTTAATGCGGTTAGCCGCTGCCTGTATGCGGGAAAACTCTGCCTTATCGTAGGTAGTAGGCAGGTGCAGCCATCCCAAAAAATCATTCCCGAGGCCTGTGCCCTTTTCCAGCTGCTCCGCAGCTGCTGCCACCAAAGGCTCCATGGCCTTCATCTCATCGGACGAAACAAACTGCGCCAGATGTTTTTCACTCAGCCCAATTGCCATAATTTTCACCAATCCTTTGCCTTTTGTTAACTGAAGTTCGTAAAGCCTAAGGGGATACACCGGATACCGAGGTTTCCTGCCCTGCAAAGGAGCAAAACACCGCAGGGTAGGGAAACTGTCGCAGACCACGCATATCGTTCAACTTTGCGGACAATTAAGGGTTTAACCTTATTGTTATTGTACCCTATCCTTTATCCTTTTTCAAGGGAAGAATGTTTTTATTAAGCAAATTTTGTATGTACAAATCTTGCACAGATATTTTACATTTTCAGCATGGTTCCCCACAGGATACTCAGCGCCTTTGACAGCGTCATTTCCTCTACTGCGGCAGCAGCGCAGATAGGGTATTCCAGCAGCAGTTCGCCATCTGCCATTACCCGTACCTTACCTATCTCCTGACCCTCCAGTACAGGGGCGGTCAGTTCCGGAGTCAGCTCCGCCTCTTGGGAAATCATCTCGGCCTTGCCCCGCTCTATTACCACTCCGGGAGGAGGCAGGCAGATAGGCAGAACGTTGGGGGCTACACCCTTTGTTACCTTTACCGGTGCAAGGTTATCGGGAGCGGTCAGCTTTGCCTGAATATAGTTTGAAAAACCCCAGTCCAGCAGGGCACGGGCCGCCGCAAAGCGGTTATCCGAAGTATCGGCACCCATAACTACGGCAATAAGACCCAAACCGTCCCGTTCCGCAGTAGCGGAAAGGCAACTTCCTGCACCGCTGGTAGTACCGGTTTTAAGCCCTGTGGCGCCTTGATAAAACCGTACCAGACGGTTGGTATTTACAAGCTCTGTGGCGCCGCCCCGCAAACTGTCCATCCAAACAGTGGTGTAGTTTTTTATGGTGGGGTGGGTCATCAGCTCCCGTGACATAAGGGCAATATCCCGGGCGGTGGTCAGGTGACCTTCGTTATCCAGTCCCGCAGCACACTTAAAGGTGGTATTTTCCATGCCCAGTTCCTTTGCTCTGCGGTTCATCATATCCACAAAGCCCAGCTCGCTGCCGCCCACATGTTCGGCAAGGCAAACAGTAGCATCATTGGCACTGGCTATGGCAGTAGCGCGCAGCAGTTCATCAACGGTCATTTCTTCGCCGGGCTTTAGCCATATCTGGCTGCCGCCGTAGGCTGCTGCTGTTTCGGAGCAGGTAACCTTGTCTGTCAGGGCCATCTTTCCGCTATCCAGCGCTTCCATGAAAAGCAGCAGCGACATAATCTTTGTCACCGAGGCAGGTGCCAACTTTTCATCGCTGTTTCGCTCAAACAGTATTTTGCCCGTACCCTGTTCCATAAGAATGGCCGATTTTACAGGCAGGGGGCCGTCGGGGGTAAAGCTTGCAGCCCGCTGAACCTCCTCCTCTATTTTATATACCGGTACGGGTTCCTCACCCACATCCTCCGCCCAGGCGTAGCAGGGCAGCAATACCGTCAGGGCCAGCAGTGCCGATAATCCCATGGCAATCAGCTTTTTCATAGCCTTACTCCTCCACACATTTTCTGTTTTAGAACATATATATGCGGGGAAAATCAAAAAAAGAGCAAGCCAGAAGTGGCTTGCTCTTTTCTGGTTATTTAGATTTTTCCGTAAAGGGTTCCCTCAATCTTCTTGGGTTCGTGCTTTGCTTCGGGCTTTTGCTCCTGTACCTTTGGGGCAGCAGGACGGTCACCCGATACGATGGGGACACCCATGGGGATATCGCCGAACAGTTCGGCATCGCTCAGCTTCTTCTGGGGTGCCGCGGGAGCCTTGGGGGCTTCACGGTGTGCAGCAAAAGCAGCGGTGTGTGCCTCCTTGCCATCATCCACACGGGTTACTGCGGGGGCTTCGGTCCGGGGGCGGGGAGCACGCTCCTCGCTGCGGGCAGCTGCCACCGACTCGGCGGTGTTGGTGTTGGGACGTAAAGGTACGCGGGGGCCCTTGGGGGTACGGTCACGGTTGTCACGGGAACCTCTGCCACCACGTCCGCCACGGTCGCCACGGTCGTTTCGGTCGCTGCTATGTCCGTGCTCCAGAGTAGCTTCTCCCGTGCGCTTTGCAGGGTCGGCTACCGAGATAACCACACGGCGGTTGGGGTCGGCACCTATGGAGGTGGAAACAGCGCCGCGAACCTGTGAAACAGCTCCATGAATAACACGGCGTTCATAGGGGTTCATAGGCTCCAGTGTGGTGCTCTTTCCGGTTTTAACAGCCTGTATGGCCAGCTTCTTGGCCAGTGCAGTTAGGGTCTTTTCACGCTTTTCACGGTAGTTTCCGCTGTCAATGTTTACCCGAATATAGTCGCCTTCGCCACGGTTTGCCACCAGGCTGGTCAGGTACTGCAGGGCATCCAGTGTTTCGCCTCTGCGACCGATAACCACACCCAGCTGGGCACCGCCCAGACGTAGGCAGACGTTTTCGCTGTAGTATGCAGGGGTAACTTCTATGGTTTCAAACCCCATGGCACGCATAATATCTGCAAGATAAGCTGCGGCCTTCTCCACCTTTTCCCGAACCTCGGGGGTGGGGACTATCTCGGTCTGGGAGATAGACTGGTTTGCTTCCTCATGCTTTTCCTCGGCAGGACGGGGTGCGCGCTCCTTACGTTCGGGAGCGGCATTTGCAGCGGGCTGCTTTGCGGGCTTTGGCTGCTGCTGAGGTTTCGGCTGTTGGGGGGGCTTGGGCTGTTGAGGTTTCGGCTGCTGTGCAGGTGCCTCTGCCTTCTTCTGGGGAGCGGCTGCTCCACGAGGCTGCGGCACGGGAGCCGGCTTCGGCTTTGGTAGGTCGGGGAGCTCCTCAAAAACCTTCACCTTTGCGGGGTAGGTTTTCAGTCCCAGGAATCCCTTTTTGGGCAGGCTGATTATCTCAAATTGCGCATTATCACGGTCAATGCCAAGCTCGGCGCAGCCGTTATCAATGGCAGTGTTTACATCTCTTCCTGTAGCAATAACTTCTCTGATCAAGGGTTTTCACCTCCTGCATTTTTGTTATTTCAGCTCATCCTCGGATACGTCAACGTCACTGTAGTCGCCGTATTTTTCGGCATTCCGCTTTCTGGCTTCAGCCAGCTTCTGGCGGTTCAGTTCCTTCTGAGAAAGGGCCTTTTCATCGGTATCCTCGCCACGTTCCTTGGCAAGCCGCTTGGCCTCTATCTTCTCCTGACGCTCCCGCTCACGGCGTTCTTCTTCCTCACGTTTCATCTTTTCTGCAATATCCTTGGGGTTCCAGAACTTATTCAGCACAATGGTCTGCACGCAGCCAACGAGGTTGGAGAATATCCAGTAAAGACCAACGCCCACAGGTACCAGGGTGGTAAACCAGAGGGACATCAGGGGCATCATGTAGGTCATTACCTTCATGGAAGAACCGGCTGCCTCAGCAGAAGCAGGGGAGTTCCGCATGGTAATCCAGGACATGAGGAATGCGGTAGCACCGGACAGGATGGGGACAATTACCAGCAGGTTAAAGCCCAGTGTGGGAACCAGAGACATGTCCAGTCCGAAGCAAACCAGATCCAGCGAGGAGATGTGGTTTATCATCTCGGTGCCGATGCCGCTAAACAGCTCGGGAGCCGACTGTACAGCCTTCAGCATATCAATCTGGGGGGCATATCCGCCAACGGTAAGACCGTTCAGCTTGCATATTTCACCGATAGCAGTAATGATGTCGGCAGGAACATGCATGATATGGGTTAGGGGCTTATAGATAACATCGATAAGACCGAAGAGGATGGGCATCTGAATAAGCATGGGAAGACAGCCTGCTGTCATGCTGTAGTTTTCACGCTTGTACAGTTCCTGCAGCTCCTCCTGCATCTTCTGGGGATTGCTTTTATATTTCGCTTGCAGCTCCTGTATTTTGGGCTGCATTATCTGCATTTTTACTGTGCCCTTCTGCTGCTTGATAGCCAGCGGCACCAACAGCACCTTGGTCACAATGGTAAAGAGTACCAGCGCAATGGCATAGTTCGGGATAATCTTATACATGGCCCACATGATAAAGCCAAGGGGGTAGCCGAATAGTTCCATTATAAAATTCATAGCTCTGTAAAACTCCTAACTTTCTCTGTCAGTTTGGTCCGGGGAGCTTTCTCTGAGCGCCGCAAAGGGACGCAGAGAAAACCGCTGCGGGACGGGGTCGTACCCGCCCTTGCAGAGAGGGCTGCACCGCAGTATGCGGCAGGTGGCCATGGCTATTCCCCTTACCGCCCCAAAGCGGCGAACCGCCGTAATGGCATAGCGGGAACAGGTGGGAATAAATCTGCACTTTGGCGATGTTCCCCGGGAGATATGCCGCTGGTATAGCAGGATGGGGCCGATGACCAGCTTTTCCCGAAGGAGGATGGTAGCTTTCTGTATAGGCGAGTCCTTCATATGGGTTTCGCCTCCATTCTAGCTGTAGCTGCCTAAGGATTATGTCGTAAGACGGCGCAGCTGTTCCGCCATTACCTCCCGCAGCTGCTGCATTTTGCAGGCTGTGGTTCTGGTACGGGCCACAAAGATGATATCATAGCCGGAGGGAAGGGACGTGGGCAGCGTACGGTATGCCGCCCGAATGACCCGTTTGGCACGGTTGCGTTTTACTGCGCAGCCGACCTTCTTTGTGGCGGTGATGCCAACCCGTGTTTCACCACTCCGGTTTTTGGACAGATAGGTCACAAGCAGCGGGTGAACCTGGCTTTTTCCGCGCTTATACAGACGCACAAAATCCCTATTTTGGTTCAGTGATGTCGGTTTGTTCATTACGGGTGCACCTTTCGGTATATTGGGTATAGTAAGAAAGCCCACAGGCTATGTGGGCTACGAAAGAGGACAGAAAACTGTCCTCTGGACGGGCTCGTCCTCATCTTATGGTTTTACAGGCTAAGCGCTGCTCTGCCCTTGGCTCTTCTACGAGCAAGAACCTTACGGCCGTTGGTGGTGGACATTCTGTTGCGGAAGCCGTGCACCTTACTTCTCTGTCTTTTTTTAGGCTGGTATGTTCTGGTCATCTGTTTTCACTCCTTACTTTCGGGGGCTTAATGGTTTCTGCTTTTCCCGATATCCTTGCAATGTAACATTATACCCTCTGGCTATGCGGCATGTCAAGCATTTTATTCTCCTCCTCCTTGCTGTGGGCTTCATATCCCAAACTTTTGCGGCTGCTGTCTTTTCAACATTTTTTAAAAAAGCTGTTGAAAACCTGCTTTTTGACCATACTCTATACATTATTAAATAAGTACTAACATTTACGCTGTTAAAAACTTGTGTTTTGCCCGATTTTATGCTATAATAAATCTATATTTATGATACCCCGAAGAATGGAGTGATCGCACCAATGGAGTCCTTTCGCGACGTCTTTAATTTAGCTTGCAAATATTGCCAGGCGGAGCTTTCCGAAGTGGCCTATAACCTATGGATAGCAGACATCGACCCCATAGGCTTTGACGGAAGCACCGCCTATCTCTTTGTGCGGACCGAATTTAAAAAATCCATTGTGGAGGAAAAGTACCTGCCTCTGCTGAAAAACGCTTTCGAAAGTGTCCTTGGCTTCAGCGTGGATATCAAGTTTTCCTGTGAGGAAACTCTGGCCGCACCGGTTCCGGAGCCGGGCCAGCCTCCTGTGGAGTTTCAGCCCGAGTCTGTGCCTTTTGGCGGAGAATACGAGTACACCTTTGACACCTTTATCGTAGGCTCTTCCAACAAGTTTGCCCATGCCGCCAGCTGGGCGGTTGCCAGCAACCCTGCAAAAGCCTACAACCCCCTCTTCATCTACGGTGACAGCGGCCTTGGGAAAACCCATCTGGTTTGCGCCATCTGCGAAGAGGTCAAAAAGAACAATCCCTCCTACAACATCCTGTATGTGAAGGGTGAGGAGTTCACCAACGAGCTGATTAACGCCATCAGCCACCATGAGACCCACGTTTTTCACGAGAAGTACCGCGCGGCAGATATGCTGGCGGTGGACGATATTCAGTTTATCGGCGGTAAAGAGAGTACCCAGGAGGAGTTTTTCCACACCTTCAATACTCTTTTTCATGGCGGCAAACAGATTATCCTTACCTCCGACCGACCCCCAAAAGAGATTAAAACACTGGAAGACCGGCTGCGCACTCGGTTTGAGTGGGGACTTCTTGCCGACATACAGGCTCCCGACTTTGAAACCCGGGTTGCCATTATCCGTCGAAAAGCCGAGCTTCTCAATTTTATTATTCCCGACGATGTATCGGAATATATTGCAAACCGTCTGAAAACCAACATTCGTCAGCTGGAGGGCGTGGTTAAAAAGCTGAAGGCTTACAAGCAGCTGGCAGGTTCTAACCCAACCATTCTGCTGGCCCAAAGCGCCATTAAGGACATTCTCAGCGACCACCAGCCCCTTCCCATGACGGTGGATCGCATTATTACCGAGGTTGCCCGTACCTACGGCGTTACCGCGGAGGATGTTCGAAGCAGTAAACGAAGCAGTAGTATTTCTACCGCTCGTCAGGTTGCCATGTTCATCATCCGTGAAGTTACTCCCATGTCCATGGCGGGTATCGGCGAGGAATTTAGCGACCGCGACCACAGCACCGTGGTTTATGCCTGTCAGCAGGTGCAAAAAAACATGCTAAAAGACCGCCACTACAAGGAAACAGTAGACGATATTATTAAAAATATCCGGACAATGTAGGCAAAAGGGCCGAGTTTTCCACCGATACCTGTTGAATGTTAATAAAATGTGTTGAAAACTCGGAGTTTTGCACAGAGTTTTCAACATTCAACCACCCACGTTCACTTCCTTGTTAACATTCAAAATGGCTTCTCTTTTTTTCCACCACCCCACACCGGGGTACAAACAGAGCACTTTCTCTGCAAACCCGTGCTGGTTGCTGTTCTAAGGGGTGTTTCCACTATTCAACGGCCCCTACTACTACTACTATTTATATCTTTATTCTTTCTATAATATAGAGACCGACAGACAGAAACGATTAAGGAGTTTTTCAACATGAAATTTTATTGCAGTACCTCGTTTCTAAACCAGGCGATTATGAATGTTTCACTGGCTGTAGCCCAAAAATCAGGACTCCCTGCTCTGGAGGGCATTCTGGTTTCGGCCAGAGGGAATACCGTAAAGATGGTGGGCTATAACCTGGAGCTGGGAATAACAACCTCTTTGGAAGCCCGCGTGACGGAGGAAGGCGAAGTGGTCATTCCGGCCAAGCTGTTCTCCGAAATCGTGCGGAAGACTGCCAGCGAGGAGATTGTTGTTTCCTGTGACCCTCGTTTTCTTGTAGAGATTACCGGCGGCGTCTCCCAGTTCACCATTTTGGGTATGTCTGCACTGGAGTTCCCCGAGCTTCCCTCGGTAGGGGATGCGGCAGCGGTTTCGCTAACCCAGAATAAGCTGCGTTCCATGATAGACCAGACCATCTTCGCAGTATCTACCTCGGATGCAAAGCCGGTACACACAGGTTCGCTCTTTGTTTTGGAAGAGGGACAGATTACAGTTGTGGCGGTAGACGGCTTTCGCCTTGCTATGCGTAAGGAACATGCCGACATCAAGGAACAGATACGGTTCATTGTTCCCGGAAAAACCCTTACCGAGCTTCTCAAGCTGCTGGATGATAAGGGCGACCTGATAGAAATGCAGGTTTCCAGAAAACACATTCTCTTTACCTTGGGTGATTGCTGTGTGATTTCACGGCTGCTGGAAGGCGAATTTTTGGACTACAATGCCGCTATTCCCAAAGAAAGCACCACCACAGTAACCGTAAATACCCGTGCGCTTATGAATTCGATTGAGCGCACTTCGTTGCTCATTTCCGATAAACTGAAAAGCCCCCTAAAAATTGTATTCAGCGATGGCGTAGTAAAAATGTCCTGTTCTACCACCATTGGTAAGGCTTACGATGAATGTCCCTGCTCCATTGTTGGAAATCCTCTGGAAATGGGCTTCAATAACCGCTATATTATGGATGCGCTGAAAAACAGCGATGCCGATATGGTTCGTTTGGAGCTGGGTGGACCCCTGTCCCCCATGAAGGTAGTTCCTGTAACCGACGATAGCTTTCTGTTTTTGGTACTGCCTATGCGGCTGAAAACAGAGTAAAAGGAGAATCCATGAAACAAATCATTGAGATAACCACTGAATATATTAAGCTGGATAGCTTTCTAAAGCTTTGCGGTGTGGCCGGAACCGGCGGGCAAGCAAAAGAGCTGGTGGCACAGGGCGGTATTCTGGTAAACGGCGAACCCTGTACCCAGCGGGGAAGAAAGCTGCGAGACGGATACATTGTCTCGGCGGAGGGACAGGAATTTGAGGTAAAGGGCAGTGAAGCTTGAAAAGCTGAGCGTAAAGAGCTTCCGTAACATCAAAGAGGCTGAACTGGTCCCCCATAGCGGGGTAAACATCATATACGGAGATAATGCCCAAGGTAAAACCAATCTCATAGAGGCCATCTACCTGCTGACAGGACAGAAAAGCTTTCGGCAGGCAAAGGAAAGCGATCTGGTTCTTTTCGGTGAGGAGCGTGCGGAAATTTCCGCAGACTTCTTTGCCGGAGGCAGGCAGCAGCAGGCCACTTTGACCATTGGCGGCAAACGGGCAGCTACCCTAAATGAGGTACCTGTAACACCTTCGGAGCTTACGGGTAGATTTTTTGCCGTTGTTTTTTCTCCCACCGAGCTTGCGCTCATCAAGGAGGGTCCCGCCACACGGCGTGCTTTTCTGGATAGCGCTATCAGTCAGGTGATGCCCCGATATATGAAAACACTGGGTTCCATGAACCGTGCTCTTTTTCAGCGAAACTCCCTGCTTTCGGATATGCGGGGGCGCAGCGGCATGGAGGATATGCTTTCGGTTTGGGACAAAAGCTTTGCAAAGCTGGCCTTTACGGTTATAAATGCCCGTCGCCGATATGTGGCACGGCTGCTCCCACACGCACAGGAAATTTACACCGGTATTTCCTCCGGTAAAGAAACACTGACGGTGACGTACCAGTGCAGCATAGATGCCCCATGGGAGGAACTATCCTCCGCAGAAGGGGAAGCTGCCATCCTTGCAGGGCTGCAAAAGAGCCGGTACGAGGATATAAAAAATGGCTTTACAACGGTGGGTCCCCACAGGGACGACCTTGAAATAGCGGTAAACGGAAGCTCTGCACGGAGCTTTGGTTCACAGGGACAGCAGCGCAGCTGTGCGCTTACCCTGAAGCTGGCGGAATGTGCAGTCATAAAAGAGGTTTCGGGAGAGGCTCCCATTGTTCTTTTGGATGACGTGTTCAGCGAACTAGACAAGGGCAGGCGGGACTTTTTCCTCCGGGGAATGGGGGATGGGCAGAGCTTTATTACCTGCTGTGACCGTTCGGCCCTGCGAGGACTTACCGAAGGCAAAAGCTTTCGGGTAAGGAGCGGCGAGCCCGCTGAAACCCGCAGAAAGAAAAAACGGGAGGGATGACCTATCTACCTGCATCTGGGACAGGAAACGGTGGTAAAATCGGGAGATATTATAGGCATCTTTGATATGGATAACACTACCGTAAGCAAATGGACACGAAAGTTTCTAAACGGTGCGGAAAAGCAGCACAAAGTTATTTCGGTAACGACTGACCTTCCAAAGACCTTCGTGGTGGTATCTCCACCGAAAAAACGAAGAAAACGACAGGGTCACGGAGCAAACCGGGAGGGCTGTATCTATCTCAGCCAAATCTCCTCGGCTACACTGCGTAAGCGCACCGGTTACAACTATACAAGCAAGCAGTATTGATTATTGATACGGAGGGTAACAATGCAGAACAATCAGAGTACACAGAGCTATGACGAAACACAAATACAGGTACTGGAAGGACTGGAGGCGGTTCGGAAACGCCCCGGCATGTATATCGGCTCTACCAGCACCAGAGGTCTTCATCATCTGGTATATGAAATCGTAGACAACGCCATTGACGAAGCTCTGGCCGACTACTGCGATCATATAGAGACGTATATTCTTCCGGAAAATATTATACGTGTGGTAGATAATGGTAGAGGTATTCCTGTTGGTATACACCCAAAGCTACAGATACCCGCAGTTTCGGTGGTCTTTACCGTGCTTCACGCCGGCGGTAAGTTCGGCGGCGAAGGCTACAAGGTAGCAGGCGGCCTTCACGGCGTTGGCGCTTCGGTAGTAAATGCCCTTTCGGAGTGGCTGGAGGTAGAGGTTCGGGACGGTAAGCACATTCATCACCAGCGGTATGAGCGGGGAAAGATTGTCACCGACCTGAAAATTATTGGGGACTGCACCGAAACCGGTACCACCGTCACTTTCAAGCCCGATGCCGATATCTTTGAGGACTTGGAATTTAACTACGAGACACTGCACACTCGCCTTAGGGAGCAGGCCTTCCTGAACGCAGGCGTAAAAATGTCTATCTACGACAAACGTGAGCCCGATGCGCCCAGCGATAGCATGTGTTACGAGGGCGGTATCCGCTCCTTTGTGGAATACATTCACGAGCGTAAAAAGGTGGATGTACTTCATGACGATGTTATCTATATCAGTGGCGACAACGGTGACAGCACAGCCGAAGTAGCTATGCAGTACAACGACAGCTACAACGAGATGATGCTCTCCTTTGCAAATAACATTAACACCGGCGAAGGCGGTACCCACGAGGAAGGCTTTAAGATGGCCTTAACCCGTGTAACCAACGACTACGCCAAAAAACACGGCATGATAAAAGAGGGTGAAAAGACCCTTTCCGGTGAGGATGTCCGTGAAGGCCTTACCGTGGTTATTTCGGTAAAGCTGCGGGATGCACAGTTTGAAGGACAGACCAAGAGCAAACTGGGCAACAGTGATATTAAAACACTGGTAAACAGCATGGTGGGCCAGAAACTGGCTACCTTCTTCGAAGAAAACCCCAGTGTTGCCCGTGCGATTATCGATAAATCCTTAACCGCTAGTCGCGCACGAGAGGCTGCCCGAAAGGCCCGTGAGCTTACCCGCAGAAAGTCGGCACTGGAAAGTGCCAGCCTTCCCGGAAAGCTGGCCGACTGTTCCGAGCGTGACAACATCCGTACCGAGCTGTACATCGTCGAGGGTGACTCGGCAGGCGGTTCTGCCAAGGACGGACGTGACCGTCGGTTCCAGGCAATTCTACCCCTATGGGGCAAGATGCTGAACGTGGAGAAATCCCGTATAGACAAGGTGTACAACAACGAAAAGTTGATGCCTGTTATTACAGCCCTTGGCTGCGGCATTGGCGAGGAACTGGATCCCACCAAAATTCGCTACAACAAAGTAGTCATTATGGCCGATGCTGACGTGGACGGTTCCCATATCCGTACCCTTCTGCTTACCTTCTTTTTCCGCTTTATGCGCCCTCTGGTTGAGCTTGGGCATATCTATATTGCACAGCCCCCTCTTTTTAAGCTGCAAAAGGGCAAACAGATACGCTATGCTTACTCCGACATAGAGCGTGACAAGTTTATTGCCGAGCTGAACCCGGATGGAACCGGCAAGGTGGATATCCAGCGGTACAAGGGTCTTGGTGAAATGGACCCCCACCAGCTGTGGGAGACTACACTGGATCCCGATAACCGTGTTATGCTGCAGGTAACCATGGAGGATGCTATGCAGGCTGACCAAACCTTCTCTATCCTTATGGGCGACAAGGTACAGCCCCGTAAGGAATTTATAGAACAGAACGCCCAGTACGTTACCAATCTTGATATATAATCAAGCTTGGTTCCACACCTGCAATAAAAAAATCACGAAAGGTTGATAATAGCAATATGAGTGATTCAAGTAATATAGGCACCGGAGGACGGCTAATACAGGTAGACATTGACAAAGAGATGCGGCAGAGCTTTCTGGCCTACTCCATGTCGGTTATTGTCGACCGTGCATTGCCCGATGTTCGGGACGGCCTGAAACCTGTTCACCGCAGAATACTGTACACCACCGAGGAACTGGGACTAACCCCGGATAAACCACACCGGAAGTCTGCTAAAATCGTCGGTGACGTGCTGGGATCTTACCATCCCCACGGTGACGCCAGCGTATACGACGCTATGGTTCGTATGGCACAGAGCTTTTCGCTCCGTTATCCCCTTATAGACGGTCACGGAAACTTCGGTTCGGTGGACGGCGACCCGCCTGCTGCTTACCGTTACACCGAGGCCCGTATGAGCAAGATGGCTCTTTACATGCTGCAGGATATCGAAAAGGATACCATTGACTGGAACCCCAACTACGATGACAGCAAAAAAGAACCTGCAGTGCTTCCCAGCCGCTTTCCAAACCTGCTGGTAAACGGCAGTACCGGTATTGCGGTAGGTATGGCAACCAACATTCCTCCCCACAACCTGGGAGAGGTTATAGATGGCGTATGTTGCCTGATTGACAACCCCGACGCCACCCTTGACGAGCTTATGGAATTCATCAAGGGACCCGATTTCCCCACAGGCGGTACCATTATGGGCCGCAGCGGCATACGTGCCGCCTATTCCACCGGCCGCGGAAAGATAACCCTGCGGGCAAAGGCTCGCATTGAGGACTTTAAAAATGGCCGTGAGCGCATTATCGTAGATGAAATACCCTACATGGTGAACAAGGCTCGCCTCATAGAAAACATGGCAGAGCTGGTTAAGGATAAGCGCATTGAGATGATAAGCGACCTGCGGGATGAATCGGACCGTGATGGTATGCGTATTGTCATAGAGCTAAAGCGTGATGCCAATGCACAGGTGGTTCTGAACCAACTGTACAGCTATACCCAGATGCAGGATACCGTGGGCGTCATTATGATTGCGCTGGTAAACGGCATTCCACGGGTACTTACCCTGAAAGAAATTCTGGAAGAATACCTAAAGTTCCAGTTTGAGATTGTCACCCGCCGCACCCGGTTTGAGCTGAAAAAGGCAAAGGACCGTGAGCATATTCTGGAAGGCCTGAAGGTAGTGGTAGACAATACCGACGAGGTTATCAAGATTATCCGTACCGCTGCTGACATCAATACCTCCAAGATAAACCTCATCGAGCGCTTTGGCATTACCGACATTCAGGCAGCAGCCATAGTGGCTATGCGACTTGGACAGTTGTCCGGTATGGAGCGTATCAAGATAGAGGAGGAGCTGGCTGCTATTCTGAAACGTGTGGCAGAGCTGAATGAAATCTTGGAAAATGACCATCTGGTATATGGCATCATCAAGGATGAGTTGGCCATTATCCGTGCCAAATTCTCCGATAACCGCCGCACCGAAATTGAGATGATTTCCGGTGAAGTGGACATAGAGGACCTTATCCCCGTTACCGACTGTGTTATTACCCTTACCCATCTGGGCTACATTAAGCGTCAGCCTGTGGATGTGTACCGTACCCAGCGCCGTGGCGGCCGTGGTATGTCCGGTATGACACGCCGTGAGGAGGACTTTGCAGAGGAACTGTTTGTCTGCTCCACCCACGACTATGTACTGTTCTTTACAAACAGGGGCAAGATGTACCGTGTGAAGGGCTATGAAATTCCCGAAAGCTCCAGAACCGGCAAGGGCAACCATGTGGTGAACCTGCTGCCTTTGGAGAAGGATGAGAAGATTACCGCTATGATACGGGTATCCGAAATGGACGAGGACAGCTTCCTGGTTATGGTCACCCGTGACGGTACCATCAAGCGCACCCAGCTTTCCGCCTATAAGAATATCCGTAAGGCAGGCCTTATCGCCATTAATCTGGATGAAAACGACGAGCTGGCTTGGGTACGCAACACCACAGGTGACAATGAGCTGATTATTGCCACCGCCCACGGCAAGGCCATCCGGTTTGCCGAAACCGACCTGCGCCCCATGGGCAGAAATGCCATGGGTGTTCGCGCCATTCGTTTGGATGACGGTGACAAGGTGGTGGGTATGGCCCGCATTCATGAGGGTGGTCAGTTGCTGACCATTACCGAAAAGGGTGCAGGTCGGCGTACCAATCTGGATGAATTCCGCCTGCAGAACCGTGGTGGTAAGGGCATCATCAACTACAAGGTAGACAACAAGGATACACTGGTTGCCGCTATTCGTGTGGTGGATCCCGACGATGATATTATTATCATTGCCGACGACGGTGTTATCATCCGTATCCCTGTAGAGCAGATAAATACCCAGTCCCGTTACGGCGGCGGCGTTCGCGCCATCCGTCTGGATGAGGGCAGCAAGGTTGTATCGGTAGCCCGTGCTCCCAAGAGTGAAGTGGAAGAGGATGCCGAAGTGGATGAAAACGGCGAGCCTATTGTGGCCGAAGAAGTGGAAGCTAACGAAGAGATGGCCAACACCGATATTGCCGCAGAGGATGCAGCTAAGGAATAAAATTATGATATGTCGATAACTTCTGAACTCCGAAAGGAGGGGGGCGTGTGCAGGGCAACGAGGCTACTGCATTAATCCCCCTCGGAGAGCAGGGGG
>JAVXNK010000003.1:0-33988 GCA_036645835.1 Angelakisella sp. | reverse complement strand
GGGGGTGAGGACAATTTTTAAAAGAATATTGGCCTTGCTCCTTTTGCTTTCCCTCCTGTTTTTAACAGTGGGCTGTGCCAAAGAGGGCAGTCAGGAACTGCGGCTGGATATTAACGGCGGTGTTTCCAATCTGGATCCCCAGTTTGCCACCGACCCCATTAGCCGCACGATTATTGCAAACAGCTTTGAAGGGCTGTTCCGAAAGGACAGCAGTGGAAAAACCATAGCAGGCGTGGCCGAAAGCTATGACACCTCCACCGATGGACTGCACTACACATTTTATCTGCGGCAGGATGCCAAATGGAGCGACGGAAAGACGGTAACGGCAGGGGACTTTGTCTTTGCACTGCAGCGGCTGTTCCACCCTCAGGTGCCCTCCCCATATGCCGAGGAATTTTTGGCGATACAGAATGCACCCCAGATACTGGCGGGGGAGCTTCCCCAAAGCCGCTTGGGTGCGGTGGCCAAGAATGACCATACGTTGGAAATATTCCTTTCCGAGCCGTCACCGCTTTTTATCGAGCGGTTGGCAGGAACCGCAGCCATGCCCTGCAATGAGGAATTTTTTACCGGAACACGGGCACGGTACGGGCTTGGAACCGAGTATATTAAATACAACGGTGCCTACAGGGTATCCCACTGGGATAATGCCAAATATATTGTCCTAAAGCCTAACAGCCACTACCATGGGGTGAAGGAACTGCCTTTCCCCGAGGTTTACATGTACACCAGCAGGGTGGTTACACCCGAAAAGGCTGACGAAAAGAACAAGGTAAAAACCGCCCGTGACCTCTTTAACGAAGGAAAAAGCGATATTTATTTGGCTACTGCCGAGGAACTACCCTCCATTACAGGCAAGGAAGTAACCTACCTAGAGATAAAAAACAGGGTGTGGCAGCTGATATTCAATACCGCATACGGCACGCTGGAAAATGAAAGTGTGCGACGAGGGCTAACCTTTGCGCTGGACAGCAGCGGCTACAGCCAGCGCATACCCGAAATGTACGGGCTGGCGGAAAGCCTGATACCCGATAGTGCCCGACCGAAAGAACTGCCCATGCCAAAGTTGCTGGGGTTTGACCCCATAGGTGCTCAAGCCGCTATAACTGCGGGACTGGAAGAGCTTGGGCGAGATGCCCTTGGACAGCTGGCTATCCTGATACCCGACAATGCAAACCTGGGTACTGTGGCGGGATACCTGCAAAAGCAGTGGAAGGACAAGCTGGTAACCTATGTGAACCTGGAGACGGTAACGGAAGAACAGTTCCGTACCCGCCTGCGAAACAAGGACTTTTCTATAGCACTGGTACCCATGGAGGCTTCCGGGCAGGACTGTGCCGATGTACTTAGCGGCTTTACCCGCATTAGCACATGGAACTATGGCTCCTTCCATAGCGAAGAGTACGATACTCTTTTGGAAAGTGCCGTAAAGGCAGGCAGTCGGCAGCGTTCGCTGGATTACTACCAGCAGGCCGAGCAGCTGCTGATCGACAAGGCAGCAGCGGTGCCGCTCTTTACCCAGTCCAGCTACTATGCCTTTAGCAAAGGCACCAGCGGCGTAGAAATTATAAATGGCTTATTAAGCTTTCAAAATGCAAACAGGGCGAGGTAGATTGATAAACAATTTACCTCGCCCTCATGCATTTGCCCAAATTAGTATGATTTTTCTTGTTATTTTTGAATATTTATTCGTTGACGGGTCTTGCGAAAGCCTTTATAATAAGACTTATAGTTTACCACAGTAAACCGACAAACATAAAAAAATCATTTGTGTTTACATGAAGGACAGTGACGGTGAGTAGACTACAATTTATAATTCAATCAAGGAGGTAAATGGCATGTCAAGAGTCTACAATTTTTCCGCAGGCCCCTCTCAGTTGCCCACCCCGGTACTGATGAAAGCATCAAAAGAACTGGTGGAATACGGTTCATCAGGACAGTCTGTTATGGAGATGAGCCATCGATCTCCCGAGTATCAAGCAATTATAGACCGCTGCGAGGCCGACCTTCGTCAGCTTATGAACATTCCTGACAACTACAAGGTTTTGTTTTTGCAGGGCGGCGCATCCTTGCAGTTTTCCATGATACCCCTAAATATTATGAACGGCTCCGGCACCGCCGACTACGCTATTACCGGCCTGTGGGCAAAAAAAGCCTACAAAGAGGCCGCCCGCTATGGCAAGGTAAACGTAGTAGCCAGCAGTGAGGATGCCACTTTTAACTACATACCTGAAATCCCCAAAGAAAAGCTGAACCCCAATGCAGATTATTTCTATCTTTGCTATAACAACACCATCTACGGCACCTGCTTTAAGTCCCTGCCCGATACCGGAAATGTGCCTATTGTCTCCGACTTCTCCTCCTGCTTCCTCAGTGAACCTGTGGATGTGAGCAAGTTTGGCATTATTTTCGCCGGAGCACAGAAGAACTTTGGCCCCGCTGGTGTTACCGTGGTTATCATCCGTGAGGACCTTATAGGCAAGGCACGGGACATCACTCCTACCATGATGGACTTTAAAACCCATGCCGACGAGGGCTCTATGTTCAATACTCCACCTACCTACACCATCTACATGTGCGGCCTGGTGCTGGAATGGCTCAAGGAAAACGGCGGACTGGAAGCTATCAAGAAGCGCAATGAAGTTAAGGCAAATATACTTTATGATTATCTGGATAATTCCAAGCTGTTCAGTGCTACTGTGCGCCCCGACAGCCGTTCCCTCATGAATGTGCCCTTTGTTACCGGCAACGAGGAGCTGGATAAAAAGTTTATAAAGGCAGCCACCGCAGCAGGCTTTATAAACCTAAAGGGACACCGCAGTGTTGGCGGTATGAGAGCCTCCATCTACAATGCTATGCCGATAGAGGGCGTAGAAGCACTGGTGGAATTTATGCGTAAATTTGAGGCAGAAAACAGCTAAACAAGGGCGGTTGCACCAGACACCCGTCATCCAAAGATTTTGGCTGTACAATGCTATTTGAAAGGTGGATACAGATGTTTGTAATTGAAACACTGGATAAGATAAGCCCCATAGGCATGGATATATTCGATAAAGGCAAGTTTGCCTGTGAAGCAGAGGTAGAAAACCCCAATGGTATTATGGTGCGCTCCTCCTCCATGCATGAAAAGGTGCTTCCCAAAAGCCTGAAAGCCATAGCAAGAGCAGGCGCAGGCGTGAACAATATTCCCATAGAAGCTTGTTCCGAAAAGGGCATTGTGGTGTTCAATACGCCCGGTGCCAACGCCAACGGCGTAAAGGAGCTTACCATCTTTGGTTTGTTTTTGGCAGCCCGTAAAGTGTTTCCCGGTATGAGCTGGGTACAGACACTGGCAGGGGAGAGCGACGTTCCAAAGCTGGTTGAAAAGGGAAAAGGAGCCTTTGCAGGCCCCGAAATAAAGGGTAAAAAGCTGGGTGTCATTGGCCTTGGGGCCATTGGTATTCAGGTGGCAAATGCCGCCATCTCCCTAGGCATGGAGGTTTATGGTTACGACCCATTTCTGTCGGTAGATTCCGCATGGCAGCTTTCCCGTGGCGTAAAGCACGCCGCTGCTCTGCGGGAAGTTTACCAGAACTGCGACTTTATTACCCTGCACCTACCCCTGACCGCAAATACCAAGGAGATGATTAACGCCGAGTCCATTGGTATGATGAAGCACGGCGTGCGTATTCTCAATTTTGCCCGGGGAGAGCTGGTAGAAAACAACGACATTCTGGCCGCCATTGAGGAACGTCAGGTGCGCTGCTATGTTACCGACTTCCCAAATGAGCAGCTTCTGGGCAAGGATGGCGTATTGGCTATTCCGCATCTGGGTGCTTCCACCCCCGAGTCGGAGGACAACTGTGCTGTTATGGCCGCAGAACAGATGGTGGATTATCTGGAAAACGGTAATATCAAAAACTCGGTAAACTTCCCAGATGTCAGCGTTCCCCGTGCGGCAGGCGTTCGTGTGGGTGTTATGCATAAAAACATCCCTGCTATGATTGCCGGTATCTCCAATGCCTTTTCCGAGGCGGGTATCAACATTGATACCCTGACCAACAAGAGTAAAAAGGATTTGGCATATACCATGCTGGATATTGTAGATGGCGATGTAAACGAGGCACTGGTAGCTGCTATCTCCGCCATTGAGGGTGTTATTCGGGTGAATATTTATCGGTGAAGCCGCTGGTTTTTGCGGCTCATGCCTTTGCAGTACACCTTCTTTTTGGTGTAAAAAGGAAGCAAAACACAGCAATTGGGTGCGACACGACAAAAACAGAAGGACAGCCACGACAAATGTCGCAGCTGTCCTTTCCTTTTCGTCCAACTGCCCCCTCTATACTGATTATAGTTTTTTGCGGGGGGCTTTGGCTTTTGAACTTCCTGTGCGTGAAGCACGAGGAGGCAATATGTCTTGCTGATTACCACAGGTTTTTACTACGATTTGCTGCATACTACAGCTTTCCTCGCACCACGAGTAGCTATTACTTAGAAAAACTTTATCTTTACTAGGCTTTACGGTATGTAGGTTATTGTAATAGTTAAGGCAAAATTCAGCCATTCCACACCTCACGTTGAACATATTATAAACATATTTTAAATCTATAATGCTCATTCTATCAAATAATAGATGTATTGTAAACACAAAATGTATTTGATATGGAGTGATTTTATGGCCATTAAAAGCCTGTCTATTCGTATAGACGATGAGATGTTAGATAAACTGCACGTTGTTTCAGATTATGAAGTTCGCTCTGCCAATAGTCAGATATTGATTTTAATACGGAACTGTATTGAAGAATATGAGGAAAAGCACGGCCCTATACAAACAATAAAGAGAAAGCCTTAGTGGGGTTTTCTTATGCCATTCCCCTTGACAGCAGATTATTTTGTCTGCTGCCTTTTCTTTTTTCTTTGGGCATGATACTATATGTTAATAAAGACAAAGTAGGGAACATGGTTTTGCGTAATAAAATGTGCCCTTTTATTAAAATATATGCCGACGCAAAGCGGCGGAATGGATGATGAGTATGTATGAAAATGCCGATGGTGTTCTGCGTGAGACTGCTGTATTGGCAGCTGTAGACACAGGGGAATACGATACCGATATATCTTTGGCGGAGCTTCGGGAGCTGGCCGATACCGCTGAAATTGACATTTTGGGTGTAGTAACCCAGAAGCGCAGCAACCCCGACCCCGCCACTGCCCTAGGTATGGGAAGGGTGGAGGAGCTGGCGGAGCTTGTGCGGATGACCGAAGCGGAAATGATTATCTTTGATATGGAGCTGTCCCCGGCACAGCTGCGGAACATCGAAAAGGTGTGCGACTGTCCTGTTCTGGACCGTACCATGCTTATTTTGAATATCTTTGCACGACGGGCTGTCACCAGCGAAGGAAAGCTACAGGTGGAGCTGGCACAGCTGCGCTATCAGCTGCCACGTCTGGCGGGGAAGGGTGTACAGCTCTCCCGGCAGGGCGGCGGCGGTGCAGGCGGCGGCGGTGCACGGCGTGGTGCAGGTGAAAGCCAGCTGGAAACCGACCGCAGACATCTGCGCAGCAGAATAGACGCCCTTTCCGAGCAGCTGGAGGAGGTAGCCACCCGCAGGGAAAGGCTGCGCCAGCGGCGTAAAAAGGATCAGGTGACTACAGTAGCTATTGTGGGCTACACCAACGTGGGAAAATCTACCCTGCTGAACACCCTGACACAGGCAGGAGTGCTAGCGGAGGATAAGCTGTTCGCCACACTGGACCCCACCTCCCGTGCCCTTACCCTACCCGATGGACGGCAGGTTATGCTCATCGATACGGTAGGACTGGTACGCAGGCTGCCCCATCATCTGGTGGAGGCGTTTAAGTCTACCTTGGAGGAGGCGGCAAATGCCGACCTTATTCTGAATGTTTGCGACATTACCAGTGATGAGATGCAGGAGCAGCTGGCGGTTACCATGGAGCTGCTGCGTTCGCTGGGTGCGGAAGCTACCCCCGTTGTAACGGTGCTTAATAAATGCGACCGTATGGCGGGTATAGAAACACCGCTGGGGATAAATGCAGTGCTTATCTCGGCCAAAACCGGCGAGGGACTGGATCGGCTGCTGGGTGCGGTACAGGAGGCACTGCCCGATACACACCTGCGGGTAAAGCTGCTGCTTCCCTACAGTGCAGGGGATTTGGAAGTACGGCTAAGCGTAAACGGCAAGGTGTTTTCTCGTGAATACACTGAAACAGGGGTGGAGCTGGATATTAATCTGGATAAAAACTTACTATACTTGGCAGAACAATATATTATTTGAGGGAGCAACCGGATGCAACAACTACTTGGCATGATGCGCAGGGCAATTGTAGACTATAACATGATAGAAAACGGGGACAAGGTACTGGTGGGTATCTCCGGCGGCAAGGATTCGGTGGCACTTTTTACCGGGCTATGCCGCTTGCAGCAGTTCATCGGCATCGATTACGAGGTTATCGGTGTCACATTGGACCCCGGGTTTGACGGTATTGTACAGGACTACAGTGCCATAGAACGGCTTGCAGAAAGCCTAGGTGCAAAGTACATGGTAAAGGTCACCGACATTGGACATGTGGTGTTCGATATCCGCAAGGAGCAGAACCCGTGCAGCCTTTGCGCCCGTATGCGGCGGGGGGCACTTCACGATGTGGCAAAGGAGCTGGGTTGCAACAAGGTGGCACTGGGTCACCATGCCGACGACGCCACCGAAACGCTTTTGATGAACCTCTTTAACGAGGGGCGCATTGGCTGCTTTTCCCCTGTAACCTACATGAGCCGCAAGGATGTTACCGTTATCCGTCCGCTGGTTTATGCAGAGGAACGGGACGTTATGCACGCCATTCGCATAAACGACCTGCCCGTAGTAAAGAGCAAGTGCCCCGTGGATAAGACCACCAATCGCCAGTGGACAAAGGAATTTCTGGTCGGTATGGAGAAGGAACACCCCGGCATTACACAGCGCATTTATGGGGCTATTAAGCGTGGTCACGTCAGCGGCTGGTAACGCCTCTATGAAATTGATGTTCTTGGGCTTGTTTCAGCCTTCTGTACCAAAGTAAACGGGAGTGGCTCAAACC
Organism: Angelakisella sp.; assembly: GCA_036645835.1. Lineage (GTDB taxonomy): Bacteria > Bacillota > Clostridia > Oscillospirales > Ruminococcaceae > Angelakisella. Next base: position 26,920 of record JAVXNK010000003.1, on the reverse strand, counting down.
TTAAAAAATAGTTAATTTGATAGAGATTGGGTAAAATCATCTGCATTTTTCTAAAAATGACAATGAAGTATGAGAAAGAAAAACAGAGCATAAGCGAGAAAACAAGAGTATCTGTTCTGTATATTAATTATTTGAAAAAACTCTATTGACAAGGCCTTGTATGGGGGATATAATAACAATCGTGACTTCCCGCGCCCTTTTGCGCTATCAGGCAAAGGCAGACGGAAAGAGAAGAGAAAATATTTAGGAGGAAAATAACTATGGCTACATTTATGCAAAAGCCTGAGAGTATTACACGCAAGTGGTATATTCTTGATGCTGCCGGCAAGCCTCTGGGCCGTACTGCTGCTCAGGCTGCTGTACTGCTTCGCGGCAAGGAAAAAACAACCTTTACCCCTCACGTTGATTGCGGTGATCATGTTATCATCATCAACTGTGCACAGGCAGTGCTCACCGGCAAGAAGCTGGACCAGAAAACCTACAACCATCACACCGGCTGGATTGGCGGACTGAAGTCTGTTAAGTACAGCACCCTGATGGAAGAGAATCCCGAGAAGGCAATGATGCTTGCTGTTAACGGCATGCTTCCCCACAACTCTCTCGGCCGCAAGGCTCTGACCAGATGCAGAGTATTTGCAGACGCCAACCATACCCATGCGGCACAGATGCCCGAAGCATGGACACTGTAATTTGAAAGGAGGATATTATTATGTACGAGGGAAAACCTTACTACTATGGCACAGGCCGTAGAAAGAGCTCTGTCGCACGCGTACGGCTTTATGCTGGTACCGGCAAGATCACCATCAATGGCAGAGATATAGACGATTACTTTGGTCTTGAGACTCTCAAGCTCATTGTTAGACAGCCCATGGAGCTGACCAACACTCTTGGTCGTTTCGACATTGTCTGCACCGTTTCCGGCGGTGGTGTTACCGGCCAGGCTGGTGCTATCCGTCACGGCATTTCCAGAGGACTCCTCCTTCACAGTGACGAAATGCGTCCTATCCTGAAGAAGGCAGGCTTCCTGACCCGCGATCCCAGAATGAAGGAGCGTAAGAAGTACGGTCTGAAGGCCGCACGTCGCGCACCTCAGTTCAGCAAGAGATAATCAGTTTATCGCAATACAGAAGCCCTCCGGACTACCGGAGGGCTTTTTTGCGCGCTCTGCTTTATAAGTAGCAGCATGATAGCGGTTAAACCAGATAAAAAGGCCATTTAAAGCTGTCATACAGGGTGGCTACACTATAACAAAACTTCCACAAAAACATATCATATAGGGGAGGATAAAAAATTTTATTGGAGATGATTGAATGATTGAAATTAAAATAAATGGTATGACTCCGTCATATTCAGATACGACCCTAGAAAATGCTATTGTGGCAAGTGGTGTGAACAAACTGGACATTATATCAATAGAAGTTTTAAGCGGAGTGGTTACTCCAGCCGACTTTGCCGTTATGAGAAATGAACTGCCAAACCTGGAGACACTGATTATACAGGCCAGTGCTGCCATACAAGACAACACAATACCCGTTGAGGCATTTGGAGACTATGAAGGCCAAACACAGCATAAAAAAATTAGGCAGGTATTTATATACGGCACTGCCCCCCTTATAGTGGGAGCTTCTGCATTTGATTCCTGCTATACGCTGGAAAATATCGAAATAAATAGCGCAGTTACCTTGGAACAGTATGCTTTCTATGGAAATGCAGCGAGCGCTCTCCATTTTCCCAATGTTACGGCAATAGGGCATGGGGCGGTTTCCAGCAGTGATACCCTAATCACCATTGATTTTCCAATACTGACCAGTACGGCAGATTATGGATTTTCACAAAATCTTAGGCTTTTGAACATCAATCTACCGGAGGTAGTTGCCATAGCAACTGGAACCTTTGTAAGTTGTTTTTCTTTGGAACAGGTAGAGCTGCCCAAAGTAAAAATAATAGAAGAATTTTCCTTTGCTTACTGCAACTTCTTAAGTGAGGTCACCCTGCCAAGCGTAACAGATATCTATGATGCTGCATTTTATGAGTGTCCAAAATTATTGGCTTTATATTTGGGTGTAACCCCTCCCACTATTCATGGAGATTCTGTATTTGGTCTTGAAAACAACATCCGAAGTGTTTCAAGTTTTAGTATGAGACTTCCTAAAAAGCTGGAGGCTAAAAGCAATATACGTCCTCCCTTTTTAGCAAATGCAAGGCAAACCCTTCCGGAAGAAAGAACCGTATTTGTGCCAAATTCCAGTATAGCACTGTATGACCAAAGCTCCGACACCCCTAATACGGGAATATGGTACGGCTTTATCATTAAGGGCGTATATGTTGATTTAAGGCCACAGGCTATTTCCGACCTGATAGAATCGGTTGCGCTGCAGCAAACCGCACTTTCTCACATTCTAAACGCAGAAGGCGAAAAGATTCAAAGAGCAGTAGCACTGCAGCTGCCCATAGAAGATATGCTGAAGGTAAACAAATCGGTTAAAGATATGGCCAATGCAATTACCCAGCTGGAGATGGTGCTACAAGGAAAATTGCAGCTTTTTGGGGATTGCCTGTGTGAACAGTAGCCGGTACCGTTCGAATAAGGCACAGCCCCATAGATGGAACTATCCTATGGAACATGCAGATGCCGTTATTGCAGCAAGGTATAGATAGGCAAAAAAAGTAAGCCCTTCGGAATGTCGGAGGGCTTTTGATGTTATGTTTTTCTTGATTGACCATGGCAGCCGCTTAAGTTGTCCATTTCACCCTTGCCACATACAATACATATAATAGTAGCATTAGGCAGTAAAAAATATTTATAACCATATTATTATATAAGGGTGTGATTCATCATGGCAGTTGGCGATATTTTAGCAACACTTCCTGTTCCGGTGGAGGCTGCAGGTAACAGCAGAGGAATTGCTTTTGACGGAACTTATTTTTATTCAGCAGTAACAGAAACTAAAAAATTATTTAAATTTGATAAAAATGGAAACTATGTAGCAACCTACAATACACCATATATCTATGGTGCGCTGTCCTACGACAAGCAAACGAATACCATGTGGGCAGGAAACTTTAACGGGGAATGGGCCAGTGACGATGGTACCTACCAAATATACCATATTGATATGACAGGACAGGTGCTGGAAACCATACCTTATAACAATGGAACACCGCAATATGTATTTAATAGTTCTGCTTATCCTTCTAAATGTGGGGGAGTTACCGTAGACTACGCAACCGATACACTATTTGTCATGCCCTATTTTAGTGCGTATGTTATACAAATATCTAAAACAGGGCAGTATATCGGAAACTTTCCGGTGGGCAGCATCTATGCATCCGGCGTAAGCTACGATGGCAAGGATTTATATGTACTATGCCCCCTGGATACACCCAGTGTTATTAAAAAATTTACTACCGCAGGACAATATCTAAAAAGTATTCCCTTACCAACCCCGCCGGACGGTGTATATGTAGAGTCGGAGTATGATACCCAAACATTTGCGCCAAAATGTGCGTTATGGCTTATTGATTCCACCTGGACTCGTTCGGTGCTGCAGGCTGTGGAGGTTGATTACAGGGTAGACCCCAGAACACAGGCAATCAACGACATGATAGAGTCGGTAGCATTGGAGCAGACGGCTGTTAGTCATATTCTAAATGCAGAGGGCGAAAAGATTCAAAAGCTGCTGAAGCTGGAGGATATTCTTCAGACAGATATACTTGCTGTCAACAACTCGGTTAATTCCATGGTACGGTCGGTTACTGTCTTGGAAAGCATCTTCCGGGATAAGCTTACAGTTTTTGACAGCGGTTCCTGCACCCTTTGTCTAAACACTCCCTCAGATGGCTTTAGAAATGGCAGTACTTTCAGTGTTCTTTCAGCAGAAGCGGTGGATGCAAATGCTTCCACAGAGTACACTTCTTGTGGCTTAAAAAGGGAAAATATTATTATCTAATAATAGATATTTATAGTTGCTTATCAATAAAATAGCACTAAAAAACCCCGCTCCCACCCATAATCGGCTGTCTGTTATTTGTCTAATCATAGGTAGTTTACTGCCATATGCAGACCCTCCGAAATTTCGGAGGGTCTTGTTTGAGTAAGGCTTCGAAAAACGTTACTCAATTTCCATTTTTCACCCCGGGTTATAGGAGCAACCTTTTTTTGTAAATTCACACAAAAAACTACCCCCAACCTACGCTAAAACCGCCTATAATGCGGTTTTAGCACGCACGTAAAAGTTTGGTTACTTTTTTGTGTGCTTTTCTATAGATGTTATCAATTTTATCCAGATGGTAGGTATGGATTTGGTTAAACTAACGGCTAAATTGCGCTAAACTACCCAGAAATGGAGATAAAATCCAGCTGTAGCGGCTTTTGCTCGCCTTGACAACCGCAGTTCCATGAAATATAATGACACAGTATTGCAGGACTTACCACCCTGCAATTTGCTTTTGACCTAAGTGAATAAGAAATATTACGGCGCCAATACTAACGATGGCATCTATAGCAAAAAGAAGGAGACAGATATGGAAAGACTTACACCGGGTCGATTACTTAAGGGAGCGCTGCATTTACTGGCAAGTAAGACAGTATGGTTCAGCCTCCTGGCAGTCATCGTATCCGCAGCCATTTTTGGAATGTCTTACCTGAACAATGTCATATACATTGTGGATGGTGACAATACCACCGTTACTGTAACCACCGAACGCGACCCTATGGAGATACTGCAGAGTGAGGAGATTGTCACTACGGCAAATGACCTCATCACCTACAATGCCCCCACCGAGGAAGCGGTAGGTGAGGTGGTTATCCAGCGTGGCTATCCCGTTATGCTTCTGGCAGATGGCGAAACCACCTCTCACAACTGGTTGGGCGGCACCGTAGCCGACCTGCTGGAAACAGCACAGGTAGAGCTGGGCGTCCATGATAAGATTACCCATGAACTGAGTGATGTGCTGGAGCCCTATGAGAAGGTAGAGATTACCCGAGTAGCCTACCGCTCCTATGATGTATCGGTTACACTTCCCAAGAAGATTGTTGAAAAACCTACCTGCCTCATCAAGAACGGCACCACCCGCGTCATTGCTCCGGGTTCGGACGGTGTGCGTGTGGACAGCTATGATGAGATACTGGAAAACGGTCAGGTAGTGGAAACCATCCTTACCAGCTCTACCGTTACCAAGGAGCCGGTGGAGGAGCTAATGTTGGTGGGCGACGGAAGCCCTATTTCCACCTTTGACTTCAGTGATGAATTCCCCCTGGATGCAAACGGCATTCCTATAAAGTACAAAGAAGTGGTACGCAACCAGCGAGCCACCGGTTATTGGCGTGCAGGCCGTCCCTGGGGTGCCAGCGGACAGTACTGCCAGCCCGGCACCGTAGCGGTTCGTCCCAATGAATTTCCTTATGGCAGCAAGCTGTATATTCGCACACCCGATGGTAAATTTACCTATGGTTATGCGGTTCCCAATGATACAGGTAGCGGCCTTATGGAGGGTAAGATAGACGTAGACCTGTTCTACGCTACCTACAAGGAAAGCGCCCTCAACTCGGTACGTTGGGTGGATATTTACGTTTTGGAATAACGGTACAAATAGCAAAATGAAAAGGACTGACCTGACCGGTCAGTCCTTTTCATTTTATCTTAGGAGAAAAAAAGAAGAAAGCAATATTAGTATGCCCGTTATCGAGGCAGGATATAAGCGATGGCCACTGTGCCGGGGCCCGAGTGTGTGCCTATGACCGAACCGATGTCGCAGAAGCGGTTGCAGTGGTAGTCGGTTTTTTCGGCTACCGCATCGGAAAACTGCTGGGTGGCTTCCGGGCACTGGGTAGAGCCAATGATAGGGGAGAACGCACGGTCCCAGCCCGTCTGGGCAAGCTGTCCTGCTATCCACTGGTAGGCGGCACTACTGCCACGAACCTTTTGTGCCACCGAAATGGTACCATCCTGAATATCCAGAATGGGCTTTACCGAAAGCAAGGTGCCCATAACAGCTGCACCTGCGGAAAGCCTTCCACCCTTGTGCAGATATTTTAGAGTTTCCACCGCTGCTATAATGTGGAGCCGTCCGCTGATGTCACCGATAGCTGCGGCAATCTCCTTGGCGGTGCTGCCGCTGTCCCGCAGGCGAATAGCTTCGTATATGAGGAGCATGGCGCCCAGTGAGGCGGTGCCGCTGTCCACCAGATGAATAGCTTCACTGCCGTTTTCCAGTGCGTCCCGTGCTATGGTGGCGGACTGGAAGGTACCGCTAAGGTTGTGGGAGATGAGGATAGCAACCGCTTCGTCACCTGCCGACACCACTTCGTGGAAGAGGTCTTCAAAGACAGGTACAGGCACCTGACTGGTAGTGGGCAGATTTTTGCTTTTGGAAAGCCTGGGGAAAAATTCTGCGGGAGTAATGTCGATGCCGTCACGGTATTCTACATCATCCCAGTGCAGGGTAAGGGGGGCACGCAGTAGGCCTAAGCGCTCCGTTTCCTGCAGGCTAAAGTCGGCGGTGCTGTCTATAATAATTTTTACTGACATTTGTGTTTACTCCTTTTCATCTGGGTCGTCGGAGAGCAGTGCAATATCCTCCGTTACCTCTATATAGTTTTGTTCCGATTCTACACTATTAAACCAATCGCCCAAGACCCCCAGCGCAGTGGCCAGTGTAAGCAGTTGGTTGTGGTCAAGGCAATCCATAATGCCTCCAACCATTCTTTTGTGAAAGTCGCTGTGAAAGCGGTTTGCAGCTTCCGCCTCGGGGGTGGGGAACAGCCACACGGTTCTGCGGTCACAGGAGCCCTTCTCCCGCAAGATAAAGCCCTTGCGGGAGAGTGTTTTAACAGCGGTAGTAAGCGTACCCACGGTAATGCCCAGACGGCGTGCGACCTCACCCATGGTGTTTTCGCCCGTTTCCGCCGCCAGAATGACCGCTTCTATTACATGGTACTCGCTAACCGAAAGCCTACCCTCGAAGGCTCCGGAAAGCACCCGCTCTTCCCATCGGAGTATGTTATTAAAGTTATTGACCAAAAAGCCATTGAGCAGACTGCCTATATCTTCCACGCCTATACCCGTTCCTTTCCGGTGCTGATGAGTGCAATAGATTAGTTTGAACTTCAAACGATATAATTACTATAGCATAGCAGTTTCAACCTGTCAAGTATTTTGATGTTCAAAACAATTGAAAATATACGTAGAATTTCAGAATATCAGTCTATAAGAGTTTAGAAAGGCTATACAGGGGGTAAAAACAGAGGCTTTTATTCCGTCTTTCCACAGTTTCAACCTAGTTTTCAACATATTCTGTTTAAAGATGTTGAAAGTGTGATTTTTTCTACTGCCAAAGCCCATTCACCACTTTTGCACTCCTGCGTATAATAGACCAAGGACGTTTATAGAAACGTTTAACCGCCGATAACATTCGGTGGGCATAGAAAAGGGGGCAAAAGCATGCGAAGAGGCGGGCGTAGGGGCTGCGGCAACGGAATGATGCCGCTCATCTGCATCGCATTTGGGGCGGGCATTATACTCTCTTTGTTTTGCTCGCTGAAGCTAGTGGTAATTCTGGCGGCGGTGTTTCTGGTCGTGCTTGGTGTAATGTGCACAGGTTGCTAGGTAGACAGGATCGACATAGGGTATGAAAGGCGGGTGGGTACAGATGAAAATTGTTGTGGTAAAGAGCCCCAAAATTCTATCGGGTATACTTAGGTTTTTCTTTAAGATTAAAAAGGACGATGTACAGTAGGTTTTTAGGCGAGGCAGATAGCCTCGCCTAAAGTATGTCTATACGACCATGAACCTCGTCCGTTTGTTTGGTTTTGAATAATTGCGGCGGATACGGGAAATTTAAGGGTAAATACTTTAAAACAAAAGGATGATTGCAGATGGGACTTACTCCTAAGGACTATGAAAAGATGTCACAGAAGGCTTCACCACCTACCAAAAGTTATAAAAACCTGCCAATGGCCTTTATAGTGGGCGGGTTAATATGCACCCTGGGTCAGGGTCTGGGCAACCTTTACCTGAGCTGGGGGCTGGAAAAGGATGTTGCTACCGGCTTTGCTTCGGTCACATTAATCTTTCTGGCGGTACTGCTTACCGGGCTTAATGTCTTTGATAATATTGCACGGCATGCGGGAGCGGGTACACTGGTGCCCATTACCGGCTTTGCCAATGCCATGTCGTCGGCGGCGGTGGAGTTTCGGTCGGAAGGCCTCATTATGGGGCTGGGCGCCAAGCTGTTTATTATTGTAGGCCCGGTACTAGTGTATGGACTTTCGGCAGCGGTAATCTACGGAATACTATTCTATATAGTAGGTAGATAGTGGGCTTGTTCTTTTGCGGTAAATACAACTGCCGCAAGTTCCAAGGAACACAGAACAATTTCCGGAAAGGAAAAGGATACTTTATGGCTACACGACAGGGAAAGTATACCCTATATTTGGACAAACATCCCGCAATCCTTTCTTGGGCGGCGGTAGGTGCAAAGATGGAGGGGCAAGGCCCCTGCGGCAAGGACTTTGACCTTATTAGCGAGGATAGCTACTTTGGAGAAAGCAGCTGGGAAAAGGCCGAAAGCAAAATGCAAAAAGAGGCTGTAACCCGTGCCATTCAGAAGGCGGGGCTTACCAACAACGATATACAGCTGCTGTTTGCAGGCGACCTGCTTAACCAGTGCATTAGCTCCACCTACGGACTACGGGACTTTGCTATCCCTTTTCTGGGGCTTTACGGCGCCTGCTCCACCATGGCGGAAAGCCTGCTCTGCGCCTCCCTTTTTGTAGAGGCAGGTTTTGCGGAGCACGCCTGTGCGGTCACCTCATCCCACTTCTGTTCGGCAGAGCGTCAGTTCCGGTTTCCGCTGGAGTATGGCAGCCAGCGTCCCCCCTCGGCACAGTGGACAGCTACAGCCAGCGGCTCGGTGGTGGTAGGCACTGCCACAGGCCAGCCTTTGGTAAAGGCGGTAACAGTGGGCACCATTAAGGATATGGGCATTACCGATGCCAACAACATGGGTGCAGCGATGGCTCCCGCCGCCGCAGAAACTATTAAGCAGTTCTTTAAGGACACAGGGGTACTGCCCGAAGCCTTTGATATGATTGTCACCGGTGATTTAGGCATGGTGGGAAGCAGCCTGTTAATTGATTTACTGCAAAAAGAAAACCTGTCCATAGGGGACAGGCACCGGGACTGCGGATTGCTCATCTATGACCGTGAAAAACAGCAGGTGGATGCCGGTGGCTCGGGCTGTGGCTGTTCTGCCTCGGTGCTTTGTTCGCGGCTGCTGCCCGCCATGTTCCGTGGGGAGCTAAAAAACATTCTGTTTATTGCCACCGGAGCGCTCATGTCGCCTACAGCGTTGCAGCAGGGGGAAAGTATACCCGGCATCGCACATCTGCTGTGGATAGGGATGTGAGGCACAAGGAAATTCTGTGAAAAATTCTTGCCGCCCGGCAAAGATTTCAACAGAAGCTGTGCAATTTGGTTGAAAAGAAAGGAGTTTTTATGGAATATATAAAAGCCTTTGTGGTGGGCGGCTTATTTTGCGTAGTAGGTCAGCTGCTCATCGACTATACAAAACTAACACCCGCACGAATACTGGTTTCCTATGTGGTAGCAGGGGTAATCCTGGGAGGACTGGGTGTTTACCAACCTATTATTGATTTTGCAGGAGCAGGGGCCACTGTGCCGCTGACTGGGTTTGGCGCGCTGCTGGCCAAGGGTACCAAGGCAGCGATTATGGAAAAAGGGTTAATCGGTATTCTCTCCGGCGGGCTTACAGCTTCGGCGGCCGGCATTGGTGCAGCTATCTTTTTTAGCCTTATGGCGGGGCTGCTTTGCAAACCAAAAGAAAAATAGAAACAGGCGACTGTCCCAAGGGACAGCCGCCTGTTTTTGCTGGAGTTATATAGATTTATTCTTGGCTCTTTAGGTCGCCGCTTCCCAGCCGCTTTGCCATTACCCGTAAAATCTGCCGTTCGCTGGCTTCTTCCACGGTAAACTCAATATCTTCTATGACTACGCTGGGATGTTCGCCGGGGGAGGGGATGCGGTCCAGCAGGCCGATGATAAGGCCGCCCAGTGTCTCGTAGTCTTCCTCGGTGTAGCTGTCCAGGTTGCAGTCCATGAAATGCGCCACATCCGAAAGGTCAATGTCTCCGTCAAAGGTGTAGCTGTGGTCGGTCAGTGCGGTGGCCTCTTCCATCTCGTTGTCGTATTCGTCCTGAATGTTACCCACAATAGATTCTAGCAAATCTTCCATGGTGACAATGCCCGAGGTGCCACCGTATTCGTCTACCACTACGGCTATCTGGGTTTTTTCACCGTTTAGCCTGCCAAAGAGGTCACGGCAGCGGGTGGATTCGGGAACAAAGAGGGGTTTTCTCATGTAGTTGGCCACCTGAAAGGAACGCCGTTTTTGGCTGTCCAGAATAAGGGGCAGCAGATCCTTCACATTCAGTATGCCAATAAGGTCATCTATATTGTCGTCGGCTACGGGAATACGGGAGTAGCCGTTGCGGCAGGAAAGCTCAATAATAGTCTCCAAGCTGCAGTCTTTTTCAATAAAGATAAGGTCGGTCCGGTGGGTCATCAGGTCACTGGCGGTGCGGTCATCAAACTCAAAGATGTTGTTAATCATCTCTTTTTCCGTTTGGCCGATGCCCCCTGTCTCCTCGCTGACGTCCACCAGCATGCGGATTTCCTCCTCGGTCACATTGTCCTCGCCCTCCTGCCACTGTGCGCCGAAGAGGGAAGCAATGCCGCCTACCGATAGATCTACCACAAACCGAAGGGGCTCAAAAACAATGGAGATAATCCACGCCACGGGGGCGATGGAAATGGCAGTTTCCACAGGTGCCCAGGTGGCCAGACGCTTGGGGATGCCACGGGAGCAGATGAGGATGAGCAGAGTGGTGCAGAGGATGACAATGAAAGCCGCCAGAACATTCCACCATTCACTGCGGGTACCCATTTGGGTAAGGAAAGGCAGCGAAATAATGTATTTCCCAAAGAAGAAAGCAAAGCATAGCTGAAAAAAGGTGTAGCCTACCCGCATGGCTGAACTAAACCGCCGGGGGCTGCGTAGCAGCTTTTCCAGGGTTTTCAGGTTTTGGGTGGTAGCCTCCGCCTTCTTTAGAAAATTGTCCGGGATGTCCACAATGGCGTTCTGGCAGAACACCACCAAGCCGCTTAGCAGCAAGAAAACAAAAGATGAAATAATACTGCCTGTGTCAGGGTCCATTTTGAACAAACACACTCCTTGGGCTCTATAAAAGCCTATTTTGGAACTAATTTTATTTTAGTTTACAATATAATGGGAAAAATGTCAATTTTGCTGGCGCTCTGCTATTTACACCCGCATGAAAAGATGGTAAAATTTAAGACAGTGTGTTACTACCCAACACAAGGTATACACAAAAAAAGAAACAGGAACAGGGAGGAAAAATAAATGGCAAGAAAAATGAAGACAATGGACGGTAATAATGCTGCCGCCCATGTTTCCTATGCATTTACTGACATGGCTGCAATCTACCCAATTACCCCATCTTCCGTTATGGCGGAAGTAACCGACAAATGGGCCGCAGAAGGCCGCAACAACATTTTCGGCGAGAAGGTAAAGGTAGTTGAGATGCAGTCGGAGGCAGGTGCCGCAGGTACTGTTCACGGCTCTTTGGCCGCCGGTGCCCTAACCACCACCTATACCGCCTCGCAGGGTCTTCTTCTGATGATCCCCAACATGTACAAGATAGCCGGTGAGCTGCTTCCCGGAGTTATTCACTGCTCCGCCAGAGCACTTGCTTCTCATGCGCTGTCCATCTTCGGCGACCACTCCGACGTCTATGCCTGCCGTCAGACCGGCTTTGCTATGCTCTGCTCCGGTAACGTACAGGAAGTTATGGACCTGGGTGCTGTTGCTCATCTGGCTGCCATCAAGGGTCGTGTACCTTTCCTACACTTCTTCGACGGCTTCCGTACCTCCCATGAAGTTCAGAAGGTTGAAGTTTGGGACTATGCAGACCTGGAAGACATGCTGGACATGGATGCTGTTAATGCATTCCGTAAGAACTGCCTGAACCCCGAGCGTCCCGTACTGCGCGGTACTGCTCAGAACCCCGATATCTTCTTCCAGGCTCGTGAGGCCTGCAACAAGTTCTATGACAATCTGCCTGCAGTTGTTGAGGACTATATGGCTAAGGTAAACTCCAAGCTTGGTACCGACTATGCTCTGTTCAACTACTATGGTGATCAGAATGCCGAGCATGTTATCGTAGCTATGGGCTCTGCATGCGACACCATCGAAGAGGTTATCGACTACAAGAACGCCCACGGCGGCAAGGTCGGCCTTATCAAGGTTCGTCTGTACAGACCTTTCTCTCAGAAGCACCTGCTGGCTGCTATCCCTGCTACTGCCAAGACCATTACTGTTCTTGACAGAACCAAGGAGCCCGGCGCACTTGGCGAGCCCCTGTACCTGGATGTGGCTACCGCTCTTAAGGAGACACAGTTTAAGGATGTTCCTGTTCTGTCCGGCCGTTACGGTCTGGGTTCCAAGGACGTAAACCCCGGCCAGATCTTTGCTGTTTACGAGAACGCTGCAAAGCTTGGCAAGAGACTGTTCACCATCGGTATCAACGACGATGTGACCAACCTTTCTCTGGAGGTCGCTGAGGACCACGATACTACTCCCGAGGGCACTACCTCCTGCAAATTCTGGGGTCTGGGCGCAGACGGCACCGTTGGCGCAAACAAGAACTCCATCAAGATTATCGGCGACCATACCGATATGTATGCACAGGGCTACTTCTCCTACGACTCCAAGAAGTCGGGCGGCGTTACCGTTTCCCACCTTCGTTTTGGTAAGAAGAAGATCAAGTCCACCTACTTCATCTCCAAGGCTGACTTCGTTGCCTGCCACAACCCCTCCTATATCGACAAGTACGATATGGTTTCCGATATCAAGGTTGGCGGTACCTTCCTGCTGAACTGCGCATGGGACATTAACGAGCTGAACGAGAGACTTCCCGGCTGCGTTAAGAGAACCATTGCAAAGAACAACATCAAGTTCTACACCATCGATGGTATCAAGATTGGTAAGGAAATCGGTCTGGGCGGACGTATTAACACCGTTCTGCAGTCTGCATTCTTCAAGCTGGCCCGGGTTATCCCCGAAGCAGATGCTCTGAAGTATATGAAGGACGCTGCTACCGCTTCCTACAGCAAGAAGGGCGAGAAGATTGTCGCCATGAACCATGCTGCTATCGAAAAGGGTGCTACCGAAGTCGTTGAAGTAAAGGTTCCCGCCGACTGGGCAACTGCCGAAGGCGAGTTCGTATACGAAACCGCAAAGGGCAGCAACACCGAGCTGGTAAACTTTGTAAACGAAATTCTGGTTCCTGTTTCCGCACAGCGCGGCGACAGCCTGCCTGTATCTACCTTCACAAACGGACGTGAAGACGGCCATATGCCTCAGGGCTCCGCTGCCTTCGAGAAGCGCGGCATTGCAGTAGATATTCCTTGCTGGAATACCGAGAACTGCATCCAGTGTAACTTCTGCTCCTATGTGTGCCCCCATGCTGTTATCCGTCCCGTTGTCATGACCGCTGAGGAGGCTGCAAAGGCTCCCGAGGGCATGAAGATGATGGACATGACCGGACTGCCCGGCTACAAGTTCGCTATGACCATTTCCGCTCTGGACTGCACAGGCTGTGGTTCCTGCGCAAACGTCTGCCCCGGCAAGAAGGGCGAGAAGGCTCTGGTTATGCAGCCTATCGACAGCCAACGTCACGAGCAGGTTAACTTTAACTATGGCTTCGACCTTCCTGTTAAGCCCGAGGTTGCCGAGAAGTTCAAGGAGACCACCGTTAAGGGCAGCCAGTTCAAGCAGCCCCTGCTTGAATTCTCCGGCGCATGCGCAGGCTGCGGCGAAACCCCCTATGCCAAGCTGATGACCCAGCTGTTCGGCGACAGAATGTATATCGCCAACGCTACCGGTTGTTCTTCCATCTGGGGCGGTTCTGCTCCTTCCACCCCTTACACCGTTAATAAGGACGGCCACGGCCCCGCATGGGCAAACTCCCTCTTCGAGGACAACGCAGAGTACGGCTACGGCATGTACCTGGCACAGTCCAACATGAGAAAGAACCTGGCTCGCAAGCTGGCTGCTCTGGCAGAGGCTGGCGTTGCAAAGGCTGAGATTGGTGACTACCTGTCCACCTTTAGCGACGGCACTGCAAACAAGGCTGCTACTAAGAAGCTGGTTGAGGTTCTCAGCGCTTCTGCTAACAACCCCGGTGTTGCTGAGATACTGCGCGACAAGGAATTCCTCATGAAGAAGTCCAACTGGATTCTGGGCGGCGACGGCTGGGCATATGACATCGGCTTCGGCGGTCTGGACCACGTTATCGCTTCCGGCGAGGATGTCAACATTCTGGTATTCGATACCGAAGTTTACTCCAACACAGGCGGTCAGGCTTCCAAGTCTACCCCCACCGGCGCTGTTGCACAGTTTGCCGCTGCTGGTAAGGCTGTAAAGAAGAAGGACCTTGCCGGTATTGCTATGAGCTACGGCTATGTCTATGTAGCACAGATCGCTATGGGCGCCGACTACAACCAGTGCCTCAAGGCATTCCACGAGGCCGAGAGCTACAATGGCCCCTCTCTGATCATTGCTTACGCTCCTTGCATCAACCACGGCATCAAGGGCGGTCTGGTCAACGCACAGCAGGAGATTAAGAATGCGGTTGCAGCCGGTTACTGGCACATGTTCCGCTTCGATCCCAGACTGGCTGACGAGGGCAAGAACCCCTTCACCCTGGATAGCAAGGCACCTACCACAAGCTATGATGACTTCATTCGCAATGAGGTTCGTTACACTTCTCTTATTCGGGCATTCCCCGACAGAGCAGAAGAGCTGTTTGCACAGGCTACCAAGAATGCAGCTGCCAAGTATGAGCACCTGCTGAGACTGTCCAAGCTGTACGAAGTATAAGTGGGGAACCCCCCACGGGCAATGATATACCCAGCCACAGTATAAGTCAGTAGACTGTACCGTGACGAAGATAAAACAAAAACAGGCGGACATTTCGCAAGAAATGTCCGCCTGTTTCTTTTATGTATTTAACAAAAAATATACACGTACTTTGTTAAACCTAACAAACTAAGCATTTGTATATACAAATAGGTTGACACGTATATACTATCGTGCTACTATTACTTTACGAAATAACGGCAGGTCTTTTGCAAAGAATAGGATGGGAGTTCGAAATGGATGATTTGATAAACTGTATTGACAGAATACCGGAGAAGCTAAAAGAAATCCACACAAACCGAGACACAACCTTTGGTGGGCTTATGGACTACCTTTCGTCTCGGCAAAGCCCGGAGGAACTGGTGTTTATAGCCAGTGGCAGCTCCTATAACGGCGCCTTTGCCGTGGAGCAGTTTGCTCGGGAACAGTGTGGGCTAAAGGTTTCGCTTGTTTACCCAAACATATTTGTGAACTACACCCACAACCTGAACAATAAAGCACTTTACATCTTCATCTCGCAAACGGGCTTTACCAAGCTGGTGCATGAGGGTATAGAAAAGGTGCAGGCCGGTGGATGCATGAACTGTGCTATAGCGGCCGACAGCGAAACCCCCATAGCAAAAAAGGCCGATGTGTTCATCGATATGGGCTGCGGGCATGAGGAATTTATGTACCGTACAGTGGGCTATTCCGCAACAGTTGCAACACTTTACCTAATGTCCATAAAGATAGCGCTGCAGATGGGTAACATCAGCCAGAGCAAGGCAGAGGAATTCTATGCGGACTTTACAAAGCTTCCGGAGGGCATTGCACAGACAGCAGCAGCCACCGAAGGCTGGTACAAGAAAAACAAGTTTTCACTGCTGCGTCGAAATAAGATGTTGCTGACAGCCACCAACGATTATTGGCCGGTGGTGCAGGAAGCGGATATTAAGATTATGGAGATGGTTCCCATAATGACCCGCAGCTTTGAGCTGGAGGAGTTTATTCATGGGCCCCAGAATGCCTTTAACGATGAAATGCTGTTCTTTATCCTGTCTAAGGCAGGGGAGGATGAGCAGAAGGTAACAGCCATAGCAAACTTCCTAAAGAGCGAGATAGGGTTCTGCTCGGTGGTTGGAGCATGCGCCAGAGACGACAAGGATTTAAAGCTTGTGCCCATGAGCAAGTATTTTTCACCCCTTGAAATGGTAACGGCTTTTCAGCTTTTGGCATACCACATGGCCACTGACAAGGGACGTGACCTGAAACGTGGCGTAAACACCAGCATAACCAACTATATTACCAAAACCATTAGCAAGTAAGGAGATGGGCGACTATGAGAAAGATACTCATTGCATGTCATGGACGTATGGCGGAGGGTGTTACAACAGCGCTGAATATTATTATCGGCCAGAAGGAGCACATCTCCTATATTAACGCCTACGTAGAGGGCACCGATGTTGCCAAGGAGCTGGAAAACTACTTTAACAACCTGTCCCCCGAGGACGAAGCGCTGGTGTTTACCGACCTGTACGGCGGCAGCGTCAACCAGTCTATTGTTTCCTATGCACAGCGCAGCAATGTGCGTTTGGTAAGCGGATTTAACCTAGCAGTGGTGCTGGAGCTGGCACTGTTGGAGCCGGATAGCGAGCTTACCGATGAGGATTTGGATGACACCATAGCTATCTGCGCAAAGCAGATGAAGCGTGTTAAAAAATGTGTTCAGACACAGGCAGACACAGACGATTTTGATATTTAAGGAGGTGTAGAGAATGATTGTAAAGCTTCGTATTGATGACAGACTACTGCATGGACAGGTGGCGTACAGCTGGAAGTCGGCACTGAGTTATGATGCTATTGTAATAGCAAGTAATGCAGCAGCAGGGGATAGCATACGCAGGTCTGCTATGAAGATGTGCTGCCCCGACGGTGTAAAGATGGCGGTTCGGACTTTGGAAGAAGCTGCAGTACTGCTGCAGAACGAAAAGCTGCAAAACATGAAGGTGTTTGTGGTTACCGCATGTCCCAAGGATGCAGATGCACTGCTTGGCATGATACCTGAAAAACCGGTAGTTAACCTTGGCGGAATGCAGATGGAGGATGGCAAACAGCTTTTGTCACCCGCTGTGTATGTAAACAAAGAGGATATTGCATATCTGGATGTCATGCTCGAAAAGGGCTACGTCATAGAGGTTCAGGAAGTTCCATCGACAGCAAAGAAGGATTACTCGGCACTAAAAAACAAGGTTACTTTTAAGTAAGGGGGAAGTATTATGCAAGAGGCGTTAATTGTAGGTCTTATTCTGGCAGTATTGTGGTTTGTGGAAAAGGTCGGAGGTACTCCGATGGTTATCCGTCCAATCGTGGTTGCACCGCTGGTGGGCTTCTTTTTGGGGGATGTAACAACAGGTGCGCTTATTGGCGCAACACTTGAGCTGGTCTTCATGGGAGCCATACAGGTAGGTGCGGCTGTTCCGCCCGACGTATTGGTTGGTGCAGGTCTGGGCACTGCGTTTGCTATTACCAGCGGAAACGGCGTGGAAGTAGCACTGGCACTTGCCCTTCCCATTGCGATACTGGCACAGTCCCTAAAGGTTATTGTATTCATCGTTAGAAGCTGGTTTATGGACTTTGCCATGAAGCTTGCCAGCGAAGCCAACATCAAGGGTATGATTGCCCTGAACTTTGCAGGACTTGTGCTTCAGTGCGCCATGTACTTTACAGTTGGCTTTGTAGCAATGCTGTTCGGTTCTCCTGCAGTTGAAGCCTTTGTAGCTGCTATCCCTGCAGTAGTAATGACAGGTCTGAATGTTGCGGGCGGTCTGCTGCCGGCAGTTGGATTTGCACTTCTGCTCCAGCCTATGATGACAGGCAAGAACATGATCTATTTCATACTGGGCTTTGTACTTATTGCCTATCTGAAGCTGCCTATCATGGCGATTACACTGATAGGTGTTGCTATCGCTTACATGATAGTGGTTGAAAAGGGAAACGGTACAGTTGTAACAGTATCTGATGAGGAGGCGCTTTTTGATGAGTAAGGAAAAAACAGTTTTGAAGCCAGACGAAAAAAAGTTGGTACGGGAGATTTTTTGGAACTCCTTCCTGCTGGAGGCCTGCTACAACTATGAAAGACAACAGGCACTGGGCTTTTCCATTGGCATGTGGCCCGCTATCAAGCGCTACTATAAAACCAAAGAGGATCAGGCAGCTGCGCTGACCCGTCACATGGCTATCTTCAACACCACCCCTCATCTGGTGCCCGCCATTACAGGTGTTGCCACCGTTTTGGAGAAACAGGCCAGCGAGAACCCTGACTTTGACAAGAGCACCATCAACAACGTCAAGGTTGGTCTTATGGGACCTCTTGCAGGCATTGGCGACTCCTTCTTCTGGGGAACCATCCGTATTATTGCCACCGGTGTGGGTCTGTCACTGGCACAGCAGGGCAGCTTCCTAGGCGCAATTATCTTCCTGCTGATGTTCAACATTCCTCATCTGTTTATCCGCTACTACAGCGGCCTGTGGGGTTACAAGCTGGGAACAGGCATTATGCAGAATGCCGAAGGCTCCGGGTTTATGAATATGCTTTCCCGTGGCGCAACCATTGTGGGTCTTATGGTTATCGGCGGTATGAGTGCCGGTATGGTCAAGCTAAGCACACCCCTTTCCTTCACAATAGGCGAGGCACAGTTTGCTGTTCAGACCTACCTGGACCAGATATTCCCCTTGCTGCTGCCACTGATGTATACCCTTGCAATGTTCGGCCTGCTTAAGAAGGGCTACAAGTCTACAACCATCCTGCTTATCACCATTGCAGTAGGTATCGTAGGCGCATTGATTGGTATTATCTAAGAGCTACAACTGAAAACAAGGTGCTTAGCTTGCTTTTTAGCGGCTTGCACCTTGTTTTTTTAATGAAACTTGTATAAAATGGATACAGCATAGGGAATTTACTTTCCATGCAGTATCATAAGGAGCATGTGACATGAAAGAGCTATCAAAGTATTTACAGATAGAAAACGACATAATAGAAAAGATACGCTCACAGAAGCTGAAAACCGGCGAGCAGATTATGACTGAACAACAGCTTTGCGAGGAATATAAGGTAAGCCGCATGACCATTAACAAGGCCATCTCGGCGTTGGTTGCCGATGGATACCTGCGTAGGGTTGCAGGCAAAGGCACCTTTGTTCAGTTTGCCCACAAAAAGAAAAATATTGGCGGCGGCAACAGTTTTTCCAGCGATATGTGCTCCATTGGTATGGTTCCGGGTTCAAAGCTGGTAGAATACCGTGTGACACGGGCAGCAGAATTTCCCGAGGTGCGCGACATGCTGAAGCTGGCGGACGATGACTTTATGCATTACTTTATCCGACTGCGAACAGCCAATGACATGCCTATGGCTATTAGCTATACCCATATTCCTTGTAAGCTGCTGCCTGCACTGAATGTAAGTGCACTGGAGGGGTCGCTCTACACCTATCTGGATAGTGTGGGGCTGGGCGGGAGCTACTTAGAGGGAAGCATAACCGCCATAATGCCCACAGCAGAGCACCGTGAGCTGCTTGGCATCTCCAATGAGGCCTTACTGCGAAATGCCCATGTGACCTATCTTTCCGATGGGAAGCTGTTTGAATATAACGAGACATATTACGTTGGCAACAGATATACCTACACCTACTCCTCCCACATTAGCGAAGAGAAATAGGGAAGACCATAATAAGCGAAGGGCGTGCATTTGTTACAAAATGCACGCCCTATTTAGTGTTACAGTATGTTAGGAGATAGCCGCCATAGCCATGTCGGGAAAGTTGGTGATAATGTACTCCACACCGGTTTCCACCAGTTGCTTTACCTGCTCGGGGCGGTTTACTGTCCAAGCCTGGGCGCCTATGCCGTGGGCGTGCAGGTCATCCACAATCTCCTGTTCCAGAAGAAACTCAGTTTCGGCGTTTACGGTGGTGGCACCCAGCTTTTGTGCGTACGCGCCTATGTCCTTTATCCAGCAGTTTATCAGCAGCCCATAGCTGAGGGTGGGGCAGATTTCTTTGCACCGAAGTATGGTGTAATGGTTGAAAGATGAGAACCAAACCCGATCCTCCAGGCCGAACTCGTGCACCATGTCGATAGTAGCCTGTTCTATGCCGGGATACTGAAAGATGCTGGTTTTTAGCTCGATGTTGGTAATAAGTCCGGTATCCTGAATGAAGGTAAAGTACTCCCGCAGGGTAGGAATTTTCTGGGGCGGAACCTTTCCGGCATAGGTGGCGTCGGCAGTAAGTTCCCGAAGCTGAGCCAGAGTATGGTCCTTTACCAGTCCATGGCCGTTTGTGGTTCTTTCCAGCGTTTCGTCATGGATAATAACCAGCTCACCGTCTTTGGTCATCTGAACATCCAGCTCGGTTCCGGCGCAGCCTGTCTCCAGCATCTTTTCAAATGCCAGCATTGTGTTTTCCGGGTACCGTCCGCTGAAGCCTCTGTGCGCAAATATTGTTGCCATATCCGCTTACCTCATTTCGTCGTCTTTAATATGCCTATCTTTTTGCAGGGGCAGCGGTAGTGCGCCCCCGAATCAAAAAGCTTTCGTACTCTACCCGCATAAGCCCCCCGTAGGAAATAGAATCGGCTGTGGGACTGGTGAGCTTATCTAGCAGCAAACGGGCGGCCCAACGCCCTTTTTTTTCTATGGAGTGTTCCACCGTTGTTAGGTCTACGCTGCGAAAACGGGAGGGATACAGGTTATCAAAGCCGGAAACGCTGTAGTCCTGGGGTATCCGTTTGCCTGCATCTGCCAGCGCATCCAGTACGCCGTAGGCCACCATGTCGTTTACAGCTGCAAAGGCGGTTATCCGCTCATCCGACAGCAGCTCTTTTGTCAGTTCATAACCCACCTTGTGTTCAATGCCGGTAGTCTCCAGCTCCTCGTTTGGCAGTACCTTTCTATCCCGAACCAGTACACTGCCCTCGGGACAGCGCTGCTTAAAGGTATCCCGCAGACCCTCCAGCCGTTTTACACGGGCAGAGTGGTTTTCATCCAGCGTGGTAGATACATAGGCAATATGTTTGTGCCCCAAATCGATAAGGTGGTTGGCAATGAGCACACCGCCGTTGTAGTTGTTCAGCTCCGCCATATCTACATTCAGGCTGATATGCCGGTCTCCCACCACCACCATAGGTATCTTAGCGGAGTACTGGCAGGTCAGCTCCGGCACCAGGGGTATCATGCCATAGATGATGCCTGCGGTGTTGGATGGATCCAGTCCCGCCAGCGCCTCGGCTTCGGCAGCCGGGTCCCAGTAGGTGGTAAAGAGGCAGGTGCTGTAGCCGGCCTGCCGTGCCACCTGCTCCATGCCCTGTAACAGAATGGCATAGTAAGGGCTCATTACCGAAGGACAGATAATAGCTATTTTTTTAAAGTTTTTGCCCTTCTTGCGGCTTTCAGGCTTTGGGGCGCGCTTCTGGTACCCCAACGCCGCCGCTGTCTCGGTTACCCGTTCTACCGTGGCAGGGGAAAAGCTTTCTTCGCTTCGCTGGTTTAGTATGAGGGAAACCGTTGAGGGCGAAACACCTGCCGCCTTTGCAATGTCAGTTAGCGTTGGGCCTGATCGTACAGCCATAAAATCATCCGTTCCGCCGCTTTGCGTCGGCATAGGTTGGTATGTAGGCTTGCATCTTATCACGCAAAGCACAGGAATGATAAGATAATATACGGTTGTTCAAATAACACCGCAAAAAAAATTATGTTCAATTTACATTTTACTCCATTTTTTTATTAAATCAATAGCTAAATAATCGTAATGTTTAACAATACTTTTGTACGAACAATGTAAAAACTATATAAAGTGAATTAAATTATTGCCTTTTCACTTGACATATTGGTAAGAACAACGGTATAATCCAATTGTCAGATGTCAAATTTTTCTTGTTAATTTTTATTAAAATTTAGTAAAAATATACAGTAAATAATAGGAGGCGAAGTGTATGAAACAAAGCAGACCCAAGAAGCGTGGCCCGGGAATAGTACCCTATCTGTTCCTTGTCCCGTCCTTTTTGGTTTTTGGGTTATTTGTGTTTTTTCCCTTTGTAAAAACGGTCCTTTACTCCTTCTCCCTGACCAACTCATCCGGAAAACCCATGGAGTGGGTAGGCATAGAAAACTACATACGGCTGTTTGAAAGCGATATGTTTAAAAACAGCGTGATGCTCAGCTTCAAGTTTGCGCTACTGGTGGGCATCCCATCCATTCTGGTTGGTTTTGTGCTGGCAGTACTGGCACTAAAAAAACGAAAGACCTCTGCACTTTATGAAACCTTCTATGCACTGCCTATGGCGGTTGCATCCGCCCCCGCAGCGGCCATCTGGCTCCAGCTGCTAAGTCCAAACCAGTCGGGCATTGTAAACTTTGCCCTGGGAACCGATATTCAGTGGCTGCTAAAGCCCGAGTATGCCCTATATGCCATTGCCTTTATTACCGTGTGGCTGGGCTGCGGCATCAACTTTATTTTCCTGCTTACCGGCTTCCGCAACGTTCCCGATGACGTTATCGAAAGTGCCACCATTGATGGGGCAGGGTACTTTACCCGCCTTTTCCGCATACTGGTGCCCATGGCCTCCCCCCAAATATTTTTTGTTATCTTCTATAACATTACAATCTCCTTTCAGTCCTTTGCACAGGTTCGCCTGCTTACGGACGGCGGCCCCCAGTACTCCACCAATGTGCTGGTTTACTCCATCTACCAGTCGGGTATTCGTGACGGACGGTTTGAAACCGCCTTTGCACAGTCGGTCATTCTATTCACCATTATCCTTATCATAACCATTATCCAGTTTAGTTTTGAGAAAAAGGTGGTGAACTATTAGTGAACCGACATACGAAAAACGTTGCCGTCGAAGTGGGGCTGAACCTGCTAAACCTGCTGTTTGGAATACTGATTGTAAGCCCCATACTGCTGGGACTTTCCATGAGCTTTATGTCCGCTTCCGAAATGGCCTCCATTCCTCCCAACATACTGCCCAGCGGACTAAAGGTGCTAAACTACGTAAAGGCGCTTCACTCCGTTCCCATCTTTCAGTTTATGGCAAACAGCTTTATTGTCTGTTTTATAGTCATTATGGTACAGGTTATTACCTGCTCACTGTCGGCCTATGCCTTTAGCTTCTTTGAGTTCAAAGGGCGCAACCTGCTCTTTATGCTGGTGCTTTCCACCATGATGATACCCGCAGACTCTACCATTATGGCAAACTACCTGACCATCTCCCACCTGAAGCTTCAGGATACCTACCTGGCGCTGGTGCTGCCGTACCTGACCTCCGCTATGGGTATATTCCTTATGCGGCAGTACTTCCTTACCGTGCCCAAGGAGCTAAAGGAAGCCGCTATTCTGGATGGCTGCGGCGATGTAAAATTCCTCACCCGCATTCTGATGCCTATCTCCAAGCCCGTGCTTGCTTCACTGGTCATCTACATATTTATTCAAACCTATAACCAGTTCCTGTGGCCGCTGCTGGTCACCAATAAATCGGAACGGCGGACGGTTCAAATCGGCATGAGTATTCTAAAAACCGCAGAAGCCATTGACTATGGCGTGGTGTTGGCCGGTGCAGTACTGATTCTAATACCCTCCATCTTTGTCTTTGTCTTTGGGCAGAAGGCACTCATTAAGGGTATGACCTCCGGCGCTGTCAAGGGCTGATACTCTTTGGTTCGGGCTCATGGGTAAATGACACCCATAACAATAAAATTTAGGAGGCTTATTAATGAACGGGAAGAAATTACTGGCGATATCACTGGCGGCTATGATGTCTCTGACTCTGCTGGCAGGATGCGGCGCACCCGCACCGGCAGCTCCTGCTACCCCCGCGGCTCCCGCTGCCCCCGCAGCACCTCCACCTCCCTCCAGTGTTGTTACCGAAGTAGCAAAGACTGCAGAGCCTACCAAGGTTGTTTTCTGGCACTCCATGGGCGGTCGTAACGAAGAAGCACTGAAAAAGATTGTTGACGGCTTCAATGCTTCCCAGAAGGAAGTTATTGTAGAGCCACAGTACCAGGGCACATACGATGACGCTATTACCAAGCTCCGCGCCACAGGCGAGGGTTCCCGCCCTGACATTATGCAGCTTTATGACGTTGGTACCCGTTGGATGATCGACTCCGGCTTTGCCCTAAAGGTGCAGGACTACATAGACAAGGATAAGTATGACATTTCCGACTATGAGCCCAACATTTTGGCTTACTACAGTCTGCCGGACGGACTTTATTCTATGCCTTTTAACTGCTCCTCTCCTGTAATCATCTACAACAAAACCGCTGCTGAAAAGGCTGGGTTGGATCTGAACACCGCTTTCTCTTCCTTTGAAAAGCTAGAGGAAAGTGCTAAGATTATGAAGGAAAAGGGCGGCGTAGCAGTGGGCGGCTCCATGACCAACTACAGCTGGGTGTTTGAACAGCTGGTAGGTATTCAGGATAAGGAACTGCTGGACAACGGCAACGGCCGTAAAGCACGCGCAACCAAGACTGTTATTGATGAAAACGGCGCAGGCCTCAATATCCTCAAGGGTTACAAATCTGCCAGCAAGAACCCCGCTATGACCGTTTGGGGCAAGGGCACTGCCGAATCTAAGAAGCAGTTTGCCACCGGCACCGTAGGCTTCATTTTTGACTCCTGCTCTATCTACGTAGATACCGCGGCTGCTGCCGAGGGTAAGTTTGAAATTGCATTTGCTCCTCTGCCTAAGGTAAATGCCGGCGATACCGGCGGTACCTCTGTCGGCGGCGGCTCTCTCTGGATGATTAACAACGGCGACGAAAACCGTGCCGCTGCTGCCTGGCAGTTCATTAAGTATGCTACCGGTGCAGAAGTTCAGGCCAAGTGGTCCATGGGCACCGGATATCTGCCCATCCGCAAGGGCGCAACCGAGCTTCCTGAGTTTGTTACCTACTGCAAGGATGTAAACCAGGGCATGATGGTAGCTGTAAACTCTCTCCGTAACTCCAAACCTGCATGTGCAGGCTCACTTATGGGCGTGTTCCCCAAGGCTCGTACCATCATTGAAAACGAAGTAGAAATTATGATGAATGAGCCCGCAGCTACTCCCGAGTCCGCTCTGGAGAAAATCTGCAAGCAGCTGAACTCCGAAATAGAGATGTACAACAAGACCAACTAAGTTATAAAAATAGTATAAAAGGGGCCGCTTTATGCGGTCCCTTTTATTGTCGCCATTGCAATTGTTTGCGCTATTGTGGTAAAATAACTATTATCTTATTAAACTTAAAGTTGCTTGGCATAAGACTTATGAATACTTTGCCGGAGGGGAGTGACCACCATGACTGAAAACCGTACAATTGCTGCCATAGCCACCGGGTGTGGCGGGGGAATAGGGGTGGTGCGCCTGTCGGGAAAGGATGCCATTAGTATTACAGATAGTATATTTTCTGGTAAAAAATCCCCACTGGATATGAAAGGGTACACCGGAGCACTGGGACGGGTACACGATAGCAAGGGAGAGCTGGACGAGGCGGTGCTCTTTGTTTACCGTGCCCCCCACAGCTACACCGGGGAGGACACCTGCGAGCTCAGCTGCCACGGGGGCAGCTTTATACTGGAAAAGGTGCTAGCAGCTGCCATTGAGGCAGGGGCAGTTCCCGCAGGGGCAGGAGAGTTCACCAAGCGAGCCTTCCTAAACGGAAAGATGACCTTGACCCAAGCCGAAAGCGTAGCACAGCTGATTGCGGGAGAGAGCCGTCAGGCTGTCCGTGCCGCACTGGAAGCCCATGATGGGGCACTTTTTCGTGCTATCGATAGAATAAATACGACCCTGATGGAGGCTGCTGCCCATATTTCCGCATGGATAGACTACCCAGAGGAGGATGTGGAGCAGGTGCTTACCTGTGACCTTTCCCATACCTTAACGGTGGCCCAACAGGAACTGGCATTGCTGGCCTCCGACTATGACAAGGGCAGGCTTATTCGGGAGGGCATCTCCACCGCTATTGTGGGAAGCCCAAACGTGGGAAAATCGACCCTCATGAACCTGCTGACAGGCTATGAGCGGAGCATTGTTACCGATATTGCAGGCACTACCCGGGATGTGATAGAGGACAGGGTACGGCTGGGTGAGGTGCTTTTAAATCTTAGTGATACGGCGGGTATCCGAAACACTGACGACGTGGTGGAGAAGATAGGCGTAGAGCGGAGTGTCAGCCGTATGGAGCAGTGCGACCTGATACTGGCTATCTTTGACGGTTCCCGCCCACTGAGCGAAAGCGACATTAGCCTTTTGGAACGGCTGGACGGTAGGCTTGCCATTGGCCTTTGCAACAAAAGCGACCTACCACGGGCCGCGGACATGGAAATAATAGCAGCCCATACCTGTGCGGTACTGGAAATTTCCGCCCGGGAAGGGCAGGGTGTGGCAGAGCTGGAACGCACAGTTGCGGAACTGGTGGGGACAAGCAAGCTTGACAGCGGTGCGGCTATGCTTGCCAACGGGCGACAGCTGGGCTGTGTGGTATCAGCAGTAAAGGCTCTGGAGGAAGCGCTGGGGGCTCTTAGCTATGGGCAGACGCTGGATGCTGTGTCCATCTCCTTGGAGGAGGCCATTGACAGCTTGCTAGAGCTAACCGGAAAGAAAGCTTCGGCAGAGATTATAGATAAGGTGTTTGAGAATTTTTGTGTGGGGAAATAAAGGGTAGTGTGCCTGCCTGGCGATTTTTCCGCCTAACCGGCGGGGGTAATTAGCGCAAGCCGCTGGCTTTTGCCCCTCATGCCGGGGCATGGCACATCCTTTGCTGTGCGGCAAAGGATGTAAAACGCAGCAGGGCTACGCCCTTGCAACCCTCCACAGCAATCGGGGTGGACACGGCGAGAAAAGCCCTACGGTCTTTTTCCCGCCTAACTCCCCCCTCCATGCTGTG